>DATGUF010000001.1:0-163715 GCA_035301485.1 Alcanivoracaceae bacterium
TCTACTTCGCCGCCAAAGTCGGCGTGCCCTGGGGTGTCAACGATATTAATACGGTAGTCGTTCCACTTAATGGCGGTGTTTTTAGCTAAGATGGTGATGCCGCGCTCTTTTTCGATGTCGCCGGAATCCATGACTCGATCGCCATGATCAATGCGCTCGTCGAGGGTGCCGGAATGTTGTAAGAGTTTGTCCACGATGGTGGTTTTACCATGGTCAACGTGGGCAATAATGGCAATGTTACGTAATTTACTGATACTTGAAGCCATGAAGTGTTTTTCGCCTAGTAAATAAAGGTATACGGGTGCCCGTATACAGGGGAAAGGAATGACCAGCCGAATGGCTGATGTTGAACCGGTGCCTATAATACACTTTTTTGGTTGGTTTGTACGTATTTACGTTGAGTATGGTGTATAAACACAGCTGTTTTGTAACACCAAGTAGCGATAAACTAGCGCACAATAAGAAAGATTAAAGATGGTTTTACGTATGGATGCCCTTTTTCGTGTGCAATTCCATTAGAATAGCTAACGAATTTTCAAACATAATATGCTGCGCTGTGAGGCGGGCATAACGAGGAGGGTGTTTTGCGTAAACTGCTTATTGCCATATTCGGCAGCTTGTGTTTATTGAGTGGAGGAGCCGCAGTGGCTGCTGACAACATACACAGTAAAGTTATTTATGGCTTGCACGAAAAAGCCAGTTTCCCAGAACTAAACCTAACGCTCGAGGCAAAGCTAGATACTGGTGCTAAGAGCGCTTCGCTGAGCGCGTACGATATTGAAACCTTTGAGAAAAATGATGAAGAGTGGGTGCGCTTTAAATTAGGTGCAGAGCACGAAGAAGGGCGCGAAGTAGAATTGCCCATTGATAACACCGTGCTTATTCGCATGCGCAAAGAAGAGCAAGATGAGGAAGATGGCAGCACAGCCCAGCGTCGTTTTGTGGTGAAGCTAACCGTGTGCATTGGTGAACGAGCTGTACCGATGCGCGTGAACTTAGCCGACCGCCGCCACTTTAATTACCCTTTGTTGGTGGGGTCTGAAGGCTTGCGTGCTTTGCGCGCATTGGTGGATTCTGCTGAAGAGTTTTCCGCCGGTGAGCCTCGATGCGACGATGTTGCTGTTGCAACAGAATAATAGTTTTTTGTGCTAGTCAGCACTTTACTGAGTAGTAGGTAGCTAAATGCGTGGTGTAAAACTGCATGCAATGATTCTGGCGCTGGTTCTTATTTTAATTGGGGGCAGCGCTACCCTTTATCAAATATTCGTATTGAAAGTGCCCGTGGCAGAAGATGAAACAGATGCTGTGTGGGTGCTTGATGCGCGGGTGCAATTTAATGCCAACCAAGGCACGCCGGTAAAGGTAAGAATGTTTGTGCCACCACGTAATAACAGCTTCCTCACATTGAATGAAAGCTTTATTTCGCCTAATTACGGTGCCAACGTGCAAGAGGTGGATGGCAACCGGCAAGTGACGTGGTCGGTGCGCCAAGCTTCTGGCGAGCAAACTATTTATTATCGCCAGTCTTTGTCGCAGCGCTTTGGGGTAACTAATGTGGAAGAGGCTGGGCAAACTTTCCGGCCTCGGCCGGCCCTAGAGGGCGTGGAGAAAGCAGCCGCTAATGCGCTGTTGGAGCCGATCCGCCAACATTCCGCCGATGTGGAAACTTTTATTACTGAAATGGTGCGTCGCTTAAATAATAAAGATGACGACAACGTAGCGTTGCTTTTAGGGGGCGATGTTAGCCCAGAAAACAGGGCTAAAGTGATTGAAACGCTGCTGTCGGTGGCGCATATACCTTCTGAGCACGTGCATACATTACGGCTTAGCACCTCGCAAAAACAAACCCCTGAACTATGGCTGCGTAGCTACAACGGCAAACGTTGGATTTATTTTAACCCCGTTACGGGGAAACAAGGCTTACCTTCAGACCGAGTGGTGTGGTGGTTTGGCAGTGAGCCCGTGGCAGCGGTGGAAGGTGGTAGCAAACCGCAAGTGAGCTTTAGTGTGGCTAAGACAGAAGTGAATGCTATCCGCATGGCGCAAACTAACCCGCAGGCACGAGAGCGTGCGCTGCTAGGCGCCTCCTTGTATGAGCTGCCCATTGCCACACAGGAATCCTACCGTGTGATGCTGATGATTCCAGCGGGGGTGTTGTTAATTCTGCTATTGCGCAACTTAGTGGGCTTACAAACTTTGGGAACCTTTACGCCTGTGCTGATAGCGCTAGCCTTCCGTGAAACTGAGCTTGTATCGGGTATTGTGATGTTTACGGTTATCACAGCCATCGGTTTGTCGTTGCGTTCTTATTTAGAGCATTTGCGTTTGCAGCTTTTCTCGCGGCTCTCGGTGGTGCTCACCTTTGTTATTCTTCTCATGGCCTTCATTAGTGTGGTGGGCTACAAACTAGGTATTGAGCGCGGGCTTTCCATTGCTCTGTTCCCCATGGTGATTCTAACCATGGTTATTGAACGTTTATCCATCGTGTGGGAAGAACGCGGCCCAGGCCAAGTAATGAAAACGGCCTTAGCCACGCTCATTGCAGCTACTTTTGCTCACCTGTTGATGAGCCAAGCGGCTTTGTCGTATTTCTTCTTTACGTTCCCCGGCGTGTTGCTCGTTATGGTGGGCATCATGTTGCTCATGGGGCACTACCGTGGTTACCGCTTGAGCGAATTAATTCGTTTCCGAGCGTTGGCTGAAAAGGGAAGCTAACCATGTGGAAGGTGTGGAAGCAGCTTAAAAAACGTGGAGTGATGGGCATTAATTCCCGTAATGGCGGTTATGTGATGCGCTATAATCGCCGCCATTTGTACCCATTAGTGGATGACAAAGTGCTGACTAAAGAGAAAGCACTTGAAGTGGGTATTCGTGTGCCAGAACAATACGCAGTGATTGAAACGGAGCAGCAAATTAAGCGTTTTAGCCAATTGCTTCGTGGGCGTTCTGATTTTGTGATTAAGCCTGCAGAAGGCGCAGGCGGTGATGGCATCTTGGTGATCACCGATCGGTTTGAAGGCATGTATCGCACGGCGGGTGGAAAGCTGTTAACCGAAGGCGATATTGAGCACCATCTATCGGGCATTATTTCAGGAATTTACTCTCTTGGTGGCTACCGTGATAAAGCCTTAGTGGAATACAGAGTGACACCCGACGAGGTGTTTGCGGCTATTAGTTATGAAGGGGTGCCCGATATACGCTTGATAGTGTTGCGGGGGTATCCTGTGATGGCCATGTTACGGCTGCCCACTAGGCAGTCGCAAGGTAAAGCCAACCTTCACCAAGGCGCTATTGGTGTAGGCGTAGATTTGGCCACGGGCATCACCATTAGTGGCACCTGGCACAACCGTATTATTCATCGCCACCCCGATACCACCAACCCTGTGGCAGGAGTGCAATTGCCTGATTGGGACGATTTCATGCGTTTGGCCAGTGGCTGCTATGAGCTTACTGGGCTTGGTTACATCGGCGTGGATTTAGTGCTTGATAAAGACGAGGGCGCCATGATGTTAGAAATTAATGCACGCCCTGGTTTGAACATTCAAATTGCCAACGACGATGGTTTAGAGCGTCGCTGCCGAGTAGTGGAAAAGCACCTTGCCCAACGCGAGCAGGCTAAGCAGCCATTTGAAAGTGTGGCCGACAGGGTGCGCTTCAGCCAGCAGCATTTTGGCTCACACTTGCTCGATGAAGTGGTGTCTTAAACGGGTGCAATGCCAACGCAAGAGCGTTTTATAGCCCATGGCACCCTTAATGTTTGTTCTTTATGGCGAAGGCTTAGCTAGGGGCTTGCTCGCCTTTCTGTTATACTCCTCCCGATTTTATCCGCAGCAAATTGTACCGGGGCTTTGAGCCTCAAGATGAGAAAATTTATGTCGCAAACTCAACTTTCCACCACCGAAAAACCGTTTAAGCGCAAAGCCTTAGCGTTAGTGTCTGGTGGGTTAGATTCCATGCTAGCCGTGCGCGTTATTCAAGAGCAAGGCATCGAAGTGGAAGGCGTTAACTTCTATACCGGTTTTTGTGTAGAGGGCCATACGCAAGCCATTCGTGAGCGCGATAAAAACAAAAACAAACGAAACGATGCCCTTTGGGTGGCAGAGCAGTTAGGTATCAAGCTGCATATCGTTGATATTTCAGAAGAATATAAAGATGTGGTGCTGAACCCGAAGCATGGTTATGGCGCCCATTTAAACCCTTGCCTCGACTGCAAAATTTTCATGGTAAACCAAGCCACGTTGATGCTAAGCAAAGCACGTGAGTTTGCAGGTGACGAAGGGTTTGATTTTATTATTACCGGCGAAGTTATCGGGCAGCGCCCCAAATCGCAGCTAAAGTGGACCATGCCAGTGATTGCGCGTGAATCTGGCGCTGACGACCGCCTATTGCGCCCCCTCAGCGCCTTAAACCTAGATCCCACCTTGCCAGAGCGTGAGGGCTGGGTGAACCGCGAGGAGTTGTATGGCTTTAGTGGCCGCAACCGTAAACCGCAATTAGAGTTAGCGGAAAAGTTTGGGTTAACTGATTTTGCTCAGCCAGCCGGTGGTTGCTGTTTCTTAACTCATGAAGTGTACTCCAATAAATTGGCCGATTTATGGCAAGCTCAAAACAAGCGTGATTACGAACTCGACGACATCATGTTGCTTAAAGTGGGCCGCCATATTCGTCCTAAACCACACTTTAAAATGATTGTTAGCCGTGAGGAAGGCGAGGGTAATTTCTTGCAAGGATACCGTTACCAATATCCTAGTATAGAAATCGTTAGCCATCGTGGTCCGTTAACACTCATTGATGGTGATGTGTCTAATGAAGAGGATTTAACTTTGGCGGCATCCATTGCCGCGCGGTTCTCGCAAGGACGCAGCGCTGAAGAAGTGGTGGTGGCATTCCGCGAGCCCAATGGCGTAACGCGTGAAATTACGGTGAAGCCTATGCGCCCTGACCAAATAGATCCTATGTGGCACGTGGGCGAGCACAGGCCGAACCTTCCTCCTGCACCTAAACAACAAGAGGAAGCTTAAACGTGGAAGAATTAGATGTGCGCCGTTTATTGTGCCCCATGCCGGTTATTCGCACCCAAAACAAAGTGAAAGACATGGCCACAGGGGCTGAGCTGCTAGTGACGGGCACAGACCCAGGCATGCTCAGTGATATACCCGCTTGGTGCCGCATTAATGGCCATGAAGTGGTGGCGATGCACGAAGGTAAAGGTGAATACCAAGTGCATTTACGTGTGCAGCATTCGTAACATAAGTTATACCAATACAACAAAAGCGCTCTGGGAGGGCGTGCAATTATGCCTGGTAAAACGCTGAAATTAATTAAAGAAACAGATGCCAAATGGGTAGACCTTCGCTTCACAGACAGCCGCGGTAAAGAGCAGCATGTTAGCTTTCCTGTTTCACAGGTAGACGAAGAGTTTTTCACTGAAGGGCGTATGTTTGATGGCTCTTCTTTTGCAGCGTGGAAGGGCGTAAATGAATCAGACATGATGCTGATGCCTGATGATGATTCCGCTGTGCTAGATCCTTTCACGGATGCGGTGACTGTTAATGTGCGCTGCAACATTGTGGACCCTGTCACCATGCAAGGCTACGACCGCGACCCACGCACTATTGCACAGCGCGCAGAAGAATATTTGCGTGCCACAGGCATTGCCGATGAAGCTCTGTTTGGGCCGGAACCTGAGTTTTTTGTGTTTGACGGTGTGCGCTGGCGCAATGAGATGCACAGCACTTTGTACCAAATTTACTCGGACGAAGGCGCCTGGATGAACGGTGCTAAATATGAGGGTACCAACACTGGCCACCGTCCTGGTGTGAGTGGTGGTTATTTCCCTGTGCCGCCAGTAGATAGCTTGCATGATTTACGTGCCGCCATGTGTATGTCGTTAGAAAGCATGGGCCTAGAAGTGGAAACGCATCACCACGAAGTGGGTACAGCAGGGCAGTGTGAAATTGGTGTTGGCCCCGCCACGCTCACGCGCAAAGCGGATGAAGTTCAGATTTTAAAATACTGTGTGCATAACGTGGCGCATGCTTACGGTAAAACGGCTACGTTTATGCCTAAGCCGTTAGTGGGCGACAGTGGCTCTGGCTTACACGTGCATCAGTCGTTACAAAAAGATGGCCGCAACTTGTTTGTGGGCGACCTTTACGGTGGCTTGAGTGAGACGGCTCTGTATTACATTGGTGGCTTGATTCATCATGCGAAAGCCCTTAGTGCACTCACGAACCCTAGCACCAACTCTTACAAACGTTTGGTGCCTGGTTTTGAGGCGCCTGTGAAGCTGGCTTATTCAGCGCGTAACCGCTCTGCTGCGATTCGTATTCCTTATGCTACGAGCCCCAAAGGCCGCCGCATTGAGGCGCGTTTCCCAGATTCCACCTCAAACCCTTATTTGTGCTTTGCAGCCATGTTGATGGCGGGCCTTGATGGTATCCAAAACAAGATCCACCCTGGCGAAGCGATGGATAAAGATTTGTACGGTTTGCCCCCAGAGGAAGCGCAGCAGGTGCCAACGTTGGCTAGCTCTTTAGAGGAAGCCATTTCTGCGTTGCAGCAAGATCACGAGTTCCTCTTAAAGGGTAATGTGTTCACGGACGATTGCTTGCAAGCCTACATTTCGCTGTTGCAACAAGATGTAGACCGTTTGAAAGTGGCGCCGCACCCGCTAGAGTTTGATATGTACTATTCCTTATAACTAAAGGCGTTAGAGCTGTGAAAGTATTGTTACAGCGAGTATCCGCCGCGCATGTGGAAGTAAACGAAGAGACCATCGGCCAAATTGGCCATGGTCTCTTGTTGTTAGTGGGCATTTGTAAAGGTGATACGCCTGCTACGGTGGAAAAACTCGCGCAGAAAGTATTGGGTTACCGTGTTTTTGAAGATGAGCAGGGCAAGATGAACCTTAATGTTCAGCAAGCCGGTGGCGGGTTGTTGATCGTATCGCAATTTACTTTGTCGGCAGATACGGACAAAGGGTTGCGGCCCAGTTTTTCATCCAGTGCCCCACCTGCAGAAGCACAACGGCTATATGAGTACTTCGTGCAATGCTGCACCGCGGCAGGGGTGCCGGTGGCCACTGGGCAGTTTGGCGCGGACATGCAAGTACATTTAGTGAACGACGGGCCGGTGACATTCCTGCTAGAAGCCAATTAGATGTTTACATCTAGCTCTAAGCGCTTTATTTTGATGAGAGGTGCTTGCTCTTAGGCAGCACTACTCTGAACGATTGAGAAAAGCTTTGCGACTGTAAAAAGGAAAATAACATGAAAAGAATAATGTTAGCGGGTGCTTTATTAGGTGCTTCAATGACAGCTTCTGCGGTGGCGCCAGGTGGGCCAAACTGTGGTTGGGGAAACATGGTTTTTGAAGGTAAAAGTGGGCTACCAGTTCATCTTTTAGCGACAATTGTAAACGGTACTTCAGGTAACGCTACGTTTGGTATGACTTCAGGCACCAACGGCTGTAGCACTAATGGCGCACTAACCTACGGCGGCAAAAGCTTACTAGGTATGAATGGTGTGCTTGAAGAAGTGGCCCATGATGTAGCGATGGGTGAAGGTGAAGCGTTAACTGCTTTATCAGTAGCAATGGGTGTTTCTGTAGAAGATAGAAGCCACTTTAATAATGTATTGCATGAACAGTTTGCGTTCATCTTCCCTTCTGAAGATGCAACGGCTGAAGAAGTACACGCAAACATTCTTGCAGTGATGCAAGCAGACGAAAAGTTAGCGAAATACTCAGCGTAATTTAATTATAGCGCAACAGCCCTGCCGGTTATCACTATCGGTGGGGCGTTTTTTTTGCCGAAAAGAGTCAATAAATAATGAAGTGGTGGAAGGTTTCCCGTTGGTGTGTAGTGCTGTTTTGCCTAGCTACTAGCGCCTTCGCAAATAATGATTGGGTAGGGCCGCCCACCGAGGTGCTCGCAAATTCTGAACGTTGGCGGGCGCTATTACACTGGAACACAGGCACCACTTTGCATAGCCGCAACAAAAGCTATGTTAAAGACGAACAATTCTTCCTTTCCCCGCGCGGCAGCACAGATGCTCTCGCTGAGCTTGAAGCCACTCTCATAGCATTAAAGCCACCAGGCAGCCCTGAGCGCTGTCGTTTCCCTGCACGTTATCGATTCCTCGCAGAAGCTTTTCAGCAGCCATTAGAAGGGGCTTTTGACCATTGCGACGAGTACCAAGAATGGCGCGAGCAGGTGCCAGATGGGCGTGTGGTGTTGGTGTTTCCAGCCACTTATTTAAACAGCCCATCCTCCATGTTCGGGCACACGTTACTGCGCTTAGATAGCAAAAACGAAGAAGAGGGTGTTTGGCTATCGTGGGCGGTTAATTTTGGCGCAGTGGTGGATGATTCGGAAGGCTCAATGCTTTATATCTACCGTGGATTGGCGGGTGGCTACAACGGTTACTTCTCCATGGTGCCCTACCACACCAAAATTCAAGATTACGCCCATATTGAAAACCGCGATATGTGGGAATATGCGCTGGCGCTTACCGAAGAAGAGCGTGCGTGGTTAATTGAACATCTGTGGGAGCTAAAAGATGTTCGCTTTGATTATTTTTTCCTAGACGAAAACTGCTCCCTGCGTTTGTTGGAGCTGATTAATTTAGCCCATCCGGGCACGCATCTTCTTGATGGCTTTAGGCTGACAGAAATACCGGTGAATACGGTGCGCACGGTAGAACAAGCGGGGCTTATTGCTAGCCGCACTTATCGCCCCTCAAAAGCGGTGGAGTTGCAAATGGCCGAGAAGGCGCTGAGCGGTGCTGAGCGGCGCTTGGCGATTAAGTTAGCCAAAGATTTAACCGTGGCAGAGCAAGAGGCTTTTGCCTCCGCTTCTAGTGCTGCGCAACAGCGCATTGTGAATGGCGCCTACCAGTGGTTGCGCTTTCAACAGCAGGGTAAAACCCGCGATGCAGACAGCGCAAGGCGCAGCATGGCGCTGTTACGTATGCTCAACAAATATCCTAAGCAAGCCAAAATAGAACCGGTTGTACCTGAGCGTCCAGAAATGGGGCATGCCACAAAAATGCTTGCACTTACCGGAGGTGAGCGAGAGAGCATGGCTTATGGGC
Organism: Alcanivoracaceae bacterium; assembly: GCA_035301485.1. Taxonomy (GTDB): domain Bacteria; phylum Pseudomonadota; class Gammaproteobacteria; order Pseudomonadales; family Alcanivoracaceae; genus CALEAR01. Next base: position 9,096 of record DATGUF010000001.1, read on the forward strand.
AGCTTGAATATCGCCTCACTTATCACGACTGGTTTGACCCACCAGCAGGTTTTTTGCCAGGAGCGCATATTGAAGCGCTGCAAATGAAATGGCGCTATCAAGAGCAAGATAAGTGGCGCCTGCAGCAATTGGATGTGGTGGACATACGTTCCTTGTCGCCACGTAGCACCTTTGTGAAGCCCATGTCGTGGTATGTGCGCGGCGGCTTGGAACGCACAGCAGTAGTGGAAGATTATCGCCTAGCGAGCTACTTAGAGGGCGGGCCTGGTTTGGCGTGGCAATGGGGCAGTGTGCGGCCTTACTTGTATGCAAAAGGGCGTATAGAACACCATGGTGCGCACCAGCAATATGTTGAACCTGGCGCGGGCTTAGTAGCAGGGGCGCTGTGGCATGCGCCTAAACAAATAGTGATGGGTGTGAGGGCTGATAGTACTTATTTTCTGCGTGATACGGTACGGCACCACATACGCTTCACCGCTAATTTGCCCTTGAATAGGCAGCATGCTTTGCGTTTAGAGGTGGGCCATGAGGCGTGGCGCCGCCACGGTGACACTGAGGCACAGATATCATGGCGTTACTATTTCGATTAACCTTCATTGCACTGTTATTAGGATTAGCGGGCTGTTCTAGCTCGAGTTTGTACTTCCTGCCTTATTCTAATTGGGTGCAGACACCCTATCAGCAGGCGTTAAGCTATGAAGACGTGGTGCTCGTGCATCGTAATGGCCTGCGCCTGCATGGTTGGTGGTTGCCCGCCGAACAGGACGAGCCTTTAGGCACGGTGTATTTTTTGCATGGTAATGCTGAAAATATCAGTACGCATCTTATGGCGGTAGCATGGTTGCCTAGCCGAGGTTACAACGTGTTTCTTTTAGACTACCGTGGCTATGGTTACTCAGAAGGCAAGCCTTCTTTGCCAGCTGTGTTTAACGATATACAGCTTGGCCTAAATTGGCTGCAACATAGTGGCCGTAGCACACCGCCTTTAATTGTTTATGGGCAAAGCCTGGGAGCCGCCATGAGCGCTTACGTGTTGGCGCAAGAATATAATAAGAGCGCCTATCAGTGTGCGGTGTTAGAAGCGAGCTTTACAGATTATCGTGAAATTGCCGCGCACATTATGGGGCAAACGTGGCTGCGAGTGTTAAAACCCGCTGTGTTGCCAATGCTGCCAAACAAGTGGGCACCAGAACAACAAGTGGCACATATTGATGCTCCATTGTTAATTATCCATAGCGAAAAAGACGAAATTATACCCTATGAGCAGGGAGAGCGATTGTTTCGCGCAGCTTCCGACCCCAAGGCATTGCTAACCTTACAAACCCCTCATATCGGCGGCAGCTTTTCCGCGGAAAAACAAGAAGCGATATTAACGTTTTGGCAAGAGCAGTGTTACGCGGCTAAATAAGCCATGAGCGTTTAGGTTTTTACTTTTAATTTCACTTGTCGGCAGAGATTCCTTTTTACTCCGTGTACTGTTGTGGGCGCAAGTTGGCCTGCAATTTTATGTTTTCGAATAACATTTTGTGTGGAGTAAAAAATGCCTAAATCGTTAATGAAACGTGCCTTAGCCACTGTGCTCGGTGCGTTGTTGGTGTTTGAGTTATCGGGCTGCGGTACAGTTATTTACCCAGAACGTCGCGGCCAAACGGGCGGCAAAATAGACCCAATGGTGGTGGTTATGGACGGTATCGGGCTGCTCTTTTGGGTGGTGCCGGGCTTAATAGCGTTTGGCGTAGATTTTGCCACCGGTGCAATTTATTCCCCCTCGGGGCATGCCTCGGTAGCACCTGAAAAGCTAGAGCCGGCTGTGAATGCTGCGGGTGAAGTAGATACAGTGAAGCTGCAAGAGATTATTCAGCAAGAAACGGGGCAGGCGTTGCCGTTTGATCACCCCGCTGCCGAGCAGCAAGGTATGTCGTTGGAGCTGTTAAGCCAACTACAAATGACGTCAAGCGCATAAGTAATTAAGCAGGGCCGTTAATGGCGCACTTGGAGCACATTAACGGCTTTTTTTATGCGTTCTCTGCTTGGGTTTCTTTGGGGCTTATCCATCTGGAGCAAAGTAAGCCTACCTCAAACAAGGCCCACATGGGCAGAGCTAGCAGGGTTTGTGAGAAAACATCGGGTGGGGTTAAAAACATGCCCGCAACGAAGCAACCCAAAATAATATAAGGGCGTTTAGCACTGAGAGAGGCTGTGGTGGTAGCGCCGCTCCACACCATTAGAATAATGGCGATAGGCAGCTCAAAAGCCACGCCAAACGCTAAAAAAAGCTTCATGACGAAATCGAGGTAACTGCTAATATCTGTGGCCACCGCCACACCCTCTGGTGCCACAGAGGTGAAGAAGGCAAAAATAAGCGGGAACACTGCAAAATAGGCGAACGCAGTGCCCAGGTAGAAAAGGACTATGCTGCTTGTGAGTAAAGGCACAGCAAGGCGCTTTTCTTGCCGATATAACCCCGGCGCAATGAAGGCCCAGGCTTGGTGCAAAATATACGGTACCGCTATAAAAATACTCACATAAAGGGTGAGCTTAAAAGGTACTAAAAAAGGCGAAGCCACTTCGGTGGCGATCATAGTAGAGCCTGCAGGCATGGCTTCTACCAAGGGCTTGGCGATAAAGGTGTATAAATCCCGCGAGAAGTAAAACAGGCACAGGAACAACACCCCAACCACTATTAATGTGCGCAGTATACGGCTGCGTAGTTCTAATAAATGGGTAATAAGGGTTTGAGGATGCTCTGTGGTGACACGCTCGTTCATTTACTGCTTTTCCTGCTCGTCAGCGCTGTTTTCCTTAGGGGAATTGGGTGGGGTAGGCGTGTTGTTGTCGTTTAAACCGAGTTCATCCATTTCTTTTTGATAGCGCTTCATGATTTCTATATTTTGAGCTTCGCGTTCGAGCTCATATTTTAAACCTGAAAAAAGCCCTTTCGCACGGCCCATCCACAGGCCTACATTACGCGCTAGTTGTGGTAGCTTTTCAGGGCCAAACACCACTAGCGCAATAATGAAAATGACTACAACTTCAGCGAACCCCATATCGAACATAAGTGCTTAAGCCTTATCTTCTTCGTTAATGGTTGTGGTGCTGTCGTCTTTAGCTTTAGTTTTGCTGCTAATTTGTTGTTGGCCTTCTTCTTCGCCTTCTTGCACGGCGTCTTTGAAATCTTTTACTGCAGAGCCTAAATCGCCACCAATGTTGCGTAGTTTTTTGGTGCCAAAAATAGCCACAACAATCACTAAGATGATAAGAAGTTGCCAAATGCTAATGCCTGCGATCATGATGTGCTCCTAATATTTATGGGCGGCGAGCCGCTTTCTCTTCTAAACCAGATAACCCAAAACGGCGCTCAAGCTCTGCTAACACTTGTTGGGCGTCGCCACCGAGGTGGGTGAGCATGACTAAGCTGTGAAACCAGAGATCTGCAGTTTCGTAGATAACGTCATTGAGTTCTTTGCTCTGCTCGGCATCTTTAGCAGCGAGGATGGTTTCAGTTGCTTCCTCGCCAACTTTTTCAAGAATTTTGTTTAAACCTTTGTGGTACAAGTTACTGACGTAAGAACTGCTCGGATCGTTCTGTTGGCGTTCGGTCAGCACTTGTTGTAACTGCATTAAAATATCGCTCATCGAGAGCTCCTTGCTGTGTACGTAAGTGTAACAGAATTCGTGGGTAGCATAGTGCCTAGAAGCCACGCCAGAATAATACAGCACCCAGGATGGCTCCGGCTATGTGTAGCGGGTCGCTGCCTTGGCTTAAAGAAAAGGCCACGAGGCCAAGGCCTGCGGCGCCGATTAAGAGCTTGCGGCGATGGAGTTGTTGCATATGTGCCAAGCGCTGCTCAAAGCGTTGCTGCTGGTAAGGCTGCTGCTGCAAGGTATCCAGTGCTTCACGCAGTTTGTCGGGCATTTCTGGTAGCTGAGCTAGCCATTCTGGTGCGCGCTCTTGAAGCTTCTTCAACGTGGCAGCAGGCCCGAAAATTTCTAGCATCCGTTGTTCTAGTAGCGGGCGGCCAATGCTCCATATATCCAGTTCTGGGTAAATGCTGCGGCCTAGGCCTTCAATATGAACCAAGGTTTTCAGGAGCAAAATATACTGTAGAGGTGCTTCGATGTGAAAGCGGCGCGCTGTGTCGAAAATATCGAGCACCAGGGGTGCAAACTCAAGCTGATCAAGGGGCTGTGAAAGCATGGGGCTGATCATGCGGCGAATGGCGCGTTCAAATTTTACCGGGTCTATGGGTTCGGTGCTCCAGCCGGCACGGATGACTGTGGCGGTAAGCTCTTCAAAATCTTCGCGCATTACCGCAAGTACAATGCGGCCGAGTAGTAGTAAATCGGCCTGGCTGAGACGGCCGGCAATGGCAGGGTCAATGGCCATGTATTGTGGCGCGTCGGCACTTTTGGGGTTCACAAAAATGTTGCCCGGGTGCATATCAGCGTGGAAAAAGTTGTGCGTAAATACTTGTTTGAAGAAAATCTCTACGCCGCGTTCAGCAAGCGTTTTTGGATCTATGCCTGCGGCTTTAATCTTTTCCACATCGTTCACAGGAATGCCGTGGATGCGATCAATAATTAACAGGCGTTCTGTGGTGTATTCCGCATGTACTTTGGGAATGTAGAGCAAAGGGCTGAACAGAAAATGACGGCGCATAAGGGCTGCGTTATCGCCTTCTGCTCTGAGGTCGAGCTCGCCTTCGATGATGTCTTGGTAATCTTCCACTGCTTTCACAGGGCGGAAATAACGGGCGTCTTTCCACAGGCGTTCAAGCAGCTTGGCGCCGGTTAGCATGAGTTGAATGTCGCGCTTCACGATGGGCTCAAGGCCAGGGCGTCGGATTTTCGCCACTACATCTGTGCCATCGTGCAGCGTACCGCTGTGCACTTGGGCAATAGAGGCGCTAGCTAGTGGTGTGGCATCAAAACGTTTAAATACGACGCCAATGGGTTTGCCGAGCTCTTCTTCGAGGCGTTGCATGGCCACTTGGCTAGGGAAGGGTGCCACTTGGTCTTGCAGTTGTGCTAAGGCATCTGTCCACTCGGGGGGCAGTAGGTCTCGGCGCGTGGCAAGCAACTGGCCAAATTTAATAAAAATAGGGCCGAGATCGGTAAAAGCTTGCTCTAAGCGTTCACCCTCCGATAGCCGTTTAGGGCCGAACCAACTGGAGGGAATGAGCCATTGCAAGAGTAAAAAAGGCAGCTTGGCGGGGTGGCGAGGCAATAGCGAGACGAGCCGGTAGTAGCAAAGTATGTGTAACACATAAAAGGCTCTGAATAAGGGGAAGTTCATTCTTGTTCCTTATTGGCTAACTGCGCCACACGAGCGGCAAGGCGTTCGGTAGCTAGCTCTAGTTCTTCCACGTCGCAAGCAAAACCAGTGAGCGCACGTTTGGATGGCATTAGCTGAGTTTCGTGGCGAAGGTAGTCGCTGCCTTGGGTGAGTAAACGGCTCCCCGCTTGGCGCAACCAACCAAACAGTTGGCGGCCACCGTAATCAATTTGTTGGGCAATTTCGGAACCCATCACAGGGGCAAGTAAGCCGCCCCAATCTATTTCTAGTTGCTTTGCGAGGGCGCTGAGCTCTTGTAGGAGGGCTTGATCGCCGCGGATGCGCAAAGGGCCGCCGATGAGTTGTTCTGCACGTTGGAAGCCGAGTAGTTGGGCGGCGATATCGATGGGTGAGCCTTGTACGGATACATCGGCCACGGCTTCGCTGCTGTGGTAGAACTCCACACCGTCTTCTACCACCAACACGAAGATCTCTCGTGTTGGAAAATTTAATTTGAAGTGCAGTAAGCGCCCACTGTAGTCAGCCAATTGGTGCAAGGTGGCTGGGTCGTGGCGAAGTGCGGAGTTAACGGTTTTCTCAAGTGTGGCCAAAAAAGTGGCTTCAATAATATTGGGTGTGCCTTGGCTCATAGTTTAAAACCTCTGTGCAACGCCACGATGCCACCTGTCATGTTGTAGTATTCACTACGTGCAAAACCTGCTTCTTGCATCATGTTTTTCAGCGTTTCTTGATCAGGGTGCATGCGAATGGATTCAGCTAGATATTGATAGCTGTCGGCATCGTTGGCGATCATGCGGCCAAGGCGTGGCAACACAGAGAAAGAATACACGTCGTAAAGTGCGGCGAGAGGGCGGTGTACGGGTTTGGAAAATTCGAGAATTAACAAACGGCCGCCTGGCTTGAGCACTCGCAACATGGAGGAAAGCGCTGCCATTTGATCGGTGACGTTGCGCAACCCAAAGGCAATGGTAATGCAGTCGAAAGTGTTATCGGCAAAAGGAAGGCATTCAGCGTTTACTTGCACTACTTCAGTGTTGTGGGAGCAGCCGGCATCGAATAAGCGGTCGCGGCCCACTTCTAGCATGGCCTCGTTAATGTCGGCGAGCACCACTTTGCCTTTATCGCCGGTAAGGCGGGAAAATTTAATGGCTAAGTCGCCGGTGCCGCCGGCGAGGTCTAAGATGGTTTGCCCGGGGCGCACGCCGGCTAGCTCAATAGCGAGGCGTTTCCACACGCGATGGATACCCATGGACATTAAATCGTTCATGAGGTCGTATTTCGGTGCCACGGAGCGAAATACGCCGGCCACGTGCTCGTGTTTTTCTTCCACCGGTACTTCTTTGTAGCCGAAATGTGTTGTGCGCTTGTTCGTCATGGAGACACTCCATTAAAAGGGTCTGGTTGTGCCGCAAATAGTCGCTGGCTAATACTGTTCTCTTCGTGCGTTAATGCTACTACTAATGGGCTAACGCTGGGTAAACTGCCGAGCGCCTGGAAGCCATGGTCGAGAAAATCATACAGGTTCGTGAGGCGTGCTGCATAGGCGGGCCTGCGCATGATGCGAAAGCTCGATAATAAAAGGCGTCTGCGCACATAACGATCCACTAAATGGCTAGCTTCAGCAATTAGCGCCAGTTGCCGCTGGCGTTGCTCAGGGGTGCAGCTCGTTCGATAGGCGGTAGTATAGTCGGCTACTGTTAGCGGGGCATTGCTTGTAGGCAAGTTTATGCATAATGCTTCGTCTAACTGTTGCGTGAGCACAGCTGCTTCTAGCGTTACCGCTGCGGCATGCGTCACCGCTTGAGGCAAAATGGCCATGGCTTTGTTCACGGCACGTTGGATGTCTTTTGCTACGGCCATTAAGTTCGCGCCGCCGTACACTTCGTAAAACAAGAAGTTAGCCGCTTGCTCTGCGCCAAGAGTGGTTAACGCGTTTTGGTGTGTGGCGAAGAGGCGTTTTATTTGCCATTGCTGCAAACGCTCAAGTTGCGCCATAAACGCGGCGTCGCCGTGGTGCTGTTTTAGCGCAAAATATTGGTTGAGGGCTTGATGAAGCCGTTGGCCGTTATCCATGGTTATGCTTGTTAGTAGAAAGGGGCTAGATGATAGCAGAAGCGAGGGGTTGGCGTTAAGGGAAGAGGTGGTAAGGGCTCGTTGGGCGAGCCCTTACCGAGGTGTTATAGAATATAACGGCTGAGGTCCTCGTCGCCGGCGAGGGCGCCAAGGTGGCGGTCTACGGCTTCCGCATCAATGATGAGCGGCTTGTCGTGATACTGGGTAGCTAAGTTATCGGCATCAAAGCTGATTTCCTCAAGCAACTTTTCCATCACGGTGTGCAAGCGTCGGGCACCTATGTTTTCAGTGGATTCGTTTACTTGCCAAGCCACTTCTGCTACGCGGCGGATGCAATCTTTGGTGAAATCCACTTGCAGCCCTTCAGTGGCTAAGAGTGCTTTGTATTGCTCAATAAGCGACGCATTAGGCTCGGTGAGGATGCGTTCGAAATCGTTTGCTGATAAAGCACTTAGTTCCACGCGAATAGGCAGGCGGCCTTGCAGTTCGGGGATGAGATCTGAAGGCTTGCTGAGGTGGAAGGCGCCGGAGGCAATAAATAAAATATGGTCGGTTTTCACCATGCCATATTTGGTGTTTACGGTGCTGCCTTCAATTAGGGGAAGCAAATCACGCTGTACACCTTCGCGGCTCACGTCGGCGCCGCTGGTTTCTCCGCTGCGTGCAATCTTATCGATCTCGTCGAGGAACACGATACCGCGGTTTTCCACCATTTCCACTGCTTGGCTTTTTAGTTCGTCTTCATTCACAAGACGTGCAGCCTCTTCGTCACGCACAATTTTTAACGCGTCTTTCACTTTTAGCTTTTGCTTTTCAGTTTTGCCGCGCCCCATGCGTGAGAACATGTTTTGTAGTTGGTTGGTCATTTCCTCCATGCCAGGAGGGGCCATGATTTCCACGCCAGGAGAGTGCTGGCTGATGTCGATTTCAATTTCTTTGTCATCGAGCTCGCCTTCACGCAGTTTTTTGCGGAATATTTGGCGGGTGGTGCTTTCTGTATTGCTTTCTTCGGTGCCGCGGGCGGGCGGCAATAAAGCATCGAGAATGCGGTCTTCGGCTGCGTCTTCTGCGTGATGGCGTTGTTTTTCAATGGCTTGTTCACGCAACAGTTTGATGGCGGTTTCCATGAGGTCGCGAATGATGGATTCCACATCGCGGCCCACGTAGCCCACTTCTGTAAACTTGGTGGCTTCTATTTTAATGAAAGGAGCATTGGCTAGGCGCGCAAGGCGACGAGCAATTTCAGTTTTACCCACACCAGTGGGGCCAATCATTAAAATGTTTTTGGGGGAAACTTCAGCGCGCAACTCATCGTTGAGCTGCATGCGGCGCCAGCGGTTACGTAACGCCAGTGCCACAGCGCGTTTGGCGCTGTCTTGGCCAATGATGTGGCGGTTGAGTTCGCTAACAATTTCGCGAGGAGTAAGTACTGACATATGCGTTACCAGGATAATTCTTCAAATGAATGGTGCTGGTTGGTGTAAATACAAATATCACCAGCAATTTCTAAGCTTTTCGCCACTATTTCTTTTGCGCTTAATTCAGTGTTATTGATTAACGCAGTGGCGGCAGATTGTGCAAAAGGGCCACCTGAACCAATAGCAATTAGATCGTTTTCGGGTTCAATCACATCGCCGTTACCGGTAATAATTAACGAGTGCTTCTCGTCTGCCACGGCAAGCAATGCTTCTAAACGGCGCAACGCTCTGTCGGTGCGCCAGTCTTTAGCTAGCTCTACAGCAGAGCGCACCAAGTTACCTTGGTGTTTTTCGAGCTGGGCTTCAAAACGTTCGAAAAGCGTAAAGGCATCTGCCGTGCCGCCTGCAAAGCCTGCGATGACTTTGTCGTGATAAAGACGGCGCACTTTGCGCGCGTTGCCCTTCATAACGGTGTTGCCAAGGCTAACTTGGCCGTCTCCGCCGATAACGACGCTGTTGCCGCGACGAACGGAGACAATTGTAGTGCCGCGATATTGTTCCACGAGTAGTACCTCAAAATTCTTGGCTTGAAAGGGGGAAGTTGGGGCGGCTGAAGTATTATTCAAGGCCGCCCACGAAAAATATTTATTATTGGCGTGCGCGAATGGCGAGTGTATCGATGCCGGCGTTAGACAGCTGCTCTTGAGCATCGGCCATGTTTTGTACGTTGTTGTAGGGGCCAATCATAACTCTGTGCCACGTGGCGCCAGTTTCAAGTTCCACTGGCTGTATGTTGGCTTGAAACCCTTTTAGCACTAGTTCCGCGCGGCGGCGGTCGGCATCAGCATTGTTTCTAAAGCTACCAGCTTGCAGTAAATAACGGGCGCCATCCGTTGTGGCCGCAGGCTCGCTTTTGCTTGGGGTTGGCTCCGTTTTGCGTGGCTGCTCGGCCTTCACAATGGTTTTTTCTTGCTGTGGCCGTGTGGTGGTTTGGCGGCGCGAGCGTGGCATTTCTTCTTTCGGCACCACTACTTCCATTTCAGGTAGCACCGCATAGAAATCAAAGTGCGGTTCTGTTTCTGCTGTTTTTGCAGGTGTGCTCTTCTTTTCTTGCGCAGCAGGCTCTGCCGCTGCCACTGTTACGGGCTCTGTTTGTGTTTTTGATAAGTAAGCTACGCCACCAATGGATAAGCCGATGGCTAGGCCTAGAAACAAAAAGAACCATTGGTTGTTCGCAGGTTGTGGCGTGGTGTTGCGAGCGGGGGTTGCGCCCCGTCTAGGTGCTGGTTTACGTGCCATGTTACATCCGTTCTAAAGTGTTGATACCTAATAAACCTAAGCCGTGCTGCAGTGTTTTCGCAGTAATTGCAGCTAGCTGTAAGCGGCTGTTCTTAAGCTGTTCATCTTCCGTGCTTAAAATAGGGCAGTGTTCGTAGAAGCTTGAGAAGTTACCCGCTAGCTCGTAGAGGTATTGGCACAAGAGGTTGGGTAGCCCTTTGTCGGCCACTTGTTCCAACGTGCTCTGGAACGCTAAGAGTTTTTGCGCCAAGGTGATTTCTTGCGGAGCTTCTAATTGTATCTCAGCTTTAAGGCTGTGGGGCTCAATACCGGCGCGGCGGAAGACGCTTGCCACACGAGTGTAGGCGTACAGCAGGTAGGGGGCTGTGTTGCCTTCGAAACTGAGCATTTGATCAAAGTTGAAAATATAGTCGCTGCTGCGGTTTTTGCTCAAGTCAGCATATTTTACGGCGCTGATGCCAACAGTGCGAGCAATATGCTGCAAGGTGTCCTGATCAAATTCTGTGTTTTTGCTTGTTACTAAGGCTAGGGCGCGCTCTTCGGCTTCAATAAGCAGGTCAACAAGTTTTACGGTGCCGCCTGTTCTGGTTTTAAAGGGGCGTCCATCGGCGCCATTCATGGTGCCAAAGCCCATGTGGGCCAGTTCTGTTTCGGGGGCAACGAAGCCTGCTTCTTTAGCCACCGCGAACACTTGCTGAAAGTGTAGGCCTTGGCGTTGGTCTACAAAATATAAGATGCGGTCGGCGTTGAGAGTTTGCTGGCGATAACGTAGTGCGGCGAGGTCGCTAGTGGCGTACAGGTAGCCGCCATCCGCTTTTTGCACAATCACTGGCAGTGTGTCGCCGTCTTTGTTTTTGAATTCCTCTAAGAATACGCATTGCGCCCCTTCGCTTTCAGTGAGCAGCCCTTTTTCTTGCAGTGCCGCAACAATAAGGGGGAGGTCGTCGTTGTAGGCGCTTTCGCCGCGAATGTCGTCGGCGGTTAAGCTTACGCCTAAGCGTTCGTACACATCGAAACAATGCTGCATGGAAACTTTATTGAACTGTTCCCACAGTTGTAGGCAATACTCGTCGCCAGATTGCAAGGCCACCACTAATTCGCGGGAGCGGTCGGCAAACGCGGGCTCTTCATCAAAACGCAATTTAGCTTGGCGGTAAAACTCTTCAAGGTCAGCCAGTTCTTCGGTGAGGGTGGCGCTGTCTGCTTGCTGGCTTTCTAAATAGGCCAATAACATGCCAAATTGTGTGCCCCAGTCGCCCACATGGTTTTGGCGAATAACGTTATGCCCCAAATACTCGAGGGTGCGCGCCACAGCATCACCAATGATGGTGGAGCGTAAGTGGCCCACATGCATTTCTTTGGCGAGGTTGGGGGAGGAATAATCCACGACCACGGTGGCCGCTTGCGCGGGGGCTTCGATACCAAGCTTGTCGCCATCACGCATGCGGATTAAACCATCTGTGAGCACGTTGTCGGCCTGGAAAATATTAATAAAGCCAGGGCCGGCCAATTCTACCTTGGCCACTGCATCGCTTGCGGGCAGGTGAGCAATGATTTTCTCGGCGAGTTCGCGCGGGGGCATGCCGGCAGGCTTGGCGAGCATGAGTGCTATGTTGCTGGCGTAGTCGCCGTGCGCGGGGTCCCTTGTGCGATCTAGCTTCACCGGTGGTTGAGGCTGCTCTGGCAGTTCGCCATTGCTGCGTAGATGCTGAAGGGCTTGTTCGAGAAGTTCAATGAAATGGGTTTGCATGGTACTCACAAGGTTTTTGGAGGTTATTAAAAAGGGTTCATTATAGAGCAAAGAACGTTTTTTTGCTGTGTCTTTTTAGGTTAAGTCCACAGGATCTATATCTAGGTGCCAACGGCACCGCTTACTTAGCGGGTGCGCATTAATGTTGTCAATAATGCTAGGAATAAGCTGGTGTAGCGGCTTGCGTTCGGGAGCCAATAATAACAGCTGGCTGCGGTAGCGGCCTTGGCGCCTTTCCATAGGGGCGGGCGCAGGGCCGAGCACCATTACTTCATGTTGTTGTAAAAGTGGGGCAGCGGCGGCTTCAAGGAGTTCCATGGGTTGTTCTTGCTGTATGAATTCGGCACGAAACAGTGCCAAGTAGCCAAAAGGTGGAAAGCCCGCTAGCCGTCTTTCTTGCATGAGTTGCATGGCGAATTTGTGATAATCACCTTGGCACAACAGCTGCATAAGAGGGTTATCTATTTGTCGTGTTTGAATTAACAAGCGGCCTGGGTTGTCGGTGCGGCCTGTTCGGCCCGCCACCTGTAATATGAGTTGGGCCGCTTGCTCTGGGCCGCGAAAGTCGGCACTCATAAAGCCTGCATCCGCCTCAAGCATGACGGCAAGGTCAAGGCGGCTGAAGTGGTGGCCTTTGGCTAGCATTTGTGTGCCCACCAAAATGCAGGGCTCGCCTTGGTGTACTTTTTCTAGTTGTTTGGCGAGGCTGCCTTTTTGCCTTGTGCTGTCGCGATCAATACGCACTAAAGCGTGTTGCGGGAAGCGTTCTTCAAGCAGTTGCTGAAGTTTTTCTGTGCCGGCGCCTCGGTCTAACAAATGGTGTGAACCGCATTTGGGGCAGCTCACAGGGATCGGCCGCTGGGTACCACAGTGGTGGCAGCGTAATTCGCGGGCTAGGCGGTGCCACGTCATATGTGCGTCGCAGTGTGGGCACTCAGATTGCCAACCGCAGTCGCCGCATAGCAGTAGGGGAGCATAGCCACGGCGGTTAATGAAAACGAGCGCTTGACGGCCTTTGTCTAGGGTGTGCTGTAGCGCTTTTAAGCTGTATTCGCTCAATGGTTGTAGCGGGCTTAGTTGGCTGCAATCCTCTAGTTGAATGGTCGGGGCTTGTGCTTTGCCTGTGCGATGTGGCAGGCATAGATGTTTGAAGCGTCCTTCTTGAGCCAAATGTAAGTTTTCTAAAGTAGGGGTGGCCGTGCCCAAAACAATGGGAATGTTAAGTATTTGTGCGCGCCAAATAGAGAGGTCGCGCGCTGAGTATCGAAAGCCATCTTGCTGTTTAAACGATGCATCATGTGCCTCGTCTACTATGATCATGCCGGGTGTGGCTAGTGGCGTGAACACGGCTGAGCGTGTGCCAATAATAATAGCTGCCTGGCCTTCTGAGGCCATTTGCCATGCGTGCAGGCGCTCTTTGTCGGTAAGGCCTGAATGAAGTACATGAATAGGAACGTTGAAGCGTTTTTTGAAGCGTTGGATGGTTTGTGGTGTTAGGCCTATTTCAGGTACTAACATCAGTATTTGCTTACCTTCCTCTAGGCGTTTCGCCATAGCTTGCAAATACACTTCGGTTTTGCCGCTACCTGTTACGCCGTCGAGTAAGTAGGTGTTGAAACTGTCATCGCTGTTTAGCGCATCAATGGCCGCTAGTTGCTCTGGGTTCGCTGTGAGCGGGGCTTCGCCCAAAACGGGGCTGTGTTGCCAGGTAGCAGCGCTTAGTGGTTGTGCCACCAGTTCTGCCCATCCTTTTTTGGCGAGGGCATTAAGGGCTTGGCTGCTAATATCTAAGCTAGTGAGGGCGGGGCGGCTGAGGCCTTTTGGGTGCTGTTGCAAGCAGAGTAAGGCTTCTTTTTGCCGTGGTGCGCGGTTTAAACCTTCCACTTCCGCATGTTTGCCGGCAGGCGTCATGCGCCAAATGAGTTGGCCTTCGTGTTGCGCGCTTTCGCCCTTGCGTAAGTTTGTAGGTAGTGCGGCCTGCAATACTTCACCAATGGGGTGATGGTAATATTGCGCTGCCTTTTGGCAGAGGGTTAGCAAATCTTCGGGCAATACAGAGTGCTCATCTAAAGAGCGTAAGATGGGGCGAATGGTGTTGAGTGCAACGCTGGGTTCGCCATACCCCCATACAATGCCAATTAAACGGCGACGGCCGAACTGCACTTCGCAGCGGCTTCCAATGGCCGGTAAAGTTGAGCCTTTTGGCAAGTAATCGAAAAGTTGGCGCAGAGGCACAGGAATCGCCACTTTTAGCACTTGTCCCATTATTCGTCCTTAATTAGAAAAGAAACTTGCGTAACGCTCTCAAACTGGTATTATTCGCGTTCCGAATTGCCCGGTTAAGCCATAGGTATGGTGCCCGACTGCGCTCTAGCTCCGCTGCTAGTCAGTTGGTTTGGTACGGGTAGCGATGCCGTTAGGAGCGAGCCATGAAAGCAGAAATTCATCCAGATTACCAGAAAGTTACAATTACCTGCAGCTGCGGTAATGTTATGAACTCAGCGTCCACACGTTGCGAGGATTTCCTTGTTGATGTGTGCTCTAACTGTCACCCGTTTTACACGGGCACACAGAAAGTAGCAGACTCTGGTGGTCAGATCGATAAGTTTAAGCAACGCTTTGGAGTAATCAGTTCCCGCAAAAAGGGCTGATTTTCGACGTAGTGTTGTTACGCGAAAAGCACCCTAGTGGGTGCTTTTTGTGTTTTAGGGGGCAGAACCCTTAAGTCAAAGCAGTAATGCATAATTACGGCAGCTGTGTTAAAAAGCGTGGCGCAGTAATTCAAATATAGATGTTAGGCCGCGTTATCGCCGTAACGAGGTCCTTTATTATTAATACCAGTGGAGTACGTCATGTCCGATGATTTCAAACAGGCGGCTCTCGACTATCACGCTCATCCGCGTCCTGGGAAGATTAGTGTCGAGATTACCAAGCCCACCGAAACAGGTGCTGACTTAACGTTGGCCTATAGCCCTGGTGTGGCTGAGCCTGTACGTGAAATCGCCCGCGAGCCTGAAATGGCATATCGCTACACCTCAAAGGGCAACCTTGTGGCCGTGATTAGCGATGGCACTGCAATCTTGGGTTTGGGTGATTTAGGTGCGCTTGCATCAAAGCCCGTTATGGAAGGTAAAGGAGTGCTGTTCAAGCGTTTTGCCGGAATCGACGTGTTTGATATCGAGGTAGAGTCTGAAAGTTCGCAGGCCTTTATCGATACGGTAACACGCATTCATAAAACCTTTGGCGGTATTAACCTAGAAGACATTAAAGCACCTGAATGTTTTGAAATTGAGCGTGTGCTAAAAGAGCAGTGTGATATTCCTGTATTCCACGACGATCAACACGGCACGGCTATTGTTGCCTGTGCAGGGTTGCTTAACGCGCTTATTCTTAGCAAAAAGAAAATTGAAGACATTAAAGTGGTGTGCTTAGGCGCGGGTGCTGCGGGCGTGGCTACCACTAAGCTAATGATCGAGATGGGTGTGGCGAAGCAAAATATTTATATGCTAGACCGCAAAGGTGTTATTCACAGCCGTCGCGATGATTTAAACCAGTATAAAGCTGCTTTTGCAGTGGATACAGAGAAACGCACACTAGAAGACGCTATGGTTGGCGCAGATGTGTTTATCGGTGTATCAGGGCCAGATATGCTTACCGAAGAAATGGTGGCTAGCATGGCGCCTAACCCCATCATCTTTGCCTTGGCAAATCCAGATCCTGAGATTCGCCCTGAGCTTGCGCACACCGTGCGCGATGACCTTGTGATTGCCACAGGCCGCTCTGATTATCCAAACCAAGTGAATAACGTGCTGTGCTTCCCCTTCTTGTTCCGCGGTGCTTTGGATGTTCGAGCCACTGCTATTAACGAAGCGATGAAGCTAGCTGCTGTGCATGCTATTGCAGCCATTGCGCGTGAAGAGGTGCCTGCCGAGGTGTCTGAAGCCTATGAGGGTGAAGATATAGAATTTGGCCGTCATTACATTATTCCAAAGCCAAACGACCCGCGCTTGTTAGGCCGAGTATCGGCTGCGGTGGCAGAAGCTGCCATTGAATCAGGTGTGGCGCGCAAGGGTTACCCTTCGCATTATCCATTAGAAACAGTTGTGGATATCTTTCCTGAAGAGGCGCGCTTACTAAAATAATAGTTAGCGTTAGAAAGCCCAACGAAAAAACCCAGAGCGTTCATTGTTTGCTCTGGGTTTTTTTATGCGCGCTAATTGTGTTGGCGTTGAATTTAATGGTTTAGAACAAGTCTTCGACTTGTGTTTGTTCACCGCTAAAGCGTGTGTCGTCACTGCTGCTGAAAGGATCGGTATATTCGAAGCCCGGCAGTAGCTCGGTGGGAAAGTATTCGTCAATGGTGCCGCCACCAGTGCTTTTAGTACGGTAACCCGTTTTTCGGTTAATGCGAGCGACGGTGATGTTTTCAGGCATGGGCAAAATGGTTTCAGGTGTGTTGCGTAGTGCTTGTGCCATAAAGCTTGTCCAGGCAGGTAGCGCAACGCTACCCGCATATTCGCGGCGGCCAAGTGTTTGGGGCTGGTCAAAGCCAATCCATACAGCTGTTGAAAGCGTAGGCGTGTAGCCAACAAACCAAGCATCAAAGAAGTCATTGGTGGTGCCCGTTTTGCCAGCAATGTCGTTGCGGTTTAAAGAGGCAGCTTGGCGGGCTGTTCCCTTGCGAATAACATCTTTGAGCATGGAGTCCATTAACCAAGCGTTACGAGCTTCTAGGGTGCGCTTAGCCGTTATGACTCTGGGCACTGTGGCAGGGTCTTCCCCTAGATGTTCTAGCCCAGATTGCTGAACAAAATTGTATTTAACCTGTTCGCAATCAGCATCGTCTTCACAGAACAGGGGTGTGGGTGCTTGCCAGAGAAGGCTGGCATCGTCTGCTGATTCAACGCGTTGGATGAACCAAGGCTCTAGGTAAAAACCACCGTTTGCAAAAACACCGTAAGCTGCCGCCATATCTAAGGGTGTGTTGGAGGCGCTGCCTAGCGAAATGGCGAGTTCTCGAGGGTAGTTCTCAGGCTTAAGGCCAAAGGCGCTAAGGTTTTTTAGTGTGTTATCGATGCCTGTTTGCAGTAACAAGCGCACTGAAACAAGGTTGAGTGAGCGATATAAAGCCTCGCGCACAGGAGTGGGGCCATAGAATCTTCTGCTTGCTCCCATGGGGCGCCAAGCGGAGGCGCTGCCATCCTGTAATACGATGGGTGCATCATTAATAATTGTGCCGGGCGTTACCCCATGAAGCATGGCAATACTATAGATGAAGGGCTTGAAAGCAGAACCAGTTTGGCGGTTAGCCTGCATCACGCGGTTGTATTTTGAATGGGAAAAACTGTATCCACCTTGCATGGCTTTGATGGCGCCTGTTTGCGGGTCTGTTGCCACTATGCCGCCTGCAACCGCAGGAATTTGAGCAAGGCGCCAATCAACAGAGGTGCTGTTTTGCTTAATGGGGCGAACGTAAATAACGTCGTTTACGCTGAATATGTCGCTAGCTTGTTGTGGTGCTGCGCCTCTTTGGTTTACATGAACATACGGGCGCGCCCACGACATGTTGTTCCACGAGAGTGTTGTGCGTGTGCCATGGTTAAATACAATAGTGGCAGTTTGGCCTTCTAGGCTTGTTACTACAACAGGTTCTAATTCTCCCACAGGGTTTAGTTGGCTGAGCGCTTTTTGCCACGCTGCGCGGGCTTCTGTTTGTGGGGAATCCGCGTTGCTGATCTTAGAAGCGGCTTGGCCGCTGAGCAGCTCGTCGTAAGTCGGTAGCAAGCGATAGTCTGGTAGGGCTGAGGTGTCTAGCTCGCTATTGCTGCCGCGCCAGCCATGGCGCTCATCATAATCATGTAGTTGGTCGCGCAGGCTTGCTACGGCGGCGCGTTGAAGGTCAATATCAAGCGTTGTGATAATTTTAAGCCCTTTTGTGTAAGCCTCTTCCCCAAATTTATCCACGGCAAAACGCCTTGCAGCTTCAGCCATGTATCCGCTGTCTCTTGCGATAACAGAGTGGTGAAACTTTGCGTTAACTTTAGAGTTTAATGCTTCCTCATACTCTTCATCATTGATGTGGCCAAGTTTATGCATGCGCGAAAGTACCCAATTGCGCCTTGTGAGTGCGCGTTCAGGGCTGCTAATGGGGTTGTATGATGATGGCGCTTTGGGTAACCCCGCTAACATTGCGGCTTCAGCAATAGTAAGTTCATCTAACTGTTTGCCGTAATACACATGCGCAGCAGCAGCAATGCCGTAGGCGCGCTGGCCAAGAAAGATTTTATTCACATAGAGAGTCATGATTTCTTCTTTCGTGAGCAGCTTTTCTATTTGCAATGAAAGTATGATTTCGTTGAATTTGCGTAAGAAAGTTTGGTCGCGGCTCAGGAAGAAGTTACGTGCCACCTGCATGGTAATAGTAGATCCGCCAGAGCGGATGCTGCGGTATTTTAATAATTCGTAAGCGGCGCGCGTTAAGCTTTTTATCTCGATGCCATTGTGTTCGAAGAACCGGTCATCCTCTGCGGCGGTAATGGCCTGAATGTAGATAAGGGGGATGGCGTCATAGTCAATAGGAATTCTATGTTGTTCGCCAAACTCGCCAATAAGAGTGGTACCATCCTGTGCATAGATGCGTAAAGGCGTTTGCAATGTAACGTCTTTAAGGTTGTCTGCCTCCGGCAGGCTAGGGACCAAGTACAAATAGCTGGCCGCTAGCACCATGGTGATGGTGGAGGCTGCAAACAGTAATAAGTAGAGTGGCAGTTGATACCAGAGTTTTAAACGTAGCATAATATTCCAAAAATAAGTTAGCACGCGCATTAAATCGGTACAGAATTAACGCAAAGTATGGGGTATTATACGCATCGTTGCTTGTTGTTATCTAATACTTGTTCTGTTATTACTGATGCCTTGAATTACAAGCTTGCGAATGAGTGTAACCCGTTACACTCAGAAGAAGAAAATAAATTAAACTAATGCTACGGGACGATTATAAGTGCTGCCTTTATTAGGAAAGAAGACGAAGAGTGTCTTAGGGATAGATATAAGCTCAACAGCAGTTAAGTTGCTTGAGTTGACAGAGTCTGCGGGTAGGTTGAAATTGCGCAACTATGGTGTGCAACAGCTAGAGCAAGGTGCTGTTGTGGATGGTGCCATTGTAGATGTTGAGAGCGTTGGCGATGCCTTGGCGTTGCTCGTTGCGCGCACCAAGCCGAAGACAAAGTGGGGTGCCATTGCTGTGTCGGGTGGTGAGGTCATCACCAAGACTATTCCCATGGAAGCGGTGCTAACAGAAGCTGAAATAGAAGATCAGGTTACTTTCGAAGCAGGCCGGCACATACCATATCCAATTGATGAAGTTAGCATGGACTTCTGCGTGCTTGGGCCAGTGGAAAACAACCCAAGCCATGTGCAAGTCCTTTTGGTGGCGTCTCGTACAGAAAACGTACAGCAGCGTATTGATGTGTTGGAAATCGCTGGCTTAAAGCCAGCCTTTGTTGATGTTGAAGCGTATGCAGTTGAGCGCGCTTTTTATCGTTTAATTGAAAAAAACCTGCCTAACCATGCTAAAGAAAAGCCTGTGGCTTTGTTTGATGTGGGCGGAATGCTTTCTACTTTGCACGTATTACATGATGGCAGAGTTGTTTATAGCCGCGATCAAGGTTTTGGCGGTCGGCAGTTAACTGAGGAAATAGAGCGGCGCTATGGCATGAGCTTTGAAGAAGCTGAGCTGGCGAAGAAATACGAAAATAACCTTCCCGATGATTATGCTGAAGAGGTTTTGAAGCCCTTTAAAGAAGCCTTGGCTAAGCAACTAAATCGTTCATTGCAATATTATTATAGCTCCATGCAAGGGGCTGACATTGCCCATATTGTTTTAGCGGGTGGTGCAGTGGGTAATCTAGATCTGCAAGCTGTAGTAGAGGAAGCCACGGGTATTAGTTGTTCAGTCGCTAATCCAGTGGCCGATATGACGTTGAGCGAGAGGGTCAACATGGTGGACGCTACTAATGACGCGCCAGCCTTGTTGGTGGCTTGTGGGTTGGCGTTAAGGAGCTTTGATCGATGAGCAGAACGAAGATAAACCTGCTGCCTTGGCGCGAAGAAAAAAGAAAGAAGCAAAAACAAGATTTTTTGAGCCTGCTTGTGTTGGCAGCTTTGGTGGGTGGCCTCGTGTGGTGGCTTTGGCAAGCGGCCATTCAGACAGATATTGATTATCAAAACGAACGCAACAGAACTATTCAAACAACGATTACAAGCTTAGATCGGAAGATCAAAGAAATTGAAGACGTTGATCGACGCCGTAATGACTTGATTGAAAGAATGCGTGTTATTCAAGATCTTCAAGGCAAAAGGCCATCTGTGGTTTATGTTTTTGAAGAGTTGGTGCGCGTATTGCCAGAAAATGTTTATTTTACCGACATTAAGCGCTCCGGTAATGCGTTTACAATAGTGGGTATTGCACAAACAAATAATAATATCTCAGAACTAATGCGCAATATGACGGCATCGCCATGGTTTGGAGAACCGATTTTGGGGCAGGTAACTGCTGTAGGGAATGATAACCAAGCGAATCGATTTACCCTAACAGTGCAGCAGCAATCTCCTGATGCAAAGGAGCTAGAACAGTGAAGTTTTCTGAACTCAAAGATATGGATGTAAGTGAGCTCTTTGCTAGCTTGCGCGATCTCGATTTTCAAGATGTAGGTTCTTGGCCGGCTTTTGCTAAAGGGCTTGTGGCGTTGCTCGTGTTTGCTCTGGCGCTCTTTCTTGGTTACAAGTTTAGTATTATTGCGCTAAACGAAGAATTAGAGAGTGCCGAGCAAAAAGAAGTAGCTTTGCTCAAGCAGTTAGAGGTAAAAGCTGAGCGCGCTTATAATCTCGAAGATTATCGAGCTCAGTTAGAAGATATGGAAGAGACGTTTGGCTCCTTGCTCAAGCGTTTACCGCGTGATACAGAAGTGCCTGGATTGCTAGAGGATATTTCTCATACAGGGATTGGTAGTGGGCTCGAATTTAACCGAATTGAGCTCGGTAAAGAAAGCAAAAAAGAGTTCTATGCTGAATTGCCAATACAAATTGCGGTAAAGGGTGAATACCACGGTTTTGGCTCTTTTGTGAGCAGTGTTGCCGCTTTACCTCGAATTGTTACCCTGCATGATTTTCATGTTCGCCCGGCAGGAAAGGAAAGCCGCGGCGGCGAAGAAGTGGCATTGATGATGAATATTTCTGCAAAAACCTATCGCTACGCGGGTAATGAGCAGAGCGGCAACAGTCAGTAGCAGGCATAGAGGATGAGAAAATGAAAGTGCTATTGCCAGTCATAGTGCTCGCTGCTGCCACAAGCTTAGTGGGGTGCAGTAAGCCGGATACAGTAGAGCTAGAACAAACCATTAAAGAAATCGTAGAACGGCCGCGAGGTTCTATTGAGCCTGCGCCTGTCTTTGTGCCCGTGGCGAACTTTGTTTACGATGCACACCGGTTGCGCGCACCCTTTAACAAGCCAGTGAGTGCAACGCAGCAAGGCGAAGAAGAAGATAAGGAAAAGTCTAAGGTTCGTCCGGACGAAGAGCGTGCCAAAGAATATTTAGAAAGCTTTTCACTTGATAGCTTGCGCATGCAGGGCACTATCAGTAAAGCAGATGCTTCCCTGGAAGCTCTGATACGGGACCCATCAGGGGCTGTGGTAAGAGTAAAGGAAGGATCCTACATGGGCCGTAGTCATGGCCGAGTAATAAAGGTAAGTGAAGCTCATGTTGAGCTCCTTGAGATTGTGCCCGATGGGCAAGATAGGTGGGTTGAGCGTCCGCGTTCTCTCACACTTTCTGAATAAGCTACTGGGGATAGCCGTAATGAATATGAAGCGTGCAACAATAATAACTCGCCAATGGCTCATTTACTGTGTGCTTGGGCTGGTTGGTTTGGGAGTTAGTTCTTCTGCTATGGCTGCTACGCTAACAGATGTTAGCTATAGCACTTTGCGTGGTAATGCAGTGCAGGTGCAGTTAAAGTTTGATGGCGCCGTGCCGGACATCAGTAGTTACAGCATAGATAAACCTGCCCGCATATCGCTCGATTTAGCTGGCACATCGAGTGCTTTGACGAAACGTAACCACACAATTGGTGTAGGTGTTGTGCGTGGCCTCACTGCCGTTGAGGCGGATGGTAGAACACGCGTGGTGTTCAATTTGAGTAAGCCCACCACCTACAACACTTCTATACAAGGCGATTCCTTGTTTGTGCAAATAGGCAATGTGGGTGACCAGGTTGCGACGCCTGTTGCTGTGGAAAAAGCGCCGGAGCCAGCGCCAACACCAGAACCAGTACCAGAGCCCAAGCCGGCACCAACACCAGCACCGAGTATACAGCAGCCGCTAGTTACGCCGGTTGCCGTGGCAGATAAACAACCTGTCTACGAACCGCAGCGTGCGCGCACAAGGGTTGCTAGCGCTAACCGCTTAACCAAGATTGATTTTCGTCGCGGTGAAGAAGGCGAAGGCCGCGTATTGATTTCATTAGGCAGTTCCAGCATGCCCGTGGATGTAAGCCAACAAGGCAGTAGGTTGGTAGTGAAATTTGCGGGTGCTAGCGTACCTAACGAGTTGTTGAGACGCTTAGATGTTGGCGACTTCGGCACTCCCGTTCGCGTTGTTGAGACGCGCAAATCGGGTAATAGCGCAGTGATGACAATTGAGTCTGCTGGCGATTGGGAATACATCGCATACCAAGCCAATGATCTTTTCACGATCGATGTGAAAGAAATTAATAGAGAAGCAGAGCGCAATAAACGCCCAGACTACTTCTATTCTGGTGAAAGGCTGTCGTTAAACTTCCAAAACATTGAAGTGCGCTCAGTATTACAGCTTATTGCTGACTTCACAGATCTTAACCTAGTGGCTTCAGATACGGTTTCTGGCAGCATCACTTTGCGTTTGCAAAATGTACCTTGGGACCAAGCGTTAGATTTAATCCTGAAGACAAAAGGCCTGGATAAACGCCAGGTGGGTAACGTTTTACTAGTGGCACCGGCGCAAGAAATCGCTGCGCGTGAGCAGCAAGAGTTAGAAAGCCAACGCCAGCTAGAAACCCTTGCCCCACTGCGTACAGAGTACATTCGCGTAAATTACGCTGTTGCGCGTGATATGGAAGCGTTGATTAAGGCGGAGAGTAATTCACTGCTATCAAGCCGTGGTTCCGTCGCGGTAGATGAAAGAACGAACACATTAATCGTGAATGATACTGCCGCTAAGCTTGATGAAATTCGTGATGTACTGCGCCACTTAGACGTAGCCGTGCAGCAAGTATTGATTGAAGCACGCGTTGTTATTGCCACTTCTGACTTAACGGATGAGTTGGGTATCACTTGGGGTGGCCGACGCACGACTTCCGTGGGCTCAGGCAGCCTAGAGATGGCGGGTGGTTTAGCGAATAACATGATTGTTGATTTCGGCCGTGAGAACAATAATTCCTCTAGCTTCACGCTAGGGTTCACCGATAAAAAATCTAACTTGTTAGATTTAGAAATTTTCGCACTAGCCTCTGAAGGGTTTGGTGAAGTGGTTGCCACGCCCAAAGTGTTAACAGCAGATCAGCAATCCGCTGAAATTGCTTCGGGTAAAGAAATCCCTTACCAGTCTAGCTCGGGTAACCAGGGAACCAACACAGAGTTTAAAGAAGCGGAATTGCTCTTGCGTGTAACGCCAAGAATTACGCCAGAAGGCCGCATTAACATGGAGCTTGAGATTACCAACGACTCTGTGGGTGAGATTTTCGGCGGTGTACCAAGCATCGACACGAACCGTGTTGAAACAGTGGTATTAGTGGATGATGGAGAAACGGTAGTACTAGGCGGTATTTTCCAGCAAACACGTAATGAAGGTACCTATAAAACACCTTTCTTTGGCGACTTGCCGTGGGTGGGCCGTTTATTCCGCCGCGATTTCAGCAACAGCAAAAAAGCTGAACTCTTAGTGTTCATTACGCCACGCTTAGTAAAAGAAGGTTTTGCGAGCCAATAGTGACGCTAAATAAAGAGCTACCTTCGATTTTCCTTGTGGGGCCAATGGGTGCTGGCAAAAGCACCCTTGGCCGCTATCTAAGCCAAGTGCTAGGCCGTCCATTCTATGATTCAGATAAAGTAATCGTAGAAAAAACAGGGGCCGATATTCCTTGGATTTTTGATATGGAAGGGGAAGAGGGTTTTCGTCGTCGCGAAGAGGCTGTAATAGACGAATTAACAGCTATGCCAGGCATAGTCCTTGCCACAGGTGGTGGGGCTATTTTGAAAGAAACAAACAGGCAGCGTTTGCACCAAAGGGGCTTGGTGTTTTATCTGCTCACCCCTGTGGAGGTGCAGCTAGAGCGTACCAAGCACGATAAAAACCGGCCTTTACTACAAACAGAAAATCCTGAGCAAGTTTTGCAAGAATTAATGCAAATACGCCACCCTCTGTATCAAAAAACAGCACATCATGTAGTATCTACCTCAGCTGGAAACTTACGCCGCGTAGCGGGCGAAGTGCTAGCTCATCTAAGTTAAGCTGCCAAATAAAGCGCAGCTTACACCTCGTTTAACGACAATTATACTAGGAGTGAGTGAATGCGAACCTTACGGGTAGATTTAGGAGAGCGCGGTTACCCGATTTATATTGGCCAGGATTTATTAGCACAAGATTTGATTCGTCAGCATGTGCGCTCACAACAAGTGCTAGTGGTTTCCAATAAAGTTATTGCGGATTTATATCTGGAACCCGTACTGAAAGGTTTAGAAGGTTTGCAGTGCGATGTGTTGCTACTAGATGAAGGCGAGCAGCATAAAAACCTCACTACTCTTAATCTGATTTTTGATGAATTATTGGCGCGAGGCCATAACCGTACTACCACTTTGGTAGCCTTAGGCGGTGGCGTGGTGGGCGACATGGTGGGTTTTGCTGCAGCATGCTATCAGCGGGGGGTGGATTTTATCCAAGTGCCGACAACTCTGTTGTCACAAGTTGATTCTTCCGTTGGTGGCAAAACAGCTGTGAACCATGCGTTGGGCAAGAATATGATCGGCGCTTTTTATCAACCCAAAGCCGTTATTATCGACACGAATGTGTTAAACAGTTTGCCGCAGCGCGAATTGAGCGCAGGCCTTGCTGAAGTGATTAAATATGGTTTGATACGAGACCGAGATTTTCATCAATGGCTGCAAAGCAACATGCCAGGATTAATGCAACGTAATCCGGAATTATTAGCCGAAGCCATTGAGCGTAGCTGCATTAACAAAGCCGAAGTGGTGGCTGATGATGAAACAGAGCAGGGTAATCGCGCCTTGTTAAATTTTGGTCACACCTTTGGCCATGCCATTGAGACAGCCACCAACTATAGTAGTTGGCTGCATGGTGAAGCAGTGGGCGCAGGTATGATGATGGCGGCTCAGTTCTCTGCCGATTTAGGTTGGCTTGCGAATGATGAGCTTGAGCCACTTCGGGCGATGCTTGAAGCCGCAGGGTTGCCTACGGCACCCCCTTCCACCATGGCAGCAGATGATTTTCTGCAGTTAATGGCACGGGATAAAAAAGTTCTGAGTGGTGCCATCCGTTTGGTGCTGTTGAAGAGTGTTGGAGAGGCCGTGGTAACAGAAGACTTTTCCATAGAGACACTTACTTCCTCGTTAACTAATATGTGTGGATAATGAGTTTCTATCCAGGTGCTGGGCGCCATGATGCGCTAGAGGCGGTTGTAAAAGCAGCCACCCTTGGTGACGTTATAGCTGTGATCGCTCCTAAGGGTGGTGGCGTTAGCACTTTATTAGGTTTGGCCGCCGTACGTTTGGTGGATTATGGCACTGTCATTCGCATGGACGGTGCTGAAATGGAAAGCCTAGAAGGTTTTTTACAGGCCTTGATGGCACGTTTCGATGTGTCAGAAGAAGGGTTGCTAGCAGCTTTTGAAGAAGCAGCTGTTCATGCACCTGTTATTTTGATTGCCGATAGTGCGCACGTAATTAGCACAGAAATATTGCACTATGTGGCTGAGCTAAAACGAATTTTGGGCTCTGCTTTTGCAGTGGTCTTTGGCGGGCGTCCTCGTTTTTTAGAAAACCTGCCGATGCCAACTTGGGAGCACACCCAGTATATTAAGTTGGCACCTTTTTCACCTTCCCAAAGTGTGGTGTTTGTTGAAACGGCTTTGCCGATAGAACTAGGTAGTACCGATGTTGTGTCTTTGGTGCGCAGAGAGTTCAGCTGGCCTGGTGAGTTGTTGCTACAATACAGCGCGCCTGATCAAGAAGCTGTAAAAAAGCCCCAAAAATTCCCGTGGTGGCATATAATTGCAGCGCTTGTGCTACTGTTGCTGCTGCTATTTGTGTGGGCCCTTAAAAACGAAACCAGCGAGCAGGTGACCAAAAGCATTGCTTTGCCACCCAATAAGGTGGAGCTTGCGGTGACGCCCACCACCAAAGAAGCAGAGCCCACGGCCGAGGTGAAAAAGCCGGCTAGAGCGCAACAAGTGGGCAGTAACAGCGCCGCTAGCACCGCGCTTAAAACAGAACGTTGGTTAAGGCAACAGGCAGCCGATACTTTTATGATGCAGCTCATGCTTGCCACTACAGAAGCACAAGCAAAAGAGGCAGTAGCTAAATTAAGCGAATTTTCTGCTTCTTATTATCGCGCCCGACGCAATAATCGAGATGTATACATTGTTTTAATAGGGCCCTTTGCAGCCGCTCAAGACGGGCAACAAGCGTTGCAAAAGTTGCCAGCAGACTTGCGCGGCAAAGGCGCTTTTCCACGTTCTACTAAACAAGTGCAACAAGAGCTTAGTCGCTAAGCGTTGTTCGCATCCAATTATCAATAATTTGTGAGAGATATTCATGAGTTTGCCAGAGTTAAAAAATGATCGTTTCCTACGCGCTCTGAACCGCGAAGAAGTGGATATGACGCCCGTATGGATGATGCGCCAGGCCGGCCGTTATTTACCTGAGTACAGAGCGTCGCGTAAAAACGCAGGTTCTTTTATGGATTTGTGCCGTAATGCAGATTTTGCCTGTGAAGTTACGCTGCAACCCCTTGAGCGCTTCCCATTGGACGCGGCCATTTTGTTCTCTGATATTTTAACCATCCCCGATGCCATGGGGTTGGGGCTTTATTTCGAAGCAGGCGAAGGCCCGCGTTTTAAGAAGCCCGTGCGCACCGCAGCAGATGTTGAAGCACTGCCCATTCCTGGTGCTGAAGATGAGTTGGGCTATGTGATGAATGCGGTAAGCACAATCCGCCGTGAGCTAAACGGCCGTGTGCCATTGATTGGTTTCGCCGGCAGCCCTTGGACGCTTGCTACTTATATGGTGGAAGGTGGTTCTTCGCGCGATTTCCGTATGCTTAAAGAAATGATGTACACGCAGCCAGAAGTGGTGCATCTGATGTTAGAAAAGCTAACGGAATCCGTCACAACTTATTTGAACGCGCAAATTAAACACGGTGCTCAAGCGGTACAAATTTTTGATAGCTGGGGCGGCGCTTTATCTTGGCCGGCTTACCGTGAATTTTCGCTGCAGTACATGCAAAAAATTGTGGATGGTTTGATTCGTGAACATGACGGCCGTAAGGTGCCTGTTATTTTATTCACCAAAGGTGGCGGCCTCTGGCTTGAAGATATGGCTGCTACAGGCTGCGATGCTTTGGGCTTAGACTGGACGATTAGCTTGGATAACGCACGTAAGCGTGTGGGTGATAAAGTGGCGCTGCAGGGGAATATGGACCCAGCGATGCTCTATGCTTCACCAGAAGCTATCCGCACAGAAGTAAAGCGTATCCTCGATGATTTTGGCCCACATAATGGCCACGTGTTTAACTTAGGGCACGGGATTACGCCTTTCGTTGATCCTGAGCACGCTAGAGTGTTTATTGAAGCAGTGCATGAGTTTAGTGCCCGCTAATTAGAGCACTGCGTTGTTACTTCGAGCCCCATATGCTGATGCATGTGGGGCTTTTTTATTTAAACACGCACAATATAGGGGCCGTTTTCGTCTTGCTTCACTTGCATTACAAAATCACCCACATCGCACTGAGCGGCTAATTCGATATCGCTGGCGCGTAAACGAGGATTGCTACCGTCATAAAACTTATGCGCCGCTTTTGCGTTCAGCGTACGTTCACTTGCTTCCTCGGCTGTGATGCCCTGTCCGCCTAATAAACCTTTCATGTATTCAGCGCAGGCTACATCCTCATCGCCCGTGGGGTGTGAAGCAACCAATACCACTTGGTCCACACCTAGTTCGTTAATGGCTTGAACTGTGGCCGCAGCAGTGGGCAAGCCAGTAACAAATAAGTGCTTACAAGGCTGGGCGTTGAGCGTAGCTATAACACCATTAGTGGTGCGCATAATCAGCGGATGGCCCTTTACAGGTGCTTGGCTTAACTCCCACGGCGAGTTGCCAAAATCGAAGCCCTCGATAGGTAAAGCTTTGATTTCGCCGGCCAAAAAAGCATCTGTGTATTGCTTTTTAAGTGCAAAAGCTTCTTCAGGTGTGGCAACGGGCCAAATGCGTGTTACCCCATTTGCAAAGGCGTGATAACTAGTGGTGAAAGCGCGAATAACGTCAATGATAACGGTGGCGCCATGGGGGTTTGCAGGGGGTTGATGCCCTTGAGAAATAATAATGTTCAAAATAAAACCTAATTAAATGGTCGAGAGTGGCTGAACAAGATGAGAGCCCTTACGGGTGGCTAATACGTAGCGTAGAGGGGCTCGCCCTTATTTTTACACGAAAGCATACAGCATGCCGCTAGATGGACGCTAATGTAGCAGTTTGCACGCGTTTAGCCACGCTTAAAATGAGTAGGCTAGCGTCCATAAATCCACACGTTGTACACCATGACGCAGCAGTGTTTTAGCCGCCTCGTTGGCAGTGTTGCCGGTGGTAAGAACATCATCGATGAGGGCCACATGTTGGTAGGGCAAAGGGGTAATTAGGCATTGAAAAGCTCCATGCAGAGAGCGGCCGCGTTCTTGTTTATTTTTGTGTTGTTGAGCGGCGGTAGGTCTGATTTTACGTAATACATTAGCGATAGGTAACTGGGTGTGTTCAGCCGCAAACAAGGCAAGGCGATGGGCTTGATTGAAGCCGCGCCAATAACGCCGCCGCCAATGAAGAGGAATAGGAATAAGCGCTTCAGGCAAGGTGTGGAGGGTTTTGATGTGTTCCAACCACAGGTGTTTTAAACAAGCTTCCACTGTCATGTTGCGATGATGCTTGTAGTGGTTGATAAGCCTGTTTAAGGGATAGTGGTAGCGATAGCCACAAAATGCTTGATGATAATAAGGTGGGCTAAAAGCACATTGGCTGCAGTGTTGTTCTGTTCCCCATAGCAAGGCACCGCAGGGGCATTTGTGCTGCTGCGATAGGGGAGTAAACAGAACGCTACAATAGTCGCACAGTGGGGCCGACGTTGTTGAAGCTAGGCGGCACACAGTGCAAACAGGAGAGAATAAAAAGGGCGCTAATAGGCGCATGGTGGTTCACCTTACGAAGCCTAAAAGCAAAGTATGAACTTAACACCATAAGGTGAAGAGTGGTTTTTGGCTGCCATTTGCGTCAGCTAAATAAGATAGAAGTGGAACGATCAGGTACACTTAACGCCTGCATTATCTAGCAAAGTAAAGGTATGTAATGCCGTTTTGTTAACCGACCATCTTTTTCAGGGGCTAAGTATGAGGCGTAAGCTACTTCCTTTTTATAACACTTATCAAAGCACAGCAGCAGGAGCCGTGCCTGAGTTGGTATTGCTACACGGTTGGGGCCTGCATTCCATTGCGTGGGATGACATTATGCCCGCTTTGCTGGCTTCGTTTCAGGTAACAGTGATTGATTTGCCAGGCATGGGGCAAAGCCCATTGCCTAATACAGAGTACGATTTAAATTTTCTTACGCAGCAAGTAGCAGCTGTCATGCCCGAGCAAGCCCACGTTATTGGTTGGGGGCTTGGCGGGTTGGTGGCGCTTAATATGGCTGCGCAGCAGCCTCAAAAAATATTGTCTATAGCCACCTTCGGCACTAGCCCTAAGTTCACAGCAGCCGATGATTGGCCCACTGCAATGGCGCCTGAAATCCTGGAAAAATTTGCAGAGGTGTTAGCGGAAGACCAAGAAGGCACCTTAATTCGTTATTTGGCTTTGAATTGCAAAGGCAGTGTAACGCAGCCGCGTGATATTAAAGTGATGCAGGAAATTCTCTATTTCTGTGGTTTGCCAGATCCGCGGGCGCTTGCTGGCGGGTTTCGCATTATGCAGGAAACAGATTTGCGTGAAGTGTTAGCGCAGTTAAATGTACCGGTGCTTATGTTGTTTGGTGAGCACGATCATATTGTGCCTGCGGCCACCTTGGGTGCTGTCAAAGAGCTTGCTCCACACGTAGAAGTAGCATTGTTGAAAGAAGTGGCTCATGTGCCCTTTATTTCGGCCCCAGAGCTCAGTGCCCAAGCATTGAATGACTTTTATGCCACTGTGGTGCGTTGATGCACGCACCCACACCTAAACTTTATGATGTGCGAGCGCAGCTCCCCATCGCTATTGCGCGCACCTTGATGGGGTGGATGGCACCTACCACAGACACTGGCGTGGCGGTTGACGTGGGGTGTGCAACCGCGCCTATGTCGTGGCAGCAACGACGCCTTAAGCCCCACTATCAGTGGTGGGCGCTTGATGCGGCTTTCCCCATGTTGCTCGAAGCACAGGAGCGCGGGCGCCTTGCGGCTGATTATCAAGCTGTGTGCGCGCAGGCGCCGGTGTTACCCTTCGCGGATGGCAGTGTGGATACTTTGTTTTCATCTTTTGCTTTGCCTTGGTATGAAAACCGAACTGCACTGGCGCAAGAAAGTTATCGCGTGGCCCGCTCAGGGGCGGAGTTTTTCTTGGCGGTGCCCATTCAAGGCAGCTTGTATCAGTTATTGCGTAGCGGTTTTCCACTTATAGGGGCGCAGCAGAGTATAGCCTTTGCTAAACGGGAAGAATGGTTGCGTGATATGAGCCAAGTAGGTTGGCAACTAGAGCGTGAAACAGAGCAGCACCTAACGGAATATTTCCCTGCCATGGCCAATGTATTGGAGCAGTTAAGCTATGTAGGCATCCGGCAGGATGATGGCCCTTCCGGATTTTTGTCAGCCTACAACAACGAACAAGAGGAACATGGTTTCCCTGTTAGTTGGCGTGTGTTGTATTTGCATTTTAAACGGCATTAACAGAGCACTATACCTAGCGGCGAAAATACGGCTGCTTCTTTAGTGAGTAAAAAACGCCACAGCACCTTGTGCTCAGACTCGGGGAGCTGTAGGGCTAGGCCGCGCTGATTAATCGTAGCCACAGGTTCTTGAGGCAAAGGTTGGCGAGGTGTATGCATGGCTATAGCAATGCGTAGTAGCAGCGCTAATTTTAAAAAAGGTTGTTGTGCTGACAGTGGCAACGTGGCGTAGTGTGGGGTGCCTTCCTGTGCACGAACCAAAAACGCTAATAAGCGCTGCTCTTGTAGAGAGAAGCCGCTGAGGTCGCTGTTTTCGAGTAAATAGGCGCCGTGTTGCGCATGTTTATGATGCCCCACAGTGCGGCCTAGCTCATGGAGAGTGGCTGCCCAAATGAGAAATAAGCGTTCCTCCTGCGTTAGTTGCCAGGCTTCGGCTACTTGCGCAAATAGTTTCTCGGCCGTGTGTGCAACACGCTCACTGTGTTCGCCATCTAGCCTGTACTGTTCATGCAGTTGTGTGACGGTGCGGTGCCGAGCATCATCAGCAGTACCGCGTTGTAGGAGGTCGTACAGCATGCCTTCGCGTAGTGCGCCTTCCACATAGCGCATCTCTTCGATGCCGAAGGCATCAAACAGGGCGAGTAAAATAGCCACGCCCGCTGGCAAAATAGAAGCGCGCTCTGCTTCTAAGCCTGGCAATTCCACGGCGCTCAGTGTGCCAATATTGAGCAAGTGTGCCTGCACATCGAGTAAACCTTGTTTGGTAATAAGGTTTTCTGGGCAAAAACCCATGGCGCTTAATACGGAGGTGGCTGTTTGAGCGGTGCCGCTCGTAGCGACAGCGCTTGTCCATCCTTGCTGTTGGTAGCTGTGTTTAAAGGGGAGCAACTCTGCCAGCGCCGCTGTATACGCGGTGGCCATTTGCTCGTTGGTGATGAGGCCATCAGCAAAATAGCGATGGCGATACACCACGCAGCCTAAAGGTAAGCTGTTAAGTAAAAGCGGGGTGCCATTCTCACCAATGATTAATTCTGTAGAACCGCCGCCAATATCAATCACAAGATGACGCTCATCGGGCGATGGCATGGCATGGCAGGCGCCGAGATAAATAAGGCGAGCCTCTTCTATGCCGCAAATGGTTTCCACAGGGTGGCCAAGGCGCGCTTCTGCTTGGTCGGTAAAGTGTTGGCTATTGCTCGCTACGCGGAGGGTGTTTGTACCGAGAGCACGTAATAGCGTAGGTTTTTCCTCTTTTAGCAAGGCGCTAAAATCAGAAATGCTATTTAAGCCTCGTTCTATCGCCGCTTCATCTAGCAGCTGCTGTTCATTCAGGCCGCTAGCCATAACGGTGCGCTGACGATGCTTGGCCAATAGGCGTAATTCCCCCTGTGTGTATTCAGCTACTACGAGATGAAAGCTGTTCGAGCCAAGGTCCATGGCGGCAAGGCGAATTGGGGGTTGTAAAAGCGTGGTGCTGTGCATGTAGTCTCCTTACTATAGGTAGCACAGGTTGCTTGCCTAAGGTGGTGTTTGTCAATGTACTAAAAACGAATCGCGCATGGAACTTTATGGTGGCGGAGGGCTCTACTCGGTATACTCGCGCACGGTGAGTGTTACTTATTATAGAGACAGAGTAAAAGGATAGATTATGAGGAAGTTAGGTTTTGCATCAGTAGCGTTGTCGCTTGTGTTAGCAGGTTGTGCTACTCCAGCACCCACCGCTGTGGATAAAACGGCTCCTTTTCCTGAAGCGAAGGAAGGGTTTGAGCGTCACATTATTTGGCTGCATGAAGAAGAGAACGAAAGAGCCAGAGAAGTGGAAGTGCTAGCAGGTAAAACCATGGAAGTGGATTGCAATATTCACTGGTTTAGTGGTGAGTTAACGCAAGCTACAGTGGAAGGTTGGGGTTATAACTACTTTGAGTTAAACGAAGTAGTGGGCCCAATGAGCACCATGAAGGCATGCCCGAATGGTAATAAAATGAAGGCGTTTGTGCCGGTAAATGGCAGTGGTTTCAAGCTCACCTATAATAGCCGCTTGCCCGTAGTGGTATACGCCCCTGAGGGTGTTGAAGTGCGTTTCCGCATTTGGGAAGCTGGCCAAGAAATAAAAACAGCTATTAAAGAGTAATTTCCTTTCCCAATGGCTCTCATCTGCTATTTGCGCAGGAATATGCTACACATAAGGTGTTCTTTAATAGTAGATGAGGGTTGTCATGAGTCGTGCTTTTGTACGTGAAGAAGATGGCGATCTACCCGAAGATTTGCCTGAAATTCCGGTAAGTCCCTATACCAACTATGTAACGCCTAGAGGGCTACGCTTGCTTGAAGAAAGCCTAAGCGAGCAATTGGCCGCTCACGCGAAAATTACCGATGATCAGGTGGATGCGCGGCAACAGCGGGCGCTTATAGAGCGCCGTAAGCGTTGGTTGCAGGCGCGTATTAGCCAGGCTGTTTTGGTGCCAGAAGGTACTGGGCCAGCACCAGAAGAGGTGGCGTTTGGCCATTATGTGGTGGTGTTAGGCGAAGACGATCAGGAACATGTGTTTCAGATAGTGGGTGAAGATGAGAGCGAGCCGGCGGCAGGCCGCGTGAGTTGGCGTTCGCCGCTGGCGCAAGCACTGCTTGGCGCCGAAATAGGTGAGGAAGTGGTGTGGGCGAGGCCCGCGGGCAATAAGGTGGTGGAAATTCTAGCCATCCACCACCAAAAACCTTAATTTGAGCGCGCTGCTAGCCATTCTGCTATCAGTGGCCAACTTTCTGCAGGCGCAAAACGTCCACTAACAATGCCAACGTGGCCGCCTGTTACTACCTCCATGTGTTGATCTTTGCTGCTTACCATGTCTTGAAGCGGGCGTGTGCATTCGGGCCGTACGATGGTGTCGTGTTGGCCGTTAATGAACAACAAGTTGCTTTGTACTGGGGTAAAAGTGTGGTTGCCAGCCATGGGTAAACGATTTTGCGCCATCACATTGTTGACGCATAAGAAGTGCGTGGCATCCTGTAGTACTCCCCCAGGGTAGGCCACCATGTGGTCTAGGAATGCGCTGTTGGTGGCGTGGTTGTTAACAAACTCATCGTCATCGAGCTGGCGTATTAGTTCCCAATAGCCTTTTAAGCTATTCGCTGGGGAAGTGAGTTTGAATGCGAGGCTGTTCGCCCAACCTGGTGAGCGCCACAGGGCGGAAGGCATGTTGTGTGCGCGTAAGCCGGTAGTGTTGCGTACCCAGCTAAGCGTTCTGCTAATACGTTTATATTGTTCGCCAATAACACCGTTGTCGTGGTAGTCGCAGGGTGTACCCAGCAAGACCATGTTGCGGATGTTCTTGTCTTCGCTAAGGGCGGTGTAGCTAATGCTGAAAATGCCACCCATGCTCCAACCGTGCAAAGATAATTCTTCGCTGCCACTGTGCTGGCGAATATGCGTAAGTAAGCGTGGCATAAAGCTAGCAAAATAAGTGCTGAGCGTGTGGTGGTTGTGACGGCGGGTAGGGTTGCCCCAATCAATGAGGTACAGCTCAAAGCCGTGGGCGCGTAAGAAGCGTACTAGGCTGCGTTGTGGGAACAGATCATAAATCAACATGTTCACCGCTAAAGGGGCCACAATCACAAGGGGTACACGGTGGCTTTTTTGAGCGCAGGGATATTGGACGCCATCCACAACAATGTTTTTTTCTGCGAGCGGTGGGTAGTAGCGAACGCGGACGATATCCTCTTCGTAAATAACTTCAAAGGGGGTTTTGCCTGCTTTAATGTAATTTGGATCGTTGGCTAACCACGCCCGTGCGTTTTTAACGCGATGGCGAAGTTTAGCGAATGACGGGATGGCTAACATTCGAGTAAAACTCCAAAAATGAGCAAAAAACGCCAGTATTGTAGTGGGCTTTATGAATAAGGTGGTGGCTGCCTAGAGCTAAATGTTCGGCGTTCCTGCCATGCTTAATAAATGCCCGCATCCATTCCTGCAGCAAGTGTCATGGCGAGGGTTTTAACTTCTTCAATAAAGTCTTCCGTCCATTCGCCGTGGCAAATATGAATGTCTTGTACTAAATTCCAGCGTAAACCGGTGAGTATACTACTTAAAGCGCGGTACGTGCCGGTGCCGTCTAAGCCGGCGCGAATATACACAGCGCAGGGCATACCTTGTTTCTTTTCAAGCACTGGGTAATAGCAGCGGTCAAAAAAATCCTTTAGTGCGCCGCTCATGTAGGCCAAGTTTTCAGTGGTACCTAATAAAATACCATCCGCTTCTAAAACGTCTTCAGGGGTGGCTTCAAGGGGAGGTATCCAACGGCTTTCCACGCCTGTGATATCTTCATATTGCGCGCCCTCTAGCGCCGCTTGCACGAGTTTTTTCGTGTTGGGAGAGGGGGCATTTGCCACAATAATAAGTTTTTTCATCGTGCATTACCTCTTGCCGTATTTATTTTAAATGGTCTAAGGGTATCGCTATGCTATCTACCACCTTACGCATAACGAAACTAGAGTGCACGCCTGTTACCCCATCAATACGGGTGATTTTATTTAGTAAGAAATGTTGGTATGCCTCCATGTCTGGCACTACTACCTGCAAAACATAGTCTGCGCTTTGGCCAGTAATAAGGTAGCACTGTTGCACTTCGGGTAAGGCTCTGATTTTTTCTTCAAAGTTTTCGAGCCGTTCAGGGGTGTGCTTATCAATGTTGATTTGAATGATAGCGGTGAGATCTAGGCCTAATTTCTTTTGATTTAAAACAGCAATGCGGTGGCTGATGTAGCCCTGTTCTTCGAGCTTTTGTACTCGTCGTGAGCAGGGTGAAGGTGATAAGCCTACTTTTTCAGCGAGCTCTATGTTGGAGAGGCTGCCGTCTTGCTGTAAAAACTCTAAAATCCTGCGATCGTAGCGATCTAGTGTGGTGTTTTTTGATGCCATAGTTAAATATGCTGCTAAAAGTTGGTTTCTAGCAATAATACGTCTTTTTTGTTAGTAAAGCACGCAACAACGCAACCTAATTGCGCAGTACTATCACTACACTGTTCAACATTGATCGCCACAAGCGGTCTAGCGAACCCCAGTTACCCACTGTGAGCGCGTCGCGACATGAGCAGTGTATTTACCCAATACATATCGCCAGTGTAGAACAACGAAGTACGGGTCCTTGTGGCCCGTTACTCGTTTTAGGGCAAGGTAAATAAACCCATACGGAGCAAACATGGCTTTTAATCATAAAAAGTACCGTTCTTTTCAAGTACCTAAGCGTCCCGAACGCCGCTGGCCAGATAAAACACTCACCCAAGCACCCACTTGGTGTGCGGTGGATCTGCGCGACGGCAACCAAGCGCTGGTAAAACCCATGACCGTGGCACAGAAAACGCGTTTATTTACCTTGTTGGTAGAGCTAGGCTTTAAAGAAATTGAGGTGGGTTTCCCCGCGGCCTCGCAGCCTGATTTTGATTTTGTGCGCAAGCTGATAGAAGAAGATTTGGTGCCCGAAGACGTTACTATTCAAGTGCTAACCCAGGCGCGAGAAGAGCTTATTGCACGTAGCTTTGAAGCTTTAAAAGGCGCTCGTCGTGCTGTGGTGCATTTGTATAATTCCACGTCGCGAGTTCAGCGCGAAAAAGTATTCCGCATGGATGTGGAGGGAGTTAAAAATATTGCGGTTCAGGGCGCTCGCTGGGTACAAGATATGGCGGCACAACGCCCCGATACGGAGTGGGTGTTCCAGTATTCTCCCGAGAGCTTTACGGGTACTGAATTGCCCGTGGCAGCAGAAGTGGTGAACGCGGTAATCGATGTTTGGCAGCCTCAAACTGGGCAGGAAGTGATTATTAACTTGCCCGCCACCGTTGAGGTGAGCATGCCAAACGTTTATGCAGACATGGTGGAATGGATGTGCGATCACATTCATCAGCGCGAGCATGTGACGGTGTCTTTGCATACCCACAATGACAGAGGTTGTGGTGTGGCGGCAGCTGAGCTCGGCGTGTTAGCAGGTGCTGATCGTGTGGAAGGAACCTTGCTAGGTAACGGCGAACGCACAGGGAATATGGATTTGGTCACCATGGGCATGAACTTGTATAGCCAAGGAATTGATCCAGGTATTGATTTTTCACGTATGAAAGACATCGTGAGCACCGTGGAAGCGGTGACTGATATCACTACGCATCCGCGCCATCCTTATGCAGGTGAATTAGTGTTTACTGCGTTTTCAGGTAGCCATCAGGATGCAATTCGCAAATGCTTGGCCACTTATGAAGAAGGTGATGTGTGGGAAATTGCTTATTTGCCCATTGATCCGCGTGATGTGGGCCGCCGTTATGAAGAGGTGGTGCGCATTAACTCCCAATCCGGTAAAGGGGGCGTATTGCACGTACTAGAGCGTGATTACGGCATGACTATGCCGCGTTGGATGCAAATAGAGTTTTCCCGCGTGGTGCAAGCTGTTGCGGAAGAAGAAGCTGCAGAGCTTGATGGGGCACGCATCCATGCGCTGTTTAATGAACACTATTTGTCTGTGCCTGCAGGTTGGCAGTTAACAGATTACGATTTGCAGCGTAGCGCTGGCGTGGTGGCTGTAGGCGTGAAGCTAAACGGTGGTTCCGCCGCTGTTTTGCAGGGCCAAGGCCAAGGTGGAATAGAGGCGTTGGTGAGTGCTATTGAGGCGCATGCCAATGCGGTGGTGTCGGTGGAAGCTTTTGATGAATTTGCAATTACTGATGGCACAGATGCGAAAGCCATGGCGTGCGTTCGTTTGTTGGTCAATGAGGTACAGGTGAGTGCTGTGGCCATCGCGCGGGACACCACAGAAGCTGCATTGCAGGCGGTGTTATCGGCTGTGGGTAGGCAAGAGAGCACTGCTGCGGTGCGCCAAGTTGGATAATGAAAAATAAGTGCTAGCAGCTGCGTAGGCATGGCCCCCAAAAGTTATACAGGCTTTTGGGGGCTTTTCGTTATAAGTAAAGTGCGCGGAAATAAATACTTTCACCCTGTAGGTTGGTGAGCACTAATGTATTGCCGTAAAGGCTTGCCTGCCAGTGTTGGGTGAAACTCGCTGGCAGCTCCTCTGGTGCGGCGCCTTTGTTGCAGGTTTCTTCTTTTGCCCAGCTTAAGGTGCTGCTGTGAATGCGGTTGTCTGTGCGTTCAACGTTGCCGGTGAAGGTGTAGCAGCCGAGTTGGCCGCGGATTGTATTTTCTTCTGTAATAAGTAACTGTAACGCAGTGTTGTTGAGTGAGCGCTGTTGAGGCCATGCCACCATTTGCCAAAGGGTGTTGGTAAGGCTTGCGGTGCCGTGCTCTTGGCAAGAACCTTCCGTTTCTTCACCTAGCACGAGGGAAACTTCGAGCGGGGAAGTACTGCTAACACCGCCTTGAGCCAGCATGCTAATAGGGCCATGGGGCGTTTCTGTAAAGGTGCGTTTGCCTTGTATAGGGCGCAGGTGGCCAGTGACACAATCTTTCCAAAGCCAACCGTTGTCGCCTTTTAACACCTCACCAAAATAAAAGGTTTCGTGTTTGAGTTCGTTCGGTGTGCCGAGCCATGTGGGTGTGTTTTGGCACCCAGCAAGTAATAGAAAAGAGCCTAGTAAAAGAAGTAAGCGCATCATTAATCCTTAATGGTGGTGGGTGTAGGGGTAGCGGGCATGCGTTTTAAAATGGTGCTCTGGTACTGTTGCAACCATTCTGTTCTGCCTTTGTCGTGATAGTAAGTGGGCCCTGGCAAACGTGCAGCGAGTTCTGCGGCTTGTTGCGCATTTAGCTGTGCTGCGCTGACATTAAAGAAATGTTGGGCGGCGGCTTCGGCGCCATAAATACCATGGCCCCATTGTGCTACGTTCAGGTACAAGGTGAGGATGCGTTCTTTAGAAAGCATTGCTTCTAACATCAAGGCAATAATGGCTTCTTGTGCTTTGCGTAGATACGTTTTTTTATAAGACAGAAAGAGGTTCTTGGCCAATTGTTGTGTGAGGGTGGAGCCCCCAGCGACAGTGGCGCCTGCTTTTTTGTTTTTCTTGTAAGCAGTGCGAATGCCTTCCCAGTCTAAGCCTTTGTGGTAGACGAAGCGTGCATCTTCTGCTGCTAATACGGCTTGAGCGAGTACTGGTGCAATTTGGTCTGCATCTCGCCATTCATATTTTAGCTTGGGTGCGCCGGGCGAGCCCGTGCCTAAGTGCATAAAAGAGGTATAAACGGGTGGATGAGATTTGTAATGCCATATCCAAGCCGCAAACCAAAGCTGCATACCTATTCCTATAGCCAACCCTAATAAGAGGAGGCCTAGTAAGGCTCGGCGAATGTAGCGTAAAAACTGGTGCAGCATAATGTACTCAACAACGTTTATGGATGTGCAGTATAGCGTTTTTATGCTTACTGTAAGCTAGGGAACAGCATATCAATTTAGTTAGTTTTACAAAAATACGGCAAAAAAACACCAGTGTGTATGGATGGATGCGCTAAACTGCGCATTTTTCAGCGTGGTAAGAGGTAAAGAGCATGGAGTCAGTGGGTAATGTTGGATTGTGGGGAGTGTTTGCCGCGCTTGTGCTCGGGCTGCTCACAGTTGATTTGTTATTGTTTAAAGGCGGGCGTGCGCACCGAGTAACCATGAAAGAGGCAGCGATGTGGTCGCTTGTGTGGGTGATGACGGCGCTACTGTTTTGCGTGGGCTTGTGGTGGTATTTGTACGAAACCAGTGGGGCTAGCTTAGCAAATGAGCAAGCCATGCTTTTTTTAACCGCATATGTAATGGAAAAATCGCTGGCTATTGATAACGTTTTTGTGTGGATCTTAATTTTTGGCTATTTTTCTGTGCCACTAGAATTGCAGCGCAGGGTGCTGTTGTACGGCATTTTAGGTGCCATTATTTTACGCACAGTCATGATTTTTGCAGGGAGTTGGCTAATCAGTGAATTTCACTGGGTGCTTTATATCTTTGGTGCTTTTTTACTGTTCACGGGGGCTAAAATGTTGTTTCCCGAGGAGGAGGCTAGCCTAGAGAATAATAAGCTGCTGGGTTGGTTAAGCGCCCGTTTGCGGCTAACCAAAGGTTTAGAGGGCGAGCGTTTTTTTGTACGCCAACAAGGGGTGTTGTTTGCCACACCTTTATTCCTGGTGTTGGTGTTAGTGGAGCTGTCGGATGTGGTCTTTGCCGTGGATAGTATTCCTGCGGTGTTCGCCATCACGACGGATCCTTTCATTGTGCTAACTTCCAATTTGTTCGCCATCTTGGGTTTGCGCGCCATGTACTTCTTAGTGGCTGATATGAGCGACCGCTTTGGCATGCTGCACTATGGGTTGGCTTTCATCCTGCTGTTTGTGGGGGCGAAGATGCTCATCGAGCCTTGGTATGAAGTGCCGTTAGTAATGTCTTTGAGCGTCATTCTTGGGGTGTTGGCCATCACAGTGGTGGGGAATGTGATTTATAACCGCAGAAAGGCATAAGGCAAGTGCTAGGCGCCGCTAAGAGCTGGCGCCTAGTTGTTTTGCGGCGTTTACGCATGGTGCCCCATGAGCTCGCCTACCTTTAGGGCGGTGCCGGCCTGTAGAGAGGGAAGCCATGTTGCTTGCTGTTCTGGAAACAGCAAAATGACAGTGGAGCCTAGCAAGAAGCGGCCGAGTTCAGCGCCTTTTTCAAGGGTAATAGGCTGCTCTTGGTAATCCACAGTTTGTACTTTTCTAGAAAGCGGTGTGACTTGGCCAGCAAAAACGGTTTCAATGGCTGCCACAATCATGGCGCCCACTAGTATTACCGCCACAGGGCCTTGTTCGGTATCAAATATGCAAACAGCCCTTTCGTTACGAGCGAAGAGCCGTGGAACTTGTGCGGCGGTGGCGTTATTAACGGAAAATAAACGCCCTGGCACATATGTCATGCTGCGCAATGTGCCGGTAACGGGCATGTGCACGCGGTGGTAATCTTTTGGCGACAAGTACACAGTGGCGAAAGCGCCTTGCTGAAATTCTTTGGCTAGCGCTTCGTCACCACCTAGTAAATCCGCAACGCTGAAATAAGCGCCTTTCGCTTGTAATATCTCATCTTCACGAATAGGCCCGCACTGGCTAATGACGCCGTCTGCGGGTGACACTATGCCTTTTGCTTCTGG
Organism: Alcanivoracaceae bacterium; assembly: GCA_035301485.1. GTDB lineage: Bacteria > Pseudomonadota > Gammaproteobacteria > Pseudomonadales > Alcanivoracaceae > CALEAR01. Next base: position 50,240 of record DATGUF010000001.1, read on the forward strand.
GTTAATAGGCCGCGCTCCTTCTTTTAATGCACGAGTGAAGAAAGCATTAAAAGTAGGGTAGTCGGTGGGCGATTCTATTTCCGCTTCAGCCAAAGAAATATCAAAACGCTTTTGAAACCATTTAATGAAAGGGTCCTTAATCCATGGTGTTTCGCTGCGTGCGAAACGTCCCATTAAACGCGATATGCCATGGTGAGGCAGTAAGTACTGGCTCCAAACGAAAAGCCGATCAAAAACCGTGGGTGTCATTAACTAAAATCCTTTTCAACCGGTGTGTCGGGGTGGTTGCCCCATTCAGCCCAAGAGCCCGCGAACCCGCGAATATTAGGGAAGCCGAGAATTTTGCCCACCAACCAGGTGAAGGCTGAGCGATGATGTGATTGGCAATGGGTGACCACTTCTTTATCGGAAGTGATGCCGAGATTAGCGAGCTCCTCGCGCAGCACGCCGAGGTCGCGCAAGCGCAGTTGGCGCGCAATATCCATGGGGCGTGTCCACTCGTAATGCACGGCGCCAGGAATGTGGCCGCCTTTGGCTGCATAAGCGCTCACGCCTAAAAACTCATCCGTAGAACGAGCATCCCAAACCACCACGTTTGTATCCGCATGTTTTTCTAGCAGTTCTTCTAGTGTGATGAGGGCTTCGCCATCGCTGCGCTGTACTTGGTAGTCGGAAGGTTCGCAGGTGCTGACGGTGTTTTCGGTGGGCAAGCCTGCGTTAAGCCAACTATGAATGCCGCCGTTGAGGTAGCTGTATTTTTTGTGGCCTATGACGTCAAGAGTCCACAGTAGGCGGGCTGCCCAACCGCCGCCTTCATCATCGTAGGCGATAACATGTTTGTCGGGCGTGAGGCCGATTTCTTGCAGTAAAACGCTCAGGTGTTCATCACTCGGCAGTAAACCGGGCGCTGGGGGTTGGCCTAGTTGTAGGTTTTGGCCAAGCATATGGAGCGCGCCTGGTACGTGTGCTTGGGAATACACAGGGGGGCGGCTAAGGTCCACAATAATAATATTGGGATCATCTAGGTATTGAGCGAGCACTTCTGGCTCAAGAAGAAGTGGGTATGTCGTCGTCATGGATGCACCTGTTCGGTATTAAATTAATGGTGGTAACGTTCGCGTTTTGTTTCATCAAGTGTGTCGGCAATGCGGAAGAAGTTGTCTAAACGTTCTGGATGAATTGTGCCGTCTTCTACTGCTGCTAGCCAAGCGCAGCCTGGCTCATGTTGGTGGGAGCAATTGCGAAAGCGGCAGGCGCCCGTTAGTTGTCGTAGCTCGCGGTAGCCTTGGATTAAATCGTCGACGCCAATATGCCACAGGCCAAATTCACGAATACCTGGGGAGTCGATTAAACGGCCACCACTGGGCAAGTGAAAAAGTTGTGCCGTGGTGGTGGTGTGCTGGCCTAAGCCACTGCCTGTGGACAGTGGCGCTGTGCTTAATTGTGCGTCGGGCAACAAGGCATTCACAAGTGAAGACTTTCCTACGCCCGATTGGCCCACAAAGACGCTGGTTTTATCAGCAAGGGCCGCGGTGAGATCGGTAAGGCCTTGTGTTTCTAGGGCAGATGCTGTCAAAAAGGAATAGCCTAAGCCACGGTACAGGTTGGCTAGTTGCTCTAGTTTGTCTCGCTGTGCGCCTATCAGATCTGCTTTGTTAAGCAGTAATAGAGGCTCTAGGCCTGCTAGTTCAGCAGCGACTAAGTAGCGGTCAATAAGTTGGCTAGAAGGGGTGGGCTCTGGCGCAAAAGTAATACAAAGAAGATCAATGTTGGCCGCTACGGGTTTGAGGCGGCCATAATAATCTGGGCGTTTGAGCACGGTGTGGCGTTCGGATAGCGCCACTACTACGCCGTCGCCTTGAGTTTTAGCGGGCTGCCACAATACTTGGTCGCCCACTACCATATGCATTAAGTTGGCGCGAAAATGACAGCGTTGGCGCAAACCATCTGCAGCTTCAATTTCAACTTTTTGCCCATAGTGAGCCACCACTGTGCCATGTTGTGGTTCGTCTAAGTCCGCCGCTACATCAGCTTCGTTGCGAGCCAGTTTTTTGGCGGCACGCTCTAAACGTTCCTGCTGTATTTTTTCAATGCGCCATCGTTGGCGGCGGTTGAGATGTCGTTTGCTCATAAAGAGAGAGTGGCTCCAAAGCTATGGGGTAATGATAAACGTCATGATAGCACGAGTTGTAATATAACAGTGTTCCGTTAGAACAAGTAAAACGGTTCGGAATAAGGGTCTAATCGTGCGAGAATAAGGCACACATTCATGTAATAACAGAGTAAGAGAAAGAAATGAGTAATAAAGAAACCAACCTCATTTGGATTGATCTGGAAATGACGGGATTAAATCCAGACACAGATCGTATTATTGAAATCGCTACTATCGTTACCGATCAAAATTTGAACGAGCTCGCACAAGGGCCTGTGTTGGCGGTGCATCAAAGCGATGAAGTGTTAGCGGGGATGGATGAGTGGAATACACGCACCCACGGTGAATCTGGTTTGGTGGAGCGGGTGCGCGCTAGTACTTTAAACGAAGAGGCGGTGGAGGCGGCCACGCTAGCATTTTTAGAGGAATGGGTGGCAGCAGGCGCATCGCCTATTTGTGGTAACAGCATTTGCCAAGATCGCCGCTTTTTATGGCGTTACATGCCCCGCTTAGAGGCGTATTTCCATTATCGGAACTTAGATGTTTCTTCAGTTAAAGAATTGGCGCGCCGCTGGGCCCCTGAGGTGTTGGCAGGAGTACAGAAGCGTGGCAGCCATAAGGCTCTTGATGATATCCAAGATTCCATCGAAGAGTTACGTTATTACCGCCAACATTTTTTTAACTTGCCGAACTGATTTTGTCGCCTTTTGGCATGCCAGATGCCGCCATGGTTTGTGTGCCGGTAATAATCATCCGAACCATGGTGGTGAGCTCTTCGATAATAGCGCCGTGTTCTTCTTTTGGGGCATCCATGGCGCTACCCCCCACTGCAAACACCAAGCGTGTGATGGCGCGCGCCACAAGTTCTGGTTTGTGAATGCCGGTGTTTTTTAACTCAGCAATTCTCACCAAGTCGGTACACAGCTCTTCTTCAAAAAAACGCAGTTGTTTCTCCACCGCTGCTTTGAAGGCATCTGAGCCAACGGTGCCTTCGCGTAACAACAAATGCAGGTAATTGTCGTCTGTTTGCAATTGCTCAATAAACGCTTCCACAGAGCTGCGCACTACGCTTCTATCCTGCGAGGCACGCATGCGGGCTTCACGAATAATGAGTCTGAGCGCACTCCCGGCGCGTTCAATGAGCGCCACAGCGAGTTCATCAATGTCGCGGAAATGGCGATAGAAACTGTTTGGTGCTATGCCAGCCTCTCGTGCTACTTCGCGCAAGCCTAAGGTGGATACGCTGCGATGTGGGCCCACTAACTTTAAGGCTGCAGCGAGCAAATCTTCGGTGTTAATGGTGGCGCGGCGGCCTTGATGGTTTGGGTGCCTGTTTTTAGTTGTATTGGGCATGGTTAAGGCTCGTGAGTGATCAAGTGGAGGAGAGCATACCTTTTTATACTAACAGATAAAGCTAGACGATTGTCTATACAGTTGTATAATGATTGACACAATAACATAAGTGAGAGAATAAATGGCGCGAATGCCAGAAAGAAGACGAACCTTTTCTTGGTGGAACCCTGAAGTTGTAGATTTTTGGTTGTCGCACGTGCGGCCACATTGGTCTGTACGGCGCGCTTATGCCTTAGTGGAAGCGGTGCGCCAAGAGGCTGTGGACGCTGTCACGGTGGTGTGCAAACCAAACCGTCATGTGCAACCGTGCTTGCCAGGGCAGCATATAGCAGTTACTGCAGTGGTGGAGGGCGTTCGGCACCAACGTTATTACAGCCCCACTGTGCTGCCCAACGGGCGATGGCAATTTACTGTTAAGCTTGTAGAACAAGGCCTTGTGAGCAGTGCTTTTCACCGTCATTTGCAGCCAGGTGCGGTGTTAGAGCTTGGCAAGCCAGAAGGTGATTTCCATCAAGTGCCCACCGATAAACCTTGGTTATTATTGGCAGCAGGCTCGGGTATTACGCCGTTGTTTAGCTTGCTGCACGCAAGGATGCAGCAGAAACAAGTGCCGCCCACAGAATTATTATATTGGGCTACACAGCGCGAGCAGCTTTGTTTTGTGAAGCAGTTAGACGCTTGGCAGGCGCAGCATGAAAATGTGCGTTTTCAACCTTTTTTAACCGGCGCTGCCGCTTTACAGCCTAATGAGTTAAGTGGCCGCATCGATGTAGACGAGTTGCAGCAACGTATTCCAGATTTATCTGCATATCACGTGTTTGTTTGTGGGCCGCCTGGGTTTGTACGAGCAGCGGCGGCGTTGCAAGAACATGCAGCTGGTTGGGTGAGCGAGACACACGAGCCCGTTATGGCTGCGCCTTACGCAGGGCAAGTTACCGTGCACTTGGCTAAGCAAGCAAAGGATGTGGTGATTTCTGCCGGTAAAAGTTTGCTAGAAGGGCTAGAAGAAGCCGGAGTAATGGTGCCGTTTGGGTGCCGCCGTGGCATCTGTAACACCTGTCATTGTCAACGCTTAGAAGGCGTTACCGAGCACATGCTGTTAGGAGCTGAAAACAGTGGGGCAGGTGGGGTGAAATTATGCGTAAGCCAAGCAAGAACAAATGTGTCATTAGATCTCTAAGTGAGTAGTACATGAAAGTGAGTAAAAGCCGTGCTTTAAGCAAGGCGGAATTGGAAGCCTTTGCAGCAGAGCTTGATCAGCTGCAGGCAGACGTTAGGAAGAAAGTAGGGGCTGAAGATGCCGCTTATATTGTGCGCATTTGGCGCTTGGTTCGTTACAGTGGTGTGCTCGGGCGTGGGTTATTATTTCTAGGCTGGTTTTGGCCTGCCTGGATAGTTGGAACTTTGTTGCTCGCTTTTTCTAAGATTGTGGAAAACATGGAGCTCGGGCATAACGTTATGCATGGGCAATATGATTGGATGAATGATCCGCGTTTTAATGGGCCAGACTACGAGTGGGATGTGGTGGGCACGAGTGATAATTGGCGTTACACCCACAATTACAAGCACCACACGTATACCAACGTGCAAGATGTTGATGAAGATATTGGCTACGGTGTGTTGCGCGTATTTCCGGAGCAGCCGTGGAGTATCGCCAATTTGTTTCAACCTTTGTATGCGCTATTGTTGGCCTTGTTCTTTCAGTGGGGAGTAGCGTTACAGCGTTTAGAAGTGGGCCGTTATTTTGCCGGCACCATCTCTGCGCGTGAATTGTATGAAGAATTTAAACCCACGGGTAATAAAATTAAACGTCAGCTAGTAAAAGATTACGTTGTATTTCCGTTGCTCGCATTGGTGCTGTTCGTGCCTGTGCTACCGGTTTTCTTAGGTAATTTAGTGGCTAATGGGCTACGTAACTTATGGACCTACATGATCATTTTCTGTGGCCATTTCACTGCAGATGTGGAGTTGTTTCCGCAAAGCGTGCTGGAAAACGAAAGCCGCGGGCATTGGTATGTACGCCAATTGCGTGGTTCTTCTAATATTTCTGGCGGCCGTTTTTTCCATATGATGTCTGGCAATTTGAGCCATCAAATAGAGCATCACATGTTTCCTGATATGCCTTCGTATCGTTATGCCGAAGTGGCAGAGGGGGTGCGTGAGATATGTGCGCGTTATGGCCAAAACTATAATACTGGCTCTATCTGGCGTCAGTTTGGGCAGGTGCTATGGCGTATTGTGCGCTATTCGTTTCCAAGCTCTGCGCCGCAAACCAATACTCAATGGATGGCAGACGACACCAAATAAGTAAATGTTTTGATAGGGAAAAGCCCGTTCACCACTGTTGTAGTGAACGGGCTTTTTTTCATGGGTTAAATATTACGATATAGCTCACTGCCTTGCTGCCGGAATTCGGCCGCCATTTCCTCCATGCCTTCTTCCGCTTTTGCGTTAATGGAGGCCACTTGTTCAGCATCAAGTTCTCGCACTTCTTGGCTGATTTTCATGGAGCAAAACTTAGGGCCGCACATGGAGCAAAAGTGTGCCACTTTTGCAGATTCCTTAGGGAGTGTCTCATCGTGAAATGAGCGTGCGGTATCAGGATCTAGCGCTAGGTTGAATTGATCCTCCCAACGGAATTCGAAGCGTGCTTTAGATAGCGCGTTGTCGCGGCGCTGTGCAGCAGGATGCCCTTTCGCTAAATCAGCGGCATGGGCGGCAATTTTGTAGGTGATAATGCCGGTTTTTACGTCGTCTTTATCGGGCAAGCCTAAATGTTCTTTGGGGGTTACATAGCAGAGCATGGCGCATCCATACCAACCAATCATGGCTGCACCAATGCCTGAGGTGATGTGGTCGTAACCTGGAGCAATGTCTGTGGTGAGTGGCCCTAAGGTATAGAAGGGGGCTTCATCACAGTATTCTAATTGCTTTTCCATGTTTTCTTTGATGAGCTGCATCGGCACGTGGCCAGGCCCCTCAATCATTACTTGAACATCATGTTGCCACGCTATTTTGGTAAGTTCGCCAAGCGTTTTTAATTCGCTGAACTGCGCTTCGTCGTTAGCATCTGCCACGGAGCCAGGGCGCAAGCCATCACCGAGGGATAACGCGATATCGTATTGCGTGCATAAACGGCAAATTTCTTCAAAGTGAGTGTAGATGAAATTCTCTTTGTGGTGCGCTAAACACCATTTAGCCATGATAGAACCGCCGCGGGAAACAATGCCAGTTAACCGTTTAGCAGTGAGGGGAACATAGCGTAGTAACACGCCTGCGTGAATGGTGAAGTAATCCACGCCTTGCTCGGCTTGCTCCACAAGGGTGTCGTAAAAAATTTCCCACGTGAGGTTTTCGGCGATGCCGTTCACTTTTTCTAAAGCTTGGTAAATGGGCACTGTACCTACAGGTACAGGAGAGTTGCGAATGATCCATTCGCGGGTTTCGTGAATGTGCTTGCCGGTGGATAGATCCATAATAGTGTCCGCGCCCCAGCGCACGGCCCAAGTCATCTTGGCGACTTCTTCTTCAATGGAAGAACCGAGCGCAGAGTTACCTATATTGGCATTTATTTTAACTAGGAAGTTGCGCCCAATGATCATGGGTTCGCTTTCGGGATGGTTGATATTGTTGGGAATGATGGCGCGGCCCGCCGCCACTTCTTGACGAACAAATTCGGGCGTAATGGTGGCGGGAATGCTGGCGCCAAAAGCTTCACCTGGATGGCGCTGCGCCAATATTTTCTCCACCGCTTCAGGGCCTAGTTCTAAGCGCTGTTGGTTCTCCCGTAAAGCAATGAATTCCATTTCTGGGGTAATAATGCCTTGGCGAGCATAGTGCAGTTGTGTCACGTTCTTGCCGCGGATGGCTTGGCGGGGTTGGCGCTGTAAATTAAAGCGCAGAGCTTGAGTTTGAATGTCTTGGCTGCGTTGGCGGCCATAGGCACTAGAAAAGTCAGCGAGTGTTTCCGTGTCTTGGCGTGCTTCTATCCAAGGGGTTCTTAAAGGGGCTAAACCTTGGCGAATATCAATGCTTGCCTCGGGGTCTGTATAAGGGCCGGAGGTGTCGTACACCAAAATGGCAGGGTTATGCTCGGCGCCGAAACTGGCTGCTGTATCGCTTTGTGAAATGGCTCGAAAGGGTACGCGAATATCGGGGCTCGACCCTTCGATGTACACTTTTTTTGAGTTAGGTAAAGGTTGTAAGCTCGCTTGGTCTGCTTCCGCGCTGTGTTGTAGAAAGCCGTCAAAGGTGTTTTTCATGATAGTTCCCTTTTCGTTGTTAGTAGGGAACCGGGTAGTTAATAGCATAGTACGAGGCAGAGCTGTACGCCCTGTGATGAGAAATATCTCGATTCCTACGCCGGTACTAGCCGGTTCAGGTTCAACGGGTGTTATCTCAGCCACGCCTATGTGGCACCCCGTCAAGATAGGTGCATTTAGTGTTCGGGTAATTTAGGTATGCTCAGTAAAGCGATATCTCCTTGCCATATGGTTTTCAGTGCTTCTGCTGCGTGGTAGGCACGTAGGCCCGTATTACAGGCCACGATAATACGTCCGGTGTGAGCAGGGATTTGTAATTGCTGCAGATGGGGCAATGACACTTGTTGCGCCTGGGGATGAAAAGGAACGGTGGCTTCATCACGTATATCAATCAACAAATCATTGCTTTGAATTTCACTGGTGGCAACGAAGGCCAGCGTGTTTTCAGAGGCGGGCTCTGGCGCATTGTCGAAACGAAAGTCTGCTAAACGTACTTGCAGTGCGTCGTAAGTGAGCATTTTGCCAAGCGGGGAAGGCTCGAAATCTAATAAGTAAGCCAGTGCCATTTGTGCTTGCAGCAAGCCGATGGTGCCCACCACTGGGCCTAAAATGCCGGCACTTGAACAAGTAGGGGCTTGTTGGGGCAAGCCTGCAAAAATAGCTCGTAGGGAGGGCGCGGGGCCGCAAACGCCTGCGACGTAGCCATTAAGGAATAGCGCTGAAGCAGTAATTAGGGGTTTGCCGAGTGCATGGCAGGTGTCTGATAGTGTAAAGCTAACGGCAAAGTTGTCGGCGCAATCTAATACTAAGGTGGCATCGCTGACGAGTTCGTTGGCGATACTAGGGTCGAGCCATTGTTTAACCGGCGTGATGGTAACGTCGGGATTAAGGCCTTTAAGTGTTTTAACTGCAGCGTCCACTTTGTAAGCGCCAATGTCTGCCATGGAATAAAGGGGTTGTCGATGCAAATTGCTCTTTTCCACCTTATCTGCATCCACGAGCACTATATGGCCAACGCCGGCGCCCACTAAATATTGCAGCACCGGCACACCTAAACCGCCAGCGCCTACGATAAGCACTTTAGCGTTGGCCAGTTTCGCCTGCCCGTGCTCGCCCACTTGAGGCAAAATGGTTTGCCTAATATAACGCATTATTGGCACACCTCTACCCAAGCCTTTAGGCGTGCGTCTGGGTCTTCATGCAAAGTGATGTCGGTGACTGCGGCGACCATGTCAGCACCCGCCGCAAAGGCGCCGGGGGCGCGCTCAACCGACATGCCGCCGATGGCGCATAAAGGCACGTCACCGGCCAGGCGTTTCCACTCTGTAACGCGTTCTAAGCCTTGTTCCTGCCACTTCATCTTTTTTAAGATGGTGGGGTAAACGGGCCCAAGCGCCACATAATCAGGATGGGTGGCTAAAGCGCGTTCTAGCTCGGCGTGATCGTGGGTTGAGATCCCCACTTTGATCCCCGCTTTGCGCACAGCTTTTAGGTCGGTGTTGTCGAGGTCTTCTTGGCCCACATGCAGCCAGTTTGCGCCGAGCTCAATGGCCAATTCCCAATAATCGTTCACTACCAGCTCTGCTTCATAAGCACGAGTGAGTGCTAGCGAGCGCTGAATTTCTTCGCGTAGCACTACCTCTGGCGTGTCTTTCATGCGTAGTTGAATGAAGCGCGCGCCGGCTTTAAGCGCACGCTCCACCCAAGCGGCGCTGTCTAGCACGGGATAAAAGCGTGGTAGGGGTGTCATAGCTCTGCCTTGCCTTGTTCAGGGGTGGATGGTTTTGCTTTTTTGCGCACACCAATGGGGCCAGAGGCGGCTGCTAAGCGGCCTGCTTCGGTGGCTTTAGCAAAAGCGCGGCCCATGTTAACGGGGTTTTGCGATTCTGCTACGGCTGTATTCAACAACACAGCGTCGTAACCCATTTCCATTGCTTGTGCCGCATGGCTTGGTAAGCCAAGGCCTGCATCTACTACTAAGGGGATGTCGGGGAAGGCTAGCCTTAGTTGTTCAAGGGCATAAGGGTTCATAATGCCGCGGCCAGAGCCGATGGGTGAAGCCCAAGGCATGAGTACGCGACAGCCTGCTTCAACGAGACGTTCAGCCAGTACTTGATCTTCGGTGGTATAAGGGAAAACCTTGAAGCCTTCTTGGCAGAGCGCTTTGGCGGCTTCTAGTAAGCCAAAAGGATCGGGCTGTAGCGTGCGGCGGTTGCCAATAACTTCAAGCTTGATCCAGTCTGTTTGGAAATATTCGCGTGCCATGTGTGCAGTGGTAATAGCTTCTTGCGCGCTGTAGCAGCCAGCTGTGTTAGGCAATACGTGCACACCTAGGGAGCTAACAAGGTCCCAAAACTCAGGGCCATCACCACGCTCGCGGCGTAAAGAAACTGTTGCAACAGAAGCATTGGCTTCACGGAAAGTTTCGGCCAGCACTTCCGGTGAAGGGTAGTTTGCTGTACCTAGCATTAAAGAGCTTTTTAAAGTTGTACCATAGAAATCACGCATGTTAACCCCCTTGCATCGCACTAAGAACTTCTAAGCGGTCGCCTTCATTGATAGGCGTTTCGTCTCGTTGTGTTTGTGGTACAAAAGCACCGTTAAGTGCTGTCGCCACATGGGTGTCAGCCCATCCTAATTCTTCCAAGGCGGCAGCAAGGTTGTTGGTGGAGATCGTTTTAGTAACGCCGTTCACCACAATATTCATACTGAAAGTTCTCCGATAGAGGCTAGTTTTGTGTTGTGTTCCAAAAATTATGAAAGTGATGTACTGGGCCGTGTCCGCGGCCAATGTGTAGTGAGTCTGCTGCTTTAATAGCACCGTGCAGGTAATGGTGCGCAGCTTCCACCGCATCGGGTAAAGTTTTTCCTTTTGCTAGTTCAGCGGCAATAGCAGCAGAGAGTGTGCAGCCTGTACCGTGTGTGTTGCGCGTAGTGATACGCGGTGCGGTAAAGGTAAAATGCTCGTTGGGTGTCACTAACACATCGGTGCACGTGTCATACTGGCCATGGCCACCCTTTACAAGCACGGCTTTGGCACCAAGCTTAAGCAAAGCTTCACCTTGTTCACGCTTTTCGTTAATGGTAGTTGCTTCTGCGCTTCCTAATAGGCGCGCCGCTTCCGGTAGGTTGGGCGTTAGTAAGGTGGTATGCGGGATAAGTAGTTGTCGCAAAGCTTCGATGCTGCTGTCGTGCAATAAGGCATCCCCAGATTTTGCAATCATTACAGGGTCTAGCACAATTGGTACAGTGGTTCCTGCCAACCCCTTGGCCACAGTTTCAATGGTGGCTATATCGCCGAGCATGCCAATTTTAACCGCGCCAATATTTAAGTCTTCAAAAACAGCCTGCATTTGTTGGGCGATCATGGTGGGGCTCACCGCTTCAACGGCTTTTACCGCCACTGTATTTTGCGCGGTAATGGCAGTAATAACAGAGGCACCATAAACGCCTAACGCAGAAAAGGTTTTTAAATCAGCTTGAATACCCGCGCCGCCGCCACTGTCGGAGCCTGCGATGGTTAATGCTTGGTAAGACATGGTTTACCCGTGTATTAAGAGGGATCATGTAACGCGGCGCACGAGGCGGGCAACATCGAAATGTGCTAAGGGAATGCCCGTTTCCTCCGCCGGTACGATCCGGATCAGGTTCAATGGGTTGGCTTACGCCTCTCAGCCTTTTCAGGCACCCCAACGGTGTCTAGTGACCCTAAGGTTTTATGTTTGGCATGTCAATAAGAGTGTTTTTAATAAAGCATCAAAACAGAAGGGAAAAGGTATCTATTTGCAGGGCGCAAGGTAAACTCTTTTCTTTAATGCGCAAAGAGCAGTACCATTGCGCCGTAACGCAATTCTTAACACGCATAATTCAGATGCGAACGGCTTTCGCCGCTTATATTCAACAATCTTGAGCGGTGGGGATGTGTTGCTGTTACCGATACAGCATAATTTCCCACTACAAGGTTTGCTAACTAGTTTGGCGCACATGCCGCCGCAACTCATGAAAAGGGTGACACCATGACAGAAACAACGTCTATTGCTTGGTCTATTGATGTACTAGAAGGATGGGAGCCTGATGAGCTAGGCGATGTGGCAGTGTTTACACGCCCAGATGGCGTGGGTGTGCTGCAAGCGGTGAGCTACGAACAGGATGAAGAGGTAACAGAGGAAGACCTCACCGATCTAGCTCAGGAGCACGTTGAAGCAGGCCACGAAAGTAGCAAAGTGAATGTGGGTGATTTTGAAGGCATCACTTATACGCTGCGTGAGGAAGGTGAGTTCTGGCAGTTTTGGTATTTGGCTGGAGATCGCTTGGCAGTAGTGTTTACCTACAGTTGTGCCGATGAAGATCGCAATATTGAAATTGATGAAGTGCGTGAAATGGTGAATTCCATCATTTTGGAGTTTATCGACGAGGAGGAATAATGCTGACGGCTTTTGTAACACAGCCCTTGTTGGCCACTGCTGAGATTGAGCAGTGGGTGCAAAATGCTCTTGCTGAGCGGGCTGATACAGAGGCACTTATTCGAGCCGCAGGGCGTCTACTCGCAAAAGAAATAACCCAGCAATGGCCGCATGCTCAGTGTGTGGCCATTTTTTGTGGCGCGGGTAATAACGGCGCCGATGGCTATAGCACGGCGCTTGCTTTGCAGCAGCTTGGCGTGCATGCCGTGTTGGTGCCCGTGTCAGAAGCGCTTTCATCAAGCCAACAGCGTTTGCGCACTGAATGCCTTGAGCATGGTATTGAAGAGCAGCGAGAGGTTGCAGTAGCCCTAGAACGGGCAGAACTAGTGGTGGATGCCATGCTGGGTAATGCCGCACCTAACCGTATGTTGCCCGCTGCTTATATTGCTGCTTTAGAAGCTGTTAACGCTAGTGGTTTGCCCGTGTTAGCGGTGGATTTACCCACAGGTGTGCACGGCGACACCGGGTATGTGCATCCTAGTGCGGTGGTGGCAACGCGCACGGTGGCCTTCGTTGCTCGTCGTTTGGCGCATGTAACAGGTGAAGCCGCGCACTATTGCGGCACGGTGGTGTGGTATTCGCTAGATGTAGAGGTGCAGAACGCTACTAAACAGGCGCTATGGGTGGAGCAACAGCAAGCTGCTTTTCTACCGCCACGTGCAACATTTGCCCATAAAGGCACTCAGGGGCACCTTCTTGTGATTGCTGGCGGAGAAGGTATGGGTGGCGCTGCGTTATTAGCGGCCGAAGCTGCTTTGCGGGCAGGGGCAGGAAAAGTAACAGTGTTGACGATGGCGGCTCATGTAGGTGCTTTTTTAGCCAGGCAACCAGCATTAATGGTGCGCGGTGTAAAAGAAGGTGAATGTATAAAAGATTGGCTAGCGCAAGCTGATGCTGTCATGATAGGTTCAGGTTTAGGATTAACACAGTGGGGTAAGTTACTGTGGCAGCAAGCAATAACAGTTTCTAAGCCATTGTTGTGTGATGCCGATGCGCTAACATGGTGGCAAACATTAAATGCCAAGCCGCGCGCAAGTGCCACTGTTTTTACGCCGCACCCTGGAGAGGCTGCACATTTACTTCAGTGTAGTACTAAAACGGTGCAGCAAAACCGCTATAACGCACTGTTTGAATTAGAAAAAAAGTTAGGCGGCACAGTGGTGTTAAAGGGTAACGGCACCATGGTGTCGAGAGCCGAAAAAGAGCCCCTCGTGCTTAATTGTGGCAACCCCGGGATGGCGGTTGGAGGCATGGGCGATGTGTTGAGCGGTATTATTAGTGCTTTGTTATGCCAGGGGTTTTCGGCTGATGCCGCCGCCTTTTACGGCGCTTGGTGGCATGGTCGTGCCGCAGATAAAGTTGTGCGAGAGCGCGGAGAAGTAGGGCTATTGCCTACAGATGTTATAGTAGCGTTACCGGAGAGCCATGAGCCGTGGGTGAAAAAATAATCCAATTAGGAGCTGATGAACAGCACACTATCGCCTTGGGTGCGGCGCTCGCTAATACAGTGCCTTTCGGTAGCGTAGTGTATTTAACGGGGCAGCTAGGTGCCGGGAAAACCACTCTCGTACGAGGTTGGTTGCAAGCCTTAGGACACACGGGGGCAGTGAAGAGCCCTACCTATACTTTGGTGGAGCCCTACGAATACCAAGGTAAAGAGTTGTATCACTTTGATTTATATCGTTTAGGTGATGCAGAGGAATTAGAATACATGGGCATTCGGGATTATTTTCACGAGCACTCCCTTTGTTTCATTGAGTGGCCCGAAAGGGGGGCAGGAATATTGCCCTCAGCAGATTTGCATATAGAACTAGACGTTAAGGCGGACAGCCGCGAGGCACGCTTAACGGGGCCTTTGGTGGCCACCTTACAAGGTGTTTAGCATGAGAAAACTAGCGAGACATTGTTGGTGGATAATAGCGTTGGCTTTGCTTTGGCCACAGCTAGTTTTTGCTGTGCAAAAAGTAGAATCCATGCGTTTGCACCGTGCGCCAGACCACACCCGTATTGTTTTTGATTTGTCGAATAGTGCAGATTATAAGTTGACCGTGTTGGAAGGGCCGCACCGAGTAGTGTTGGACCTAGACGATGTGGAGTTACTTTATGATGTGAGGAAGTTAGCGCTAGCTAACACTCCCATCAAAGGAATACGAGTGGGGCATCACGATGGTAACCGTGTGCGGTTAGTGTTCGATTTGCACGCCAAGGTAACGCCGAGAACGAATATACTTAGCCCTGTTGCACCACATGGCTGGCGCATGGCGCTCGATTTATTTGACGAAGAAGGGGCGTCGTCGACAGGCAGTGCTGCACCGCAAGCTACGCAGCAGTATCAGCCGCCTCGTACTCAGAAACCCAAGAAAGGGCCGCGCGATGTGGTAGTGGCCATTGACCCTGGGCACGGTGGGGAAGACCCAGGTGCGTTGGGGCCCACTGGGCTACGCGAAAAAGACGTAGTGATGAAAATTAGCCGCTATTTATATGATTTGCTCGACAAGGAGCAAGGCATTAAACCGGTATTGATTCGCGATGGGGACTATTATGTTCCGCTTGCTGAGCGTCGTCGCATTGCCGCGGAAGAACATAACGCGGATGTGTTTCTTTCTATCCATGCAGATGCCTTCACTGATGCCCGTGCGCACGGCGCTTCTGTGTTTCGTTTGTCGCAAAACGGCGCGAGTAGTGCCACTGCGCAGTATTTAGCTAAGATCGAAAACAGTTCGGATAAAATCGCAGGTGTTTACGAAGAAGAAAAAGACAGCGGCATGTTGAGCATTATTGCTGATTTGCAAATGCGTGGGTCGCTGACACATAGCGCCATATTAGGCAAAAATTTGCTGCAAGAACTGGCAGAGTTTACCTCTTTGCACGGCGGGCGGCGCACAGTGGAAGAAGCTAATTTCGCCGTATTGCGTGAGCCCAAAATGGTGTCGTTGCTAGTGGAAACAGGTTTTATCTCCAACCGTGAAGAAGAACGAAAGTTGCGTAGTGCTTCACATCAAAAAAGGCTAGCGCTGGCGCTACGCAATGGCGTTACACGTTACTTTGAAGAGAACCCAGCGCCGGATACAGTTTTTGATGCAAGGCGCCGCACGAAGAGTAACACCATCGTTACCCATCATATTGAATCGGGCGATACCCTGTCGCTTATTGCTAGCCGCTATCAAACTAGCATCACTCGTATTCGAGAGCTCAACCAGTTAGATACAGACCATTTACTGGTGGGGCAAACTTTAAGAGTTCCAGGAATGTAATGCGCATTAAATTATTAGAACCACGCCTCGCGAACCAGATTGCGGCGGGGGAAGTGGTTGAAAGGCCTGCAGCCGTTGTTAAAGAGTTATTAGAAAACGCGCTTGATGCGGGTGCCACGTCTATTCATGTGGATGTTGAGCAAGGTGGTGCACGATTAATTCGAGTGCGTGACGATGGCATAGGCATCAGTTCCGATGAGCTACCCTTAGCACTATCGCGCCATGCCACCAGTAAAATAGCCACGGTGGATGATTTAGAAGCGATAGGTAGTTTAGGTTTCCGTGGCGAAGCCTTAGCTGCTATTAGCTCGGTGTCGAGGTTAACGCTAACCAGTGCTCAGGAAGGGCAGGTGGAAGCTTGGCAAGTGCGCGTGGAAGGCCGCGATATGGAGCCTGTGGTGACGCCAGCGGCACACCCAAAGGGCACCACGGTGGAAATGCGTGATTTGTTTTTTAACACCCCCGCCAGAAAGCGTTTTTTGCGTACAGAAAACACTGAATTCAAGCACTTAGAAGAGACTTTTAGGCGCATCGCCATGAGCGAGTTTAATACCGCTTTTAGGCTAACGCACAATCAAAGAGTGATTCATCAGCTGCCCGCCGCCCACGATGAAGCGGCTCGCGCTCAGCGTATTGCACGCCTTTGCGGGCAGCAGTTTATGGAGCAATCCGTAGCAGTGGAGCTAGAAGCCTCTGGTTTGCGCTTGCACGGTTGGATGGGCTTGCCCACTTTTTCTCGCTCGCAAGCGGATATGCAGTATTTTTATGTGAACGGCCGCGTTATACGTGATCGGGTTGTGAGCCATGCAGTGCGGCAGGCCTATCGCGATGTGTTGTATCAAAACCGTCATCCTGCCTATGTGCTGTATTTGGAATTAGATCCCGCTTTAGTGGATGTGAACGTGCATCCGACGAAACACGAAGTGCGCTTCCGAGAACAGCGCATGGTGCATGATTTTCTTTATCGCTCCTTGTACCGCACTATTGCAGAGCTGTCGCCTGGTGAGGGGCCGGCACCCGAAGTGCGCACTGTAGAGAGCACTCCGCTGCATCAGCACAGCGGCATTACGCCACGGCAGGGAGGTATGTCGCTCGTGCCGCCGCGGGTTAATGTTGAGAGCCGCGGGGCGGGGCACGAATATGCTGCTGCCTACGGTGCACTGACGCAGGTAGAAAATAGCCCGTCGCCACAATGGGAAAGCGAGGCTTCACTGCCAGCACGACCCACTGCGATGCCAGCATTTGATGAAGTAGAAACACCCTCAGGAATGCCGCCACTAGGGTTTGCCCTAGGGCAATTGCATGGCATTTATATTGTGGCGCAAAATGCTGAGGGCATGGTGCTAGTGGATATGCACGCGGCCCACGAACGTATTACCTATGAGCGGATGAAAACTTCTTGGCAAGAGGCGCGTTTGCAAAGCCAGCCCTTATTAGTGCCTCATTCATTAGCGGTGTCCACCAAAGAAGTGGAATTAGTGAGCGAGAATGAAGCTTTGTTCGAGCAGCTAGGTTTTCAAGTGCAGCCCGCTGGGCCTGAAAGCATCGTTATTCGTTCCATTCCAGCGTTGTTACGGGGCGCCGATGTGGAAGCGTTGATTCGTGATGTGCTGTCAGATTTGCTGGTGCATGGTTTATCTGAACGCGTTGAGAGTGAAATCGATGAGCTTTTTTCTAGCATGGCGTGCCATGGCAGTGTGCGTGCTAATCGTCGCCTCTCCATTGATGAAATGAACGCGTTGCTGCGCGATATGGAAAGTACGGAACGTAGTGGGCAATGCAACCATGGGCGTCCCACCTGGATGCAATTCAGCATGAAACAAATAGATAAATTGTTTTTGCGTGGTCAATAGCAATGTCGTTGCCTGTAATTTTATTAATGGGCCCCACCGCAGCGGGAAAAACAGCGGTAGCCATAGAGCTAGCACAACGTTTGCCGGTGGTTTTAGTAAACGTTGATTCGGCGCTGGTGTATGAAATGCTCGACATTGGCGCTGCCCGCCCTACAGCCGAAGAGTTAGAAAAAGCGCCGCATCGATTAATGGGTATCCGTAAGCCCTGGGAGCCTTATTCAGCTGCTGAATTTCGTGCAGATGCCCTAAGAGAAATAAAAGCTATTCATGCTGAGGGGAAAATACCTTTGCTCGTGGGTGGCACCATGATGTATTTTCGCGCCTTAATAGAAGGGCTAGCACCCTTGCCCGCGGCGGATCCAGCGGTGCGCGAGACGCTTGAGCGCCAAGCTGAAGAGCATGGCTGGCCTTGGTTGCACGCACAACTAGAAAAGGTGGATCCTGTTACTGCTGCACGGCTTGCACCGCAAGATAGCCAGCGCATTCAACGTGCGCTAGAAGTTTATCAATTAACCGGCAAGCCCTTGTCGGTTCATCATGCTGAACAGCAGCAAAATAAAAAAAGTTTTCCTTACCCCTTGATACAGTTTGCTATTGCCCCCACTGATAGGGCTATGCTGCATGAACGTATTGCACTGCGGCTAGAGCAAATGTTTGCTCAAGGCTTGGTGGAGGAAGTTGAGCAATTGCGTGCTCTGCCCCAACTAACGGGTGCAGAGCCATCGATGCGCTCAGTGGGTTATCGCCAAGTATGGCAATATTTAGCCGGTGAGTACGACGAAGCCACGATGAAACATAAGCTACTAGTGGCCACGCGGCAGCTCGCTAAACGACAGCTGACGTGGTTGCGCAGCTGGCCCGATGTGCACTGGTATGATCCAACAAAAGAAAATGTTGTTGAGCAAATCGTAGAACAATTAAAACGTCATGTACCCGATGATTACGTTAGGATATGATGGTTCGGTAATATAGCCGTCAATGGCAACTATAACGAAATAAAAGAGTCATAAAACTAAACATCAGTTTGCGCTGATTCAAAGCCGGTACCTTTATTTATTAGGGACTTAACTAAAGGCAAAAGGCTTATTTCATAATTCGAGGAGAACAACATGTCAAAAGGGCAGTCTTTACAAGACCCTTTCTTAAACGCACTGCGTAAAGAGCGGATTCCAGTATCTATTTTCCTAGTCAACGGTATTAAATTGCAGGGGCAAATAGAATCCTTCGACCAATACGTTATTTTATTGAAAAATGCGGTAAGCCAAATGGTTTATAAGCATGCCATTTCCACGGTGGTGCCTGTTCGTAATCCACGTGGTCTTGGGCAGCAGCCAACAAGCCAAGGGCCAATGGGTGGTTCAGATCCTTATAATTTGTAATGTGAGTAGTACCGGCTGTGCCCAACAGGCGCAGCCACTTTTTTTACGCCATAACAACAATCATGTAGAGGGCATTTATTATGCCATTTGAGCGTCTCAACCAATCAGGGGTGAGCACGCTAAATGAGCGTGAGAAAGCCCTGTTAGTGCACGTGGACTTGCCCGGAACCCACGCCGCTGAAGAACTGAGTGAGTTTCATCATTTGGTCACCTCTAGCGGTGCTGAAGTGGTGAGTGAACTACTGGCTAAGCGTCATACCCCAGATCCAGCTACTTATATAGGTAGTGGTAAAGTAGAAGAGTTGCGCGAGCTCGTGGAAAGCAGTGGTGCAGACATAGTGCTGTTTAACCATGCTTTGTCCCCCGGCCAAGAGCGTAACTTAGAGCGTGCTATTTCTGTGCGCGTACTAGATAGAACTGGCCTTATTTTAGATATCTTTGCGCTGCGAGCGCGTACCCATGAAGGGCGCTTGCAGGTAGAACTGGCACAGCTGCAGCATCGTTTAAGCCGCTTGGTAAAGGGCCGCGCAGGCCTCGATGGCCAAAAAGGAGGGATCGGCATGCGTGGGCCGGGTGAAATGCAGCTGGAAACAGACCGGCGCCTTATTCGCCAACGCATTTCTGGCCTTGAAAAAAACTTGGCTAAAGTGCGTCGCCAACGGGCACAAGGGCGCCGTGCTCGTGAGCGTACAGAAACACCGTTAATTTCCATCGTAGGCTATACCAACGCAGGTAAGTCTACGTTGTTTAATCGCCTCACAGAGGCTGATGTATATGTGGCAGACCAACTCTTCGCAACGCTGGACCCTACTTTGCGCCGTTTGCGTATTCCTGGTGTAGGGCCTGCAATTTTAGCGGACACGGTTGGTTTTATTCGCCATTTACCGCACCGGTTGGTGGAATCGTTCCGTTCCACACTTGAGGAAACCTTGGGTGCGAGTTTGTTGCTGCACGTTACCGATGCGGCGGCGGAAGATCGGCAAGAAAACATCGCCTCGGTGGAAGAGGTGCTCAGCGAAATAGAAGCAGACGAGCTGCCCGTATTACACGTCTATAACAAAGCAGACTTGCTTGATGAGCCTGTGCGTATCGATCGTGATGAAGAGGGTAAGCCATGGCGCGTTTGGGTGTCGGCCGTAACTGGCGAAGGCATGGATCTATTGTACGAAGCCATGGCAGAACGTATCGCCGAAGGCTGGGTAGATCGCTGGGTGCTTATTCCTGTAACAGCGGGGCGTTTACGTGCCCAATTACATGATGCGGGTGAAGTGTTAGCAGAAAAAGCATTGGATGATGGTGCTTTATTAGCACGTGTGCGCGTTAATAAAGTACACTTCGCCCATCTTTTAAGAAGTGAAGGTTTAACTGAGGAAGAAGTGGCTGTCTCTGAGGCAGTTGCAGAGGAGGCAGCAGCTTCCTACAATTCAACCTATTTGCATAATACGGAATAACTGGGAGAACAAGATGGCCTGGAACGAACCCGGCGGACAAAAGCCGCGGGATCCTTGGGGTGGCGGCAGTGGAGGTGGTGGCGGCAAAGGCCCGCAAGGTCCACCCGATTTAGACGTTATTCTGAAGAACCTAAAAGAAACGCTGTTTGGTGGCGGTAAAGGAAACGGAAGCGGCGGCAAAAATGCTCCCAATGGCGGTATTTTAGCTATTGGTTTAGTGGTGCTCGTTCTTCTTTATGGTGTATGGGCATTTTTCCAAGTGGATTCCGCAGAGCAGGGGGTTGTCCTGCGTTTCGGTAAATTGCACCGCATCGTAGAGCCAGGTTTGAACTGGCATTTGCCTCCCTTTGAGTCCTATCGCAAAGTAAATGTCACTAAAGTGTATGGGCACAAGGTGAGCGAAGAAATGCTATCTGGGGATACCAACATTGTGGGTGTTACCTTAGAAGTGCAGTATCGCGTGCTCGACCCAGCGGCTTATTTGCTGAAAGTGTCAAATTCCGATGCCATTCTTCGTAACGCCACAGAAAGTGCTTTGCGCCATGTGGTAGGCAGTAAAACCATTAACGCCGTAATGAGTACTGAGCGTGAAGATTTGCGCCGCACGGTGCAGTTGCGCTTGCAGGAATATCTAGATGAATATTCCACTGGTTTGCTAGTTTCAGCGGTGGTGCTTGATAGCACAGAGGCGCCCGTCGCTGTACGTGACGCTTTCCAAGATGTAACCCGTGCACGTGAAGACGAAGATAGATTTAAGAAAGAAGCAGAAGCGTATGCCAACGGTGTGATCCCTGAAGCTCGTGGTAAGGCTCAACGCTTTTTAGAGGAAGCGGAAGCTTATCGTGCTGAGATTGTGGATAGAGCACGAGGTGAAGCGCAGCGTTTTGAAAAGTTGCTGGCGGAGTATTCGCAAGCACCTGAAGTAACACGCAACCGTTTGTATCTTGAAACCATGGAGCAAGTGCTTGGCGCTACAAGTAAAATTGTGGTGGACAGCAAAGGTGGCAATAACATGATGTATTTGCCGCTAGATCAAATGATGAAGCAGCGCAGTGCTACCACGGGTAGTAATGCGAATGCCTCCT
The DNA here is from genome assembly GCA_035301485.1 of Alcanivoracaceae bacterium. GTDB lineage: Bacteria > Pseudomonadota > Gammaproteobacteria > Pseudomonadales > Alcanivoracaceae > CALEAR01. Next base: position 71,492 of record DATGUF010000001.1, read on the forward strand.
CGTCCAGTGCATCTAGTTCAGCACCGTCAAATAATGTGCGTCGTGCAGAAGAGCCTGCATCGGGCAGTTTGTACAATCGTAAGCGGGAGGTGCGCTAATGTCGCCAAGAGCGTTAACAGGTTTAATCGCAACGCTGTTTCTAGGGTTGTTAGCGTTTAACTCCTATTACATTATCGATGAAACCGAACGTGCGGTATTGAAGCGTTTCCAAGAGATTGTGAAAACCGATATTCCGCCGGGTATTCATGGCAAGATTCCTTTTATCGACGAAGTAGTGCGTGTTGATGGTCGTGCACAAGTGTACGAACTACCTGCGCAGGCTTACCTCACCTCGGAGCGTAAGCTCATGGATGTGAGCTCCTTCGTGATTTGGCGAGTAAAAGATGTGCAGCGTTACGTTACTGTAATTGGTGGTGGTGCCGCCAATAACTCAGAACGCATGGCTGCCATTGCGCATCAGCGCCTAAATGCACGTGTGGCCGAGCTTTTACGGAACGAATTTGCGAAGAAAACAGTGCAAGAAGTAGTGGCTGGCCGTAAAGAAGTGATCGCTGATGCTGTAGCGATTGATCTTGAAGAGCTTGAAGTGGGCAATGAAACAGACGCACCTGTGGTTATTAGCGCACAAGAAGCCGGCGAGCTCGCACCGAGCGAAGATGCTCGAGAGCACTTAATGGTGAGCGTACTGGAGCAAGTAAAAGCGTCGGCATACGATGATTTCGGTATTGAAGTGGTTGATATCCGCGTTAAGCAAGTGGATTGGCCCGATGAAGTGCGAGGCAGAGTGTTCGAGAGAATGCGCGCCGAGCGTGATCGTGATGCTGCAAGGCACCGTTCGGAAGGTCGCGAAGGTGCTGAAAAAATTCGTGCCGCTGCAGAACGCGAGAGAACGATACTGCTCGCTGAAGCATTCCGTGAATCAGAACTAATTCGAGGTGATGGTGATGCGGAAGCTGCTAAAATTTATGCAGATATTTACAACAAAGATCCAGATTTCTACCGTTTCTACCGTAGCTTGCAAGCCTACCGTCAGAGCTTTAACGATAAGAGCGATGTGATGGTGTTAGAGCCTGGTAGCGATTTCTTCAAGTATTTTAGTGAAGGAATGTAGCAAAGCGGTAAGAAGTGAAAAAAGTAGGGTGAGCTTTTCGCCTTAAAGTGTTAACATGCGCCACGCCGAGGAAATCCTCGGCGTTGTGCCGTTTAAGGGTTGGTCAAACAATGTGGTGGCAAGCCATCTGTCTAATCTTGGTACTCGAAGGAGCAGCCATGGCGCTGTTTCCAAACCATCTTAGGGACGCGGCGGAAACCCTGATCAATATGGATGACCGCACGCTTCGACTTATAGGGCTTGTAGCCTTGTTTCTTGGCGCAGGCTTACTAACAGTATTGTGACGCATATGAATCGCGACGAACGCTGGTTACTCCCCGAAGGGGTAGACGAAATGCTGCCAGGCAAGGCCAGGGCAGTTGAACAACTTAGACGAGAGCTGCTCGATCTCTACGGTCGCTGGGGGTACGATCTCGTTTTCCCCCCTCTTATCGAATTCCTTGAATCATTACTGAATGGCGCAGGCCAAGACCTAGAGCGTGAAACGTTTAAAATTACGGATCGCCTGACAGGTCGTCTTATGGGTGTACGCGCCGACATCACACCACAAGTGGCGCGTATAGATGCGCACAGCTTGCGCAAAGATGGCCCTGTTCGCCTTTGTTACTGCAGCACAGCCTTACGCACCGTCGCCGATTTACCCGGCGGTACACGGGCCCCTTATCAAGTAGGTGTAGAGCTGTTTGGCCACGATGGCGTAGACAGTGATGTGGAAGTGATCTCGCTCATGTTGGCCACTATCCAACAGGCTAGAATAGACAACATCACATTGGATATTGGCCATGTGGGTATTTACCGTGGGCTAGTGAATGCGGCGGGTTTATCCACGACGCAAGAAGCAGTGCTCACCGATATTTACATGCGCAAGGCACGTACAGAGTTAGAAGAATTTGTCGGCCAACTAGACGTGGCAGCCGCTACGGCAGAAGCGCTAATGGCCTTGCCGTGGTTAACAGGTGTAGATGCACTTGAGAGAGCACGAGATCTACTCGCGCCGGTGAGCAAAGAGTCTGTTGTGGCTCTCGAGCAAGCCACAGACGTGGTGGCACGCATTAAAGCCGCCCACCCAACGCTTCACATACACATCGATTTAGGTGAGCTGCGTGGTTACCGCTATCACACAGGTTGTATTTTTGCCGTTTATAGCAAAGGGCAAAGTGAGGCGATTGCCAAAGGTGGCCGTTATAACCGCATCGGCGAAGTGTTTGGGCGTGCACGTCCAGCCACTGGTTTTAGCGCCGATATTAAAGTGCTTGTAAACGGCAGAACAGAGCCGAAGGAGCAAGGTGTTTATGCTCCAGCAAAGCAAGATAAAGCATTGGCCGCTAAAGTGGCAGAGCTTAGAATGCAGGGCGAGCGTGTTGTGCAGGCCTTAGCAGGCAGCAACAGCCAGCCCGCAGAGTTAGGCTGCGATCAGCAGTTAGTACAGCAAGACGGGCACTGGGTTGTAGTGCCCTTATCTCCTTAAAAATTTCACACAAAGAGCAAAGGTTAATGGGCAAGAATGTAATTATTCTGGGCACCCAGTGGGGTGACGAAGGCAAGGGTAAAATTGTAGATTTACTCACTGATCAAGTGGGCGCAGTGGTTCGCTTCCAGGGCGGGCACAACGCTGGCCATACATTGGTTATTGACGGTGAGAAAACTGTACTACACCTGATCCCGTCCGGTATTTTGCGTGAAGGAGTAGAGTGCTACATCGGTAATGGTGTGGTCTTGGCTCCTGATGCTTTACTACGTGAAATTAAAGGCCTCGAAGAAAAAGGTGTGCCGGTGCGCGAGCATTTGAAGCTTAGCCCAGGTTGTCCACTCATTCTGCCAGTACACGTGGCGTTAGACCAAGCACGCGAAGCAGCGCGCGGTGAAGATAAGATCGGCACAACGGGCCGCGGTATTGGGCCGGCTTATGAAGATAAGGTGGCTCGTCGTGGTTTGCGTTTGGGCGATTTGTTCCGCCCTGAGCGCTATGCGGAAAAGTTAAAAGAGTTGTTGGAATACCACAACTTCGTATTAGAAAACTACTACCAAGTGGAGCCTGTTGATTTTGATGCTGCTTACGCAGAGAGCATGCAGTGGGCGGCAGAGCTGAAAGACTTAGTGGCAGATGTTAGCGCAGCCTTGCACGAACGTCGTCGCGCAGGTGAAAGTATTATGTTTGAGGGAGCTCAAGGAGCGCTCTTAGATATTGATCACGGTACTTATCCCTTTGTTACCTCTTCTAACACCACAGCGGGTGGTGCAGCTACAGGAACAGGTATGGGGCCACTTTATTTAGACTACGTACTAGGCATTACTAAGGCTTACACCACACGTGTAGGAGCTGGCCCTTTCCCCACCGAATTGTTCGATGAAGTGGGTAAGCATTTAGCTGAAAAAGGCCATGAATTTGGTGCCACCACAGGCCGCGCACGCCGTTGCGGTTGGTTTGATGCGGTAGCAGTGCGCCGCGCTATTGAAGTGAACTCTATCAGCGGCTTGTGCCTAACCAAGCTAGATGTGATGGACGGGCTAGAAACCATTAAAATTTGCGTGGGCTATCAGTGCGAAGATGGGCAGCCATTAGAGGCACAGTGGGACGCAGATGCTTATGAGAGTATGCACCCTGTTTATGAAGAGATGCCTGGGTGGAATGAATCCACCGTTGGGGCAAAATCACTGGACGAGTTGCCTGCTAATGCGCGTGCTTACATTAAGCGTCTAGAAGAGTTAACTGGTGCGCCGGTGGATATTGTTTCCACAGGGCCAGATAGAAATGAAACCATTGTGTTGCGCCATCCCTTTGATGCGTAAATAAAGATAAGTAGGTTAAAGGCGCCGGGTTAACCCCGGCGCTTTTTTTTGTGTTTTTTTACGCTATGAACTTAATGAATGGCTAGCTCATACCGATAAAATTTAAACAAATTTATAGTACCTTAGCCTTGGAAAGGGTAGTGTATGGATAAGATGACCTAACAAGGAGCTGTCATGGATCTGCTACGTATTCTTATATCGCTTTTGATCCCACCACTAGGCGTGTTTTTGAAAGTGGGTTTTGGTGGGGCATTTTGGCTCAACATTCTTTTGACGCTACTGGGCTATATTCCTGGTGTAGTGCACGCGGCTTACATCATTGGTAGCCGGTAAGTGTAAAAAGAGGCGCATTTATTGCGCCTCTTTCATTAAATGAGTGTCAATCTGCGCGCAATCCCTTTATCCTAGTGTTCCAGCCTTGAAAGCCGCTCCGTATTAAAGCGCGACACCTCTACCCAGTTGTTTCCCCTAATACCCGTGTATTCAATACCAATAGTTGCGGCATTGCGCTGAGACAGCCACTATGCTGTTTATCGTGCCATGAAAGTTATATAGCGCGTAATAATAAATTCGAAGGAAATAAAAGTTTAATGAGTAAGAAAAAAAAGGCCTATCGCGACCCTTATGCAGATAGAGAGGCAACTCGCTACGAGGCGCCCATTGCTAGCCGAGAGTTCATTCTAGAAACCTTAAATGAACAAGGCAGCCCGCAAACTCAAGAAGAGTTAGAAAAATTATTAGAAGTAGCCGGCAACGAACGAGATTGCGAAGCGCTACGTCGTCGTTTAAGCGCCATGGTGCGCGATGGGCAATTACGTCGTAACCGCCGAGGGCAGTATGGAGTGCTTGACCGCATGAACCTCATCACTGGCCGCGTGCAAGGGCATCGTGATGGCTTTGGTTTTGTGGTGGTGGAAGAAGGCGAGGATTTGTTTATCTCCCCTCACCAAATGCGCTCAGTGCTAGATGGCGACAAGGTGTTAGTAAGTGCCGACGGTTTTAACCGGTTTGGCAAGCGTGAAGCTAGAATTGTTGAAATATTAGAGCACGGCACGCAGCAAATAGTGGGACGCTATATTAATGATTCTGGCGTGCATATTATTGAGCCGGTTAACCGGCGCCTAGCACAAGAAGTATTAATTATCGATTTAAACGGGCTTGAACCGGCCACGGGCGACCACGTCCGCGGTGTTATTACGCAATACCCCTCCTTGCGCGGGCACCGCTTACAGGTGCGTTTAGAAGAAGTAATCGCCACGCCTGACGAGCCGGGCATGGAAGTGGAAGTGGCGTTGCGCAGCCATGATATTCCTTTTGAATGGCCGGAAGAAGTGTTGGCTGCGGCTGATCAGCTGCCGCAAGAAGTGCAGCCTGAAGAGTACGAAGGGCGCGTAGATTTACGTGATTTGCCCTTAGTGACCATCGATGGTGACGACGCACGTGATTTTGATGACGCAATTTATGTGGCTAGCCGAGGCAAGAATAGAGGTTGGCGTTTAATTGTCGCTATTGCTGATGTGTCTCACTATGTGCGCCCAGGTTCGGCATTAGATAAAGAAGGCCAGCTGCGCGGAACGTCTGTGTACTTCCCTAATCGCGTGGTGCCTATGCTGCCCACAGCGCTATCAAATGGCATTTGTTCTCTTAATCCCAATGTGGATCGTTTAAGTTTATATTGCGATATGCAGGTCTCTGCTAAGGGGCGTATTACTGGTTATCGTTTTGCAGAAGGGGTGATTCGCTCGCACCAGCGTCTTACTTATGATCAAGTAGGAGCTTTGCTTGAAGAGCCTGAAACAGAGCAAGCACAATGGCTGCAGGAAAATTCAGCGCCAGAAGTGATAACCATGTTGCATCACTACCATGAGCTTTATCAGGCATTTAAAGCACGTCGTGATGAGCGCGGTGCTATTGATTTCGATACCACAGAAACGCAAATTTTGTACGATGACGAAGAAAAAATAGACGCCATCGTGCCTGTGAAGCGTAACGTGGCGCACCGCATGATCGAAGAAGCAATGCTTGCCGCTAATATTTGCGCAGCAGAATTGGTGATAATGGCGAAGGAGCCCGCGCTTTTCCGTAACCATGAGCCGCCCAAAGAAGAAAAGTTAGAGCGTTTGAAAGAGTTTGTGGGGCCGTTAGGATTATCGCTCAACTGGAGCACGCAGCAAGGTGTTGCAACCCCTGCGGTATTTCATCAGTTGGCAGAAGATATTAAAGATCGCGGCGACAAGCTACTCATTCAAATCATGATGTTGCGTAGCATGATGCAGGCTTATTATGGTGCTGAAAACAAGGGCCACTTTGGTTTGGCCTATAAAGCGTATGCGCACTTTACCTCGCCTATTCGTCGCTACCCAGATTTATTGTTGCACCGCGCTATTCGTTATTTAATTCGCACCGATGTACATCCTAAGCACACCATCAACCAAGGTGGATTGCCGCTCATAGATAAAGAACAGATCTTGCCTTATAGCATGGGCGAAATGGCGCGCCTTGGAGAGCATTGCTCCATGGCAGAACGCCGTGCTGAAGAAGCATCAAGAGATGTGGAACAGTGGCTAAAATGCTTGTTTATGGAGCAGCATATCGGCGGCGAATTTAGTGGCGTAGTAAGTGGTGTAACTAGCTTTGGATTGTTTATTCAAATCGATGATTTGTTCATTGATGGCTTAGTGCATATTGCACATCTTGGCCAAGATTATTATCGTCACGACGAAAAATTGCATCGTTTAGTGGGCGAAAAAAGCGGCCAGCAATTCGGTTTGGGCGATAAAGTACAGGTGCAAGTGGCGGCCGTTCATGTGGCTGATAGAAAAATTGATCTGATGCTGTTGCAGGAAGAGCAGGCAGCTGCGCCTAAACAGGGTAAAGCTGCGGCCAAGAAAAAGAGCCACCGCCAAGCGTTAGCTGAAGGTAAAGTGCCAGCGCCTAAAAAGAAAGCAGCACGAGGTGGCAGAAGCCGCCCTAAGAAAAAAGGTTAGTTTGTGAGTAAGCCAGTTTGGTATGCAGGGTTTCATGCGGTAGAGTCTATTCTACGCCACCGTCCTGAAGCTGTGCTAGAAATGTTTGTGTATGAAAAACGCATGGAACGCCAAGATGAACGTTTGCAAGAGGTGTTGGAGCTGGCAGCGCAAGCAGGCGTGCGGCCTCAAACCGTTAAGCGTGAAGCGCTAGTACGGCACGCAGGCGAACAAAACCAAGGAGTGGCCGTGCGTGCGCGCCCGCGGACGGTGGGTTTGCAACAAGATCTAGAAGCGTTTCTTAAGCAATATGAAGGCGAACACCCCTTGGTGCTTGTGCTTGATGGTGTAACAGATCCGCATAACCTTGGCGCTTGTTTGCGTACCGCAGATGCTGTGGGTGTGGCGGCAGTGGTGGTGCCGAGGCGAAACGCGTGTGGCCTCACTCCCGTGGTAAGCCGCACAGCGGTGGGGGCAGCAGAAACCGTACCTTATTTCGAGGTGAACAATCTTGCGCAAACCCTTACTGCTCTGCAGGAATTAGGTTATTGGGTAGTGGGCACAGGGCTAGGCGAAAATAGTGAGCCACTGGGTGATTTTCAGCTGACAGGACCAACTGTAGTGGTTATGGGCGCTGAGGGAGATGGTATGCGCCGTTTAACGGAAGAGCGCTGCGACTATTTGGTGGAAATACCTATGCGCGGTTATGTGGAAAGCCTGAATGTCTCGGTGGCCACCGCTGTGGTGTTATACCACTTGCGCGCCTAATTAGCGGTTGAGTAAACCTAGCAGCAGGGGTATAATCCCCCACCTCTTCGTATCTATGGTTTTTGCGAAGACTCCTTGCCTTACCGCTTGGGCGCGGAAGGCTGTCTAACCCGTAAGGAGCTAAATAATGCGTCATTACGAAATTGTATTCTTGGTTCACCCGGACCAAAGCGAGCAAGTACCAGGCATGATCGAGCGCTACACAGCGATGATCACTGAAGCTAAAGGTGCTGTGCATCGTCTAGAAGATTGGGGTCGCCGTCAGTTGGCTTACCCTATTAATAAAATTCACAAAGCACACTACGTGCTGATGAACATCGAGTGCGATGGTGAGACTCTAGCAGAGCTTGAGAACACCTTCCGCTTTAACGATGCGGTTATTCGTAACGCTATCTTGCGTCGCGACGAAGCGGTTACTGAAGCTTCCCCATTGGCTAAAAACGAGAAGGAAGAGGCAGCAAGCTGAGTTACAGCGAAGTTAACAGCATTACGCTAACGGGCATCGTTACGGCCTGTGATGCGTTGAGCAACACCCCTGCAGGCATACCACGCCAACGCCTCTGGCTAGAGCACCGCTCTAGGCAAGAAGAGCTAGGCAAACCTCGGGAAGTCCACGTCCACATAGCTTTACTCTTTATCGGTGAGCAGTGGGTAGCACAAAGCCAGCAACTACAAGTAGGAGCGGCGGTGCAAGTAAGCGGCTTTTTAGCTCGCAGTGGATACAAAGGTGAAGCACAACAGCGAATGCAACTTCATGTTCAGCAACTGACTCATCTGCAATCATAATTTTTGAGGAGAAACACCATGGCCCGTTTTTTTCGTCGCCGTAAGTTTTGCCGCTTTACCGCGGAAGGTGTAAAGCAGATCGACTATAAAGATCTGGATACCCTAAAAGCATACATTACAGAAACAGGTAAAATTGTTCCTAGCCGTATTACTGGCACTAGCGCACGCTACCAGCGTCAACTAGCTCAGGCGGTTAAACAAGCCCGTTACTTAGCACTGTTGCCATACAGCGACAGCCACGATAACTAATCTCAATAAGTGAGGTAATACCATGCAAGTTATTCTGCTGGAAACAATCCACAACTTAGGTGAGCTCGGTGATGTGGTAGATGTGCGTGGCGGTTACGGACGTAACTTCCTAATTCCACAACGCAAAGCGTTGCCTGCAACCAAAGCCAACCTAGCTGAAGTTGAAGCGCGTCGTGCTGAGCTAGAGCGCATCGCTGCCGAGCAGCTCGCTGCTGACCAAGCACGCGGCGAAAAGCTCGCAGATGCTGAAATCACTATTGGTTCTAAAGCGGGTGAAGAAGGCCGTTTATTCGGTTCTATCGGTACTCGTGATATCGCTGACGCGATTACTGAGCAAGTAGGCGTTGAAGTTGAGCGCGCTGAAGTTCAGTTGCCAGAAGGTTCTATCCGTAGCATTGGTGAGTACGAGATCGATCTCATCTTGCACGCTGAAGTAAGCGTTACTGTAAAAGTAACAGTGGTAGCGGAAGCATAATTGCGTTAAGCAACGTGCACTTTCTCTACAAAAGGCCCAACTCTAGAAGCTGGGCCTTTTTTATTGCGCTAAAAAAGAGCAATAGAACATTTCCATTTGCGCTACACTCTACCTACCTTAAATTTGTTTAAATGCCCTGTGCATAGCACCTTACTCAGGTACGATAACGTTTTGTATTTGGCGTTTATTCGCAGCCTTCTGTTACCCATGAAACCTAAAGAAATATGAGTGAATTAGCCCAGTTAGATCAGCATCTCCCAGAAAACCTACGTTTGCCACCTCATTCCATTGAAGCAGAGCAGTCGATCCTCGGCGGGCTCATGTTAAACAACGATGCGTGGGATACGGTATCTGAATTGGTGAGCGAGCCAGATTTTTATCGCCAAGATCACCGCTTGTTGTTTCGCGTGATGGCGCAGCTTGCCGATGAAGAACAGCCCCGTGATTTGGTAACGGTGTCTCAGGCGTTAGAGAATCTTGGCCAGTTGGACAATGCAGGTGGCCTTGCGTATTTATCCGAGTTGGCACGTAATACGCCGAGTGCTGCGAATATTTCAGCGTACGCCACCATTGTGCGTGAGCGTTCTATCCTACGGCAGCTCATCCAAATCTCACAAAACACCGCTGACAAGGCATTTAATCCAGAAGGTGCATCGAGTGCTGAAATATTGGATGCAGCAGAAGCTGCTATTTTTGAAATTGCAGAGCAGCAACAAAAAGGCGATGGCCCGCGAGATATTAAAAGCATTCTAGAAGCCACGGTGGATAGGCTTGATGAGTTGTATCGCAACAAAGGTAGTATCACAGGGTTATCCACGGGTTTCCAAGAGCTAGATAAAATGACCTCGGGTTTGCAGCCCGCCGACCTTGTTATTGTGGCGGGTCGTCCCTCCATGGGTAAAACCACTTTCGCCATGAACCTTTGTGAACAAATAGCTATTCACGGCGATAAGCCGGTGCTTGTGTTTTCCATGGAGATGCCTGCTGAGAGTTTGATGATGCGTACTTTGTCCTCTCTAGGACGCATCCCCCAGCAAAACGTACGCTCGGGGCAGCTCTCAGCAGATGATTGGCCGCGCATTACTTCCACCATTCAAATATTGTCGGAAAAGAAGTTTTATATTGATGATACTGGTGGCTTAAGCCCGCTTGAAATGCGCGCCCGTGCTCGCCGTGTGGCACGTGAATGCGGTGGTGAAATTGGCGCCATAATGGTGGACTACTTGCAGCTTATGCAGGTGCCAGGCGTTGATAACCGTGTAAACGAGATTTCTGAAATTTCTCGATCCTTGAAAGGGTTGGCACGCGAACTGAATGCGCCAGTGATTGCTTTGTCGCAGTTGAACCGCTCGCTAGAGCAACGGCCTAACAAGCGCCCTGTGATGTCTGACTTGCGTGAGTCGGGTGCTATTGAGCAGGATGCTGACTTAATTCTCTTCCTCTACCGTGATGAGGTTTACAATAAAGAAACCCAAGAAAAGGGCGTGGCAGAGGTGATTATCGGTAAGCAGCGAAATGGTCCTATTGGCACGGTGCGCCTAGCTTTCCGTGGTGAATATATGCGTTTTGATGATTTAGCCCCAGAATATTATGCCGAATATGGCGATGAGTAAGGATTTTGCATGCGTGGTACCCAATTAGAAATACGCCCAGCAGCATTGCGCCATAATGCTGCGTTGGCGCGTAAACTAGCGGGAGAGACACCGGTTTATGCCATGGTGAAGGCCAATGCCTATGGCCATGGTTTAGCGCTAGCTGTAGAAGCGATGGCACCAGAGGTGGATGGCTTCGGGGTGGCGCTGATCGATGAGGCGCAAGAACTTCTCGCCATTAAGCCTGATGCCAACATATTGCTGCTAGAAGGATGTTTTGATCAGCAGGAATGGCTGTTAGCTAACGAGTTGGGTTTGGCCGTTGTGTTGCGTTCACAAGAACAGCTTGAGCAATTATTCGAGCTGCAACTAACTAAACCTATGCCCTTGTGGCTTAAAGTTGATACAGGCATGCATCGCCTTGGCTTGCGCCTAGAGCAAGTGGAGACGGTGTTACAGAGGTTGAAGCAGTATCCTCATATTCGGCTGCAAGGGCTAATGAGCCATTTGGCTTGTGCTGATGAAGATGAGCATCCACTCACCATGCAGCAAATCAACACTATTAAACAACTTGCAGAAAAAACTAAGCTTCCATTTTCCATCGCTAACTCTGCAGCGCTATTTCGCCATAAAGCAGCGCACGGCGCCTTAGTGCGGCCGGGCATTATGTTGTATGGCGCCACTCCTTTAATGAACAGCACTACTCATGAGCTCGGTATTGCCGTTACACAACAGCTCACAGCCCCAGTTATTGCACTAACGAAGGTGCCCAAAGGAGAGACGGTGGGTTATGGCGCCAGTTGGCTTGCAAAGCGCGACACCACCGTGGCCGTGGTGGCATTGGGCTATGGTGACGGCTACCCACGCCGTGCCCCTGCCGGCACGCCCGTGGCCATAAATGGGCAGCGTACAGCTTTGGCTGGGCGAGTCTCAATGGATATGCTCACCGTGGATGTTACCGACATGCCCTGGGTTAAAGTGGGCGATACAGTGGAATTTTGGGGCGATACGGTGAGCGCAACGGAAGTGGCCGAGGCCTGTGGCACCATAAGCTACGAGCTCTTTTGCCAAGTGGCGGCGCGGCCAAAAAGAATTATCAAGGACCTGTAAATGGCGAAGAAAAAAGTGGCTTTTGTGTGCACGGATTGCGGTGCGGATCATCCTAAGTGGCAAGGGCAATGTTCTGCGTGTGGCAGCTGGAATACCTTAACAGAGTTTGTCACAGACCCAGGTGGCGCTGCACGTAGCAGCACTCGTACTGGGTTTGCAGGAGCACTCGCTGAGGTGCAGCAGCTTGATGAAATAGTGCTTGAGGACGCACCGCGCATAACCACCGGTATTGGTGAATTAGATCGTGTTTTAGGTGGTGGTTTGGTGCCCGGTTCTGCGGTGCTCATGGGCGGGCACCCCGGTGCGGGAAAGTCTACCCTGCTCCTACAAGCCATGTGTCAACTGGCGCAACATTATCCTTGCCTCTACATAACGGGCGAAGAATCCCTCACACAAGTGGCTATGCGTGCCGATCGGCTAGGGCTACCGAAGGATCGCTTGCGCCTTGCTGCAGAAACCGACGTGGAGCAAGTGCTCGCGTTGGCGCGCAGAGAGGAGCCCAAAATAATGGTGATCGACTCCATCCAGGTGATGTATCTCGCCGCCCTTACTTCAGCGCCAGGATCAGTAGCACAAGTGCGAGAATCTGCGGCAGCGTTAACTCGCTTTGCTAAGCAAACTGGCACAGTGTTATTGCTCGTGGGGCATGTAACGAAGGATGGCACCCTTGCAGGGCCAAAAGTATTAGAGCATATGATTGACTGCTCCCTCATGTTAGAGGGCACAGCGGATTCACGTTTTCGCACCTTGCGCGGCTTAAAAAACCGCTTTGGTGCAGTGAACGAGCTAGGTGTGTTTGCCATGTTACAAGAGGGCTTGCGCGAGGTGAAAAATCCATCAGCTATCTTCTTGAACCGTGGCGAAGAAATAGCCTCGGGTACACTTGTAACGGTGGTATGGGAGGGCACGCGCTCTTTGTTAGTGGAGTTGCAAGCCCTTGTGGATACTAGCCATTTTGGTAATCCTAGGCGCGTTAGCGTAGGGTTGGAGCACAATCGTTTAGCCATGCTACTCGCAGTTTTGCATCGTCATGGTGGCGTGCAGGTGGGCGATCAAGACGTATTTGCTAACGTAGTAGGCGGGGTGAAAGTGATGGAAACAGGGGCAGATTTAGCCTTGTTGCTTGCTATCGTTTCTAGTTTCCGTAATCGTGTGCTTGACCGCCACTTAGTAGTGTTTGGCGAGGTGGGTTTAACGGGTGAAATTAGGCCCGTGCCACAAGGACAAGAGCGCATTGCTGAGGCCGCTAAGCATGGCTTCAAAAAAGCCATTGTGCCCATGGGCAATAAACCACGGCAAACTATTAAGGATATTGAAGTGGTGCCTGTCACCACACTTGCCCAAGCTTTAGAGCATTTATAACTATAAAATGGACGCCTTCAAACATGGATGTATTACGTTTTGCAGCATTAAAAGAACAGCATAGGGCGGAACGTGAGCGCTACCCACATAATTTAACCTTGCGTGTGCACCGTGCGCTCAGTTGGTTGCAAAAAGCAGAGCAAGAAGAAGACTGTTTAGACAGTTGCTTTATTTTTTTGTGGATTGCTTTTAATGCGGCTTATGCAACTGAAATATCAGACCGGCAGGTGGGCGAGCAAGAAGCATTTAACCAATTCATCAGTAAACTTTGCCAGTTAGATAACCGAGCAGATCAGCAATTAGCTAACTTTATTTGGCATACCTACCCAGGCCCCATTCGCGTGCTACTCGGTAACGAATACGCCTTCCGAGATTTCTGGCTTTATCAAGCAGGTTTGCTAGAGGAAGAGCAGTGGAAAGAGAATTTCAAGAAGGCCAGTGCGCGAGCGCTGCGGGCTTTATCTAACAAAGAAACGGATGTGGTGCTAGGGATCGTTTTTAGCCGGCTTTATGTGCTACGGAACCAACTGATTCATGGTGGCGCCACTTTTCAGAGCCAAGTTAACCGAGGGCAGCTGAAAGATGGCGTTACCATTTTGCAGCATGTGGTGCCACGCATCATTAAGTTAATGATGGATAATCCGCAAGAGCTCTGGGGGGATGCGGCCTACCCTGTGGTGAATGCCTGAACCAAGGGCTCCTTGCAAGAAGTAGCCCTTGGCGGGTGGCTGTTTTAGCGCAAGAGTAACATCGGCAACTGCGTGGCTTGCAGCATTTGAATAGTGGTGCTGCCCACGATGAAGTTGCGAATGCGCGAATGGCCATAAGCTCCCATTACAAACAAATCAATATTGTGTTTTTTCTGGTAACTCAAGAGCAATGCTTCCACTTCGCCTTGCTGAATGTTGGCATGCACAGTGAAACCGGCTTGGCGCAATGTTTCGCACACTTGGTTTAACAGGGCAGCGTTGTCTCCGCTTGATTGGCCCACCATCATTAAATGCAGTTCACAACCCTTTAAAAGGTTGCTATTAGCAACAAACTGGATAATTTTCTTCGCCGTGGGGCTGTTGTCGTAAGCGATGAGCACTTTGCGTGGTTTAGTAAAGTTTGGCGCAGCCACCAAAACAGGGTTGTTGACGCTGCGCACCACGTTCTCGAGTTGGCCGCCGATAAACAACCCCGGTTTGCTATCACTGCCTTTTTTGCCAATAACAATGAGTGGCGAGCCTGCAGCTTGCATATTGACGCATTCAGGGAGGCGCCCATGACGCTGAATAGTGGTGGCCTCCACGTCTTCGGCTTGCGCAGAGCGCAGGGCTTCACTGAGCAGCGTCTCACCTTGCTGCCAGCCAATTTCAGCACGTTTAATATCTAGTGCAATTAATTCACTGTCGGCAGCTGTGGCATCTGGTGCTTGCGGGTAAGTTTTTTTATCAAGCACATGTAAAAATTGAAGAGGGTTGTCTAGCTGTTTACTGGCCCAAATCGCGTAGTCCACTACGCCAGTACGGGCTTGGGAGTCATCAATGCAAGCAATAATTGCAGTCATAAGCGCTACCTTACATCCTAGTAATAGTGAAATTATTACAGCCTACTATAAATACGAAGGTGGATATTGGGAAGTTCGCAATGGATTTAATTGGCAACAAATTAATAATAAAGAGATTTTTTTGACCTAGGTCGCTGCAATAATATAACAATGAGTTACGATGTAGCTATAGTGTGAAAGTGGCACAGTGGTGAGTATAAAAGCGTGAAGCTTTGCCTCGTTTTCATTTTTTTAGTGTGTGCCCAAAAAGAGAATACTTAATAAGTGGGAGTGAGATGATGTCTATTCGAAAACATGCCAGGTGGGGGCTAGCACTTGGTGCTTTGCTGCTCGTTAACCCTTTAGCAGCCACTGCAGAAGCTGATCCTGAAAAGGGCAAAGCAGCAGCCGTTACTTGCTTGGCCTGCCACGGCCCTGATGGAGTAGGTAATGCTGCGGCCGGGTATCCTCGTCTGGATATTCTTACAGCTGGCTACTTAACGAAACAGATCAAAGATTTTAAAACTGGCGCTAATGATAGTGCAATTATGAAACCGCTTGCAGCCATGATTGCAGATGAAGATATTCAGCACATTGCCGCTTATTACGCTAGCCAAGACGCTGAGGTGAAAGCTGATGCCTCTGATGAAGCTTTGATGAAGCGTGGCGAGCAATTGGCGTTACGAGGCGATTGGGATAATTATATTCCTGCTTGCAAAAGCTGCCATGGGCATGAAAACAAAGGAGTGGGCGATACTTTCCCCGCTTTGGCAGGGCAGCACGCTAGCTATATCACAACGCAAATTAAAGCTTGGAAAACAGGCGCGCGTCGTAATGATCCACAAAATCTCATGTTGGCCATTGCAGAGCGTCTAACAGACGAAGATGTGGAAGCCGTAGCAGCTTACCTTGCTGCACAAGACGCTAAGTAAGGGAGGAAACAATGAAAAAGATATTATCGACGTTAGCGGTGGGGCTTTGGGCATTTTCCAGTGCAACGGCAGTGCAAGCAGAGAGTGCTAAAGTGCCTGTGCAGCTACCTGATTTTTCAGAAGGCAGCTACATTCATGATGCTCCTACGCTAGAAGGCTTGGAAGAGGATGATACTATTCATCCAGAGTTAAAGCGTGTTATTCGCCGTGGCCATGATTTATTTGTTAATACACAGCAGCTACGCGGTGAGTACGTGTTTAACGACATGAATTGCAGCAGCTGCCACATGGGCGAAGGGCGCATGCCATGGGCAGCCCCCGTATGGCCAGCGGTAACAACACTCCCTAACTACCGTGGCAAAAATGACCATGTAAACAGTGTGGAAGAGCGTATTGCGGGTTGTTTCAGCTTCTCTATGAACGGTAAGTCGCCAGAGTATGGCAGTGACAACATGGTTGCCTTAGTAACCTATCACCAGTGGATGGCAACAGGTGCTAAAGTTTATGAAAAAGGCAAAATTGGCGGCCGTGGTTATGGTAGAGAGGTGCTTGGCAAGCCCGCTGAGACACCTAGTTATGAGCGTGGTGAGAAGCTGTATGCTGAAAACTGCTCCATTTGCCACGGTGATAACGGTCAAGGTTTGAAAGTTAATGGGAAGGTGCAGTTCCCGCCACTATGGGGTGATAATTCCTATAACTGGGGAGCGGGGATCGTTCGCATTGATAACGCAGCCGCTTTTATTAAGCACAACATGCCCTTAGGGCAGCCAGGTTCCCTAAGTGATCAAGAGGCGTGGGACATTGCACAGTTCATGAACTCGCAAGAACGACCGCAAGATCCTCGTTTCGTGGATGACGTAGAAACCACCCGTAAAATGTTTGGTGATACTTTCCATAAAAACACTATGTACGGAAAGAAGGTTAACGGTAGAGTGTTAGGCGACCATAAGAACACAGGTGAGAAGCCCTTCTTAAAGCCTGAAACGCTTCGCCCTAGAACCTTTGAATAAAAGGGTAATGATAAAAAGCCGCTTCACGAAGCGGCTTTTTTTTACTTTAAATTAGCACGTCACCTGATACCGTTTTTGTGTTTCTAAACAGTAAGCAGTGAGCGAACCACCCCATACGCAGCCACTGTCTAATGCTTCTACATTTTCAACATCAGCTTTGCCTTCTAGAGCAGCCCAGTGGCCAAATAAAACACGAGTACTGCCACGCTTATGCTGTGCCTGTTTAAACCATGGAATATAGCCTGAGGGGGCTTCGTTGGGTTTGGTTTTTAATTTTAGCTCAAGGGAATTATCGCTTGCATGCAAAAAACGCATGCGGGTTAAATAATTGGTAATTACCCGCCACCGCTCAGGACCATTGAGGTGGTCATGCCAACAGTTAGGCTCATTGCCATACATGTGATCGAAAAAAAGTTGTGCTTGTTCACCTTGCAGCACTGTCTCTAATTCAGCGCTATAGCGAAGTAGTGCTTTTAAAGACCATTGTGGCGGCCAGCCTGCGTGAGTCAGTAGAGTGTCGTGCTCGGCAAAGTAAAGCGCCAAAGGGAAGGTTTGTAACCATTGCAAAAGCTGATCGCTATCAGGGGCGTCTAAAATAGCGGTGAGGTCGCTCTCTGATGGTTTAGGTGAGCGTGCCTGGTGAGCCAAAGCCAACAGGTGCAGATCATGATTGCCGAGCACACCGCTCACACTTTCTTTTATGCTGTAGAGAAAACGCATGGTGGCAAGAGAATCCTCGCCACGGCTGACCATGTCTCCAGCCACTACTAGGTGGTCTTCGCCAGGTGTAAATTGCACCAAGGTTAGTAAGCGCTGTAGGGCGCTGTAGCAGCCTTGGATGTCGCCTACTACATAGGTAGCCATCGTTAATGCAGGCTGTTGGGTGGAGCTAAGGTAAAGGGGGCTACCGGCGCATCAAACTGCTCGCCTTCGTCGGTAATCATTTGGAAGCTGCCACGCATACTGCCCACTTCGGTTTCGATGGCCACACGGCTTTGATACTGGAAGGTGGCATCAGGGCGTAAATAAGGCTGGCGGCCCACTACACCTTCACCATGAATTTCTTGTACGCGTTCATTGCCGTCGGTAACAATCCAATGGCGGGTAAGCAGGCGCGCGGCAACGGTACCTGTGTTATGGAGCGTAATTTTATAGCCGTACACCCAATGGTTGAGCATGGCGTCGCTTTCTTCAGGCATAAAGGTGACGTTCACTTTAACGTCTACGCGCGCAGTGTTCTCTTTTGGTGCGGAAGTCATGTTGTTGTCTCTTTCAAAGTGGCAGCTGCATTGGCGAGTAATACAAACTCGGCCAAGCTTAAGGCATCGGGGCGTGTGGTGGGGTTGACGCCTGCAGCCTCAATGTCAGCTGCGGTTAAATAGGATTTCAAGCCATTACGAATAGCCTTGCGCCGTTGGGTGAATGCTTGGTTTACCATCTGCGCAAACAGGTTATAGTCAGCAGCTTCGTGCGGTAAAGTGCTATGCGGCGTTAAACGAATGATGGCTGAGTCTACCTTAGGTGGCGGTGAAAAAGCGCCGGGTGGCACGGTAAATAAATAGTCTGCTTGGCAATGATATTGGATCATAATGCCAAGACGCCCCCAGTGTTTAGTGCCTGGCGTAGAGGTTAAGCGCAATACCATTTCTTTTTGCAGCATGAAGTGCATATCTTTCACCACATCAAGTTGTTCGATGAGATGAAACATGAGTGGCGTGGAAATGTTGTAGGGGAGGTTGCCCACCACTCTTAGGGCGCGTTCGCGTTGAGGCACCAGTTGTTGGAAATCAAATCGCAATGCATCCGCAGCATGCACCGTGAGGCGCTGCGGGTTAATTTGGCGTTCGAGCAATGCAATAAGGTCTCGGTCGAGCTCTACCGCGTGTAAATGATCCACTTCGTCGAGCAAAGGACGTGTTAGAGCCCCTTGCCCTGGCCCAATCTCCACCATGAGATCGTCCGCTCGCGGCATAATATGACGTACGAGCTTGTGAATGATGTTGTGGTCGGTGAGGAAGTGCTGGCCGAAACGTTTTCGTGCTTTATGAGCAGACATGTATGTATTAACTCTCTGGGTGCCCTTGCACCAGTTGCTGAGCGAGTTTGGTGGCGGCCACGAGGCTGCCAACGTTAGCTTTGCCGGTGCCTGCTAATGAAAAGGCAGTGCCGTGGTCCACGGATGTACGTAAAAATGGAAGGCCAAGGGTAATGTTAATGGCGTTACCAAAGCCCGCATATTTTAGCACAGGTAAGCCTTGATCGTGATACATGGCCAGCACAGCGTCATGGGTTTCAAGTAGATGTGGTGTAAAGGCGGTATCAGCGGGGAGTGGGCCCGTTAAGGTAAAACCTTGTGCGCGCAAGGCATCTAACGCAGGTGTAATGGTCGTGATTTCTTCCATACCCAGATGGCCGTCTTCACCTGCATGGGGGTTTAAGCCCAGTACCAGAATACGGGGTTGCTCAATGTGAAAGCGCTGGCGCAGATCTGTATGCAAAATGCGTAGGGTAGTTGTTAAGCTCTCTTGAGTAATGGCATCTGCCACATTGCGCAAGGGAAGGTGAGTGGTTGCTAAAGCTACGCGCAAACCTTCTGTGGCGAGCATCATCACCACGCGTTCAGTGTTGCTTCGCGCAGCGAGGTACTCGGTGTGGCCTGTGAAATGTGGGTCAGCACCATCGCAAATAACCGATTTAGCTAAAGGAGCTGTCACCATTGCACTAAAAGTGCCATCCAAGCAGCCATCAATAGCGCGGCTGAGCATGGTTAGCGTGCTTGCGGCTGTGGCAGGGTCGGGTTGGCCAGGTGTAACAGAAACCCCTGCAGGGCAGTGCCAAACAGGAGTACTGCCCTTTGGCAAAGGCGCGCCAGGTTGCCACTCGGCCAGCGTAACATCGAGGCCGAGTAGTTGGGCGCGTTGTTCGAGCACAGCTAAATCGCCGAGCAGCACAAAGCGTGTGTTGGGTAACGCCTGTGGCAGGGCCAGTACTAAATCGGGGCCGATGCCTGCGGGGTCACCACTACTGATCACCAAAGGGGCGTTAGGGTTCACAAAATCTCCTTAGTTTATAAACGAATGTCTACGTAAGCTTCGTTACGCATTTCACGCAGCCATTGCTCTAGTTCTTCTTCGTAACGACGCTCTTGCAGCGCTAAACGCGCCGTGTGGCGACGGTATTCATCGCTCATGTCTGTAGTGCGAATATCATCTACGCGGAGAAAGTGCCAACCGAACTGTGTTTGAAAAATAGGTGAGAGCTCTCCCTTGGGCGTCTTGCGGTACATGTCTTCAAATTCGGGCACCATAACACCAGGGTTAACCCAACCTAAACTACCACCATCACGAGCGCTGCCTGGGTCGTTAGAGTGCTCTTTCGCTAACGCGGCGAAATCAGCGCCATTGCTTACTTCTTGATGAAGGCGAATGATGAGTTGTTGTGCTTGGTTCTTAGTGCGCACAGCACTGTCGGTGATAAGAATATGGCGAACTTTGTATTGGGTAACGAGTTGGTTCTCGCCCCCTTTTCTGTTTTTAAGCTCGATAATATGGAAGCCGTTGCCTGCACGTAAAGGCTCCGACACATCTCCCACCTTCATGTTGCTGGCGGCTTCAGCAAACAGTGTGGGCCATTGTGCGGGTGAGCGAGACCCTAAATCTCCCCCTTGGAAAGCTTCGTTGCCAGCGGAATAGCGCACAGCCTGATCATGAAAGCGTGCCCCAGAGCGTATGTTTTTAACGATTTGGTTGGCTTGGTTTCTAGCTTTCTCCACTTCGTCAGGGGTGGCGCCATCTCGCACAGGAATAAGGATGTGGCCCAAGTGGATTTCAGCACTGAATAACTGTTTGCCCATTTCTGAATCAAGGAAACGTTCTACTTCACGATCGGTGATTTGTAAACGACGGCCCACCGCTTGTTGATGAAGCTGGCTGAATAGCATTTCTTTGCGAATTTCTTCACGGAAACGTTCCCAAGGTACACCATCTTTTTCAATGGCAGCGGAGAAGTCTCTGAGGGAGAGGCCGTTTTGGCTAGCGATATTAGCAAGGGCCTGATTGAGGCTGCTGTCATCAATTCTGATGCCGTTACGTTCCGCAAGCTCTTCTTGTAATTTATCCATTACCATGCGCTCGAGCACTTGGTTGCGCAGGATTTCTTGGGGTGGAAGCTGAACATTATTGTTGCGCAGTTCAGAGGCGATAATGTTGGTGCTTTGCTCTAGCTCGCTAGCCATGATGACGTCATCGTTCACCACCGCTACGATGCGGTCGAGAATTTGAACATTAGCCTGCGCCCATGTGCTGAGGCACACAGCCATCAGCGCCAAGGTTAAAGAAAGAAAAAATGATTGGCGTTTAGTAGTTGGTGCCATGCTGTCTCCCGTAGCCGGTAATGCTGCGTTCAAGCAAGCTTTCTAAGCGCCCGCCTAGGCCGCCTAAACCGGTAAGTTGAATTTGGAACATGATAGAACGATCACTTTCTAATTGGCCATTACCTTCGCGGTCAATTAAGTCGCGAATGGTGACAAGGCGCAATTGTACACAGCAATCGCGGTATTCTAGGCCAGCAATATTTTCGATGGACCTATGGTTTTCTAAATCGTACATCCAACGCCCAATAATGCTCCAATGACGGTGGACAGGCCACATGGCTGCAAGTTCAGTTTGTTGAATGTCTTCACCGTGTTCGTAGCGCTGTCGATAGCCCACGTGTAGAAGCCGTTGCGCTCCGTCATTATAGCCTAGGCGTATATTGTTTTGGGCGCGCCGGTTCTCTTCGGCATCCCATTGAAGCTCAGAAAAAATTTGCCAGTTGCGGCCAAGGTGCCAAGTTAAATCCCCGATGATGGGTGAGAAGTCGTTCGTTTCAGGGGTTGCTTGGTTGTATTGCACTTTGCGATCGCTGAAGTAGTAAGCTTGTGCTGCGCGCAAACGGAGAAGTTCACGTCCGTTATCTTGGTTTAAAAAGCGAGAGGTAACCCCTAAGGCGAGCTTGTTTTCATCACCAATGCGGTCGTAACCAGTGAGCCTGTTCTCACGGAAGAGGCTTTCGTAGCCAAAGGTGAGTTCGCCGGTATCAAAATCGGGTAGGTCGGATTGGTCCTTGTACGGAATGTGATTATAAAATATGCGCGGTTCTAGCGTTTGTTGAATGCTTTGGTGACCTATATTTAATTCACGCTGAAAATAAAGGCCACTATCTAAGCTGGCGCCCACCAACGTGCGGCTAGGTTCACGGCTCGGTAAGGTTTCTACGCCACTGAGTGAGTATTGAGTTTGATAAAGCCGCATTCTAGGCTCCACGAATCCCCAAGCTTTCTTGATAGGAAGTGTTAGGGCTGGTGCCAAATGGAGACGGTCCCCCGTTATATTTTCAATGCTGCTAGAGGTTTGCCGTTCAAAGCGGGTGAAATCACTCAGCCAAATGCTTTCGAGTGGCCCGTAAAGAGTATGTTCACCGGTTAAGGCCAACTGAGGCAGGCGTCGATAAGGTTTGTTGTGCTCAGCTAGTGTGGGGTCGATGGTTTGCCAACTTTGTACGCGCGCTAAAAAACGCCACTGGTTGCCACGATATGTCGCGTCAAATTGGCGTGCAAGGCTAGTTTGTGAGCGAACATCTAAGCCAGTGTCTAAATCTTTGAAGTAGAAGTCGTCAGAGACGTTAGTGACATCTGCATTGAAGCTCCAACGTTGGTAAGAACCGCTATGTTGCCAGGCTGCGATATCGCGTGTTTGGTTATCGAAGCGCCTGTCACTGTTGAGAAAGCCGTAGCTTATTTTACCTTCGCCTAGGCCGGTAAGGTAACGAAATTCTGAATCGATACCTTGGCCACGATGTTGGATGGTGCGTGGCGCAACCGTGGCATCCATTTGTGGGTGAAGGTTTAGGTAAATAGGTTGGGAAAAATCGAGGCCATTGTCATCGCTGTAACCTATGGTCGGAAACAGTAGGCCCGTTTTGCGGCGATCATCAATAGGAAAAGTCAGCCAAGGGAGATACAAAGCGGGCTTATCATAAATACGAAAAACGGTGTGCTTGGCTGTTCCCCACCCCTTCTCATTATTTAGTTCGATTTCTTTCGCAGTAATGCTCCAAGTGCGTTTGCCTGGAGGGCAGGTGGTGTAGCTAGCATCATGAATATGAAAAAGATGCTGTTGTTGCTCCGCCAAACGTGCGGTACCGCGTGCATGCTGTTCGAAAAAAGCAAACTCGAGATTATGTAGGCGCATACTTTCATATTGTTGATTGCCGCTTATACGATCCGCTTTGAAACTATAATCAGCCGAATTAATGGTGGCGCCATTGCGCACAAAAAAATCTTGGGTGTTTTGATTAAAGGCCACATGGTTGGCGCGGACTTGTACGCCTGGCTGGTTAACTTCTACGTTTCCTGAAAGCTCAGTAAAACCATCGGCGGAGCTGATTAATTGGTCTGCGGTGATTTCAGTGTCGTCCGCGGGTGAGCTAGCACGTAAATGTGGTGCATAGTAGCGCCCTCCGCACCAGGCAGGCACCATGCGTTGTTGTTCTAAAGGGAGCTTGCTAATGTCTTCACGGGTCATCCAACCGAGCTCTTGTGCTTGCGCAGCATTGGCTGCGGCCCCTAACATAAGCCAAGAAAAAACAATGAACCCAGATAATACTCGTGTAAATTGTGGCATTCGAATTCCGATAAAGGTCATAATGCGCCGCACCACATGCAGTTTAAAGGAAGCCATTAATCTATGCAGCCGCATAACAGTAACGCAAACAAACAGGATGAGCGACTACAAAGCCTCGCTCAATGGGCGTCTTCCCAGCTTCAAGAAAAGGTTGAGCTGGTTTCTGCATCGAGTGATGCAAGCTTTCGCCGCTATTTTCGCGTAACGACCGCAAAGGGTACCACTTTCATCTTGATGGATGCACCTCCCGAACGAGAAAATTCAGCTGCTTTTGTGAAGGTAGCAGCTTTGCTGCGAGCTGTTGAGGTGGCCGTACCACACATTCACGCCGTGGATTTAAATAAAGGCTTTATGTTGCTTGAGGATCTTGGCAGTGAAACATGGCTAAGTGCGTTAACAAAAAACGATGCACGAGCGTGGTTTTCGAAAGCCATTGATGCATTGTTGCAGATGCAGCAAGCCGACGCGGACGAGTTGCCTTTATACGACGAGGCTTTGTTGCAGTTTGAACTCGACTTATTTACGGATTGGTATTTGCAGCATCACTTGCAGTGTGAATTGCCAGCAGAATTAGCTGCGGATTACCAATACACTTGCAAGTTGCTAATAGAGTCTGCGCTACAGCAAGGGCAAGTGTTTGTACATCGCGATTATATGCCGCGCAACCTAATGGTGGGGGAGCCGAACCCACGCGTGATCGATTTCCAAGATGCGGTGTTGGGGCCGGTAACTTACGATTTAGCCTCTTTGTTTAAAGATGCCTTTTTGAGTTGGCCGCAGGAATTAATAGAAGCTGGTGTGGCTGAATATTTGGCGAAAGCGCGGGCGCTAGGGTTTCCTTTACCTGACGATGAAGAGTTTCAACGGCAGTTAGATTGGATGGGCATACAACGACATTTGAAAGTGATCGGTATTTTTGCGCGAATTTATCACCGTGATGGTAAAGATCACTATATTGGTGATGTGCCGCGTTTCTTTACTTATCTCAATGAAGTGGTGCCGCAATATGAAGAGCTGGCGCCGCTGAAACGTGTTCTCGACTGGGTGCAAGCACAATGAAGGCGATGGTGTTGGCGGCGGGATATGGCACACGTATGCGTGAACTGACGCAAACCTGTCCTAAGCCTATGTTGGAAGCGGGTGGGCAACCTCTTATTTTTTATCATTTGCAAGCGTTAGCCCGCGCAGGCTACCAAGAAGTGGTAATTAACACAGGTTGGCTTGGGCATGTATTAGAGGCGGCCATTGAAGATGGCGCCCGTTTTGGTTTGCAAGTGCATTGGTCCCGCGAGGAGGAGCCGCTGGAAACTGCCGGCGGTATTCGTAAGGCGTTACCATTGTTGGGAGAACAACCATTTTTGGTGGTGAATGGTGATGTATGGACAGATTTGGATTTTAGCGCCATACAGCTACAAGGTGAGCATCTTGCGCATTTAGTGCTCGTGGATAATCCTGCCCACCACCCAGAAGGTGATTTCTCTTTACAGCAGGGCCGAGTGGTGCCACGGCAGGAAAGGAGCTACACATTTTCTGGTGTAGGTTGTTATCATCCTGCGTTGTTCGCTCGCTACGGGCACAATGAAAATAAACTGGGCCTGCTTTTGCGTGAAGCCATGGCTGATAATGTGGTGAGCGGAGAGCATTACGAAGGCCGTTGGTGGGATATTGGTACGCCTGAACGGCTATCACAGCTAGATAACTGGTTACAACAGGAGGCCCCAAGTGGCTAAGCAAGATTATTGGATCGCACCCTCAATTTTAGCCGCTGATATGGCTCGCCTTGGTGAAGAGTCGCAAGCCGTGCTTGAGGCAGGGGCTGATGTGATTCATTTTGATGTGATGGATAACCACTATGTGCCGAATTTAACTTTCGGGCCCATGGTATGCAAAGCATTACGTGATTACGGCATTACAGCACCCATCGATGTGCACCTTATGGTGCAGCCGGTGGACGATTTGATTGAGCGTTTCGCCGAAGCTGGCGCATCTATTATTACTTTCCACCCAGAGGCCAGTGGCCATGTAGATAGATCGCTGCAATTGATTAAGAGTTCAGGCTGCCAAGCAGGTTTGGTACTTAATCCTGCCACGCCTCTAGGTTGCTTAGAGTACGTGATGGATAAACTCGACATTATTTTGCTTATGTCGGTAAACCCAGGCTTTGGTGGGCAAAAGTTTATCGAGGGTACTTTGAAAAAGATTGAGCAGGTACGTGCTTTGATCGATGCCACGGGGCGCGATATTCGGTTAGAAGTAGATGGTGGCATCACGCCAGATAACATTCGTGCGGTGGCTGCTGCTGGTGCGGATACTTTTGTGGCAGGTTCCGCCATTTATGGCCAGACTGATTACGCCGCTGTGATCGAAAAAATGCGCGCAGAATTAGCGTTGGTATAAAGGCATTGACGCCAGAGCTAGCGTGAAGCTTGTGCTAGCTCTGGTCAGTCTGCTCGTGGGGCGTTACAATCGAATGCTCAACAATATTTGCTACAGAGGTTGGCCGCTGTGCTAGCACTTTCAAATCACATCACAAACGCAGGTTTTTTCCTGGTACTCCCCGCCCGTTGGCGATGGTGAAGCTCACTCCTGTCCGAGCTGCGGACCGCTTTTGGCCGCTTTGGCCACACCTAATTGCCTAAACATTGTGATGAGAAAATAACATGATATCTGCAAAAGAATTAGCCCATTATGGCGCCCTTGGTTACGCACGCGTTCCCGTTGTACGTGAAGTATTAGCTGATTTTGACACTCCTGTATCGGCGTATCAAAAGGTGGCGGCGGGCCCCTTTAGTTATTTGTTTGAATCGGTACAGGGAGGCGAGCAGCGTGGTCGTTACTCGATCATTGGCTTGCCAGCAAAAGAGGTGTTACGCGTTGCCAACGGCAAAGTAACATTAACGAACGCAACAGGCACAAGCACCCAAGCCACCGAGAACCCGTTGGCCTTTATTGAGGCTTATCGACAGCGTTTCGTTTGTCCTGAAATTCCAGGGTTGCCGCGCTTTAATGGTGGCTTAGTGGGTTACTTTAGCTATGACAGTGCCACTTATTTTCTACCTGAATTAAACCTAGGTAGTGGCGAAGATACTCTGGGTGTGCCAGATATTTTATTAATGCGCTCTGAAGAAGTGGTGGTGTTTGATAACTTGCGGGGCAGTTTGTTTTTTATTGTTCTCGTGGATCCTAAGCAGCAGGATGCTTTGGCTCAAGCTGAGCAACGCATAGATCAACTGCAAGATAAACTCCGCCAGCCTTTGCCAGAGCAACCATTGCAAGCTATTGCCGAGCCCCTTGATGAAACTGATTTCGTATCGGAATTCCCAGCACCAAAATTCAAGGCTGCTGTTACCTACTTGCAAGAAAAAATAACCCAGGGCGAAGTAGAACAGGTGGTGCCTTCGCAGCGTATGTCGGTGGCTTTTGATGCAGACCCTATGAGCCTGTATCGCGCGCTGCGCCACTTGAATCCTTCCCCCTATATGTATTATCTCGATTTAGATGACTTTCATATTGCAGGTTCATCACCAGAAATTTTATCTCGTGTGGAGCAAGGTGTTGTGACGGTGCGCCCCATTGCGGGTACGCGGCCACGAGGCAAAACAGCGGAAGAAGATGCGTTGATGGAGCAAGAGCTGCTCGCAGATCCTAAAGAGGTTTCTGAGCATGAAATGCTAATTGATCTCGGAATTGAAGATATTGCGAAGCTCGCCGATGAAGACACCATAGAGGTGACAGACCGCATGATGGTGGAGCGTTATTCACACGTAATGCATTTGGTTTCCAATGTGTCAGGCCGCTTGCGCGAGGGGGAAAGCCTTATCGATGTGTTGCGCGTTACGCTACCCGCGGGAACCTTGAGTGGTGCACCAAAGCTGCGCGCGATGGAATTAATCGATGAAGTAGAGCCTGTAAAGCGCGGTATTTATGGCGGCGCTATTGGTTATATGGGCTTCAATGGCGGTATGGACCAAGCTATTGCTATCCGCACGGCCATCATTAAAGAAGGGCGTTTATACCTGCAGGCCGGCGCGGGCGTGGTGGCAGATTCAGTGGCCGAAAGCGAATGGCAGGAAACGTTAAACAAGGGCCGTGCCATTTTTGCTGCGGTAAATATGGTGTTGCGCGGGTTAACTCCTGAGCAGGCCGTATTAGCGGCAACAAAAGAGAAATAAGGAACGACCATGAATATTAAAGAGGCACTCGTACTTATTGTTTCTAATATTGATTTAGAGCGCGAACAAATGCGTGCTGTGATGCGGCAAGTAATGACGGGTGAAGCCACACAGGCGCAAATTGGTGCTTTGCTAGCTAGTTTGCGCATGAAGAGTGAGTCCATCGATGAAATTACCGGCGCCGTGGAAGTTATGCGTGAGCTAATGACACCGGTGGAAGTGCAAAATGTTCCTTATTTAGTGGATATTGTGGGCACAGGTGGTGATGAGGCTGGTATTTTTAACGTGTCCAGTGCCTCGGCTTTTGTCGCTGCAGCGGCGGGCTGCCATGTGGCCAAACACGGTGGGCGTTCGGTGAGCTCTAAAAGTGGCTCTGCCGATTTATTAGAAGCGGCAGGCATCCAGATTAACCTGAACCCAGAGCAGATAGCACGTTCTATTGAAGAAGTGGGGGTGGGTTTCATGTTTGCGCCTAACCATCATAGCGCCATGCGCCATGCGGCGGGCCCGCGTAACGAACTAGGGCTGCGTACCTTGTTTAATATTTTAGGGCCCCTCACCAACCCAGCGCGTGTAAAACGCCAGGTAGTGGGAGTGTTTTCGGAGCGGCTGTGCCGTCCCTTAGCAGAAGTTCTCAGCCGCTTAGGGGCAGAGCATATTATGGTAGTGCACGGTTTAGATGGCCTCGATGAAATAAGCTTAGCATCCCGTACTAAAGTGGTGGAATACAAAGAAGGCGCGTTAAGTGAGTACTACGTCACTCCTGAGGAGATGGGCGTGGATTCTGCCTCTTTGGTGGGCCTAGACGTTAAAGACCCACAGGAATCTCTGGCGCTTATTCGTGATGTATTTGGCCAACGTGAAATGCGCTACGCTGAAAAAGCAGCGAATATGATAGCGCTCAATGCTGGGGCAGCTATCTATGTGTCTGGTGTTGCCGAGACACTCGTCGAAGGTGTGCGCCAAGCGGGCGAAATTATACGTAATGGTAAGGCTAACGAGCGTTTAGAGCAGGTGGCTGCTTTTACGCAAGCAATTTATAAAGGGTAAAAGCATGAGTGTTAAAACAACGGGCACGGTGCTCGATAGAATTTTGTTGCGTAAGCAAGAAGAAGTAGAGGCCTTGCGACAGCAAAAAAGTTTGGCGCAAGTAAAGCAGGAAGCGCTGCAACAGCCCGAGCCTCGCTGTTTTTTGACGGCATTGAATACTAAAGTAAAAGCAGGGCAGCCAGCCGTTATTGCAGAAATAAAAAAAGCCTCCCCTTCGAAAGGTGTGATCCGTGAAGATTTTCAACCGGCCGCCATCGCTAAAAGTTATGAAGAAGGTGGCGCAGCAGCACTGTCCGTGCTAACAGATAAGGATTTCTTTCAAGGTGCCGACGAATATTTGCAAGCTGCTAAAGCCGCTTGCAACCTACCGGTGTTGCGTAAAGATTTCACGATCGACGCCTACCAAGTGTGGGAGGCAAGAGCTTTAGGTGCAGATGCAGTGTTGTTAATTGTAGCGGCGCTGTCTGATGAGCTAATGAAAGAGCTGTATGATACTGCTGTAGAAGCAGGGCTTACGGCTCTTATAGAAGTGCATACAGAAGAGGAGCTACAACGGGCTTTGGCTCTAGGGGCACCGTTGGTGGGCATTAATAACCGTGATTTGCATACCTTTGAGGTATCCTTACAAACCACTATAGGTTTGTTGCCACAGGTGCCAGAAGATCGCTTTCTCGTTACCGAAAGTGGTATTTTAGGAACAGACGATGTGGCGCTAATGCGTAGCAATAACGTGCATGGTTTTTTAGTAGGCGAAGCGTTCATGCGTGCTGATGAACCGGGCACTGAATTAAAACGTTTGTTTTTCTAGTAGCTAATATAATAAGGACAAAGCGTATGCCCACCAAAGTTGAAGTAAGGCAAAACTTCTCTTGTTCAGTTGAAAAGCTGTTTAACCATCTTTCAGTGCATAAAAACTTAGAGAAAGTGCTGGCGCCCGCTAAGATAAAGCGCATTAAAGATGGTGAAGATGTGCTCGACGGTTTAGGTTCAGTGCGTAAAATATCGTTACCACTCATGCCTAGCTTTGATGAAACCATTACAGTGCGAGAACCCAATGAGCGTATTGAATATAAAATTACGCGCGGCTCCCCATTAAAAAACCATCATGGCATTATGCGTTTTTCGGAGAATGGTTCGGGTTCGCATTTGCACTACACCATTACGTTTTCGAGCAAAGTTCCGTTTTTAGCGCCCGTGATTGGAGCTGCTTTGCAACAAGCCATTAGCCGTGGGCTTAAGAAAATAAACTTGTAAATAGTCGTCAGCCACTTGGTGAAAATTACCGAGTGGCTGCGATGTCTCTATAGCTGCTCTGCGTGGCTATCTTCAGTATCTGCATCTAACGCTTCCTCTGCGTTAGTGGTGCTCACTTCGTTTGCATCTTCTTGCTCGCTATCCTTGTTAAGATGCTTTGCTAGGCGTGAGGCAAGGCGTGGATCATTGTGTTCTTCTTCCTGCTCATTTGCCTCGGCTTGCTTGGCAGCTTCTCTCTCAAATAGGGCTTTATCGTAGCCTTTGCTTTCAATGGCTTCTAGGTTGATGCTGACGCTGATTGTATCGCTCACCAATGGCACGTGGGCGTCCATGCCGAAATCGGAGCGTAATAATTCTGTGCTGGCTGTCACACCAATAGCTTGTGCATCGTCCCAAAGGGGGTGCGGCCCCACCTTGTTGATTTGTGCAGCTAGCGTTATCGGTTGTTGAATGCCGTTAATGCTGAGAGCTCCCTCAAGATCGAAGCTCTTATCTTCTAAATCTAAGTTAGTGATGGCCGTGCTCACGTAAGTAATAAGTGGATGTTCTTGCGGTTGAAAATAGTGAGTGTCGGTAAGCAGTAAGCGGTCTAGTGCAGGCACATGGGTGTGTAAACTTTCAACGATGATGCTGATATCTACGGTGGAGCGGTCGAGCCTTGTTTCGTTCACATGGATCTCTCCAGCCACAAGGTCAAAGTTTGCCCCTGGGTTGGAAAAACCTAAATGGTCCCACTGAAAGCGAACTTGTGAGTGCGTTGGGTCTAGCACAAAGGTTGTTACACGATCAGCATGAGCAGCTGCGCTAATCAAAAATAAACTGCTAGCTAAAAACAGTTTTGTTAAAATAGTGCAGTACTTCTTGAACAAGGCGTTAGTCCTCCTGTTGACGAATTTGGTTTACGATAGCGGTGGTGGATATGCCTTCTACGAACTGCAGCACCATTACCTCGCCGCCATTTGATTGTACCGCTTCTGCACCGGCAATAGTGTCGGGCGTGTAATCACCGCCTTTCACCAGTACATCTGGCAGCAATTGTTCAATCAGCCGCTGTGGCGTGTCTTCACTAAATTCCACCACCCAATCCACCGCAGAAAGGCCCGCAAGCACTTGCATGCGTTCGAGTGCGTGGTTGATAGGACGGTTAGGGCCTTTTAAACGACGCACAGAGTCATCGCTGTTAACGGCCACAAGCAGACGCTTACCAAGGCGTTTGGCTTCGTTTAAATAGGCCACATGGCCTGCATGTAAAATATCAAAACAGCCATTGGTCATAACTACTTTTTCGCCTTTTGCTTGTGCTTGGCGTATTGCTAGCACCGCTTCCTGCTCTGTTAAAATGCTGCTTTGTGTAGCGGTGTTTTGCTGCACTGCTTCATACAGTTCGGCGAGGTTAGTGGTGGCGGTTCCACGCTTACCTACTACAATGCCGGCGGCTAAATTAGCCAGTTGTACGGCATCAGGCAGGGCGTGCTGCGAAGCTACAGCTAGGCCAATAGTGCTAATCACTGTGTCACCGGCACCGGTAACATCGTAGACTTCACGCGCTTGGGTAGGCAGGTGCAAAGCTTCCTTGCCCTTTTCTAGTAGAGTCATGCCTTTTTCGCTGCGTGTGATGAGCAGGGCCGTTAAGTTAAGCTCATCGCGTAGTGCTTCACCTTTTGTCACGATGTCCTTCTCTGAATGACATGGGCCCACTATGGCTTCAAATTCACTTAGGTTTGGGGTGACTAAGGTGGCGTTGCGATAGCGGCTAAAATCAGTGCCTTTTGGGTCTACTAAAACGGGAATGTTTTGTTCGTTCGCAGCGTCAATAAAATCTTGAGTTTGTGCAACGGTGCCCTTGCCATAGTCTGAAATAATTACAGCTTGGCACTGTGGCAAAGACATGGTGAAGCGGCTCAGTAAGGCGGTGGATTCCCCGCTTGAAAACATTTTTTCAAAATCCATGCGCATTAATTGCTGGCCGCCGCTCATAACACGCAACTTGGTAACGGTGGGGGCTAAGTGGGTTTTGGTGAGGTTGTGTAGGATCTGTTGGGCCTGCAGCCTTTCCTTTAACGCCTGTCCGTTATCGTCATGGCCGATGAGGCCTTGCAGTTCTACCTGTGCTCCGAGGTTGGCTATGTTCAGCGCCACGTTTGCGGCGCCACCTAAACGGTCATCGTTATCTTGAATATTAACGATGGGGACGGGGGCTTCTGGAGAGATGCGCTTAACTTTTCCGTGCCAGTATCGGTCGAGCATAACATCGCCAATCACAAGTACTTGAACACGGTTCAGAGCAGGAAAATCAATGTTCATTGTTATTATCCTCAGTGCCAGGCTGCATCAGCAGGTCAATTTTATCTGTTACCGCATGGGTTGGAATAATCAGCATAGCATTTGGGTCGCGCACACGTTGGCCCCATTTCACTTCAGAAACCGTTTTTTGTAAAAACTGATCTAACGCTTGCGGATAGTAGTTCACCACCCATTCTTGCTGGCGCCAAGGCCCAGTGCGTAACGGGTTGGAGGTAACGTACAGGCCAATGGCAGGGCGTTGTAATGCCACAGCCATGTGGATGGGCCCGGAATCAGGGGCAATCACTGCGTTAGCATTTTTAATTAACGCGAGTAAAGTTTTAAGGGGTGTTTTACCTACTAAGTTTATGACTGCCTCGGGAGAGGCTTGCTGTAAAGCTTGCCCATAGTGTTTTTCTTCTTCGCTGTGCCCACCGGTAATTACAGTTTTTAAGCCATGTTTCTCATAGGTGTGTTGAATCACTGCTTGGTAGCCTTCCACGGACCAATTGCGCCAGTTCCGAGCTCGGTTGCTAGAGCAGGGGCTAAGAACCAAGTAGGGGGTGTGGCCCTCGACTAATGCCTGTGCCTGTTGCTCATTGCTCGATGGAATAGCCAAATTCCATTCTGGTTGGGTGTCTTGAATGCCAAGATGACGCACAAAATCCATAAAGCCCTCCGCCACATGTTGTTGTGGGTTAGGGGTGATGCGTTCACGGGTAAAGAGCCACTGAAAATCTTTGGCGCGGGCTTTGTCAAAGCCAATGCGCCGTTGCGCAGGAATAAATAATGAAAGCACGCTCGCGCGTAAAGCGGCTTGCATGTGTAATAAGATGTCGAAGCGGCGGCCCTGTAGCGTACGTTTTAGCGCACGCATTCCGGCGAGGCCTGTTTTTTTATCGTAGATGATAAATTCGACCCCAGACAAACCGGACAGTAAACTGTGTTCCGCAGCGCCTATTACCCAAGTGATGCGCGCTTGCGGCCAAGCGCGTTGCAAAGCACGCACAGCCGGCACAAGGTTGCAGCAATCACCTAAGGCAGATAGCCGTAATATACATATTGTAGGGGCGAGGGTAGAGTTTGATCCCATGATGACATTCCAAGAAAAACGTGGCTCAGGTTACCGCATTTTATATGAGCCCTCCACCGCCTCACAAATAGAGCCCGAATGGTTCGAACCACAATATTGGCAGCAGCAAGGGCGCTTGCTTGGTGGAGCCCCTGGGCGTGGCACAAGTTGTTTTGTGCAAGGGCCACAGCAAGGGTTTGTGTTGCGCCATTATCACCGCGGTGGGTTAGTAGGGAAGCTGCTGAAAGATATTTATTTGTGGACGGGGTTACACCGCAGCCGTCCTTGGCAGGAAATGCACATGTTAGCAGCGCTCTGGAGCAAAGGTTTACCGGTGCCTGCACCGGTGGCAGCGCGAATACAACGATATGGGTTGTTTTGGTACCGTGCGGATTTAATCACAGCTACTTTGCCAGATGTAGAACCGCTAGCAGAGGTGATACATCAGTTGCCCATGGCCTTGCTACAAAACGTAGGCAGTACAGTGCGGCGCTTTCATGAAGAGGGGTTATACCATGTGGATCTTAATCCACGTAATATCGTTATAAACCTAATTACTGAAGAAGTATTCATACTCGATTTTGACCGCTGCCGTTTGTTCGACGGGGCCTTAGATCCTTTGCGTGCACGCAGAAACCTAGATCGATTGCATCGCGGATTGGTAAAAGTGGATGCTACACAAGCAGCTACTTGGAATGACATTATTCAACGAGCGTATTATCACGCGTAACCCTATTACGATATAGAGGAGCAATACATGCTAGCCACTATTACTTGGCAAGGAAAAGTTAAATTTGTTGCTGAATCAGGCACAGGGCATCAAGTAGTGTTAGATGGGCCCGCTGATCACGGTGGCGAAAATCAAGGCCCTCGGCCAATGGAAATGTTGTTAATGGGCATGGGAGGCTGCGCTTCCTTTGATGTGGTGAGCATTTTAAAAAAATCACGCCAAGAGGTATCTGATTGCCGTTGTGAATTAACAGCTGAACGTGCGGATGCTGTTCCGGCAGTATTTACAAAAATACATCTGCATTTTGTTGTGTCAGGAGAGGGGCTGAAAGAGAACCATGTTAAGCGCGCAGTTTCTTTGTCCGCTGAAAAGTATTGCTCAGCTTCTATTATGTTGGCGAAGGGCGGTGTGGAAATAAGCCATAGCTATGAGGTGATCGAAGCTTAATAGTGCCCACTGTGCGCTCCCTCTTACTTATGGGAGCGCACTCTTAGGCTGCATTAAATTCTATAGGTAGAGAAAGTCATTACTTTGCTCATTAACGTCATGCCCAGTTTAATGGGTAATGGCAAGGGCGCCCCACCTGATTGTTCCGCTAAGAGAGCATGTTCTAATTCGTCAATGCGCATTTGTTCTAAAATAGCGCGGCTACGTTCGTCACTTTCAGGCAGTTGGGCGAGATGGTTTTCCAAGTGCTTAACCACTTGATGCTCTGTTTCCGCCACAAACCCTAAGCTCCATTTGTCTCCGATGAGGCCAGCTGTGGCCCCTACACCAAAAGATAGCGCATAGAAAATAGGGTTTAGTTTGCTAGGCGCACTGCCTAGTTCGCGTAAGCGTTCTTCGCACCAAGCAAGATGATCCTCTTCTTCTCTCGCAGCTTCTTCCATGGCATGGCGAACATGAGGCAAATTGGCGGTGGCAGCTTGGCCTTGGTACAGCGCTTGAGCGCAAACCTCGCCCGTGTGATTGATGCGCATTAAGCCGGCTGTGTGACGCTTGGACGCTTCGTTTACTGTGCTGTCTGGGCCTGGCGTGGGGCGTTCGCCAGTGGTAACACCGGGTGTGAGGGTGCGTAGCGCATTGTCTGCTTTGGCGAGTAGTTGGTCGATAGCGGAATAGCGACGGCCACTTGTCATAGGGGAAACTCCTGTTTAAACAACCAGCGAAGAGAATAATAGCATAGCGTAAAAAACGCAGTTTAGCTTTGTTCCTTGGCAATATAGGAGAAGGCGGTATGCGCTGTATCCTTGAGCTCGCCAAGCGTGATGTGGGTGGTGTGGGGATGGTGGGCCACTCTTTCGGCAGGTGCAGTAGTGCTGCCGAGTACCATGATAGCGATGTTTTCATGGCCAGCGTGGCGTAGGAGCGAGATGCTCTCAGCGGTGGCGGTATGGCTAGGTAATATAAGGAGGTCGCAAGGGGTGGCGCTAAGCACTTGGCCTATTTCTGCACTGCTATGTGTGTTGACAACGGTGGCACCGAGATCTGAAAGTAAGGCGGTAAGGTGTGCACGCATCTCTAGTGACATGCCTGCCAAGAGCACTTTTTTGTTCATGAGTGCAGGCATAGCAATATTAATAGTGTTTTGAGGCTGCGTTAAGCCTTCGGCCAGTTGCTGATGTAGGTGCTGTGCAGAAAGAGGTTTAGGCAAAATAGCATAGAGGTTGTTGGTGGCCTCATCAATGGTTGATAAATCTTGCTTGTCACTGCCCATCATCAGTAACAAAGGTGTGGGATGATGATCTAATTGTTCCTGTAACCGACGGACAAACTGTAAACCGCCCATGCCAGGTAAATTGCAGTCAAACAATACAGCGTCGTAGGGTTTGCCAAGCGTAACTTGATTGCGAATGCTAGCAAGTGCTTCACGAGGGTCATGGCTCACACTCACCAATAATCCCCAGCCCAACATTTGGCGGCGTAATATGCGTGTCACAGTTTGCGAGCTGTCCACAATGAGCAGTGTTTTGTGTTGAAAAATTTCTGCATCGAAGAGTGTTTGGTCGTTTTCTGGGTCTGCCGGGAGGGGGACGGTAAACCAAATTGTGGCAGCATTATCGTGAAGCCTGACGCCCGCTCGGCCGTTGATTTGCTCCACTAGCTGCCTGGCGATATGTAGGTTGCCTTCATTCTCTGGTTTAGTTTTGTGGTTGGTATCAAAAGGAAGAAAAGTTTCACCTGCTTGTTGTAACGCGGAACCAAATATTTCAAAGCGCACATGATGGGGCTGAAATGGATCCATTCCTACTTCAATAATAAGTTCGCCCGTAACAGCATAGCGCAGGGCGCTACTAATAGTGTTGGTCAAGATTTGTTTGAGGCGTAAGGAATCCGTCAACACATAGGGTGGTACTGTGTTGTGAAAGTGTTGCAGTATCACTACATTTTTTTCATGCGCTCGGTCTGAGAAAATCGCGGCCACAAAGTCTAGTAGTTCAGGTAAATTAACCGAACTTTCCGGGGTGGGAGCGAAAGGCTCATTAATGCTTGTATATTCCAACACATCGTCGAGCATGTTTAATAGGCTGCGGCTCGAAGCTTGGATGCTCCGTAAATATTCGTGTTGGTTTTGAGTTAATGTGGTGTCTTTTAATATTTCTGCCATGCCCAAGGTAGCAATAACAGGAGTGCGAATTTCTTGATCTAAGTGCGACAGGGTTTCTTTCTGTGTGCGGTATTTAGTGTCGGCAATTTGTTCTGTAAGTGCTTTTTGATGATTCGCTTTGAGGCGGTCAACATAAGCGCGGTTTAAGCCGATGCTTAGAATAATTCCTTTAAGTGCAGCTACGGATAAAATTGGCACCACGCTATTGATGGGGAATAATGTAGCGCCGTACTGGGTTGCAATGATGAAAGGCATTGCGCTGAGTGTGGGCAAAAGCGTTGCTAACAGTAAAAGCGCATTAGGAGTGCGCTGGATAATGAAAGCAATGCTGATGATGAAAAGAAAAATAATGCTCAGTAAGTAGAGGCTGCCGAGGACAAGAAAAGAAGTGGCAGTTTGCACGAAGATGGCCGTGCAAGTGCTCGCTAGTAGGGCGGTAATAATAATATAGAAAACAATATTAATGCGTGGACTGTGCTTAGCCACCCTAACAATTTCTTTACAGAGCAGTAATAAAAAAACGATAGCAAGGTGCGAGAGTATTAGTTCTAACGCACTGCCATTTATAAGGGTGCTGGCGACTTTAAATTCCCATTTGCCTAGGGCAATGGTGGTGGAAAGTAGAGTGGTGAGCAGGTAAAGCGATAAATATAACGAGGTGGCTTTACGAAAGCTGAGGTACAACAGAAAGCGGTAAATGGCCATAGCTAGTAAAAAGCCCGCAAGAAAAACGGGTAAGTACAGCCTTTTTCTATTTTGTTCTAGATGGTGTATGGGTTCTGATAGTTCAACTTGGTAAGTGAAAAAGCGTTGCGGATCAACTTTTAAATAGTATTGATTTTCAGTGTTAGGCGGTAAATACAGCAAATAACCACGCATAGGTTGGCGCAATTTGCTAACAAAAGACTGTTCGCTAGCTGTGCTCTGATTAGTGAGTTCGCGCCAAACACCATTATTCACTTCATAGGCTTCGATGCTGTGAAAGTGCCCAGGTGTTAGCGCTAGAAAAAAGTGTTGAACGAAATGCTGGTCGTTTTTCACGGCAAAACGTATCCACCAAGGGTCGTTACTAAACCCCAGTGAAACGCTTTTTTCGATAGCGGATACAAAGGTTAGTGTATGGTCGCCGCGTGTGATGGCTTCAATACTGGTGTTGTGCTCGTCGAGAGCGAACTGAGTGTAATCGGTAATGTTGGTGCTGCCGAAATCGGCATAGGCAATGAAAGGATAAAAAGATGCCATGGCCATCTTGCTAAGGCAGAGAAGTGCTACTATGAGCACTATGCTGAACCCATAAGATATGCGTTTCATGGCACCTTTCTCCGAGGCGTTGTTACAAGGCGGCCATCCTGTGGCCGCTTGGTATTACGCTTCTTCTCTAGCGATAGCTAAGTAACCGATGTCGCGGCGGTAGTAACAGCCGTCCCATTGGATATTCTCAATGGCTTGGTAAGCCGCAGTTTGTGCTGCTTTCACAGTATCGCCCAAGGCGGTTACGCACAGCACGCGTCCACCACTAGTAACAACGTTTTCACCTTCTAGGCGTGTACCCGCATGGAAAACCTTTACCGATGCGCTATCAGCATCGCGCAGGCCCGTAATGACATCACCGGTTTGCGGTGTGTCGGGGTAGTTTGCGGCAGCCATAACAACACCTAGCGAGGGGCGTGGGTCCCACTGTGCGGTGGCTTG
This sequence comes from Alcanivoracaceae bacterium, assembly GCA_035301485.1. GTDB lineage: Bacteria > Pseudomonadota > Gammaproteobacteria > Pseudomonadales > Alcanivoracaceae > CALEAR01. The sequence goes on from DATGUF010000001.1 coordinate 109,697, forward strand.
ATCTAACTCACCAGCGAGTGCTGCTTGGATCAGTGTCACCATATCGCTTTGTAGGCGCATAATAATGGGCTGTGTTTCAGGATCACCAAAACGGCAGTTAAACTCGATGACTTTCGGCGTGCCTGTTTCATCGATCATCAGGCCCGCATAGAGGAAGCCCGAATAAGGAATGCCTTCGGCGGCCATGCCCTCAACAGTGGGCATAATTACTTCGTTCATGGCGCGCTGATATACTTCATCGGTTACCACGGGGGCAGGGGAATAAGCGCCCATGCCGCCTGTATTGGGGCCTGTGTCAGCATCGCCAATACGTTTGTGGTCTTGGCTTGTGGCCATAGGAAGGACATTCTTGCCATCCACCATAACAATGAAACTGGCTTCTTCGCCGGTTAAGAACTCTTCGATCACCACGCGGTTGCCTGCTTCACCAAAGAGGTTGCCCGACAGCATGTCTTTAATGGCGGCTTCCGCTTCCTCTAAGGTCATGGCCACAATCACCCCTTTACCAGCGGCAAGGCCATCTGCTTTTACAACAATGGGGGCGCCTTGTTCGCGCACGTAGGCGAGCGCTTCTGCTTCATCGGTGAAGTTTGCGTACTTCGCCGTGGGAATGTTGTGGCGAGCAAGAAAGTCTTTGCTAAAAGCCTTAGACCCTTCAAGTTGAGCTGCTTTTGCTGTGGGGCCGTAACAGGCAAGTCCCGCTGCGGTAAATGCATCCACCACACCGTTAACCAGTGGCGCTTCTGGGCCCACAATAGCGAGATCGATGTTCTCTTGTTGCGCAAAAGCAACCAGTGCGGCGTTATCGAGCACATCAATGGCTACGTTTTCAACCTTGTTTTCTAGGGCTGAGCCGGCATTGCCAGGCGCTACGTATACACGCTCTACTTGCTCTGATTGCGCAATTTTCCAAGCTAGGGCGTGCTCACGACCACCAGCACCGATAATTAAAATTTTCATAGTTATACCCTCGGGTAAAACCCTGGTTTTAGTTTAGTGGCGGAAGTGACGCATGCCAGTGAATACCATGGCAATGTCATTTTCATCTGCTGCAGCGATAACCTCTTCGTCACGGATAGAACCGCCGGGTTGGATTACACAGCGCACACCCGCTTCAGCCGCGTTGTCGATACCATCGCGGAAGGGGAAGAAGGCATCTGATGCCATGGCTGAACCAGGCACAGAGAGCCCTGCGTGTTCAGCTTTGATAACGCCAATTCGAGCTGAGTTTACACGGCTCATTTGGCCAGCACCAACGCCAATGGTTTGGCCATCTTTGGCGTATACGATGGCGTTGGATTTAACGAATTTAGCTACTTGCCAGGCAAACAGTAAATCACGCAGTTCTTCTTCGCTAGGTGCGCGTTTAGTTACCACTTTTAGCTCGTCAATGGTGATGCTGCCGAGGTCTCTGTCTTGTACTAAGAGGCCGCCATTCACGCGTTTGTAATCGAACGCAGGTAGGCTGCTCTGCCATTCGCCACATACTAGCAAGCGTACGTTTTTCTTGGCAGATACAACTTGCTGAGCTTCGGCGCTAGCGCTAGGGGCAATAATCACCTCAACAAACTGCTTGTCGGTAATAGCTTGCGCGGTAGCTGCATCAAGCTCGCGGTTAAAAGCGATAATGCCGCCAAAAGATGATTCTGGGTCGGTGGCAAAAGCTTTTTCATAAGCGGTTAAAATGTTGTCTGCCACTGCTACACCGCAGGGGTTTGCGTGTTTGACGATAACACAAGCGGGTGCGGTGAATTGCTTTACGCATTCAAGTGCAGCATCAGTGTCGGCAATGTTGTTGTAAGAAAGCTCTTTGCCCTGTAATTGTTTGGCGGTGGCGATAGAAGCTTCTTTAGGCGCTGCTTCACGGTAGAAAGCGGAGGCCTGATGTGGGTTTTCGCCATAACGTAAATCTTGTGCCTTAACAAACTGCAAGTTCATGGTGCGTGGGAAATCTTCACTGCCACCATTCACTTTTTGGCCGAAATAGTTGGCGATAGCGCCGTCATAGGCGGCGGTGTGTTCGAAAGCTTGAATGGCTAAATCGAAGCGGAATTCGTCAGAAAGGGCATTGTCCTGTGCATCCATTTCAGCGATTACTGCTGGGTAATCGGCAGGGTTGGTAACAATGCCCACGTAGGCGTTGTTTTTTGCTGCGGCACGCACCATGGTTGGGCCGCCAATGTCGATGTTTTCGATCGCATCAGCGAGGGTGCAGTCGGGGTTCGCCACGGTTTGTTCAAAAGGGTATAAATTCACTACCACTAAATCGATGGTACGAATTTGTTGCTCTTCTAGTACCGCATCATCTTGCCCGCGGCGCGCTAAAATGCCGCCGTGAATCTTCGGGTGTAGCGTTTTTACGCGACCATCCATCATTTCAGGAAAGCCAGTGTAATCAGACACTTCTTGCACTGTTAAGCCGGCTTCTTGCAGGGCTTTGAAGGTGCCACCTGTAGAAAGTAACTGAACATTGCGCTGTTCAAGCGCGCGTGCAAAGTCTACTACATCTGTTTTGTCAGAAACGCTAATTAAAGCCCGTTGGATTTTGTTGGCCATGAGTTGGTTACCTTGATGAGCCTGTAAGTGAAAAGAAAAAGGGCAGTCGCCTGCCCTTGTTGGGAACGCGTCGGTTAGAGCATTCCATATTGCTTAAGTTTTTTCCGTAGTGTGCCGCGGTTTAACCCTAGGATTTCGGCGGCGCGTGTTTGGTTACCACGGGTGTACTTCAAGATTTTTTCCAATAATGGAATTTCCATTTCAGCAAGAACCATTTTGTACAGTTCTGCAGGCTCTTCGCCTTCTAGGTTATTGAAGTACTCGATTAGAGAACGACGCACACAGGTGCGTAACGTTTCTTCATAATCCGCTTGTGTCAGGGTTAAAGTTGGAGCGGGTGGTCTACGTCTTTCGGCGGTATTCATGCTAGTTAATGTCCGTGCGGCTGAATTGTTCATGCGGCCAATCCTCTCTTACGTAATTTATTGGGTGATGGGTTGGCGGCGTGTACCATTCTGTACCCACCAAGATCAATACGATCGGTGGTGCGACTAAGGTTTAAAAAGTATTGCTCTACAGCGTCGTGCTGAGCACTCGCATCCATGAGCTGATTGAATTGCTTGCGGAAGTCCATGCCTTCAGGCAATGCTTGTGTGTACCAACCCAAATGTTTGCGGGCGATACGAACACCAGCATCTTCACCATAAAGTTGATGCAAAGCATGTAAATGTGCAGTTACGCGATGCGCAACTTCCGTTACATCCGGAGCCTGAGGTAGTTCACCATGAGTGAGAAAATGGGCTGTGTCGCGGAAGATCCACGGGTTGCCCTGTGCGGCGCGGCCGATCATGATACCACTCGCGCCAGTGGTTTCCAGTACTTGCTTCGCTTTGTAGGGGCAATTAATGTCGCCATTGGCGTACACAGGTAAGCTAACTGCTTGAACTACTTCACGAATTGTATCGTATTCTGCTTCGCCCTTAAAGCGGCACGCGCGTGTGCGGCCATGCACAGCAAGGGCTTGGATACCACTGTTTTCTGCGAGCCGTGCGATGCGAACGGCATTTTTGCTGTCTGGGCACCAACCGGTTCGGATCTTTAATGTAACGGGCACGGCAACGGCGTTGACCACTGCTGCAAGAATGTCTGCCACTAGGATTTCATCTTGCATAAGGGCTGAGCCTGCTGCTTTTTTACATACTTTCTTGGCGGGGCAGCCCATGTTGATGTCGATAATTTGAGCACCAAGTTCCACATTGCGCTGCGCCGCTTCCGCCATCATAGCGGGGTCGTTACCTAATATTTGTACAGATATAGGGCCAGGCTCATCGCGGTGAGGTAGGCGGGTACGCGATTTTTGGGTATCCCAAAGGCGCGTATCACTGGTTACCATTTCAGCCACTACTAAGCCTGCGCCAAGCTCTCTGCAGAGCTGGCGAAAAGGCCTATCTGTCACGCCAGCCATGGGGGCTAGGGCGAGGCAGTTAGATACATTGTGGGGGCCGATGGAGAGCATATTTAACCACTAATAACTGTAAGGCGGGCATAAAGCGCTATGCCGCCATTTAAAGATAGATAAATTAAGGGGCGCATTATAGGGAATACGCCCTTAAGGATAAACAGCAGAAGTGATTAAATTATCCGCTGTATGAAAAATAAGCAAAAATATTTTTGCGGGTTATTTGCGACGTCCGTGTACGAGCACCCATTCTCCCATGGTGGTGTTGGGTTCTAAGTGAGTCTTGCCACTATAAGCATCGCGCACCATTTCTGCTTGGTCGAGCAAAATACCCGATAGGCCTAGGTGTGCGTTGGGTGCACAAAAACCAAGAATATGATCGGCAAGATTAACCAGTGGTTCGGCTAAGATGTTAGCAACCACCACCTCGTATTGCCGTGCCGGTAACTCTTCAGGAGGCATGCAAAACAGGCGTTCAGATACGCCATTAAGTTTCGCATTTTCGCGTGTGGCTAAGAGGGCCTGAGGGTCAATGTCGCAGGCGAAAGCGGCTTCAGCGCCTAAGAGCAAGGCGGCAATGGCTAGTACGCCAGAGCCCGAGCCATAGTCTAGGACAGTTTTACCTTGCAAATCCAAGCCTTCTAGCCAAGTGAGGCATAGCGCTGTGGTTTCATGGGTGCCCGTACCAAAGGCTAGGCCTGGGTCCAAGTGAAGGTTCACAGCATTGGGTTCGGGCGGTTCCGTCCAACTAGGTACAATCCATAAGCGCTCCCCAAATTGCATTGGGTGGAAGTCGGCCATCCAAGCGCGTTCCCATGCTTGCTCTGCTAAGGGCTCAAATACTAAATCCGCCGGTAAGCCACCCATTTGTTGGGCTATCTCTAAGAGTAATGCCTCTTGGTTAATGTCGGCTGCAAATAAGGCGGTGATGGTGACTTGCCGCCATAAGGGGGTGGTGCCGGGGGGCGGTTCAAAGATCGGTTCATCTGCGCTGTCTGTAAGGCTTACAGAGTAGGCGCCCAAGCCCAACATGAGTTCTTCAACGAACTCAGCTTGGGCTTGATCAGTAGGGTAATGTAATTGTAACCAAGCCATGTGTGTCCCATCAGTTGTGAGGGCGGCAGGCTTGTGTGTCAATTACTTCGAGAGTTTTTTCTCGAGGTAGTGAATGTCTACACCGCCGGCCGCAAAGTTCTTGTCGCGGAATATCTTATCACGATGCAGGGCCACATTGCTGTGAATACCTTCAATAACGATTTCATCGAGGGCATTTTGCATTCTTTTAAAGGCCGTTTTTCTATCGGGCCCCCAGGTAATGATTTTTGCAATGAGCGAATCATAGAAGGGTGGCACGGTATAACCGCTATAAAGGTGTGAGTCCATGCGAATGCCATTACCGCCAGGAGCATGGTAGTGCGTGATGGTGCCAGGGCTAGGTGTAAAATGCTCTGGGTGTTCCGCGTTAACACGTACTTCGAAAGAGTGCCCAGTGAGAACAACGTCTTCTTGGCGGATAGACAGTGGGTTGCCTGCCGCAATAGAAAGTTGTTCTTTGACGAGGTCTACACCGGTGATCATTTCTGTGATGGGGTGCTCTACTTGGATACGCGTGTTCATTTCAATAAAGAAGAACTCGCCATCTTCATACAAGAATTCAAAGGTACCGGCGCCGCGGTAGCCGATCTTGATGCAGGCATCTACACAGCGTTGGGCAACTTCGTCACGAAGCTCTGCAGGAATGCCTGGTGCTGGGCCTTCTTCCACTACTTTTTGGTGGCGGCGTTGCAAAGAGCAATCGCGGTCACCAAGGTGTACGGCGTTGCCTTGGCCGTCAGCAATTACTTGAATTTCTACGTGGCGTGGCTTAGTTAGAAAACGCTCCATGTACAAGGTGCCGTCACCAAAGACGCTTTTTGCTTCGCTGCGTGTCATGGTAATGCTATGGGGCAACTCATCCATGGATTCCACAACGCGCATACCACGGCCACCACCGCCTGCGGCTGCTTTTACAATTAAAGGGAAGCCAATTTTTTCAGCGATCGCGCGATTTTCTTCGATGTCGTCGCCAATGGGGCCGTCAGAGCCAGGAACAGTGGGAATGCCCGCTTTGCGCATGGCTGCAATGGCAGATACTTTATCACCCATGAGGCGAATGGTGTCTGCTTTGGGCCCAATAAAAATGAAGCCAGAGTGCTCGACACATTCTGCAAAGTGCGCGTTTTCAGCTAGGAAACCATAGCCTGGGTGAATAGCATCGGCATTGGTGACTTCAGCTGCACTTAAAATGGCAGGCAAGTTTAAATAAGAATCCGTTGCTGCCGCCGGCCCAATACAAACGGCTTCGTCAGCGAGGCGAACGTGCATGAGGTCTGCGTCTGGTTTTGAGTACACTGCCACAGTGGCGATGTCGAGCTCTTTGCAAGCCCGTAAGATGCGCAGCGCAATCTCACCACGGTTGGCGATAAGCACTTTTTTTAACATTGATAGTGTCCTGCTAGTAGCACAGTTTTAGTTGATGACAAACAAAGGCTGTTCAAATTCTACCGGCTGTTCGTTTTCTACCAAAATGGCTTTGATGGTGCCGGATTTGTCTGCCTCGATTTGGTTCATCATTTTCATGGCTTCGATGATGCATAGTACATCGCCAGCTTGTACTTGTTGGCCGACCTCCACGAAAGGCGCAGCTTCAGGGGAAGAGGCGCGGTAGAAAGTACCCACCATGGGAGATACCACTTGATGGCCGTTAACAACGGGTGGTTCGTTGGTGTTTTCCGTGTTGTCTGCTTGCGATACAGGGCCAGGCATTTCAGGAGCTGATGCCATGGTCACAACAGGTGCTTGAGCCTGAATAGTAGGAGCGTGGCGGCTGCGTGTAATACGTACAGATTCTTCGCCGTCGCTAATTTCTAGCTCATCAATGCTTGATTCTTCCACAAGCTCAATCAGTTTTTTTACTTTACGAATATCCATGAAATTGGTCTCCCATTAATGCTGTGCGAGTCGCGCGAATACTGCTTTCAGGGCTAGATGGTAGCTTTGTGCACCAAAACCCATAATGACACCTTCTGCTATGTCAGAGAAATAAGAATGTTGGCGGAAGGATTCGCGGCGGTGAGTATTAGAAAGGTGTACTTCGATAAACGGGATATTGACGCCCAATAAAGCATCGCGCAAGGCTACACTGGTGTGCGTAAAGGCCGCAGGGTTAATAATGATGTAATCTATCTTTTCCTGTGCCGCTTGGTGGATGCGCTGAATGAGCTCGTGTTCGCTATTACTTTGCAAGTGTGTCAGCTCATGGCCAGCCGCTACAGCCGTAGTGGTTAACGCTTGGTTGATTTGCGCCAACGTTGTGTGGCCGTAGGTGTCTGGCTCTCTAGTGCCCAATAAATTTAAGTTGGGGCCATGTAACAGCAAAATCTTAGCCAAAGTGTTTATCCCGTGAATGTAAATGAATGTGGTGCTAGTGGATGTTGCCGGTAACCGTTAGCGTATAATCGCCTGTTATTTTATTAAATTGTCATTAGCTAGTAATGTTATGATGGTTTCGCGGCTGATGAAAGATGTTTACACCTTTACTTACAAAGTGCATGACTAACAAGTCACTCTTTGCACAGGTGATTAGCTTTAACCAGTAAAGCGTTCTAACTTGGCAGGCTTAAAAAGCACCCCAGCAAGGGCAAAAGCCTCGCTGGGAAAAGCTAGATTAGTTATCTTGCTTGAATGCTTCGATGGACTTTACGATTTCTTCGCGTGCAGCGTCGACACCGTCCCAGCCATCAATTTTTGCCCATTTGCCAGGCTCAAGCGCCTTGTAGTTCTCAAAGAAGTGCTCGATTTGCTTTACCAGTAGCGGTGGCAGATCATTGCAGCTTTTTACATCGTCATAAATAGGCGTGATCTTGGAGTGAGGAACAGCGATTAGCTTCGCGTCTACTCCAGATTCGTCTGTCATTCTTAGCATGCCGATGGGGCGCGAACGGATGACACTACCTGGCATAACGGGATACGGTGTTACCACTAATACGTCTAAAGCATCACCATCTTCAGAGAGGGTGTTGGGAATGAAGCCGTAGTTAGCGGGGTAAAACATGGGGGTGGCCACAAAGCGATCCACCATCACAGCATCGAATTCTGGCTCTACTTCATATTTAATTGGATCGGAATTCGCAGGAATTTCGACCACAACATAGATATCATCAGGTACATCTTTGCCTGGGGGAATGTTTGAATAGCTCATGCGTGCCCTATTAAATGTAGTAAGTGAAAGCGAAGAATTATAGAGTAGCGAGCCGTTTGCGGCTAGTGCTCTACACCAAAAGTGGTGCCAACTCTAAAACAAGTGAATCAGGAGATAAAGTATTGAGCGAAATAGTACTGGACCAAAGGCTGCAGCAAGCCATAGCTGAATTAGGCTGGGACAGTTTTACAAATGTGCAACAAGCTACTATTTCCGTTGCTTTAGCAGGCAAAGACGTGCGCGTTACAGCACGTACGGGAAGCGGTAAGACAGCGGCGTTTTTGTTGCCCATGCTGCACGATTTGATAGTAAACCCAGATCCACAAGCTCATACGTTAGCGTTGATCCTGCTGCCCACCCGTGAGCTAGCAAGGCAAACACTAAGCCAAATTAACACCTTTGCGAAATTTAGTAACGTGCAGGCTGAGCTCATCACCGGCGGTGAAGATTTTAAAGTGCAAGCTGCGCGTATGCGTAAAAACCCAGATATTATTTTGGGTACGCCGGGCCGCCTTCTTGAGCACATGGAAGCGGGGAATCTAGATTTTTCTGATGTGCGTTGGTTGGTGCTTGATGAAGCCGACCGTATGCTCGATATGGGCTTCAGTGAAGATGTGTTGCAATTGGCGCAAGCCTGTACCAACAATCCTCAAACCTTACTCTTTTCAGCCACTTCAGGTGGCGCTGCGCTAGCGCGCGTGGTGGAAACAGTGCTCACTGAACCAGAGGAGTTGTGGTTGGATTCAGTGCGTGGGCTTGAAACAGATACCGTGCAGCAAGTTATTCCAGCCGACAATGTTGCTCATAAAGAACGCATGTTGCAGTGGTTGCTAGCCCACGAAACGTTTGAAAAAGCCATTGTTTTTACGAATACACGAGACCAAGCGGATCGTTTAGGGGGTGTGATTCGTAGCCAAGCTTTAAATGCTTTTGTGTTGCATGGCGAAAAAGATCAGCGTGAACGTAAATTGGCTTTGGCGCGTTTTCGAGATGGTAACGCTAGGGTGTTGATCGCCACTGATGTGGCGGCGCGAGGCCTTGATATTTCAGGCTTAGAGCTGGTGATTAACTTCGATATGCCACGCAGTGGTGACGAATATGCGCACCGCATTGGACGAACAGGGCGCCACGGTACGCCAGACGGGAAAGCTATTTCGTTGGTGACTCGTGAAGAGTGGGGGTTGATGTCGAGCGTTGAACGCTATTTGAGGCAACAGTTTGAGCGCCGCCTTATTAAAGAAGTGCCGGGCCAATTTACTGGCCCTAAGAATGTTAAATCTTCAGGCAAACCTGTTGGGCCAAAGAGACGCAAGAAAGGCAAAGCTGCGGCCAAGCGTAAAGCGCGGCCTAAAAAAAGAGGAGCAAGGCCTGCGCGTCCCCCGAGCACTAATGACGGTTTGGCGCGCCCTAAAAGGCGTACTCGAGATTAAGGTAGTTCAGTATTAAGAGTGTTGTGGTAATGAAGAAGCCTACTGCGGAAGCATTAAGAAATATTCGTGGCGTGGTGTTTGATCTAGACGATACCTTGGTGGATTCACAGTTAGATTTTGAAGCCATCCGCAAAGAGGTGGGCGCGCCCTTGCGGCAAGGTATTCTAGAATATATTGAAACCCTTGAAGGTGAGGCACAGCGGCAGGCAGAAAAAATACTGGTGGATGCAGAATGGCGTGGCGCTGAGTTGGCCACTTGGATGCCCAATGCCGAAAGGTTGGTGCATACCTTAAATGAAAGAGGCATTCCACAAGCTATTTTAACGCGCAATGCGCGGCCAATAGCGCAAGCCACTATGGATCGTTTAGGGATACCAATAGAGCGTTTGCTAGCCCGTGAAGACTGTGCCCCCAAGCCTAGCCCAGAAGGGTTGTTGATGGTGGCTGAAGAGTGGCAAATGCCGCCAGCAGAAATAGTTTATATCGGTGATTTCAAATACGATATTTATGCTGCTTTAGCTGCGGAAATGGTCGCTTGCCTCTACATTCCACCGCGTAAGAAACACCTTGCTTTGGCGGACGATCATGGGGCGCACTGGGTAATTGATGATCTTGCAGCGTTAATGCCAATAGGCCATTAAGCCAATAAAAAAGCGAGTGATTAATCACTCGCTTTTTGCACGTTCGCTGCCTAGCAGTTAGATCTCGAAGTGATCGTTTAGCTTTTTCTCTACTGCCACTAGTTTGAGTTCTGCGTGCACTGGCAAGCCATCTTTGAATGGGGTGTCAGGTTCGCCCATGATGAGTGGTGCCAAGTAAGTACGTGCAGCTTCTGTAATGCCAAACCCATCTTCAGAAATGAAGTTGTCTGGCATGCCCACTTCTACGTTGGCTACTTCAGCTAATGGCGCTTCTTCAATGGTCCAAACGTAAGGCTTGTCTTGCTGGCGCTTGATGGCAGGCATCACTGCGTTTTTACCGGCAGCGGCAAATTCAACAGCTGCTTTACCCACGGCGTAGGCCTGTTCCACATCAGTGGCCGACGCAATATGGCGGCCGGCGCGTTGTAAGTAATCAGGCACTGCCCAGTGGTATTTGTGGCCTAGCTCATCGCGCACCATTTGCGCTAGCACGGGTGCCACACCCCCTAACTGTTTGTGGCCAAAAGCATCAACACTGCCGGCATCCGCTAGGAAAGAACCATCTGCGTAGCGCGCGCCTTCAGAAACAGCTACTACGCAGTAGCCATAATCAGCCACACACTGATCTACCTTTTTCAGGAAAGCTTCTTTGTCGAAAACACGCTCAGGGAAAATAATAATATGTGGCGCAGCTTCAGGCTTATCTTTGGCTAGGCCTGCGGCAGCAGCAATCCAACCCGCATGGCGGCCCATGACTTCCATGATAAACACCTTGGTGGAAGTGGCACACATGGAAGCTACATCAAGCGCAGCTTCTTTAATTGAAACGGCGGTATATTTGGCTACAGAACCAAACCCAGGTGAGCAATCTGTGAAGGGAAGGTCGTTATCAACGGTTTTAGGTACGTGAATGGCTTGAATGGGGTAGCCTAAGGTTTCGGATAGCTGTGATACCTTTAAGCAAGTATCAGCAGAGTCGCCACCACCGTTGTAGAAAAAGTAGCCAATATTGTGTGCCTTGAATACTTCAATCAGGCGCTCGTACTGGCGGCGGTTAGTCTCCACATCACCTAGCTTGTAGCGGCAAGAGCCGAAGGCACCGCCGGGAGTGTGTTTGAGCGCTGCGATGGATTCAGCAGATTCGAGGCTGGTATCAATTAAATCTTCGGTGAGAGCACCGATGATACCGTTACGGCCAGCGTATACTTTATCGATGATGTCGCTGTTGCGAGCAGCTTCTATAACACCGGCGGCGGAGGCGTTGATGACAGAGGTAACGCCACCAGATTGAGCGTAAAAGGCATTCTTGCGAGCCATGGAAACTCCATTAGCAATAATAGGTGAATGAAAAACGGCCACTATGATACCTCGTAGCGCGTTGGTGGTCATCTTTATCCTAGAACTAGATAGTAATAGAGCATGGGAGCATAAGGAAAAAAGCACATAAGTAGGGGCGGAGAGAAAAGATAAAAAAGCCGTCCTCTTTATGGCATCATGCAGCACAGCACTTTTTTGTTAGGAAGAACTCATGCAGCACGTACACATTTTAGGCATTTGCGGTACTTTTATGGGCAGCTTGGCCTTGTTAGCGAAGGAACTCGGTTTACAGGTAACAGGGCAGGATCAACATGTTTATCCGCCCATGAGCACACAACTCGAAACTGCAGGCATTCAACTAATCCAAGGTTACGCCAGTAGGGATATGCCAGAGGCAGATCTCTATGTGGTGGGGAATGCCATTAGCCGTGGTAACGAAGCATTAGAAGAGATTTTAAATAAAGGGCTGCCGTATATTTCAGGGCCACAGTTTTTAGCAGAGCATGTGTTACCCGAGCGTTGGGTGGTAGCTGTGGCAGGTACGCATGGTAAAACCACTACCGCGAGTATGGTGGCGTGGGTGTTAGAGAAAAATGGTTTAAGCCCTGGTTTTTTAATTGGTGGTGTGCCACAAAACTTTACCGCTTCGGCCCGTTTAGGGGCCACACCTTTTTTTGTGGTGGAAGCAGATGAGTACGACACCGCTTTTTCTGATAAACGCTCTAAGTTTGTGCACTATCGCCCCCGCACAGCCATTTTAAACAATTTAGAATTTGATCATGCTGATATTTTTGCAGATCTAGCCGCCATTCAAACGCAGTTTCATCATTTTGTGCGCATTGTGCCAAGCCAAGGGCAAATTATTTTGCCGGTGGGCGAGCAGGCTTTAGAGGAAGTGTTAGAGAAAGGTTGCTGGAGCGAGGTGGTACGCTTTGGTACCGACGGTGATGTTAACGTGCAACTGTTGAGTGCGGATGGTTCTGCCTTTGCAGTGAGCAAAGCAGCAGAAACGGTGGAAGTGCACTGGGGCTTAACAGGCACCCATAACGTAAACAATGGTGTGGCTGCATTATTGGCGGCGCACCATTGTGGCGTTACCTTGGCAGACGGCGCTGAAGCTCTGTCGCAATTTGTGGGTGTGAAGCGCCGTATGGAGCACTTGGGCACCGTAGGTGGGGTAACCGTTTACGACGATTTTGCGCATCACCCAACAGCCATTGAAACCACTTTATCAGGCATCAGAAAGCAGTTAGGCGACGGGGCCAATATTGTGGCACTTATCGAACCGCGGTCTAACACCATGCGCATGGGGGTGCATGCTGGGCGTTTAATGCCTTCTGTGGCACAGGCTAGCGCTGCGTGGTGGTATGAACCAGAAGGCCTAGAGTGGACGCTGCTTGAAGAGCTTGCGGATAGCCCAGTGCCCTCCACATTATTTCATTCTTTAGAAGATATAGTGGAGGCCGCCGTAGCACTGCCAGAAAACACACACTTGGTGATTATGAGTAATGGTAGTTTTGGTGGTGTGCATGCGCAAATAATAGCGGCACTCGAGGCGAAGGAGGCCTAAATGCAAGCTAAAACAAACCGTGTCACCCTAGCAATTACTGGCGCCTCTGGGGCCGAGTACGGGCTGCGTTTATTGCAATTGTTATTGGCGGCAGATAAAGAAGTGTTTGTACTGGTGTCGAAGGCAGCGCGGGTGGTAATCGGCACAGAAACCTCTCTGCGCCTTCCGGCAGGCACTAAAGCCACAGAGCAAGCTTTAAGAGAATACGTTGGGCATGATAAGGGCACTTTGGTTGTATGTGGCTTAGAACAATGGACAGCGCCGGTAGCATCGGGCAGTGGTGCACCGGCAGCGATGGTGGTTTGCCCATGTTCCACTGCTACGTTGTCGGCGATAGCTAATGGCGCTAGTAGCAACCTTATTGAGCGCGCCGCTGATGTGGCATTAAAAGAGCGGCGCCAGTTGATTATTGTGCCGCGCGAAGCACCTTTGTCGCCAATCCATTTAGAGAATATGCTCAAGTTGGCGCGTTTAGGAGTGACGGTAATGCCGGCCGCGCCAGGCTTTTACCACAAACCCGCTTCAGTGGCAGAAGTGATTGATTTTATTGTAGCCAGAATTTTAGATCAGCTTGGTGTTGAGCAGGCGCTAATCTCGCGCTGGGGGGAATAAAAAGACCCCAAAAAGCGTCCAACTTTTTGGGGTCAGTTCACTAGGCGGGCTTTGCACCGCTATGTCTTCAACGTGTTACTTCTCTACGAAGGCACGTTCAATAACATAAGTACCGGGTGCATGGCTGGTACCTTCCACAAACCCACGCGCTTCAGCCACTTCCACTAAATCTTTTAACATGTTTGGGCTACCGCAAATCATAATGCGGTCGTGTTCAGGGTCGAAAGGCGGCATGCCAATATCTTCAAACAGCTTACCACTCTCAATAAGGTGGGTGAGGCGGCCTTCGTTGTGGAAGGGCTCACGCGTTACTGTGGGGTAGTAAATCAGCTGCTCTTTGATCATTTCGCCGAAGTATTCGTGTTCCGGTAATTCGTTTTTAATGTAATCGTGGTAGCCTAATTCGCTCACCCAGCGCACACCGTGGCATAAAATGATCTTGTCAAAATAATCATAAAAATCTGGGTCGCGAATAGTGCTCATGAAAGGCGCTAACCCTGTACCTGTTGATAATAAGTACAGGTTTTTACCAGGTAGTAAGTTATCAATAATGAGCGAACCGGTGGGTTTGTGGCTCATTAAAATTTTGTCGCCCACTTCAATGTTTTGCAAACGAGAGGTGAGTGGACCATCGGGTACTTTAATGCTGTAAAACTCTAAGTGCTCTTCATAGGGTGCACTCACAAAGCTATAGGCGCGCATTAGAGGTTTGCCTTCAACCTCTAAACCAATCATGGCGAATTGGCCGGTTTTAAAACGCAAACTTTGGTCGCGAGTGGTGGTAAAGCTGAAGAGTGTATCGTTCCAGTGGTGAACACTGAGGACTGTTTCCTCGGCAAAGGCAGACATTGTTTCCTCACTTGTGTATTGGGTTAAAGCGTTAATAAAAGCGCTCGTGCAAAGGCATCAACAACATGCCGTAATAAAAGGCCATCAAACAAAATTATGTTGATGGCTATAAATAAGTGGCAGGATCATACTAAATTTATTTGTCGATGACCTGTTATGAGATCAATTAATTTTGAGTATCGGGGCAGTCCGGCATTTCACGGCGTAAATTTGCTTGTGTTATAGCGCTATTAGCAGGAACGCTTCGCGTTAGCCAAACATTACCGCCAATGACAGAGTTTGCGCCTACCGTAATACGGCCTAGCAGGGTGGCCCCTGCGTAAATCACCACATCATCTTCAATAATGGGGTGGCGTGGATGCCCTTTTTCAAGGCGCCCATCTTCGTCGGCAGGGAAACGTACAGCGCCTAGGGTCACGTTTTGATACAAGCGTACGCGCTCACCGATAATGGTGGTTTCACCAATCACTACACCTGTGCCGTGGTCAATAAAGAAGCCTGAACCAATTTGTGCGCCCGGATGAATATCAATACCGGTTTTGGAGTGTGCGGATTCAGAAATGACACGAGCCACTAAGGGCACACCTAGTTTGTAGAGCAGGTGTGCGATGCGGTGGTGCATGACAGCTAAGATGCCGGGGTAGCACAGCAACACTTCATCAACACTAATGGCGGCAGGGTCGCCGTAGTAGGCAGCCAACACATCTGTGTCGAGCGTGCGGCGTAGAGCAGGCAGTTGCGCGGCAAACTGGTTAATAATATTGTTTGCCTGTGCCCTGACGTCTCCTCGTGGTTCGTTGTTGAGGCGGGCCTGATAGTGCAGCTCAAAAGTAACTTGCGTAAGCAGTGCTTGAAGAGCACTGCAAAGGGTGGCGCCCACAAAAAAATCCTCGCCGTCCTGGCGTAGGTTTACAGGCCCCAAACGCATGGGGAAAAGTGCGCCACTGAGTTGGTGAACGATGTCTTCGAGCGCCGCCTTGGAGGGTAGTTCTCGAGTTGCTTGAGCCTTTTGGCGGCCGTTAGCGTCACGCCATACTTGGCGAACCCCGCGTAATTCAGATACTAACCCTTCTAAATTCCAAGCCTCTACGAATGCTTGATTGTTGGCATCTTCGTTGCTCATGGCATCTCCGCGAAAGTCGCTGCTAGTGAATGAGGCCGATATTTTCGGCTTTAATACCAAAGTGTTCAAGTACTAATCATTTTGGTGCGGCCGCCAAGGATAACAGGTTATTTCTTTTCTGTGGCTAAAGTGCGGCGATACACTTGGGTGGCGTAAAAAATGAGCACGTAAGCAAGCAGCTCTGTGCCTTCTTCCATGGCGTTTTTAACTGTGTTGACATAGCTATCATTAAGGATAGTTTTCCAAAGAATGCCCATGCCAAATAAACGTGAGTGTACGAGCAAAATCAAAATGGACATTACCATCGTTCTTCCTGCAGAAGAGCTGAGAAATTCAGCGAACGCAGGTTTGAAGGGGCGGTTTGTGCTGCGCGACAAAACCGTAACAGTGATAACTGTTAGAACAACAAGGACTTCCCACAGATTATCTACAATGTTGTTAAGCACATAATCATGCTCCCGGAAGAGCATACTGATAAAAAGACCAAGTGCTAAATAAGTGAAAGGACGTTTGTCTTCATGCTTGGCAATGATATAAATAAAAGTAGAAATAATGAGCAAAAGGACAGTGCTTTGCATGTGTTCGGTGAGCGATTCCTCGCCAATATTGTTGCCCAGCCAGAGCACGTCAAGCATCACAATCGCAGTGGGAAGAGCTATTAATAGGGCTAAAGCGAAGTATCTTGCCAGGGAAGTTAAGATGGATTTTGTGTGAATGTTCAAGGCGTTAGCCTCCTATGGATCAAAATTGGACGTTAGGGGCGGAGGATTATAGCCGTTACATTTAAAATTTCTGATATAAGAAGGCGTACACAGCCATAGCTTAGATTTATCGCGCTAAATAGCTTGTTTAAAAGTTAATGATAAAGCCGCTGTTCTTATTGAGATAAAAGAGATGGCCGGAGCTAAGGTAAACAGTGGTGGGGTTATTAGCATAAAGGGTGTCTTGGGCGCCAGTGCAAGTGATGGCAACAATATAGTTGTCGTGCTTGAGAGGAGGGGATTGGTAATAAAAACCACCACTGCTGTTCTGATAAACAGGTACAGACATAAACGGTGCTTGCGGGTTGTTAAATTGCAAATCGAGCAGTTGGTTGCTGTTTTGTTGCTGTTGATAATATAGATAGGCATAAGCGCCCACTAATTGGTTTTGGTCGTTAAGGCTTGGCGTGGGGCAGTTAAGCTGGTTCCAAGCGCTGTTCGTAATGGTGCCGCGAACATGGCTGTGGCTATTGTGGTAGGCATAGAGGCCTGGGCTTTGCAAACGGTAGTAGGTTTCGTAAGTGTCTTCGTAAAAGCCTAGAGAGTGCTGAAGATCGAGCCATAATAGTGCTTCATTACGTTGGTTGCCTTCTACATAAATAGAGTTAGCAAACTCCATTGTGTATTCATCGCTAGTATAAAGGGGCCAATTCCAGCCGTTGTCACGCCGTATTGCTCTGCCTGCTGCAGGTTCGAAATAAACCTTAATGGCACGATAATATCCTTCTGGTAACTGTTTACTGTGCGCCAAAGTGAGGGGGTTACTCAATTGGATGGTCTGCCAGTTGGTACTGTCGTAGTTTCCTGATAAAGGTACCTCATGCCACTGGCCCGCCTGGTGCTGCACTTTAATTTTGGTAATAGATAGGTAAGCCTCGGACAATTCTGCTTTGGGGCTCGCAGCGATGAGAATGCGTAAATCCCCCTTCTGTTTATCGGAGTTGTACCAAAGTTCGCAACCCGTACTGAGCAAAGCGATGAACATTAGCAGTAGTAAACGCACCGTGTTTGGCCTCGTTAACAATAAGTTCATCAAGCTTAATGTAGGCGCATTAGAAAACCAAACAGGAATCGGTTAAGGCATTGTAAAGCTTTCATGAGTGGCATAAAACACAATCCCTCATTGTTAGTGTTGAGCTGTTACAGTAGAAATAACTTGCACACATGCCTACCAAAAATAAGGAAGGATTATGAATACACACAATACTGAACGCATGAGCCTTGCAGTGGAAGGTATGACATGCGGCTCTTGCGTGAGCAAGGTAGAAGCTGCGTTAGCTCCCATTCAAGGGGTGAGCGAAGTAGCGGTGGATTTTACTACGAACACAGTGTCTTTCCATCAAGCACCGCCTGCCACACTTGCTGAAATAGTGGCTGCTATTGAAGCAGCGGGCTATCACACGGATGCAACAGTGCATTACTTTCAAGTGGAGGGAATGACGTGTGGGAAGTGTGAAGCAAAAATTGAAAAAGTAACGACAGCTAGTAATGGTGCTCTTGAAGCCAAGGCAAACAGGCACACAAAAACACTTACTGTGGTGGGGGATATTGATCCTGCTGAAGTGGTGGCGGCAGTTAATGCTGAAAATTACACCGCCACTTATGTGCAGCACACTGGCCAAGCCACTGACGCTGCCGAAGACAATGTACCGGCAGAACCTGCTGCCTGTGAAGTGAGCGCTGAGCCAGTGAGTGCAGAACAAACTCAAGAGAGCGAACATACTTATAGTTTGCCCGTGGAAGGCATGACCTGCGCCTCCTGTGTGGGGCGCGTTGAAGCAGCACTGAACAGCATGCAGGGAGTGAGTAACGTCTCTGTTAATTTGGTGACAAACAAGGCGCAGTTCCAAAAAGACAACAACGTAGCACTAGATGAAGTGGTAAAAGCCGTTGAAAAAGCGGGCTATAGCGTGCCAGCAGAGACCTACATCTTTGATGTGGAAGGCATGACTTGTGCTTCTTGCGTGGGGCGCGTTGAAGCAGCCGCAACCAGTGTCTCAGGGGCTGTAGAAGCTAAAGCTAATCTAGCCACAGAGCGTGTTACCGTGACGGGTCGCATCGACCCAGTAGCGGTGGAAGCAGCCATTCAAAAAATAGGGTATGCCGCAAAGCTAGCGAAAAATACAGGCGTAACGCGTGATTTTAATGCGAAAAAAGATGAAGAAGCCAAAGGGCTGAAGCGTCATTTTTGGATAGCGATACTACTAACTTTGCCCGTGTTCGTGTTGGAAATGGGTGCCCATGCCGTGCCCGCTTTCCATCGTTTTATTGAGAGCACCATTGGTACGCAAATGAATTGGTATATTCAATTTGCCCTAGCTACCGCTGTGCTTGCTGGGCCTGGGCGGGTGTTTTACCGCCTTGGCTTACCCGCTTTGTTCCGTTTAGCACCTGATATGAACTCATTGGTGGCGGTGGGCACATTGGCCGCCTACATTTATTCTGTGGTGGCCACCTTTGTGCCCTCGCTGTTGCCAGATGAATCTGTATTTGTGTACTACGAAGCCGCTGCCGTCATTGTGGCGTTAATATTGCTCGGTCGCTATCTAGAAGCGCGTGCCAAAGGACGCACCTCGGCCGCTATTCAACGCTTGGCAGGGCTACAAGCCAATACAGCGCGAGTAGAGCGTGATGGCCAGTTCGTGGAGGTATCTATAGAAGAGGTGAAGCAGGGCGATATTATTGAAGTGCGCCCGGGTGAGCGTGTGCCGGTGGATGGTGTGGTGCTCACAGGTAAGAGCTTTATAGATGAATCCATGATTTCTGGTGAGCCTGTACCCGTGGAGAAAGAAGCCGGCGAAGAGGTAGTGGGCAGCACAGTGAACCAAACTGGTTCGTTTACCTTTAAGGCCACCGCTGTGGGCGGCGACACTGTTCTGGCGCAAATTATTCAAATGGTGGAAAACGCACAGGGGGCTAAGCTGCCCATTCAAGCGTTGGTGGATAAGGTGACGCTGTACTTTGTGCCGGCGGTGATATTCACCTCTATCGCTACTTTCCTGCTCACCTATTTTGCCTTTTCCACGAGTTTCACCTTTGCCTTAGTGAACGCTGTGGCCGTGTTAATTGTGGCGTGCCCTTGTGCCATGGGGCTAGCAACTCCCACCTCGATTATGGTGGGCACTGGGCGCGGTGCGGATCTAGGCATTTTGTTCCGTAAAGGCGAAGCCCTGCAATCGTTGCGTGAAGCAGCGGTGGTAGCAGTGGACAAAACTGGCACGCTTACTGAAGGCATGCCTAAGCTCACCGATCTGGTAGTAACGCCACAGTTTGATGAGCAAGAGGTGTTGGCGTTAGTGGCTTCGGTGGAAGCACTCTCTGAGCACCCCATCGCTAAAGCCATCGTGGCAGAAGCTCAAGAGCGAGGCATTCAGTTAGCGAAAGTTGGCGCCTTTGATTCCATAACGGGCTTTGGCGTGCGCGCCACAGTGGACGGCAAAGATGTGCAAATAGGTGCAGACCGCTTAATGGAAAAGTTAGGGTTATCGGTGCAAGAGTTTACCGATACCGCCGCTCGTTTAGGTGCGGAAGGCAAAACCCCCATGTACGCAGCCATTGATAATCAGCTAGCGTGCATTATTGCTGTGGCGGATCCTATTCGCGACACCACGCCTGCGGCGATTCAAGCGCTCCATCACTTAGGCTTAAAAGTAGCCATGATCACGGGAGATAACCAGCACACTGCCGCGGCGATTGCCAAGCAATTGAACATTGATGAGGTGGTAGCCGAAGTGTTGCCCGATGGCAAAGTGGATGCGGTACAACGGTTGCGCAAGGAATACGGAAGCGTGGCGTTTGTGGGCGATGGCATTAACGATGCGCCAGCCTTAGCAGAAGCTGAAGTGGGTATCGCCATTGGTACGGGTACAGATGTGGCCATTGAGGCCGCAGATGTGGTGCTGATGTCAGGCGATTTGCGCGGTGTGCCTTCTGCCATTGCTTTGTCGAAAGCCACGATTCGCAATATACGCCAAAACCTGTTCTGGGCGTTTGCCTATAACACGGCCTTGATTCCTGTGGCAGCGGGAGTGTTGTATCCCTTCTTCGGCATATTAATGTCGCCAGAATTTGCTGCAGGGGCGATGGCGCTTTCTAGCGTATTTGTACTCGGAAATGCGCTGCGGTTGCGTAATTATGAACCAGAATTAGCCAGTTAAAAAAGATTAACAAGGCCGCCATTGTGCGGCCTTTTTGCTTTGCTAGTAGAGGGTTCTATTCTTCGGCAGGAAATAATTTTTCAGACCACTTCACATAAAAAGCAGCAGACTGCACTTGCACAATGTAGGCAAGGGCAATGAGTAAAGCTGCTTGCTTGCCAGCATCACCAAACGCCGTCATGGAGAGCGCCAGTGCGATGGACAGGTTGCGCATCACCGTGCCATATACCAAAGCAATGCCATCGCCGCGATTAAGTTTTTTGCGTGCCAACCAAGTGCTAACGCCATAATTAATGGTGTAAAGCAGTAGTAGAGGAAGCAGCAGTTTGAGCACTAACGTGGGCGATTGCACTAGGTTAGGCCCTTGTAATGCCATGGCAATAAACACAATGCCGAGTACGCCTAAGCTAGAAAAAGGAGGGAACTTGGGCCCGTACTCTTTTTGGAAAGTGGTGAGGCCATGGCGCTTGATCAATGCCATACGTGTGAGCTGGCCCGCGATTAAAGGAATCACCACAAAGAGTAATATCTGCATGAACACAGGGGCCAACTCCACTGGGATGGTGGCGCCGAGTAAAAACTTTACATAGAAAGGCGTGAGAATCGAGCCTAATAAGAGGCCGATAATGGTGAGTTTAATGGCCGCGGGCACATTACCTTTGGCAAAGCCCGTCCATGAAATTGTCATGCCACTGGTGGGCAATAAGGCGGCCAACAAAAGGCCTAGTGCCAGTGCTGGCTGCTCAGGGAAAATGAGTTTTCCAAGCACAAAGGCCACGAAAGGAATAAAGAGAAAGTTAACGCCAATGGCCCACCATTGCACAGCGTTGTTGCCGCGCACAAAAAGTTGTTGCATTCGTACTCCCACCATCATGGGGTACACCATGAGAAGGGTGAGTGGCGCAATCAATACAGCAAGAGGCTGAGCGGGAAATAAAAGCCCCGCGATCAAACCAAGTAGCAGAAAAAGCGGAATACTTAAGCTTAAGTGTTTACTCAGCCAAGAAATAAAATTCATGCGGATACCCTATTAATTATTCTCGTGCGGTTAGCATATATTAGAATATTGTGTTTAAGTAGGTGCCAAACATATTTCATTCAGCAAAATTTAGGTGCCTGTGTATGCAAGATGCTACGTTTATGGGGAAATACCCCATTCATACCCTCACTGTGACGAAAGCCGGCGGCCGTTACTCCACAACAGAAACACTCATTGCAGCCTTACAAAAAAAGGTAGAAGCGAATCCTAATGCTGTGTTTATAGCTTTGTTTGATCATTTTTCACATACTGCTTCTTTGCCGGATGGCGAAGTGGCTGAGGGTATTTTAGCTGCGCAACAAATCATCTTTTGTTTCGGCATAAAACTGCCTGGGCCTGAGGTAATGGCCGTGCGTCCACGTTCTATTAGCGTAACGGAGTACGAAGATCATTTTGTAATTAGTTTTATGAGTGCGCCAAACCCCGCCATGAACGACACCATGAAAAACTGGGTAGAGAGCCTCGTTTAGTTGATGCCTGCTAAGTTGGACGGAACTAATAAGAACAAGAGATTACCAACATAAGTAATCGAGTGAGAGGATGATTACTATGTTAAAGCAAAAGAAAAGCATATTGTTGCTCGCTGCATTTAGCCTTGTGCCGCTTATGTTGTCGGGTGGGGCTGTCGCCGATAAGCCACATTGGGCAGAAAAAGGTAAGCACCACAGCACCTATGATGCGAAGTATGACAAGAAAAAATATAAAAAACGGTCGGGCAGTAAACGTTTTCACAAGCGCGATCGAAGCGCTATTTATGATTACTATGGGCAAACAACAGGCGGCAAACATTGCCCGCCAGGGCTAGCGAAGAAAAATAACGGCTGCCTGCCACCAGGGCAGTATAAAAAATGGCAAAAAGGCCAGGCCTTGCCACAACATGTGCGCTATTACGATTTGCCAAGTGAGTTACGTCGCCGCTTGTCCCATCCCTATGATGGCTATGGTTATGTGCGTGTAGATAACGACGTACTATTGATCAACCTAGCTACTAATATTGTTGTGGACGCTATCGAGAATATCTTGCGTTAATGCTTAGTTAGGCATGCCATAGCGCAGAAGCTGCGGGCTTTGCCGGTCAAAAAACTAAGCAGACAACACTTTTCTATCGGGCATAATTGTCTTTTTCCTTCGGGCAGATGTAAGCACCTGCTCGAAGGGCCCAGATGTGCGATGAGGAGTGTTCATGAACAACAAAACTACCCTGTTAAAAGCACCGCTTAAATTAGCTAATGGTGTGGTGATTAAAAATCGATTATTTAAATCCGCCATGAGCGAAGGGCTCGGCACTTGGGATAACCGCGTTACCCCACAGCTGGTGAAGTTGTATGCCCGTTGGGCTGAGGGTGGTATGGGCTTGCTCGTTACGGGTAACGTAATGGTAGACCGTCGCGCCTTAGGCGAGCCTGGCAACATTGTTGTTGAAAACGATAGCGATTTGCCCATGTTGAAAGAGTGGGCTGCAGCAGGCACGCAGCAGAATACACATTTGTGGATGCAGCTGAACCACCCAGGTAAGCAGTGCCCGAAAACACTTATAAAAAGCACGGTAGCGCCTTCGGCCATCCCCTTTGATAAAGCGCTGCGTGGCGTGTTTGCCACACCGCGCGCCCTTACTGAAGAAGAAATCCTCGATATTATTCGCCGTTTCGGTAATAGCGCCGCCATTGCTAAAAAAGCGGGTTTCACCGGTGTGCAAATTCATGGCGCACATGGTTATTTGGTGAGTCAATTTTTATCAGGGCACCATAATCAACGCACCGATAAGTGGGGTGGCAATGCCCACAACCGCCGTCGCTTCGTGCTTGAAGTGTATAAAGAGATACGTCGCCAGGTGGGAGGTGATTTCCCTGTGAGCATCAAAATGAACTCGGCAGATTTCCAACGTGGTGGTTTTACCGAGGAAGAATCACTGGATGTGGTGAGAGCTTTAAGCGAAGCAGGCATCGATCTTATCGAAATCTCTGGTGGTACTTATGAAGCGCCTGTGATGACAGGCCAAACGGAGAACATCAAAGCTTCTACCCTAGAGCGTGAAGCTTATTTCCTAGAGTTTGCTGAAAAAGCACGCGCTGCAGTTGCCACTCCTTTGGTGGTAACAGGAGGGTTTCGCTCGCCAGAAGGCATGGAAAGTGCTTTAGCTAGCCGCGCAGTGGATATGGTGGGGGTGGCGCGTTTGTTAGCCATTGAGCCGGCCGCGGCAAAACGTTTGTTAGCGGGGCGGCCTTCGCTACACCAGGTAACGCCTATTCGCACGGGTGTGAAGTTCGTAGATCAGGCAGCCATGATGGAAGTAATGTGGTATGGACGTCAGTTGCGTCGCTTAGGTAATGGCGAAGAAGCAAAGCCGCATGAATCCGGTTTGAAATCATTGCTTATTAATGTGCTAGAAAATGGTTGGGGCACATTCAGAACACGCCTGAGGGCTTAGTGTTATCCCTACTGCGTAATGTTCCGCAGCAGGGTGTTTTTTAGCCACGCAGAGCCTCTTGCAATTGCATTACGGCTTGCTCTAAAAGAGCACGGCGCGTACCGAAATTTAAGCGCATGTGGCCACTGCCACCAGGGCCAAAAGTGGTGCCTTCATTTAACCCGAGCTTGGCTTGCTGAACAAAAAACTGATGCAGCTGATCATCGGTTAAGCCAAGCTCTCTGCCATCTAACCATAGCAAACACGTAGCCTCGGGTGCCGAGCAATGAATACCCTCTATAGAAGAAAACGCCTCCACTAACCACTGGCTATTGCCCTCTAAGTACTTAAGCAAAGCTTCTAACCAAGTGTCGCCATCCCGGTAAGCCGCTTCCACAGCAGCTAGTGTAAGCGGGTTGTACGGGCTAACGGCGCTGCGGCGAAAAGCACGCTGTAGTGCTTTTTTGTCGGCGGCATGGCTCGTCACTACGGCCGATAAGTTTAGGCCAGGAATATTAAACGTTTTGCTCGCCGAAATGGCAGTAATTAAGCGCAGCTCGGGCGGAGCCAATGTGGCTAGGGGTACATACGTATGGCCTGTAAACACTAGGTCGCAATGAATATCGTCACTAACCACCACGAGATCATGACGGAGGGCGAGTGTCACTAAGCGCTGTAACTCCTCTTTTCGCCAAACCCGCCCCACAGGGTTATGCGGGTTGCATAGCATCAATAGGCGCGCACTAGCTGCCGCTTGCTCAAGGTGATCAAAATCTAATTCGTAGCCTTGGGCTCCTTTTAGCATGGGGCTTTCCACTAAGTGGCGTCCATGATTTTTAACCACAGAAAAAAACGGCGGATACACAGGCGTGGGCACTAACACGGTGTCGCCAGGAGCTGTCAGGGCCTCCACTGTCGCCGAGAGGGTAGGGACGACGCCTGGTGTGAGCAGTACATCAGCAGGGTCTATGCGCCACTGATGGCGGCGTTGGTACCAACCAAACAAAGCCTCATAGAATTGTTCACTTGGAAAGGAGTAGCCAAAGATGGGATGCGCACTGCGTTGCTCTAAAGCATTTAAAATAGGTGTTGCCACGGCAAAATCCATGTCGGCTACCCACAGCGGTATTATATCTTCATGGCCAAAACGCTTGCTTAGGCTATCGTATTTTTCCGTGTGCGTGCCGGTGCGTTCAATGGGGATGTCGAAGTTATACATGGCGTTCCTTCTGTTATTAAGCCGTTAATAAGAGCGTTGTTGTGGAGCGGTGGCGTGCGTGGTGAGTAGCCAAATAAATGCGAAGAAAGAGCAAAGTGCTGTAATAAGCATAGCAAGTGCCATGGCCACCGGCGTGCCAGTGTAAAAAACACTCACCATAACGCTAGCCACAGCGCCCAGGCCAAACTGTGCCACACCAAATAATCCCATGGCAGCGCCGGCGTTGCGAGGGAAGAGGTTCATCAAGCCCACGGTGCTATTGGCGCCCACCATACTTGCCGGGCCAACAGTAATAAAGAGGCCGACGACCACGGCCATAATGCCCCCTAAGGCCAAGTAGCTAGTTAGCATCAACATGGCCGCACCGAACAATGCCAACACAACACCAAAGCCAAGCATGCGCACATAGCCAAAGCGTGTTACTAGGCGTGCGTTGATGAGGTTGCCTAAAAACAAGCCCATTACGTTAATGCCAAAGAGAAAACCAAAGTATTTTTCAGGCACATTAAAAAACGTAATGTAAACAAAAGGGGAGCCGGTGATATAGGCAAACATAGTGGCTAGGGAGAAACCGCCGCAGAGTAAGTAGGCCCAACTTTGCTGTTGTGATAACACCGAGCCATAGGCGCGAAAATAATTTATTAGCTTAATGTCGCCACGTTTCGCCGGGCCATTTGTTTCAGGTAGTTTGATCATCACTAACGCGAGGGCGGCGGCAGCAAAAATGAGCAAAGCCCAAAAAATCATGCGCCAATGCCCAACACTAATAATGACACCACCCAGGAGGGGAGCAAGTAGTGGAGCCACCACCATGGCCATGGTGATATAAGACATGGCTTTTGCCGCCTCATTACCTGCCCACATATCTCTTACCATGGCACGCCCTGCGGCGGGTGAAGCAGAAGCCGCTAAGCCTTGCAGCAGTCGGCCAGCGTTAAGGGTTTCTATGTTGGGGGCCAAGGCACAGGCAATGGTGGCGACAAAAAACAATGCAAACCCCACCAGTAATACGGGCCGGCGGCCATAGCGGTCTGAAAGCGGGCCGGCGATTACTTGGCCGCCGGCAATACCAATTAAAAAGGCGCCCACACTCTGCTGCACAGCCGAGGACGGCACGCCCAACTCAGTGGCGATGGCGGGCAAACTAGGGAGGTAAGTGTCGATAGAGAGAGGACCAATAGCGGCAAGAAAAGCCAACAGTAAAATAATGCCGATGTTTTGGGGGTAAGTGTTTGTCATGATGGGCCTAGTGGGCAAAGCGCGTAGTGTTTGTAAGCGCTATTAAAGTTATTCCGCGTTATAAAAGAATGAAACTTTTATCATCTTATGAGCTCTTCTTTTCATGCCGAATTTTTTCACGCCAACAAATAGTATAAGCTAGCGTATTGCTTTTATGTCAGCGCATCTACACCGCATTGGCTTTATACGACTAGCCAGTAAGAGACCCATTATGAAGCATGTGATTTTTGCGATAGTAAGTGCTTGCTATTTATCCGCTTGCACAGCATTGATGGTACCAAATTCAGACAGAGAGTTGTTAGAGCTAGCACGGAGTGGGAATGTAGCAGCTCAAGTGCACATGGGGGAGCGGTATTATAACGGTGTTGGGGTTGCGCAGGATTATGAAAAGGCAAGAGTGTGGTTCAGCGTAGCGGCCGAGCAAGGTAACACGGAAGCTAAATACCTGTTAGCGCGCATGAGTTATTTAGGGCAAGTGGCAGAGCCGGATATGGAGCAAACCCGCTATTGGCTTGAGCGTGCCGCGAAAAAAGGGCATAGCGAAGCACAATATTTCATGGGGCTCATTAATGCCACTGGCAATATCGTCGAAAGAAATCCACAGCAGGCTCGTCAATGGTATCAACGTGCCGCCAAACAAGGTTATGTAGCGGCCCAACGTAACTTGGCAATAATGTTTCTGGATGGCGAAGGCGGCGAGCAAGATTACCAACAAGCCAAGAATTGGTTTGCAAAAGCAGCTGCCGAAGGTGATGCGGCTGCATTGCATGGTTTAGGCGCTCTCTACGCACGAGGGCAGGGGGTTGAAAAAGACCTTGAACGAGCCAGAGAACTATTTACACAAGCTGCGGTACAAGGGTTTCCTCCCGCTCAGTATAACCTCGGTGCCATGCATGTGTGGGGCATTGGCGCAGAGAGGGACTATGAGAAAGCCAAGCAGTGGCTAGAGCTATCTGCGCAAGCGGATTACCCCAAAGCGCAGTTTAACCTTGGTATGTTGTATGAACACGGCTACGGCGTGAAAAAAGACCCCGCAGAGGCTAATAAATGGTATCGCCAGGCGTGTGACGGCGGCCATGAAGATGCCTGTCGTAACCTTTAAGATGCCGCTTTAACCATAGTGTTTTGCGCACCGCTTCTATTTAGCTAGCTAAGCGTTATATTTCATCTAAACAGTTTGAATCTAAGGCGAGAGAGGCAGGCTCCTTTTTCGCCTTTTCTTATTGAAGATGAAAGTGTTTTCGCCGCAGGGTGTTTTCATCGTAAGGAGAAAGTTAATGCAAAATTTAGTGTTTATTGTCGCCTCCTTTGTAGCAGGTGTTGTACTGAGTGTAGAGAGCGCCATCGGAGGCGTATTTGGTGAAAGTATTGGCGACTTGGAAGCATCTTTTTATGTGTTTTTTGTGCCTTTAGTGTTGTCGCTGCCCTATGTATTAACCCGTAGCCGGCTCAAGATTAAGCATGCTTTCACGTTGCCTAAACATGAGCTAGGAGGTGGTGTTTTAGGCGCTTTATACGTGGTGTTGTTGTTTATGAGCGTGTCGGAACTGGGTGTGGGCATTGCCATGGCCCTTGTGCTCATGGGGCAGCTCGGCGTGAGCGTGGTGGTGGAACATCATGGTTGGGCAGGGGTGCAAAAAATCCCTTTTAACCGCGATAGATTGTTTGCCATGTGCCTGCTCGCGGCTGCTTTGTTCTTGATAGTGTAGGGGGGAAGATGCAGCTTTTGTTTCTATTATTGCCGTTGGTTGCTGGCGCTGCCGTGAGTTTACAAGGCGCAGTAAATGGTTCCCTAGGCCGCAAAGTGGGGCGTATTGAAAGCGCCTTTGTATCGTTTTTGATGGGCTCTTTGTTTTGTGGTGCCGCTATTTTTGTATTTGGCACGGGTGATGTGTTTGCCGTTACAGAAGTGCCTTTATGGCAAGTGTCGGTGGCTATATTAGGCCCTCTGTATGTGCTTATTATGATTGTTGTTATCCCTGTTATCGGTGTTACCGCCACCTCTGTCACGGTTATTATTGCGCAGTTAGCTACGAGTATGGTGATAGACCATTATGGTTGGATAACGGGTGAAATCATTCCGTTTGATAGCCATCGTTTGGTGGCGCTTTTGCTTTTGTTTAGCTCCTTATATTTTATTTTCAAAGATAGAAAAGAACGCTCCCGCTAACGCCTTAAACGCTGGAGCGTAGCGTCTAGGGCATTGGCGAATTGTTGCTTGTCACGATCAGAGTAGGGCGCTTGGCCACCCGTGACTTGGCCTTGGTCACGTAGTTCGCTGAGCAAGTTGCGGGTTGCTAAGCGGTCGCCCATGTTTTGTTCGGTGAATACTTTGCCGCGCGGATCAATAGCGGCTACTTTCTTTTCAATCAAACGTGCAGCCAGGGGGATATCACTGCAAATCACCACATCACCGGTTGTTGCGTGTTCCACAATGTAATCATCAGCAGCGTCAGGCCCGCTTGGGACCACAACTAAACGAATGAGTTGGAAGTTGGGTTTGGCCTGGGGTTGCCCCGCCACCATAACAACATTAATGCGGCGTTTAAGAGCAAAGCGCACAACTAAATCGCGTGCAGGCCGTGGGCAGGCGTCAGCGTCTATCCAAATTTTCACACATATTCCTTCAGTAACAAATAAAAGTACACCGAGTTTAACGGCAGGTAGTGGTGCCAAAACTATCAGTAGTGCAGCGTTTGGTGTTGCCGCGATTGTCGCGGTAAATGGTATTACCAAACGAATCCTGATGCGAGCGTGTCACATTGCCTCGGTTGTCTCGGTAGGTGGTGTTACCAAAAGAATCTGTGCGGCTGCGTGTGACATGGTCTTGGTTATCGCGATAAGTGGTGTTGCCAAAGGAATCCGTTCTACCACGGATAGTACGGCCGTTATTGTCGCGCGTAACGGTATTGCCGAAGCTGTCGGTGGTGGTACGGTAAGTGTTGCCTTGGTTGTCGCGGCAAACTTGGTTGCCGAAAGAGTCAGTATTGCAGCGTACTTGTGCCTGTGCGGTAGGTGCACAAGCAAACACAATAATAGCTATAACAGTAAGTGGCAGGCGGCTCATGGATCCCTCCAATAATCATGCATGGTAGTGGGCACTATATCAGAAAGCGCTGAATAACAGCGCGGGCAATGCTAGCGCGCTAGGCAAGCATGCATGTTAACGAATGTGGTGGGCTGCTAAGCGTGCTATGTTAAACGCTTGTAATGGGGAGCAAAGGTGTTCATGAAAGGTCGATTAAAAGGTAGAACAATTGTACTTACGGGGGCTTCCAGCGGCATCGGCTATGAGGCGGCATTAGCAATGGCACGCCGCGGTGCGCATGTTTGCTTGGTCGCGCGGCGAGAAATAGAACTGCATAAAGTAAAACGAGAAATTGAAAGCCGTGGTGGCCAGGCTTCGGTGTATCCCTGTGATTTAAGCGATAAAAGCGAGATTGCTGCCTGCGCTGAAAAGATATTGGCGGAACACTCGAGTATCGATGTATTGGTGAACAATGCGGCGCACTCTATTCGTCGGCCAATAGAGAAATCCTTTGAGCGTTTACACGATTACGAACGCACCATGCAGCTGAACTATATCGGAGCAGTGGCGATGACATTAGCTTTCTTGCCGCGCTTTCTAGAACAGGGGCACGGCCATGTGGTATCGGTATCGAGCCTTTCGACGCAAATACCTATCCCTTTGTTTTCGGCTTATTTAGCTAGTAAATCTGCACTGGAATCGTTCACACGTTCACTGCAAGCAGAGATGGGGCATCAGGGGGTGACTACTACTGTGGTGTACTTCCCTATGGTGCGTACTCCTATGTCTTCGCGCACCGCTATTTACAAATATATGCCCATGATGTCGGTAAAAAAAGCAGCCGGCTGGCTCGTGAAAGCTTGTGAAAAAAGGCCTGCACGAGTGGCACGCAATATGGGTAGGGTGGGGAGTACCTTGCTGGCGCTATCACCAGGGCCTGCCACACGATTGCCGCAGCCGTTGTTTAGAGGGATGGATGCGTTATTGGCATTGGGGCTAAAGCTGAGGAAATAACAAGCTTCCTAGGGTGGCCACGTAATAGTGTGGCTACCCTAGGCGTTGGCATGCCTTATTTCTATTTCTTTAGCGGCTTGTGTGGTACGTCGCCCTCACGGCCTTTAAGCATGTAGTTGAAGTAAAACGGCGGTAAGAAGCGTTTTTTCACCTGCCAATAAATCTTCGATTCTTTGAAAGGATCTAGCGGCAAGGTGGGTGTTACTTTGCCATCGTAAATAAATTCAGCCTGCATCACTGTGCCATAGCCTGTTACCACAGGGCATGAGGTATAGCCATCATACTTAGCAGAAAGAACGCTTTTGTTGAGCTTGGCCAGAATATTAGCGGCAGCAACAGGTGATTGCTTACGCACCGCGGCAGCTGTTTTAGACGTGGGCAGTGAGCTGCTGTCGCCGAGGCTAAATACGTTTTGATAGCGCACGTGCTGAAGGGTGTATTTATCCACATCCACCCAACCGTCGTCATTAGCGAGTGGGCTGTTACGAACGAAATCGTGCGCACACTGCGGTGGCGTGACATGAAGCATGTCGAAACTTTCGGTGAATTCCTCAGTGCTACCATCTTTGTTTGTTACGCGGAAAGTAGCGAGCTGCTCCTCACCGTTTACCGCAATCAGCTCGCTTTGTAGTTGTGCTTGAATGCCATAACGATTAATAACTTTTTCCAATGATGGAATAAAATCTGCCACGCTAAATAAAGCAGCACCGCCTACATAGAACTTCACCTCACTGAATTGATCAAGCAAGTGCTTTTTGAGGTGGTCGGCCATTAAGTACGCAATTTTTTGTGGTGCGCCTGCGCATTTAATGGGAGTGGAAGGCTGGGTGAAAATGGCTTTGCCACCTAAGAAAGTGCGCATGCACTCCCAAGTGTATTGCGCCATGAGCGGGTCATAGTTGCTGCAAACACCGTTGCGGCCTAACGTTTCTTTGAGCCCTTCGATACGATCCCAATCTAGTTTAATGCCAGGTGCGACGACCAAAATGTCGTAGCTCATAACGTGGCCATTAGAAAGGGTTAATTGGTTATTGTCTGGGTCTAGCTCCGTCACGGCTTGGCGCACCCAT
The DNA here is from genome assembly GCA_035301485.1 of Alcanivoracaceae bacterium. Taxonomy (GTDB): domain Bacteria; phylum Pseudomonadota; class Gammaproteobacteria; order Pseudomonadales; family Alcanivoracaceae; genus CALEAR01. The sequence goes on from DATGUF010000001.1 coordinate 141,368, forward strand.
TTTGCTTTTTCAGGTAAGGTTTCAGCTTGTGGTTTGGCGGTATCGGCTAAGGCATAAGCGCCGCCACCCACTAAGGTAAAAGCGGGTTGGTAATAATGCACATCGCTTGGCTCAACAATGGCTACATCCAAATCAGGGCTTTGACGTAATAAAGAAGCTGCGACGCTGGTGCCCGCGGCACCGCCCCCAATGACCACTACGGTGTGGTGGGCTGCTAGTTCTGTAGACATATAGGTCTCCTTCCTTAGTGGCGCCAGTTTTAAGTAACCGGCACTGAAACAAGTATAAAAATAATAGTACAGCTAAACGGTAGTGTATGACCGCTATTATGTTGTTTTGTTTTTAATAGTGGCCGTTAGCGTGTTAATCATCAGCGTTGGGACGCTGCAAAGCCTTTAACTCCATTCTTAATGCATCGGTCAACGGTAGGCTTTTATTCGTGGCATGATCAAAGTGCACTTGCACGGCACGGCCTGTGGCCACCAATTGGTCGTTTTGAAAAGCTTCATGCGCCACCACAAAGGAGGCGTTGCCAATGCGTTCGATATAGCTGCGTACTTCTACATCGTGGCCGTAAAAAACCTGCGCAATAAAATCTACTTCTGTGCGCGCTAGAATTAAGCGTAGGTCAGACACTTTAGAGCCGTCTATAAATATATCAAAAATAGGAGCTCGTGCGGTTTCAAACCAACAATTTAAAACGGTGTTGTTGATGTGCCCAAATGCATCGGTTTCGTAAAAGCGTGGAGTAAAAGTACTGCTTAGCATCGTTAACTCTATACGGTGGTGAAAGATGATGATTGATTATGGCACAGCTGCATTTTGTTAGCTGCGTTTAGCTTCCACAGCTTGTAAATATTCAGCAATTAATGCGTTAGCCCAAGAATTAGCGCGCCACCCTTCAAAGAATGCACAGTGGCTACCGCGCTGCGTGCATACTTGGAGAGCCGCTGGCATTTGGCGCACCATAGGTTCATGTTCAATGGCGTTTTGCTTTACACATACAGGGTCATCGTCGGCGTTTAAGGCTAACAAGGGCACTGTAATGTGTGGCATTACGGCAATGGGGTTCGTACCTGCTAAGTAGGTTTCAGTGCAGGAGTAGCCGGCCACGCCATAAAGATGAGTATGCAATTCGGCCAAATTGTTAGCCTGTAGCGCTTCATTAAACCCTGGTTTTTGTTGTAGTACTTCAGCGTGAGGCTGCAGAAATTTTTGCCGCAGTGATGCCATCATCTTACGGCTGTAAAAGGGTAAAACACGGTTGAAAGCAACTCGTAAATCGTAGCCTGGGGCAGTAAGCAACGCCCGCCGTAAAGGCTGCATTTTCTTGTTCTTCCCCGAGGTAACGAACAAGCAAGGCGGAGCCTGCTGACACACCGACACCATAAAGAGGAGAGTGCGGAAATTGCTGTTGGATGTGTGTTATTTGCTCGCGTAAATCATCCACGTGGCCCATGGTGTTGTAGCGTGGTGCGGTAAAAGGCAAGTCATCATGCCCGCGGCGGGTGCAGACCACTACTCGCCAGCCAGTAGTTTCATATAAGTAGCGTACAAAAGAGCGCATGCTGTGTGGGCTGCCGCCAATAGTGTGCAGTACCACAATGGTGGGCGTGCTTGGGTTGTCGTTTGTAGGCCCCCAATCAAGCGCAGTGGTGCCGCCATCAGCCATGCGGAGCATTTCACGATGGTATTGCATTGTAGGCGCAAATTTATCTTTAAGAATGAGCCATATTAACTGCAAGTGCGTGTTGTAAGCCCAAGGCGTGGGCTTGTAAGGCCGTTGCAAACGCGGCAATAGTTGCAGCAATTGTTGGTTAAGGGGCGTGTCAGCATATACCAAGCGCGGCCTGTGTACCGCATGACGTTGATAATGAATAAACCACGCCACAGAGAGCAAAAGCACAATACTCATTAACTGCATCATGAAGCTAAGCCATCCTTAGTGTTAGTCTGCTTCGCGCAAAATTTGCATGGGGCTAGTGGTGCCCACTCTGCGCGTACCTATTAATCCCACGCTACTGATGAGCAAAGCGCCAATGAGCGGCAGTGTTGCAAGCCACCAGTGAGGGTGCCAGTTGAGGTCGAAGACAAAACGATAGAGCACAAAACTCGTTATTTCTGCCCCGAACCATGCCAATAAACCGCTTGTGGCACCTAACGTGGCAAATTCATATAGGTTTAAGCGACGAATAAAAGCGCGTGAAGTTCCTAGAGCGCGTAATACAGCACCTTGGTGAATACGAGCGTTTAGCGTGCTTTGTACGCTAGCCAGTAGCACCATAATGCCTGCGGCTAGTACAAAAATGAGCAAGCTTTCTATGGCGAGGCTCACTTGTGCCAAAATGCTGCGCAACTGTGTGATCACAGTATTCACGTTGAGAATGCTCACAGAAGGGTATGCTTCGTAGAGTGAGCGAAGCTCATGGTGTTGTTCGGGCGGTAAATAAAAACTAGTTAGCCAAGTAAAAGGCAAGTTGGGTAAGTAATCGGGTGCAAACACCACAAAAAAGTTGGGCTGCATATTATTCCAATTTACTTTGCGGAAGCTGCTTACTTCAGTGGCATACATGCGCCCTGCGATATTAAAACGTACTTCGTCGCCCAGTGTTAAGCCTAAGCGTTGGGCAAAATCTTCCTCTACAGAAATAGGTACAGCAGCACCGTTTCTAGGTGGCCACCACACGCCTTTGGTGAGACGGTTGTCCGCAGGCAAGTGTGCAGCCCAAGTGAGGTTTAAGTCGCGCTGAATGGAGCGCTCTGCTGCTGAATTAGGTGGGAGTGCTTCCAATATGGGTGTGGCATTAATATGCGTTAAACGGCCCGGCGTCATGGGGTAGTAGGTAGCAATGTTAGGGCTAATTTGCGCCAGTTGTTTGGCAAAGCCTTCTTTCTCATGGGGCATGATGTTAAAGGCAAAGTGGTTAGGGGCTTGCGCCGGCAATTGTTGCTGCCAGTTATCGAGCAGCTCACTGCGGAGCAAAGTAATGAGCGACATGGCTAATAGAATCAATGTAAAGGCCAAAATTTGGCTGATGGCCAGAATTGGAGTTTGCAATAAATGGCCGAGCCCTAGGCGCCATGATAGCTGCCGCTGCGATAATGCTTGGTTGATGCGTTGCAGAACAACGTACAGTACTACACCTAAGAGCAATGCTGTGCCGAAGCCGCCAAGCAAGAATAAGGCGGTGAGCGACCAACTCAAACTGAGGCGCCACATAATAAATGCAAGGGTTACCAAAGCTAGGCCATATACAAACCAAGCACTGCTTGGCATGGGCTTTAATTCGGCACGTAGTACGCGCATGGGCGGTACTCGGCCCAAGGTAATAAGGGGAGGCAGTGCAAAGCCAAGCAGCATAATCATGCCGGTTAGCCATGTGGTAACGATGGTGCCGAGGCTGGCAGGGGGGATGTTGTTAGGGAGGAAGTCTGCCAGGAGTACAAAGAGAAACTGTTGTGTAAACCAACCAAGGGCTACACCGGCAGTGCTCGCCACTGCGCCAACCAACAACAATTGCAGCACAAAAATATTAAGGGTTTGCTGGCGCGATAAGCCGAAGCAGCGTAATAAAGCTGCATAATGATGGCGCTGGTTAGCAAAGTGCGTGGCCGTTAAAGCAATACCTACGCTAGCCAAAAGCACCGCTACGAGGCTCACAAGGCTAAGATACTGTTGCGCGCGCTGCAGCGCTTGGAACAAGGGAGGGCTATTGTTTTCAAGGGTTTGAATGCTTTGTTGTGGCACCAACATAGGCTCAAGCAACGTTTGGTAGCGCTTAATGGCTTCATTATCGCCAAGCCACAGTTGGCGATATTGGATGCGGCTACCGGGTTGAATAATGTTAGTGGCGGCTAAATCTTGCGAATGCATAATAGCGCGCGGTTGAAAGGCACCGATGCCGCTGTTTTGCGCAGGGTCTTGGGTTAACACATGGCTCGCAACCAGTGTGCTCTCGCCAATGCTTAAGGTATCGCCAGGCTGCAGGCCCAATTTATTAAAGAGTGCGGCTTCTAACCAAATTTCTCCGGGGCGTGGGAACCCTGTTAATAAGTCTTCGTCTTGCTCCTGTAACTGCGTCCGTGCTGTGAGTGTCCCGAGCAGAGGGTATGCTTCTGTGGCTGCTTTAATGTGGGCGAGCTCCATGCCCTCGGCACTAATCAGCATGGTGCTGAACTCAACGGTTTGCGTGCCCGTTAGCCCTAGCGCTTTGGCCACTTCGAGTTGTTCTTGGGTGGCTTCATAGCTACCACTAACCACCAGATCAGCGCCGAGCAGCTCACTTGCTTTGTGCGTCATAGCTTGGTGTAAGCGTTCAGAGAAATAGCTTACTGTACTGCTGCTAGCCACTGCTACCAGTAAAGCAAAAAACAGCAAGGTGAAAGCATTCGCTTTTGCTTCTCGCCAACTTTGTTTAACTGCAAGTTGGGCCAGTTTCTTCCTTGAAATCATAATGTGTGTTACTCCGCCTCGAGGCTGAGCTGGTGTTGGCAGCGTTGTGCGAGGCTGTGATCATGAGTGACCAATACCAAGGTGGTGCCTTGTTCTTGGTTGAGTTTGAACAGCAATTCAGTAATAGCTGTGCCGGTGTGTGTATCGAGGTTACCGGTGGGTTCGTCGGCAAATAAAATATCCGGTTCCGCGGCAAAGGCGCGCGCAATGGCCACTCGTTGTTGCTCTCCCCCCGATAATTGGGTGGGGTAGTGCGTTAGGCGGTGGGCTAAGCCAACGCGCTCGAGTAGTTCAATGGCTTGTTTACGTGGCTGTGCATGGTTTTTTAACTCTAGAGGTAGCATCACGTTTTCAAGTGCAGTGAGGTTGTTAAGCAGCTGAAACGATTGAAACACAAAGCCAACGTGTGCAGCACGAACGGCTGCTCGTTCGTCTTCATTGAGTTGCTCTAAAGCATGGCCCGCGAGCATAACGTTGCCCGTACTGGGGGTGTCTAAACCTGCTAAAATGCCCAACAAAGTAGATTTACCTGAGCCGGAACGGCCAATGATGGCCAAGCTTTCGCCCTTTTTTAAGGTGAAAGACATAGCGGGTAGTAATGTTATTTTTTCTGTGCCAAGAAAAACTGTCTTGGTCACTTTATCGGCGCTTAAAATGGTGTTAGGCATGAGGTTCTCAATGAGAAAATGGCTGCTGTGGCTAGGTGTAGGTTGGATATTATGCGGTGTTTCTGCTGTGTATGCCAACACTTGGCTAGTGGTGGGTGATAGCTTAAGTGCCGCCTACGGCATAGAGATGGAAGAGGGATGGGTGGCGTTACTACAAAAACGTTTAGCCGCTGAAGGCCATGAGCAGCAAGTAGTAAACGCATCCATAAGTGGCGATACCACAGCTGGTGGATTAACGCGCTTGCCAGCGTTGCTAGAGGAGCATCAGCCTACACTCACCATGATAGAGTTAGGCGCCAATGATGGTTTGCGAGGGCTGTCCACCATCACAATGCAACAGCATTTGCGAGAAATGATTCACCTAGCACGTGCTGCGGGTAGCGATGTTTTATTATTGGGCATGCATATTCCACCCAACTACGGGCAGCGTTACAGTGAGATGTTTCATCACGTTTATCACCACTTAGCACAAAGCGAGGATGTGCCACTGCTAGCGTTTTTGTTAGCAGGTGTGGGCGGTGAAGCAGCATTGATGCAGGATGATGGCCTACACCCCACTGCAGAGGCGCAACCTATCATGCTAGAAAACGTGTGGCCTTTCCTAGTTCAACAGATAGCAAAGGAGCAAGAATAAGTTATGCAGCAAGCGGTATTAACATTTTGGTTTGAGGAAGTGACCCAAGAGCAGTGGTTCGCTAAGGGTGAAGAAATTGACGCCATTATTGCTGAGCGTTTCGGTGCATTGTTAGAGCAGGCTGCAGCAGGAGAGCTTTACACATGGCGTAACACAGCCCACGGGCGTTTGGCGGAAATTATTGTGCTAGACCAATTCTCGCGAAATGTGTTTCGACATACGCCACGCGCTTTTGCGCAAGATGCTATGGCACTAGTGCTAGCACAAGAGGCAGTGAGTAATGGCACTTTGCAAGCCCTAGAGCAAGAAGATGAACGCACATTTTTACTGATGCCTTACATGCATAGTGAATCAGCCGCCATTCACGAGGTAGCGGTGCCTTTGTTTAAAGAGTATGCACGGCAAAGCAGTTATGAGTTTGAAATTAAGCATAAAGAAATTGTAGATAGGTTTGGCCGTTATCCACACCGTAATAGCGTATTAGGCCGTGTTAGCACAGAGGAGGAAGAGGCGTTTTTGCAACTGCCTGGTTCTTCATTTTAGCGGTGCAGCCGTGCCTATTTTTTTGCTAGAAGGGCGTGGCAGCGGCGCCTTAACTCGGGCAATACTTCATCGTTAAACCAAGGGTTTTTTGCTAACCAGTGCCGGTTGCGGGGTGAGGGGTGGGGTAAGGCAAATAACTGCTCAGGGAAAGAACGCCAATGCAGTAGGCGTTCTGTAAGCGTGCGATAACCGTCAGCCAAGTAATACTGTTGCGCGTACTGGCCAATTAACAGTGTGAGTTGGACGTTTGGCAGCTCATTGAGTAAGCGCTCATGCCATTGCGGTGCGCATTCAGGCCGCGGTGGCAAATCACCGCTCTTACCTCGGCCGGGGTAACAAAACCCCATGCCCATTAATGCCACCTGGCTAGGGTCGTAGAAAACCTCTTTGTCGAGCTGTAACCAATCTCGTAATCGGTCGCCACTCATATCATTCCAAAGCACACCGGTGTTGTGCACCGTTAAGCTAGGTGCTTGGCCAATAATCAGTAAGCGTGCTTTACGGCCCACTTGGAGCACGGGACGTGGCCCAAGAGGTAAGTGAGGGGCGCACAAAGTACAAGCTAACACTTCTTCAACGAGTGGAATAAGCGCAGACATAAGGCACCTCGCTAAGGGCGTGAATAGGAGCTGAGAGCTCCTATTCATCGAGTGATGGTGCTATGCCAACAGGGCAGACAAATCTAACTTGCCTTCCACGGCAGGTGGGCACCAGTAATGGCCGCCTGTGGTGGCGCGGCTAAATCGGAACAGTGCATCCACAATATCATCATCTAAGCCAATCATGCGACGTAATTGCATTTCAAAAGGCACCAATGAATCGGCAAAGGCTAAGAATACTAACCCGTTATCGTCGCCATCGATAAAGGGCATTGAGCGTCGAATCACGTTTGCCGCGGGTTCAAAGTCCTCCATGGCAGTGCGTTTTACGTGGGCGGATTCGGGAGCGCTTTCTAGCTCTTCATTGTCGCTTAAGCGGCGGCCAATAATATTATCCTGCTCTGTTTGTGGCAGAGATTTCATGACATCTAGATCGTGTATCCAGTGTTGTACTGAAGCATAGGTGCCGTAAGGCGCTTGTGTATCGTTCACAATGGCGGCCGCTTCTTCGCCGGTGGCGTTTTCAGTGCCATCCTCGTAGCCCGTTAAGTCGTGGCCATCTAAATAACGAAACGCTTCTGTGGTGTGTACGCGCTTAAAGCCTGGGGCTAGAGCTTGTTCTATGGTGCGTGTGCGATGCAGCAGTTCGCCACGGTCATCGCCACGTAGCCAACACCACAGTGCGTGCTGTGTGGACGGGATATCAATGCCTTGGTGGCTCAATGCAGGGAAGGCATGTAGTTTTTCGTTGTTATGCTGCAGGGCTTGTAAGGTACTTGTGCCCACACCAACGATAGTGGCGTGGGTGTCTACTATGGCAGCCAAGCGAGCTAGCCCTGCCGCTACTTGCTCAGGGTTATCAATGGCAAAAAACACGTGTCTAGCCACGCTGGGTGTCATCTCTTCTAAAATACCAGGTTGGCAATGCATAGGTGCTTCCTCTTTGGTTATGCGCACAAAGCGAGAAAGTTGTTGATGGCTTGTGTGTCAAACTTGGAAGAGTGGGTGTTCACCACGTATTGAATGCCGTATAGCTGTGCTGCAGGGTTTTCAATGGCGCCAAAGGGGCGATTGTCGCCGCTCTCAATTTCATGGCCGCTTGCAAGTACAGAAAAACCTTCAGGCAAAGCTGATACCTTGGCATCAAAACCGAGTGGCTTAATGGCTTCTGCGGGAAGGCCCTTAAACAGGCCACTTTCAGTGTTATGCAGGGTGAGCGTAGAAGCGGTGGGAGCGTACTCATAGCCCGCTGGCGTAACGGTGCCGCCAAGCTGATGGATCATTACTTGCATACCGCGGCCAAGGCCTAATACGGGAATATCCATCGTAAATAATTCTGGGTCTACCACGTGAATATCGTCGACAAAAATGGTGTAAGCAGCACCCGATAAAATTACACCTTTAATGCTGCTGTCGGCAGCAATGCTAGCGGCTTTTGTTTTGCGGCTAGCGAGCTCTGGCGTAAAGCCAAGTTCCTCAATAGTGGTGCAGAGTTGTGGAGTTAAATCGTTACCGTAATCAAGAATTAAAATTTTGTTCATGTTGCTTCCTATAACAAGGGTGAGTGGCGAGTACGTTATTAGCCTGTAGCGCCAAGGATGCTGTAGAAAGAGTCTAAAGGATGGGCGCGCAAAGCTCTAGGCGCTGTGTTCACGGTGGCTATTGTTGGTTTTTAATTCTGAATTCACCCGGAGAGCAGTGGTTCCAGCGGCGAAAAGCGCGCGAGAAACTAGCGGTGTCTGTGTAGCCAAGATGAAACGCTAGCTCATCTAATTTCATGTTGCTACCCAGTAGGAGCTGCTCTGCTATTTGTTGGCGTTCTTGGTCAAGGATGGTTTTGTATTGGGTGCCTTCGCTGTGCAATTTGCGGCGTAAGCTGCGTGGCGACATAGCGAGCGCACGCGCCACTTCCTCAAACGAGGCAATGAGCCCTAACGGACCAAGTATTTGCTGGCGCACTAACCCAGCTGCACCCGTTTGTTGGCGGTGGGTGAGTTGGTGTCGGCACTGTTCATCCATGAGCTTTACGAGCTGCGCATCGAAGGTGGGCAATAGTTTATCGGCTTCTTCGCTGGCCACCCCTAGTGCGTTGTGCTGGCAGTGGTAGCGAGGCTCAATATTCATGAGCTCTGCCAGTTCGTTGGCGTAAGCTGGCGGTGGCCCCTGAAATTCAACTTTGGCAAGCTGCACGCCGGCTAAACTGAGTTCATTGAGAAGGTTAAACCCTGTGGCTAAATCTCTTTCTAAGAGAAAGGTGCGCAGCGGGCTAGGTATGCCGCTTGAGTCAAACGAAACGCTGAAATAGCCATTTTCTTCCGTGGAGCGAATAGCACAATAAGCTGTGCTTAAAGGTAAATAGCGCAAGGCAATCTGTGTGGCCTTGCGTAACGTTTTGCTAGTACGCAGGGCAAAGCCCCACACACCAAAGGTGGAAACGTTGTAGTGTAAGCCTAGTTTAAACCCAAGGGCGGGTTCGTTAGGCAATGCAAGAATGAGGTTTTCAATAAGCCTTATTTCTTGCTCACGAGAGATGAGCGCTTCGCTGTTGTGTAGCTGCTCTTCTGAAATTCCCGTGCCTAGTAAACATGTTTCTTTATCTATGCCATAACGTGCGGCAAAGTTGATCATCACCTGGCTAATAACAACAGGATGTAAAATTGGTTCTAGGTTGGGCATGAAGGTGCCTGTTCTTAGTTTTTATAAAGGGGTGGAAGACGGGCATGGCCCCTAATGTCACCATAAAGGCCTCTAATGTCCTGTGATGTTAGTGAACTCATGGATAAATTGGTAGCTATCAATTTATTGGAGGCTGTTATGTCTGAAGATTTGAAAGTGTTGAACAAGCAGGCCATTGCAGCTGCAAGAAGGCATATGGGTGAAGTGGCTTGGCTAACAGTGGCCCTTACTGCTTTTGTGGTGGTGGCTTTTATTGCCAACCTAGTACTGTATGCGCAAGGGGTGCTGCCCACTTGGCTAGCTTTCACAGCAATGGCAGTGCTGACTTACTTTTCTTACACCCCCTTGCATGAAGCGGCGCATAGAAACATTAATGGTAATAATGAAAAGTTAGCCAAACTAAATGACCTTTGTGGTTATCTTGTGGCGCCAATGATAGCTGTGCCGTATGCTTCGCATCGCTTAGAGCACTTCACCCATCACCGCTATACCAACCAAGAAGGTAAAGACCCAGATTTTGTGATTAGCGGATTAGGGCAGGGCTGGATAAGAGCCGTGGCCGCTGTATTTCAGTTTTTTTGGACGCAAAATACTTTCTTCGTGTTTCACCATTGGAGCAAAGCCACATTAAAAGAGCGAGTGGTGTATGGATTGGAAATTTCTTTTTCCATAGGTTGGCGCGTAGCGGTAATTAGTTGGATAGCACAGCCGTGGATAGCGTTTGTGGTGTTGGGGGGATATTTGGTAGGTGCTTTCTTCACTGCTTACTGGTTTGCTTACCGCCCGCATCTGCCATATCAAGAGCCAAGGCGTTATAAAAACACCAATAGCTTAATTATGCCCACGTGGATGAAGCCCTTTGAATGGTTTTGGTTAGGGCAAAACTTACATTCTATTCATCACTTGTTTCCCCGTGTGCCTTTCTATCGTTACCATGCGTTGCATCGTGAAATCGAACCCATATTGCGTGCTCATGGCACCCCAATTATTGGTGTTTATAGCCGTAAGGCGGTACCGCCCCGTGAAACAACGGCGCCACAAGACTTAAACGTGCGTTGTTAGCCATCATTTGTTAGCGTTCAGCATAACGTGAATAAATGATGGAGGTCGTGGATGTCACATCCTTTCGCCGAGCTGATTGGCTTGGAAGTAGATGTCATGGAGGCAGGACAAAGTGCTTGTTCCATTACGGTAACAGAGACGTTGTTAAACCCCCATCAGGTGGCCCATGGTGCCGTATTGTATGCATTGGCGGACACAGGTATGGGGGCAGCTCTTTACCCTATGTTGGGTAAAAACCAGCTATGCGCCACTATTGATATCAATATTAATTATTTTGCCCCAGTGTATGAAGGGCTAGTGCGTTGTGAAACAAAAATAGTGAACAAGGGTAAGCGCATTGTGAATTTGGAATCTGAGCTTTATAGCGGTGGGGAACTAGTGGCTAAGGCAAATGGCCATTTTGCTATTTTTGAACCACAAGCACATCACAGCAATTAAACCTAGGCTTATTAAGGGAAGACAGCGCACCGAGTAGGTGCGCTGTTGGCCTTATAACTCAGGCGAGCGTAAGGGTTCGCCGTCATAACCTTCCACGTTGCCGAAGTGATCGGTTTCATGCCAAAGCTTAATGTATTCACGCACTTCCTCAGTAGTACGTGCTACAAAATTCCAATACAACATAATTTTTTCAGCAAAAGGTTCGCCGCCAATCAAAATGATCTGGCTCGCTTCTGGAATATCGAGAGTAATCTCGGTTCTATTGGTGCCTAGGTAAAGTAAAAAACCTTGGGTTAGGTCATGCTCTGCCACGGTGGCAGCGCCCGTTAACACAGCAACGCCATATTCAAATTGAGGGTTGAGCGGCAAGGTAACCTGCGCTTTGCCTTGCGTGGAAATATCTACGCCTAGTAAGGGGCTGTAAACCTTCACGGGTGAAGTATGGTTGAGCAGCTCGCCTACTAATAGCGTGATGTCTGCGCCTTGGCGCTCAAAGCGAGGCAGTTCTGCGTGATGTTCGAATGCAGGTTCGATGAAGCGCTTTTTCTCGGGTAAAGCGATCCAAAACTGGGCAAGCTGTACGGTGTCAGAGCGTTCTTCTGGTGATTCCTCGGAGTGAGAAATACCTTTGCCCGCAGTCATTAAATTTACTTGGCCTTTTTTTCAGCACTTGCTTATAGCCCAGGCTATCGCGATGTAAGATTTCACCATCCATCATCCAGCTGAAGGTTTGTAGGCCGGTGTGTGGGTGAGGCCCTACGCGTACCCCTTGCCCTGTGCTTACATCAGCGGGGCCAGCGTGATCAAAGAAACACTAGGCGCCAATCATACGCTATTGGCGATGGGGCAATAAACGACGGATTTTCATATCTTCGCCGAGTACAGCTTCGCGAGCCGGTAATAGAGTAGCGCAATGCTCTTCGCTTTGATGGGGGCACGCTTGGTACTCTTTGGCGGTGAGGTGGATTGAACTGCTCATAGTGGCTTCCTTAGCGTTGAGTGTGTTCAGTGGTAATGGTACTGCCCTGCATAAGGGTAAGTGTAACGGGGGTTTTGGCCGCAATGGCTAATAGCTTTTCCCATTGTTCATCGCTGAGAGGCTCACTGACCGTGAGTGTGCGATGAATATAAGTGTTCTTTTCTTTGTCTTTTGATAATGACAAAGTGGCGTTGAGTTCGCCCAGTTCCCAGCCTTTGTGCTCGCTGTACATGCGTAGGGTAATTAACGTGCAAGAGGCAAGCCCAGCGAGGATGTAATCGTAAGGGGTGGGGCCAGTATTCGCGCCACCTGCGCTCACCGGCTCATCGCTTTTTAGGGTAAAACCACGGGTGGCCATCACGGTGCTGTAATTGTTGCTGCCGAGTGTAGCATCGGCTGAGGCAATTTCTTTCATTGTTTTGCTCCTCATAAAAAGCAGAAAACACACTCTTTTAACTTGTGAAAAGGGTGTGCTGGGGAAGATTAGCGCATGGTATTTAAGGCATTAGTCCAACGTAAAAGTTCATTGAGTAGTGTGTCGGCTGAGTGATCAATCAACTCGTTAGAAACAAATTGGCCATCATCGTTTAGCTGCTTAGCCACCATTGGTATAGCCACGCCTTCCATCATGGGCATCATTTTAAGCGTTGTAACATGTAGCTTAGCTGCTTGTACCGCCCGCAAACCACCAGAAACGCCGCCATAACTCACAAAACCACAAGGTTTATAATTCCACTCTTTGTACACATAGTTCAGTGCGTTATTAAGCGCAGGAGGAGGGCAATAGTTGTATTCGGGTGTTACAAAAATATAAGCATCAGCCGCGTCAACGCTAGCCGCCCACGCTTTGGTGTGCTCATGCTCATACACGCCGCTCGCAGGGTGTTGCGGTTCGTCGTAAATGGGGAGGTCGAAATCGGCAAGATCCACGAGTTTAACGTTAAATTTTTGTTGTTGTTGTGCAAATTCGTAGAACCATTTGGCAACAGCAGGGCCCACTCGGTTTGGGCGTGTTGAGCAAATGATGATATGCAAGGTAGGTGCCATGTAACGTACTCCTTTAGTAGTTGAACCTATCTTTTATATCATGCGTGTATTTAACCCGAAAAGAAAACATTCTTTTGCTTTACGTTAGCGCTAGTGTTTGTTGAGGCGGTGTGTACTCGAGGAGAGGGGAAAGATGAAGGCAGCACAAACACTGCTCGTAATTAACAAGGTAAAAATAAAAACGGGAGCCCATGGGCTCCCGTCTTGTTCCTGAAGGCTCTATCTCTTAAAGAGGTTTGCCCTTGTTGCCGTGTTGGCTTACAAACTCCTGCACGGCTTTCAAATCGTTCGGTAGCACGGTCATACGTTCTTCGCGCTCGAACAAATCTGCCATGTGAGGAGGCAAGGCAGGTTCTACGTCAGCAACGGCTTTTTCCACAGCATCAGGGAATTTCACTGGGTGTGCGGTGCCGAGGGTCACCATAGGAATGGTGTTGTCGCGGCGGCAGGCACGGGCAGCGGTAACGCCAATGGCTGTGTGTGGGTCGAGTAGTTCGCCGCTAGCAGCGTATACATCAGCAATGGTGGCGCAGGTTTGTTCGTCGTCTACACCAAGGGAATCAAATAGCTTGCGGGTTTCGGTCCAGCGGTCTTCTTCCACAGAAAGTTTGCCAGTGGCGCGGAAGTTATCCATCAGCTCTGCCACCAAGGCGCCGTTACGGCCGTGCATATCAAACAGCAGGCGCTCAAAGTTAGAGGACACCATAATATCCATCGAAGGGGATAAGGTGGGGTGTAGCTCATCTTTGTGGTAACGGTTACCGCTCATGAAGCGGTGCAGAATATCGTTGCGGTTAGTGGCCACAATTAGTTGGTTAATGGGTAAGCCCATGTTGCGTGCTAAATAGCCAGCAAAAATATCACCAAAGTTACCGGTGGGCACCGAGAATGATACGGAGCGATGCGGACCGCCTAGCTGGATGGCTGCATGGAAGTAGTACACGGTTTGCGCCATGATGCGTGCCCAGTTAATGGAGTTTACTGCCACGAGGCGAGTGCCTTTTAAGAAATCTTGGTCAGCAAAGCTCGCTTTCACCATTTCTTGGCAATCGTCAAAGTTGCCTTCAATGGCGATATTGTGAATGTTATCGCTAATGGCGGTGGTCATTTGGCGACGTTGTACTTCAGAAACACGCTCGTGTGGGTGCAGAATGAAAATATCTACGTTTTCACTGCTACGGCAACCTTCGATGGCGGCGGAGCCTGTGTCTCCTGAGGTGGCGCCCATAATCACCACCCGTTCCCCGCGTTTTTGCAGTACGGCATCGAGTAAACGGCCAAGTAGCTGTAAGGCGAAATCTTTAAACGCCAAGGTGGGGCCATGGAATAATTCCATTACCCATTCGTTGGCATCGAGCTGGCGCAATGGCGCCACAGCTGGGTGCTCAAACACAGCGTAGGTGTCTTTTAAGATGGCCTTAAACTCATCGTCATCAATGCAGCCCGCCACAAAAGGGCGCATTACATTGAAAGCGAGTTCGTGGTAAGGCAGGCCTGCCCACGAAGCGATTTCTTCTACCGTGAAACGTGGTAGGTTTTCAGGTACGTAGAGGCCGCCATCGCTAGCGAGGCCTGTGAGTAACACATCTTCAAAATTTAGCGCCGGTGCATTACCGCGGGTGCTGATATAACGCATGGGTTTTCCCTATCGATAAAATATAATGTCTGAGCGGTGAACGTTAGGGCTAGCCTAATTTCACCGCCGTAGTTGCGCAAGCAAATGCGCTTATAGCTGTGTAATTTTCTCTTGCTGTTCGCGGTAGTGAGCGAGGTCGGCTTGATAGCCTTCAAGCTTAGTGCGCTCTGCTGCGACAACTTCAGCGGGGGCGCGGTCCACAAAGTTGGCATTGCCAAGTTTGCCTTCAGCACGCGCGACTTCTTTCTCAAGCCGCTGAATTTCACGGCCTAAGCGCTCCAATTCTGCTTCTTTATCAATGAGGCCGGCCATGGGCACGAGAAGCTCCATGCGGCCTACCAATTGTACTGCTGAAGCAGGTGCTTCTTCGTTTTCTTCAAGAAGGCGTACGCTGCTAAGGCGTGCGAGGCGGCTTAATAAACCTTGTAAGCGCTCTACGTTAGCAGCATCTTTTTCGCTCGCTTGGTGTAACAACACATCTAGCTCACGGCCTGGAGCAATATTCATTTCTGCCCGAATGTTACGAATGGCGGTAATCATGGCTTGTAGCCATTCAATGTCTGCCTCGGCCTCGGCATCAATGAGGCGCTCATCTGCCACGGGGTAATCCGCGAGCATAATGGTGCCGCCTTTAACCTGTGCTAAGGGTGCTACACGCTGCCAAATTTCTTCCGTAATAAACGGCATGAAAGGGTGTGCTAAACGTAATAAAGTTTCGAGCACCGTTAGGAGCGTATAACGGGTGCCACGCTTGGCGGCTTCATCATACTGATCGCTGTACAACACGGGTTTAGAAAGCTCTAGGTACCAATCGCAGTACTGGTGCCAAATCATATTGTAAGTGGCGGCGGTAGCTTGGTCTAAGCGATAGCCATCGAGCGCTTGCGTTACTTGCTGAATGGTTTTCTGCAGCTCGGATTGAATCCACTTATCGGCCACAGAGAAAGTCATTTCGCCACCTTGGCCGTTATCTTGGCCCTCGGTGTTCTGCAGCACGTAGCGCGCAGCGTTCCAAATCTTGTTACAGAAGTTACGGTATCCCTCTATGCGGCCCATATCCCATTTAATATCGCGGCCTGTGGTAGCGAGAGACAGAAAGGTAAAGCGCAGAGCATCGGTGCCGTAAGCATTGATGCCTTCAGGGAACTCCCTGCGCGTTTGCTGCTCAATACGCTTCGCCATCTGCGGCTGCATGAGGCCTGTGGTGCGTTTCTCCACAAGGCTTTCAAGATCAATGCCATCGATGAGGTCTAGAGGGTCAAGCACGTTACCGCGAGACTTCGACATTTTGTGGCCGTCGTTATCGCGCACGAGGCCATGCATGTACACGTGCTTAAAAGGAATTTCATCGGTGAGCTCTAGCGTCATCATAATCATTCTGGCCACCCAGAAGAAAATAATGTCAAAGCCACTCACCACAACATCAGTGGGGTGGAAAGTGTTGAGCGCCTCGGGATTATCGGGCCAACCTAAGGTGGAGAATGTCCATAGGGCGGAGCTGAACCAAGTATCGAGCACGTCTTCGTCTTGGCGTAGTGCCACCTCAGCACCAAGGTTGTTTTTCTCGCGCGCTTCTTCTTCAGTGCGGCCCACATAAATGTTGCCGTCTTCATCATACCAAGCAGGGATGCGGTGGCCCCACCAAAGCTGGCGTGAAATACACCAGTCTTGAAGGTCGCGCATCCAAGCAAAATACATGTTTTCGTATTGCTTAGGCACAAATTGAATGCGGCCATCTTCCACGGCATCGATGGCTTTCTTGCCCATGCTCTCAACGTTCACAAACCACTGGTCGGTGAGAAGAGGCTCAATGACTACACCAGAACGGTCGCCGCGGGGCACCATTAATTGGTGGGGTTCCACTTTTTCAAGTAAGTTTTGCGCATCTAAATCGTTAACAATTTGCTCGCGTGCTACATAGCGATCGAGGCCACGGTAGGCTTCTGGTACTTCGTCGTTGAGCGCCGCATCTTCAGTGAGAATATTGATCATGGGTAGATCGTGGCGCCTGCCGATTTCGTAGTCGTTGAAATCATGGGCGGGCGTGATCTTTACGCAACCGGAACCAAATTCAGGATCGACATATTCGTCGGCAATAATAGGAATAGTGCGGTCGGTAAGAGGCAAGGCAATTTCTTTGCCAATCATGTCGCGGTAGCGCGGGTCTTCAGGGTGTACTGCTACCGCAGTATCGCCGAGCATGGTTTCTGGGCGAGTGGTGGCTACTACTAAATGGCCAGAGCCATCCGCTAGCGGATAGCGGAAGTGCCACATATGGCCTTGTTCTTCTTCGCTCTCCACTTCTAAATCGGAAATGGCTGTGTGTAGCACTGGGTCCCAGTTTACTAGGCGTTTGCCACGGTAAATCATGCCTTTTTCGTGTAGGCGAACAAAAGCTTCGCGCACGGCTTTAGACAGCCCTTCGTCCATAGTGAAACGTTCGCGAGACCAGTCGAGGGAAGAACCTAAGCGGCGCAACTGCTCTGTAATAGTGCCACCAGATTCTTCTTTCCATTCCCAAATTTTTTCAATAAAGGCATCGCGGCCTAAATCGTGGCGGCTTTGCCCCTGGGCAGCTAGCTGGCGCTCTACCACCATTTGCGTGGCAATACCGGCGTGGTCTGTGCCAGGTTGCCACAGTGTGTTACGGCCCTGCATCCGGCGAAAACGCACCAAAGCATCCATGAACGCGTTGTTGAAACCATGCCCCATGTGTAAGGAGCCGGTGACGTTGGGCGGCGGGATCATAATGGTGAAGGCATCGCCTTTACCGCTAGGTTTAAAGTAGCCTGAGTTTTCCCAGTGTTGATACCAGCGTTGTTCAATGGTGTCCGGACGGTAGGTTTTATCCATGATATGCAATAAGCCTGAATTGGGTTGGTGAACAGAAAAAAGGAATTATACCGATAATTGCGGCAGAGTTCAGAAGAACTATTAAGCGTTACACTTTATGGCTAGTGAGTGGGTAGCCTTGATCTTTATAAAAGCGCCAACGTTCGCGGCCGCTGATGCGTACCGCCTCATCGCCAGTGATCATTTCAGCCACGCGCAGGAAACGGCTAAAAAAATCGGGCACCTCAGGGGCTAAGTTTATGAGTACGTCGTGGCAAGGCCCTGGGCTTTGTGAATGCCCAATTACCACAGGGTGCGTGGCATTAGGATCATCTGATAATAAAGAGTGCGGCAGGAACCCCGTAAGGGGAGCCTGCCAAAATATTTCATCTAACCGCGCCGCCTCTTCATCTGAGGCGGCGTGGATATAGATGTGGCGCTGTTGCATTAAAGCGGCACGGGCGATTCTCCACGTTAATTGGTGGCGCGCATCCGTAGCCTCCGTAATGTAAAACAGCACTTCCGTCATTTACTGGCCTGCTCCGTTAAGGATGAAGCGTGTGAGTAGCGGCACTGGGCGGCCTGTGGCGGCCTTCTTCATGCCACCACTGATCCAAGCTGTGCCAGCGATGTCGAGGTGCGCCCAGCGTGTTTCTTTGGTGAAACGCGAGAGGAAACACGCGGCTGTGATGGTGCCTGCTTCACGGCCACCAATGTTGGCGATGTCTGCGAAGGGGCTGTCTAATTGTGGTTGGTATTCATCCCACAAAGGCAGAGGCCAACCACGGTCACCGGTTTCGTCGCCCGCTTCTAGAAGGGCATGGGCGAGTTCGCCATCGTTGGCCATGATGCCGTGAGCGTGCGCGCCAAGTGCGATGACACAAGCACCGGTTAAGGTCGCGATATCTACCACTACGCTAGGATCATATTCCTGCTGTACATAAGTAAGCGCATCACACAGTACTAAGCGGCCTTCGGCATCTGTGTTGAGAATTTCAACCGTTTGGCCAGAGAGAGTGGTGACAATATCGCCTGGGCGTGTAGCGCGGCCATCAGGCATGTTTTCAGCGGCGACTACCACACCTACTACGTTCACAGGTGCTTCGAGCTCACAGAGAGTTTTCATCGTGCCGAAAACGCTAGCGGCGCCGCCCATGTCATATTTCATTTCATCCATGCCTGCGCCGGGCTTTAAAGAAATACCGCCGGTGTCAAAGGTAATGCCTTTACCTACGAGGGCAGCAGGGTTGTCTTTGACATTGCCGTATTCAAAAACAATTAAACGGCCTTCGCGCTCGCTGCCACGGGCCACAGCGCAAAAAGCACCCATGCCCATTTCTTCAGCTTCGTCTTCCGTAATAATGTTGACCTTTAGCGCAGGGTATTGCTCTGCAAGTTCAAGGGCTAAATCGGCTAATACTTCAGGGTAGCAATCGTTTGGTGGGCAGTTGGCTAAATCTTTTGTGAGCGCCATGCCCGCCGCAATGGCGATACCCTCTTTGTGTGCTTGCTCAGCACGGGCTTTATCGGCGTGGCTAATAATTAACCAGCTGTTAACCTTCGGCTCTGCTTTTTTGCTTTTGTAGTCGGTGTAGCTGTATTGCGCATCCGCTAACGTGCGGCTAGCTTCGCGTACATGCCAGGTTTTATCTTTGTCGTTAACGCTAAGGTTGTCGATAAACCAAGCGGCAGTGGCAGCGCCTGTGCTTGCTACGGCCTTTTGCACCTCTGTGGCAAGTTTGGTAAAAGCAACTACAGACAAAGGTGTGTTTTCATCTACGCCTGTACCGACTAAGATAAGGCGCTTAGCCTGTAGGCCTTGAGGTTGAAAAAGAGTTAACACTTGTTGCTTTTTACCGGTGAAATCGCCGGCTTCAACAAGGGATTGAATAAGAGTTTGTGTTTCAGCGGGTACAGAGCCAGCTAAGTTACTGGCATCCTTGTGCAAGCACACTACTAAACAATCAACGGAAAGGTCTTGGGTTGCTGTATTGCTAACTGCGTACTCCATTAGCACTCCTCGGTTGGTATGGCCGAACAAATTTGCCGGCGGGATTTGATTTGATAATTCATCGTTATATTAACAGACAATTACTGGTCACGACGTTAGTAGTGACTTTTGTGCTAGTGATGGTGCTTGTCACAGGGCGTTTTATCAAGTATCTCGCTGATGCAGCGGTGGGAGATATAGCTGCTGATGCGGTGTTCCTCATTTTAGCCTATCGCTTGCCAGAATTCCTGCAGTTAATTTTGCCCCTTAGTTTATATATCGCCCTGTTACTGGTGTTAGGGGGGATGTGGGTGACCAACGAAATGACTGTGCTGAACGCCTGTGGCGTGGGGCAAAACCGCGTGGTGCGGGCCATTTTATTGCCGGTAACCGTTACGGTGGTCATTATTGCCTCCTTTGCTTTGTATGTAACGCCGCTAGGGGACAATGAAAGCGCTAAAATACGCGAAGCACAAAAAGATCGTTCGGTGCTTGAGCTGTTAACGCCAGGGCGCTTCCATGTGCGCTCAAACAGCGGTGGCTCGCGGGCCACCTATGCAGGTGCTATCGATAAAGAACGCGGCGTGCTTGAAAATGTTTTCTTGTCTGATTTCCGCATTAACCCAGAGAATAAGCGCAGCGAGCTCGTAACGGTGTGGGCGTCTGAAGGCACCATGGTGTCGCACCTAGGGATGAATTATCTAGAGCTTACGGAAGGTTATCAGTATCAAGGGCAGCCGGGTGCTGGCGACTATACAAAAATGACCTTTGAGCGTGCCTTAATTCGGATTAGCGAAGAGAAGAAGAACCACACACCTAAAGTGCGCAGTTGGCCCACGCAAGAGTTATGGGGCAGTGATAACTCTGAAGCCAATGCCGAGTTACAGTGGCGTATTTCAATTATCTTAATTGTGCCAGTGATGGCCTTTGCAGCCATTCCTTTATCACGGGTTAACCCGCGCCAAGGGCGTTTTGGGAAAATTATTCCCGCCGTACTGCTTTACATGCTGTACGTTGGCTTGCTGTTAGTGCTGCGAAGCTGGATGGCAGATATGCCTATCGCTCAGCGCCCATGGTATTACCACACGGTGTGGGTGCATTTGTTGGCCATCAGCCTCGTGGTGCTTTTGTATCGATGGCCCAATTGGCGGCGTAAAAGGACAGCCCTAAAAGCGAGGGTAGCAGCATGAGAATATTAAACCGTTATATTTGGTCGTCTGTTTTGCTGCCCTCTATTGGTGTGGTGTTCACTATTGTGGCACTGGAAAGCTTGTTTAGCTTTCTAGCAGAGTTAGAACACTTGCATCGAGACTATCGCGCGCTCGAAGCAATGCAATATATCGCTACCACCATGCCGCGTCGCATCTATGATTTCTTACCTCTAGCCATTTTGCTTGGCGCCTTAACAGGGTTGGGTATGTTGGCTAACAGCGGCGAGTTAACCGTTATTCGTGCTGCTGGTGTGTCGGTGGCCCGCGTGAGCCGCATGGCTTTGCGGCCCGCTATTTTGTTACTCGTGGTAGGTTTGCTGCTTGGCGAGTTTGTGGTGCCCTACACGGAGCAAGTGGCAGAGAGAAATAAAAACGAACAATTAGGACGCAGCACCACTATTAATTTACGCGAAGGGTACTGGCACCGCGAAGGCGACGAGTTTATCCACATTAATGGGGTGGGTGAAGAGGGCACTTTATATGGCGTGACGCGTTACGAGTTTACGGAAACGCGCGAGCTCAAAAACGCCTTATTTATAGAAGAAGCCCAGCACCAAGGCGATTATTGGGAAATTAAAGGCCTACATGGTTCGCGTTTAGAAGCCAACCAAGTGGTAACGTTTACAGAAGAAAGTGGCCGCTGGGAAACAGGCTTAAGCCCCGATTTTCTGAAAGTAGTGAGCATGAAGCCAGAGCATTTAGCGCTATCTAAATTGTGGGAATACATCACTTACTTGCAAGAGCAACAGCTAGAAGTGGGGGAGTACAAGCTCACGTTTTGGCAGAAAATATTACAACCTTTCGCCATTATTGGCATGGTGCTAATAGCCATTTCATTCATCTTTGGGCCGCTACGTGAAACCCCCATGAGCTTGCGTTTAACTACGGGTGCCATCGCCGGCCTACTGTTCCACTACGGCCAACAGTTTATTGGCCATATTAGTTTGGTGTTTCACCTCTCGCCCTTCATAGCCGCTGCCACACCGCCATTATTGTGTTGTGTGTTAGGGGTGTGGTTGCTGAGCCGTATCCGTTAGTTTTTGGGTAGCAAGACAGTGCGGGTTTGCGAAAGCACATCTTGCAAGCTTTGCCGATGGCCATTGAACAGCGCAAATAAGTGGCCCATGCCAAACGTTATTATTCCCGCACTGCAGCGCACTACTGTTTGCCATAGCTTCACGGGGCGCCCGTCAAAACGCTCGGTGCGTATACGCCATGCTCGCATACCTAGGGTTTGCCCTCCGCGGCGCCAGAAAAAATGATAAAAGCTCGCCGTTACTAACAACATCACAGGAAAAATAACGAACTGGGAAAACCAAGCGGGTGGATGCTCGACGCCGTTTAATTCCGCCATGGGTAAATCACTGATGCCATACAACCAAATAAGTGCACCAGTGATAACGAAGATAAGGCTGCCTAATAAAAGGCTGTCGTAGCCAAGGGCTGCAAGGCGGCGCCAAATAGGCGCAGGAGAAGAGGTGGGCATGCTTCTATACCTTAAAATGAAGAGCTTAGCGGAATAAATGTTGCATTGTATTAGGGCGAGCAATTTACGCTAGAAGTGTGCAGGCCGCAACGCT
>DATGUF010000002.1:0-12822 GCA_035301485.1 Alcanivoracaceae bacterium
CCGCTCAACAAAAAGCCAAGCGAGGTTAGTAAAGGCGGGATAATGTAGTGCTCTTTCTCCGTCACAAATACAAAAACTAATACGGTAAACAATGCTTTGGTTAGCAGGTTGAAGAAAGTAATGAATTTCATGCGCTCCATCGCTTGAAAGAACCAATCTGGAAACAGAATATGGCCCGGCACAAGCAAGAAGGTTACGAGCAAAATATCTTTGTTTTCGTTGAAGTAAGGCACCGTGGCAATCAACAGGTAAAGCAAAGCAAAAGAGACCACTGCAAGAAATATTCTTGCCCAAAGTACGTTTGAGAAAATTTCAGATACTTTTTCTAAGTTATCCCTGTTTCGCGCCACATCTCGGGTGGCGGTGTAGTTAAAGCCCCAATCCGAAACGGTTTGAAACCACACCATCACTGCAGCCGCAAACGCAATTTTTCCGAAACCATCTACGCCAATTACCCTTGCTAAGTAAGGAATAGTAATTAGTGGGAATACATATCCTGCTATTTGCAGCAGCATCAAATAGCCAAAGTTGCTGGCGAGCACTTTGCCATCTTTGCTTTTTTTGAAGCGTGCTAACAGCGCGTCTAACTGGCCTCTCATTTCAAAAACCGCACATACCAAGGCATCGCCTTCGCAATCCCTTCCATAATCCTAAACTCTGGCGCATAGCCTAAAAGCGTTTCTGCCTTACTCACATCCGCTTGGCTATGGCGCACATCCCCCGGCCTAAAATCACGGTACACGGCTTGTTTTGCATAGTTCACGCCGTTTTCTGTGAGCGCACTTTGTATGGCATTAAACAAATCGTTCAGTGTGGTTCTATCGCCCACGGCCACGTTATACACCTGGTTTTTGGCCTCAGCGTTTTGCGTGGTGGCGGCCAGCAGGTTGGCTTGCACGGCGTTGTCGATAAAGCAAAAATCGCGGCTGGTGTCGCCATCGCCGTTAATGAATACGTCGTCGTTTTGTATCATCGCCGCCGTCCACTTAGGTATCACTGCGGCATAGGCGCCGTTTGGGTCTTGCCTTTTGCCAAACACGTTAAAGTAGCGCAGGCCAATGCAATTAAAGCCATAGGTGCGGGCAAACACGTCGGCGTAAAGCTCGTTCACATATTTGGTAACGGCATAGGGGCTTAAGGGGTTGCCTATATTGGCTTCCACTTTGGGCAGGGCTTCGTGGTCGCCATAGGTAGAGCTGCTGGCAGCATAGGTAAAGCTTTGCACCTTGGCATCGCGTGCGGCCACTAGCATGTTTAAAAAGCCGGTAATATTGGCGCTGTTGGTGGTTATTGGGTCGTCAATAGAGCGTGGCACCGAGCCAAGGGCGGCTTGGTGAAGCACATAATCCACGCCTTCACAGGCTTGTTGGCAATCTTCTAGGTTGCGGATATCGCCTTCTATAAAGGTAAAGTTAGCCCATTGCGCGGGGGTTACCAAGCCTTGCACTTCATCGAGGTTGTGTTGGTGGCCCGTGGCAAAATTATCTAGCCCCACCACTTTTTGGTTGTGGGTGAGTAATTGCTCTAACAAGTTAGAGCCAATGAAGCCGGCCACGCCGGTGATAAGCCAGGTGTGCTGGGTTTCGGATAAGTTTTTAAGTAGCTGTGAATAAGTAGTCATATTTAATTTATATACTGTGATACGGCTGCAAATGGAATGATGTTGTTGGGTGCGGCATTAAACAGTAAGGGCAGCAAGCGTTTATCGTTTGTTACCACAAAATGCTGTTTGGCTAGCTCTACTAAGGAGGCATCCGTTATTCCATGAGTTATAAATGTGGGTATGCGCACATCTTCTTTTAATGTCACGGGTAACTCTTCAAACCCTTGCATCAACACCTTTGCTAGTTCAAAAGCGCGGCTATATTGTTCTCGTTTTAGATCAATTAGGTTTGATACTTCAGTTAATATATAGGGTGTTACATAAACGGGCGAAAAGCGTTCTATAAGCTGCATTAGCTTTTTTACATCTTGCTTTGAATAGGCGTTTAGCCGAGATGAGTGGCTGATAAAGCGGCCGCCATCTAAGGTTCCAATAACCAATAGCAGCAACAAATTAGCGTCTAGAATTATCCCCTTACGCACAAGCTAGGCCTCTTTATATTCCTTAAAACCTTTAAGCTCCCATGTATCGGCATCGACCAAAATCGTTTTATAAATTCTGTTATATGGGCTAAGTAATGCTAGGGCGCTTAGCGTATCTTGCTTGCTAATCTCTGGTGCTGCCAAATCACTTTTTCCATCTAAACGGTAACTAAAAGATATTTCATACCAATTTTTTTGGTTGTTAACGATTGCGGCTTCTACTCGGGCATCTATTAAACCGCTTTGGATATCAACAAGAAATTCTTTGGCTATTTGTATTGCTTTTTTAAATTGTTCCATAAATCACACCTCGTTGAGCTTTATTACACAACATTTTTAAGCAAAGGGTTACAAGCGCAAATCACACAGCTCGGCGGGCACTATGTATTTTAAATCGTATAGCACATGCTGCGGTTTGCCGTAGCCGTGAACAGTTTCAGCACCCAGCTGTTTAAATTGTTCATGAGCCACAGCCACCACCATGGCATCGTATTCGCCTTGCTGTGGTTCATTAATGGGCTTAATGCCATATTCTTGCTCGGCTTCGGCTTTATCCACCCAAGGGTCATACACATCCACTTGCACGCCGTAGCTTTCTAGCTCGTGCACAATATCCACCACGCGGGTGTTGCGTAAATCGGGGCAGTTTTCTTTAAAGGTTAAGCCCATTAGCAGCACTTTGGCGCCGTTCACGTGGATGCGCTTTTTCAGCATGGCTTGCACCAGTTGGCCCACCACGTATTGGCCCATGCCATCGTTAATGCGGCGGCCGGCGAGGATCATTTCGGGGTGGTAACCAATGCTTTGCGCTTTGTGGGTTAGGTAGTATGGGTCTACCCCTATGCAGTGGCCGCCCACCAAGCCTGGGCGAAAGGGCAAGAAATTCCACTTGGTGCCCGCAGCTTTTAGCACTTCTTCGGTATCAATGCCCAGCTTATTAAATATCAATGCTAGTTCGTTAATCAGCGCAATGTTCACATCGCGCTGGGTGTTTTCGATCACCTTGGCGGCTTCGGCCACGCGGATACTGCTGGCTTTGTAGGTGCCCGCGGTGATGATGGTTTTATAAAGCTGATCTACCTTTTCTGCCACTTCGGGGGTGGAGCCCGAGGTTACCTTTAATATGTTGGCCACGCGGTGTTCTTTATCGCCCGGGTTAATACGCTCTGGGCTGTAGCCCGCGAAGAAATCTTGGTTAAATTTCAGACCCGATTGCTGCTCTAAAATAGGCACGCAATCGTCCTCGGTGGCGCCAGGGTAAACGGTGGATTCATAAATAACGATGTCGCCCTTTTTTAGCACCTTGCCAATGGTTTCGCTGGCTTTGCGCAAGGGGGTGAGATCGGGCTGCTTGCTGGCGTTAATGGGCGTGGGTACGGTAACGATGTACACGTTGCACTCGGCAATGTCTTCTAGCTTGTTGGTGAAGCGTAAGCCCGTGGCTTCTTTTAATTCCTCATCGCTCACTTCCAGCGTGGCATCGTGGCCGGCTTTTAAAGCGTTAATGCGTGCTTCGTTAATATCAAACCCGGTAATTTGGCGCTGTTTGCCAAATTCAACCGCAAGGGGCAGGCCTACATAGCCAAGGCCGATAATGGCGAGTTTTGTGTTTTTCATAAATATGTTTTGGGTTGTTGGTAATGGGAATGTGTTGGCGTTGTGGTGCTGTGGCTATTGTGCGGCTGCATGTGCTGTGCAGAGCACCTGTGCCAGCCAGCGCAGCACCACAGCCTTTAATTAATGTGCAAGGGCGTTGTTGCGTTTGGTTGTGCCTATTCTGAAATTGCAAGCACCGCTAGCTTCAATAAGTTGTGCTTGGGGTATTGCGCTTAGCACGTTGTGAAGTGCACTGGTTCTTTTTCATCATAGCTTTCCATGCTCTTTGCTAAGGTTTCACCCACCCTTTTCCAGCTACCGTTAAGGCGCTGTGCCGCCGTGCCTTTTGGCATGTACTCTGAATAATCACCAGCGGGGATAACTTCCATTGCACTGCCCATAGCGTGGTAAATTGGCTTTGTTTTATATTTAAGATCCATAGTTAAGCCTCTTTAGTATCAAGGTTTTATGGTGTAGGCAATGTAGCATACAGAAGTTAAATATAGAACGCATTCGAGTGCTTTCACACTAAGAATCACTTTGAAAAAGGTCTCTGGTATACACCTTCTCCGCCACATCTTTTAGGTTGTCATCCAGCCGGTTAGCCACTATCACTTGGCTTATGTTTTTAAACTCTTCCAAGCTGGTAACAACGCGCGAGTTGTAAAAATGCTCGGCCTCTAGCACAGGCTCATACACCACCACTTCCACGCCTTTGGCTTTAATACGCTTCATAATGCCTTGAATAGCCGAGGCGCGGAAGTTGTCGCTGCCCTCTTTCATTATCAGGCGGTAGATGCCCACCACGGCGTTTTCTTTCGGGCCTTGGGCGCGCACTTGCTTGAGAATGTCATCAGCAATGAAATCTTTACGGGTGCGGTTGGCCGCTACAATGGCGCCAATAATGTTGTTGGGCACGTTTTCGTAGTTGGCCAGCAGCTGTTTGGTGTCTTTGGGCAGGCAGTAGCCGCCGTAGCCAAAGCTGGGGTTGTTGTAGTGGTTGCCGATGCGTGGGTCTAACCCTACGCCTTCAATAATTTGGCGGGTATCAAGCCCGTTCACGGCGCAGTAGCTATCTAGCTCATTAAAATACGCCACGCGCATGGCGAGATAGGTGTTGCTAAATAACTTTACCGCTTCGGCTTCGGTGCTGTTGGTAAACAGCACGGGCACATCTTGCTTAATCGCGCCCTGCTTTAGCAGTGCAGCAAATTGTTTGCCCGCTTGGCAATGGCTACCCACGATAATGCGGCTGGGGTGCAGGTTATCGTACAGTGCTTTGCCTTCGCGCAAAAATTCAGGGCTAAAAATAATGTTGAGCTGCGGATGCAGCGCTTGCAGCTGTGCGGTGTAGCCCACGGGGATGGTGGATTTAATAACAATAGTGGTGCTGGGGTTAATGCCCGCCACCTGGTTGATCACCGCTTCTACGCTTGAGGTATCAAAGTAGTTGGTTTTTTCATCGTAGTTGGTGGGCGTGGCGATTATCACGTAATCCGCTTCGCTGTAAGCTTCTTCGGCATCGAGCGTTGCTTTAAAGTTAAGCGGTTTGTTGGCCAAAAACTCTTTGATTTCCGCATCTTCAATGGGCGACTGCTTGTTGTTTAGCAGCGCCACTTTTTCGGGCACGATATCAATGGCGGTGACGTTATTGTGCTGGGCCAACAGCACGGCATTTGATAAGCCAACATAACCGGTGCCTGCGACGGCAATATTTAGATTCATACGTTTTTAATACTGTTATTTATAGGTTGTTGTGATGCTGTTTTTATTTCTTACGAGCTTTTATTTTGCTCCGCCACTAACTGTCTCAACACTTCTATCTCTTCCAACAGCTTCTCATGCTCCGCTTCTTTATAACGCAAAAAACGCACAGCGAGTGCGGCTTTTTCTGCAATACCTTGGGGCGTGAGCTGGTAAATATAAGCGCTTTTGTTGTCGCTTTTGCGGAAGTTGTTCATTTTCACCCAGCCTTTATCCACCAGTGCGCGTACGCAATAGTTTACCTTGCCTAAGCTAATGCCTAGCTCGGCGGCCAGCTCGCGCTGTGAAAGATGTGGAGATTGCTGCAGCAACTGCAACAAGCGTAGGTGTATGTCGTCGTTCATTAAGGTGAGGTATGCGCTGTGTGGGTGTGTGTTAACGGTGCGTTATTGCGGTAAAAAACACGCTACCGCCCTAGGATTGGGCGTCAATTTCCTAAAAACGTGTTGTTTTGTTTGTTGGCTAGCAGCTTTAGCGGCCTCATTGTTTCGAACATAAAAAAGCACAAAGATACTGCTTCTTTGTGCTACAGAGCTGGGTATTCACAACCTGTTCATCGAGTGAACAAGATACTACAACACATAACAAATAATGCAACGGCACGAATGCTTGGGCTGTTTATTTTGCAGCAAACAGCCCTGCCAGCGCTTACGATTTATATTCGTAGTTGTAGTAGTAATAAGCGTTGCTGGCCGTTTGTTCGATGGCGTTCAGCACGGTGCCTTTGATCACCACGTTGTTGCGGTCAAAGCGCATGATGGCTTGCTCCACTTCTTTCACGGTGTTCACGCCATAACGCGCTACCAGTAAGTTAGTGCCCGCATGCTGGCCAATAATGGCGGCGTCGGTTACGGCTAAAATGGGCGGTGTATCCACCAGCACCACGTCGTATTCTTCGTTAGCTTGGGCAAACAGCGCCCCTAAGCGCTCGTGCATCAGCAGTTCAGAGGGGTTGGGTGGCACTTCGCCGCGTGTGATCACATCGAGCCCTGGCACTTCC
The DNA here is from genome assembly GCA_035301485.1 of Alcanivoracaceae bacterium. Lineage (GTDB taxonomy): Bacteria > Pseudomonadota > Gammaproteobacteria > Pseudomonadales > Alcanivoracaceae > CALEAR01. The sequence goes on from DATGUF010000002.1 coordinate 6,446, forward strand.
GTTGTGTATTTAATCTCTTCAAAGGTGCTCTTGCCCGCTAAATAGCCGGATAAGCCATCGCCGGGTTCATTTTTAAGGTAATGGTGCAAGTGGCCGCGGCGTAAGTCTGCATCGATGAGCAGCACTTTTTGCCCTGCTTGGGCCAGCACCACAGCTAAGTTGATGGAAACGAAGCTCTTACCAATACCTGGGCTGGGGCCCGAGAAGGCGATAACGTTGTTGCCAGCATCCATCATGGCGAAGTGCAAGCTGGTGCGCAGGCTGCGCAGGCTTTCTACTGTGAGGTCTGCTGGGTGGGTGAGCGCTAGCATGCCGCGGTGCGCCGTGCTTTGTTTTCTGCGCTTTGCTTTTTGCCACAGCGCTTCTTGCTTCATGGTTTCTTCAGATTTCGGCAGGCTGGCGTACACCGCAATGCCTTCTTGCTCTAATTCGTGCGGGCCCACAATGCCGCGGTTAAGCAGGGCTTTCAGTAACACGATGCCCACGCCGAGCATGCCGCCAAGCATGCCGCTAATGAGCACAATAAGGCTGCGCTTGGGCTTAATGCGGTTGGGCTGTACTTGTGCGGCATCAATAATGCGGACGTTACCCACGGTGCCCGCTTTTAAAATGCGCAGCTCTTGGTCGCGGTTTTGCAGTTGCAAATAAATGGCTTGGTTGAGCTCCACATCGCGTGTTAAACGCAAAATTTCTTGCTGCGTTTCGGGCATGTTTTGCGCTTCTTTTTGCAACCGTTCTTTCTCTTTTTCTAGGCTGCGGCGTTGGCGCTGGATGGTTTTATAGGTGGGGTGCTCGCGAGTATAGAGCGCTGCCACTTCGCTTTCGCGGATAGCGAGATCGTTAATTTTGGCTTCAATGCCCACTATTTGGGTGAGCAAGGCTTGCGCTTCCATGGAAAGGTCCACGGATTCGCTTTTTAGGCGGTGTGCACTGAGCTTTTCTTCTGCTTCGCTCAGTTGCTCACGCACCTCTGGCAATTGCTCTTGCAAGAAGCTGAGGCTTTTTTCTGCCTCTTCTGCACGGCGCTGAATGTTTTGCACAAAGTAGCTGGTGGCAATGGCATCAAGCATGGTGGCGATGCTGGCACGGTTGGCGCCGGCGTATTGGAAGCTTAAAATGCCGGTTTGTTTGCCTTTTTCGCTAATGCTAAGGCCGCCACGGGCATCTTCAATGGCTTTCAGCAGCGAGCGTTTGGTGACCGTGAACACAAAACCTTCAGGCGCCTCTAGCTGTTTTACTTTCAGGCTTAAAGCGAGCTCGTCGTTGGCGGCGTCTTCACCCACGGTGCCGGCGACCAGTTCGCGCCCTTCGGCGCTCAACGTAAAGCTTTCGGGGCCGGTGACGGTGAACACCAATGGGGTATCCAGTAGCCACTGTGGCACCAACAGCTCTTCTATCCACAGCGTTACTTCTTTGTCGCTCCAACCGGCAAAGGGCAAGCGGTTATCATCTGCAAACAACCCAGGAAACCAGCTCTCTTTTAAGCTGCGTGGTTGCGGGCGCACTTGAATATCTGCCTGCACCTGTTCAATAGCTTGGGTGAGCACCATGCGCGAGCGGGCGATTTCAATTTCCGTTTGCGCAGAGCTGTCGTTCATGAATAAATCTTCTGCACCCCCCAGCAAAGGAATGCCAGCTTGTTTCTTTTCCACTTGCAGCAAGGCATCAGCTTGATACACAGGCGTGCTCACCAAGGCATAGGCTACGCCTAAAGCCGTTACCAAGGTGGTAATAGCTACAATTAGCCACTTGTGTTCCCACAAGGTGCCAACGAGCTGCATTAAATCAATTTCATCGTCCGCCACTGTGTTGTGTTGAGCGGGAGTGTTCACTTCACTCATTTCTATTCCTTTGCCTTGCTATGGGCCAATGTTAACCGAGACGCTTCGTCCATTCAGCCACGGCGTTATCCATTAATGTATATACGTGCTCGAACACATCGCGGCTGCGCTTGTAAGGGTCCGGCACTTCTTTGTCGCCGAGCCACTTGCCTAGCAGCATGGTTTTACCGCTGGCTTCGGGCGCAAGCTGAGTTACGCGTTCCCGTTGGCGTTGTTCCATTACTAAAATAAGGTCCGCCTGCTGGCACAACTCACGGGTGAGCTTGCGGCCACTGTGCGGCGGGCACTTTAAACCATGGGCTTCTGCCACTTCGCGGGCGGTAGCATCCATATCGTGCCCCACTAATCCCACTAGGCCTGCAGAGCTGATATTTTTACTGGTGCGCGCTTGCAGCATGAATTCCACCGTGGGGCTGCGGCAAATATTGCCATCACACACTACTAAAATATTTTCAAACATTAGTCTTCCAACCTATCCACTTCATACGCAGATCGGGCACCGTAGTACACCGCTTGGATGGTGGGCATAATCTGCGAAATAACGCGGTTCCAGCGGGCAATGGGTGCCGCAGTAACGTATACAATGTCGCGTTCTTGTAAGTTAAATTCATCAGCCAAAACAAAAGCCGTGGCGTCTTTGGCGTTCAGTTGGTACAGGTCTATAAAGCGGCCGCCCTCTTCTTCCGCACGGCGCATTACAAAAATGCCCGTGGCATTGGCTTGCATCTCGTTAATACCGCCGCTTTCCGCAAGGGCTTCTGCCAAGGTAATGCCATTGCGGCCCATGCTTAAGGAAGCCGGCTTGTTCACCTCGCCCATTACAAATACTTTTTGGTCTTCACTGTGGCTAACGTGCACCACATCGTCGCTTTTTAGTAGCACGTTAAAGCGCTTATCGCCTTTTTCGTAAATTTCTTTCAGCGAGAGCCGGTACTCTTTGCCATCGCGGGTTAAAATAACGTTGCGCCAATCTGCCTGTTCACTAACGCCACCTGCTTGGTTTACCACATCGAGCAAACGCAGCGGCACGTTGGTAAGCGGGTACGCACCCGGCTGGTTTACACCGCCCGACACATACACCTTTTGTGAACGGAACGCGGCCACGCTCACATCCACTTGTGGGTCTTCAATGTAACGGCCTAGGCGCTTGGTAATTAGCTGGCGGATTTCACGCAGGTTGCGCCCTGCCACTTCCACCACCCCCACATAGGGGTAAAAAATGGTGCCATCGGGGTGCACCCAGTTACCGGCATCAGAAGGTTTGCGCTCGCCACCCGCAGGAATGGTAAGTTCTGGATGGTCCCATACGGTTACGTTCAGCACATCGCCAGGGCCCACCACGTATTCGTACATGCCTTCGCTATCTAAAGAGTCGGCTAGTTCTGGTGCTAGTTCGTGCACCACAGGCAAACCGGTAATGCTGTTCACCGGTTTAATGCGCACCTCATCACCAATTTGCGCTTCCGCTTCTTCGTGCTCTGCTGCAGTGCCATTAAACCAACGGCTTTCTGCTTCGCCGGCTTTAATGTGCGAGCCGGGCATAATGGAACACGCAGGCCCTGCCATAAGTGCTAACAAGGCCATTGCCAACCATTTGTTTTGTGTGCTGTTGTACTTAATCAAAGCGATACTCCCAGGTGGCCATACCAATGGCTTTTGGCCAAGTACGCTGGCCTGAATGGTCTGTTTTTACCACGTTAATGTCCTTATCCGTGAACTGCCCCGCTAGCGTGAGGCGCCCTGCTTTCCCTTGCAACAAATTTACGCCGTAGCTTACCGTCATTACATGCACTTTCTGCTCTTTTTTCGGCAAACCTAATAAAGGGCCCGGCACATCGGTGGGCCTTGAGCGCACTGTGCCCGTGTAATTCAGGCGCGCATAGCTATAAGTAAGCGTGAGGTCGTTACCGTTGGCAAAATATTGTGCTGCGCCTAGTGTATAAACGCGGGAATCACTTTCCCAAGTAGAGCCCATAACTCGGCCCTTATAGCGGTAACCGGTTTTATAAACGCTGTGCTCGTAGCCTACATTAGGCACGCCATCGCTGAGCCAGCGGCCCGTTTGATTGTCCGCCACTTCAAAGTAAAAACGCTGCTCGTTGAGGCCAAATTGTGTGGCGAGGTCTAGCCCTGCTTGCTGCATATCTTTTGCAGGCATGCCGCCTGCTTCGTCTTCGCCAATCAGTTGGGCGTAAAAACCTAGCGTGGCTTTGCCGATGGGTGCGGCAATGCGTAAATCAAACCCTGCTAACTGGTTGCTAGGATCCTCTTTTGTTTGGCCGTTATCGCGGCCAATAATGGCATTACCTAGGCTTTTAAGGTTGCTAGGCTGCCCCTCACCCGCCCATTGCGCCGTGCGGTTGGCACCGAGTTCAATAAAAGAGGCAGGTTTAACAGTGAAGCGTGCGCCCAGTAACTTGGCATTGCTCACGTGGCGGTTGTTTTCTAACTCGCCGGCAAACACCACTAGGTTCCACGGGCCGAGCCAGCTCATGGGGCGCCAGTTACTGCGCCGTGCTTGGCCACGGTTTACCCACACCCCAGGTACGGGGCGCGCATTATTAGAAAGGATGACGCTGCTGTGCCAACCTGGCCCCCACCAGCGGTCGATGGCGCCGGCACCAAACACCCAGTTGCCCGCTTTGCCGGCCAAATAGCTGTTATCAAAACGCCACTCATCGCCATCGAGCGGATCCTCCACATAGGTGGGGTTCAGCCCTAAGGCCACGGGGCCGGCGTGCACATCGATGTTAATGGTGGCTTCGCCCGTGCTGCGCGGGGCGTGGTTGAAATCCCTAAACAGGGGTTCGCGCGTGGCATGGCCTAGCTTTACGCCCAAATGGGCATTGCTGCGGCGCTGCATGTTGCGCTCAAAGGTAAGGTAACGCCACGCTGAGGTGTTGCGGCAGTATTCTGGCGCCTCTTCGTTATCTAAGGCTGGGCTTACATCTGCCCACATCATGGGCCAGGTGGTGCTCGGTGCTGCTAAGCAGCCGCGGTCTGCCAACAGTTGCACACTGTGCTTCGCGCGCTGGTCGCCCACTGGGATCCAGGGCGTGGCCATGCTGTGCACAGGCATACCTAGCGTGCTCAGTAGCGCTGCGAGTGGCGCCACCCTTTTCAGCAAAAAGGATACGTATTGCATTGATTTCCCTATATAAAAAGGCTGCTTGAGCCTACTATGCACCCACGTTTTTGCGGCACCCATTAACAGGCGTTAGGTTGTTTATGGCTTTTTGTACGTACTAGGGTGCTAATGGAAAGGCGAAAGCCTACAACAATATGCTTTTTTTTGCCACTGCCAAACACTTTTCAATACAATATTATAGCCCGCTTTACCGCAGGCACTGCGTCGCTTTTCTGCTACGCATCAGCCCGCATTTGCTCTATGCTATCCGGCACGGGTTTTATTATTTCATGCACCGCTAACTAACATTTGAGACCTATGCATTACTCTACAGCTTATTCCCCTCAGCGTTTGTTTTACGTTGTGCTCTTTCTTTTTAGCTTGTTGTGGGCACCTTTTGCGGCGGCCGCCGAAGAACCTGCCTCGGGGTTGCAAGCCGATTTAAAAGCGTGGCAAGAAACCATCGATAAAGCGCAGGAGGCCTTGGAAGCTAACTTTTTGTATGCCGACACGGGCTCTATTGCAACGAGCCTGAGCCGTGTGCTGCAAAAAGCCAAGGAAGCCGAGGCTAGCGCGGAGAAATCCCTCGCCACTTACCAAGAGCAGCTCGATAAGCTGCGCCCCGCCAACGAGGGCAACACCGAAACGGCCGAGGAAGACAAAGCCGCGGAAGACCCAAGCGTAGCCGAGCTAAAGAAAACCCTGCAACAAAACATCAGCACCGAGGTGAGCAACATCACCCGCATTGAAATGATCATAGACCAAGCCAGCAAGGCGCTGGATGCGGTGTCGGCGTGGGAACAGGCGTGGATGCGTGCATTGATTTTCCAGCGTATTCCGCTGCCCACCAACGCTGAGGTGTGGCGCGCTTCGGGCAGCGATTTCCGTGATTTTATTGCACAAATAGCCAGTGCCCCCACCGCGTGGTGGGAAGAGCGCAAGCAGCACCCCAGCTGGCAGCTAAATGCCCTGTGGATTTTGCCCATTTTAGGCATTCTCATTGGCTGGCCGGTGCGTGTGTACATTTTACGCCGTTATGGTCGCAGCTCCCGCGAGCTAGAGCCCGGCTACACGCGGCGCATTCTAAAAGCCTCCATTAACAGCCTGGCCACCGCCATTATTCCCGTAGCCATTATTTTGGTAGAGCTCATGCTACTGAAATGGATGGGCTTGTTGGATGGTTTGTTTGGCTCGCTCATTTACGCCATCGCCATGTCTTTATCGGGCTTTATTATTGTGTTTGGTTTAGCCGATGCAGCGCTGTCTCCCAACTTGGTGCAATGGCGCATTGCGCCGGTGAAGCCCGCCCACGCCAACAAACTGCTCACCGCCATTGGCACCGTGTTTGGCTTGCTCACCATTTCTTTTGCTTTTATGACCATCGCGTGGAAGTTTGAGCAGCTCACCCC
>DATGUF010000003.1:0-5850 GCA_035301485.1 Alcanivoracaceae bacterium
GTACTGTACCTGTGGATATTGCTCAGAAGCAGGGCCTGGCTGTGACGCCATACCGTTCACATCAGAGCTAATACTCATTGCAATCATTTCACTTGTTGGGTGCACTTCTTTCAGCTCTGCTAATTTATGAATAAAACCAGTAGCCGATGTATTCATTGGATAAATCAAGCCGCCAAGTTTCAACATACGCTCAGCCTGCTCTTTCTTTAGCCCACCATGGCCACCATGAGTAGAAACTAGCGGGTATTTTCTTGCCTCAGCAACCCATAACGTGTCTTCTTTCATGCGTAACGACATGTGATCCACATCCACAATCATCTTACGGTCCATCACTTTGTTTAATGCATATTGCCCTAAATCTGTTAAACCGCGCTTGTTACACTGGCGTTTTTCCGTGGGGTACATGGGCAAAGTGCCTTGCAGTAATTCATTAGGTAGTTTTGTAAGTGGAGTATCTAGAAGATCACCCAAACCGCCCAAGTAACCGCCTAAAGGCCCCGGCAGTGATGTTAAAGGCCCACCTAACACTTCAGACACCGGCTTTAATAACAACCCTAGCAACTTGTTTAAGCCATCTGTAACAGGATTTGTTGGCACATGCTCAAAAGGATTCGCGGAAGTTAAATAAGTGCCTGGCGTAAAGTAATACTCCTCGTATTCACCCTCTGTGGGGCAATCTTCCGTGCGCCAGAAGCTACCTGTATCCACAAAGTTGCCCACGTTTAGAATCAACTCGTTAAAAATACCGTTGCCGCCCAGGGCGTTATCAAATTCGTGAATCAAGTTAACTTGACGTATTCCTGCGTCATACAATTGCTCTAGCATTTCATCAATGTCATTTTCATCACATTGACGTTCTTCTACGCCTACATCCAACACACGTAAATTGGTAACACGGCAATCAAATAGATGTGATACTTCAATACCAAGCACCACCGCTAATTTACCTTGGTTAATTACCTGTCGAGCTTCTGCGGGACTTTCAACAATACGGAACCAACCTTCACCAGGCCCCCCTGATTGAGCATCAATGTAGCTTTCCATATTCCGCATAAATTTAACTTGGCGGAAAGCAGTGGCCATTTCATTACAATGATCGTCTAAGCTTGCTCCAAGAAGACCACCAACATTATTAATAAGTGCGTTAATTAGTTGACGTGGATCCACGTTAGCTGGATCCATTAGGTTTGGAGCTGTTTTGACCACTGTTTGTAGGTGGCACAACACCTCATTTTGCACCACGTTGTTCACTAACAAACGCATCCCCGCAAGCCAAGCACGTTCCACCCATTTGTAGTAAGCCGCTTCGTGGGTGAGCATATCGTGCGCGGGCCAATCTCTAAAAGTAGGCCATCCTTTTGTGTCATGGGTATCGGTAGGGGAGCCGCCATACAGGTTACCCACTAAATCCAAACGGCCTTCGGGGCCATGCATATACTGATCATCGGGCAGCGCCTCAGTGACTCCATACGGGCTATAAGGCATGCCCACATGCACACCGCCTAAGAAATCTGTAGAGCTCACATGAGAGTGCACATCCGCAAAGCCCACTACAGGTTTATCAACGCCATTGCCTTTAAACGTAGTGCCTTGCACCAACGTATGAATTTCCGGGAACTCAGCGCATTGCTCAGCCTCCACCGCAACGAAATCAACATATTGCGTTACGTCATCGTCCTGCGTGGCCACCACCTCTAAGGCTTGCGTATCCGTATTTAACGCCAGCGCTAAATCACGCTTTTTCGACAACACGCGGTAACGGCCATCGTTATACTCCATGGCCCAGAGAACGTCTTCGTCCACATCCCAACGAGTACTGCTTGCGCTAGGTGCGTTCACCACGCCCAACTTCGTGTGCTTTGAGGTCAGAAGTTGTTCATCATGGGTATAAATAAGGTATTCACCCAACGCACTCGGCTTCATGAAAAAGCCAGATGCCTCTTCGGGTTGCTGTACACCAGCAATATAATGATCATCCGCACCCTGGAAAAAGTGTTCTGCAATAGCGGGCCTCATGGCATAGCAACCGTTCGCAAGCGAGTACTCACTGCGAGGTTTCACCACCACTTCTGGCACTTCGTTCTCGTTCTCCTCTTCGCCCTCTTCGTCTTTGCCTGGTTCCTGCTGGCCTGAGTTTTCCTCAATAGAGGGTTGTTCCGATGCCAAGGTGGTGGCTTCAGTAGCCTTACTAGAGGATTGTTCACAGCCGACCATCAACAGCACACTGAATAACAATAGGTATCTTACAAACATGCTAGGCTCTCTTTTTTGTTGTTGTTTTTATGTGCAAATAAGCATGGGGTTTTCACCCTGCACGGCATTATTGCACTAACGTACAAGTTGGCGCCTGTCTGTTAAAACAAAAAGATTCGGCATTGTAGTCAGTGTTTGAATGCTTTCAATACCGTTTAAACAACCACTCTAAAACGATAAAAACAACAACAAAACAACAACTTAAAAGAAGACCTGTTGTTATAGAGGGTTTCCTATTGCAGTCTTGCACCCAACTAGGCACCTTATAGGCCTACCATAAACAAGGAGAGAACATGAGCACCCTGCCTAGCTACAACTGTTTTGATGTAACAGTGAAGAACCACATTGCCCATGTGGTGTTTAACCGCCCTGATGCCTTAAACACCATGAACCATGATTTTTGGGTAGAGCTGCCCCAGTGCATTACAGCCATTGAGATGCATACCGATGCGCGCGTAATAGTGGTGTCGTCCACCGGCCGCCATTTTTCTGCGGGTATGGACTTAGGCGTATTTGCCGACCCCACCAGCTTGCCCATGGCGGGCGACCAAAGCCGTGTGGCCGAAAACCTCCGCCGTGTAGTGCTGCAATTACAAGACAGCCTTTCTTCTCTTGAAAAAGTGCGTTTACCCGTACTTGCCGCCGTGCAAGGAGGCTGCATTGGTGGTGCCCTCGATTTAGTGTGCGCGGCCGACATGCGCTATTGCACTGCAGACGCCTACTTCAACATTAAAGAAACCGAAATTGGCATGACAGCCGATGTGGGTACGCTGCAGCGCATGCCTAAACTCATTCCTGAAGGCGTGGTGCGCGAGCTGGCCTACACAGGTCGTCGTTTTGCAGCAGAAGAAGCGTTCCGTTTAGGCTTTGTAAACCAAGTGTTTGCCAACCACGAAGAACTATTAGCAGGTGTTATGGCCATTGCAGCCCAAATTGCCAAGCATTCGCCTTTGGCCGTAACGGGCTGTAAAGCCATGATCAATTACAGCCGCGACCATAGCGTGGCCGATAGCTTAGATTACATGGCAACTTGGCAAGCGGGCATGTTCCGCCCCACAGATATCATGAAATCCATGCAGGCTAATGCCACGAAAACGCAAGCGGAATACGACGACCTATTCCCTGTAAAGCCCCTTTTTGAGCGTTAATTTACGGCCAAACGCACGGTGGCCGCGGCGCTCACAGGCGCTGCCGGCCGCCGTACTCGGGGGCGCACTTGACCATGCTGCCCTTAGCTGCCAAAATTCTCTTCGTTTTCTTTAGCCTAGCCTGCGCCCTCCCGCCCTAACGCTTCCTATCCCTGCACCTTCCCGTGTTGTAAGTAGCCACCGAATAGCGGTCATCTTTTTCTGGCATAACATGCCACTTTTCCCTTACACCGACAGTGCAATAACAAGTGTTAAGCGCTGGCCGCAGCCCTGTTACTGCTTCATAACGAAAAGGTTTCCCATGCTTGAAAAAATGAAACTCGAATGGTTATCCAACATTCGCGGCGATTTACTCGCTGGCCTAGTGGTAGCACTAGCCCTTGTGCCTGAAGCCATTGCCTTCTCCATTATTGCCGGCGTAGACCCTAAAGTTGGATTATATGCCTCGTTTTGTATTGCCATCATTATTGCTTTTGTGGGCGGACGCCCCGGCATGATCTCGGCAGCCACTGGCGCCATGGCCTTGCTGATGGTGACCCTCGTGCGCGAGCATGGGCTGCAATATTTACTGGCCGCCACCTTGCTCACAGGGGTTCTGCAAATTATTGCTGGCTACTTAAAGCTCGGTAATTTAATGCGTTTTGTATCGCGCTCCGTCATCACGGGGTTTGTGAACGCCTTAGCAATTTTAATTTTTATGGCGCAATTGCCCGAACTCACTAACGTTACCTGGCACGTGTACGCCATGACAGCTGCGGGGCTAGGCATTATTTATTTGTTCCCCTACGTCCCTGTGGTGGGCAAAGTCATCCCTTCTCCTCTCGTATGCATTGTATTGCTTACCGCAGTGGCGTTGGCTTTCGGCATTGATATTCGCACCGTGGGCGATTTAGGTGAGCTGCCCGATACACTGCCTGTATTCTTATGGCCTGATGTACCCCTCACACTAGAAACCCTGAAAATTATCCTGCCTTATTCCTTAGGTTTAGCTGCTGTGGGTTTGCTCGAATCCTTAATGACAGCCAACATTGTGGACGAATTAACCGACACCGAAAGTGATAAAAACCGTGAATGCAAAGGCCAAGGTGTGGCCAACATCGGCGCCGGCTTGCTCGGTGGTATGGCTGGTTGTGCCATGATTGGGCAATCAGTTATCAACGTTAAATCTGGTGGCCGCGGCCGCTTATCCACCCTTTCCGCTGGTGTTTTCCTGCTTATTTTGATCATGTTTTTAAGCGATTGGTTGCAACAAATCCCCATGGCGGCACTAGTAGCCGTGATGATCATGGTATCCATTGGTACCTTCTCGTGGAGCTCTGTGCGCGACCTTAAACGCCTGCCCGTTTCCACCAATATTGTGATGCTCTCCACGGTTGCTGTGGTGGTGGCCACCTCCAACCTAGCGCTCGGCGTGCTCGTAGGTGTGTTGTTAGCCACCCTGTTCTTCGCTAATAAAGTGGGCCGCTTTATGGTGGTTAAACAGCAGGAGCTGGAAGATGGTGCACGCACCTATAAGGTAATGGGCCAAGTGTTTTTTGCTTCTTCCGAGCAATTTATTAAGGCTTTCGACTATCGCGAAGCCGTGGAGAAAGTGATCATCGACTTAAGCCAAGCGCACTTTTGGGATATCACCGCTGTGTCGTCCCTCGATAAAGTGGTGCTGAAATACAAGCGCCAAGGTGCCGAAGTGGAGATTTTAGGCATGTCTGAAGCCACTGCCACTATTGTGGATAAGTTTGGTGAGCACACCAGCCCTGAAGAAGTGCAGCGTTTAATGGCGGGCCACTAAGGAGAGAACAATGAAAAAAGTAATGGCTTATATAGATGGCGCAGCGTACTCGCAAGACACCTGCAATGCAGGTATTTGGGCCGCCAAAAAACTGCAACAACCCTTGGCGTTTTTACACGCCATTGAGAAAAGAAGCACCCAACAAATGGATAACCTCAGCGGTGCCATTGGCCTAGGCGCCCGCTCTTCTTTATTGGAAGAGCTCGCTTCATTGGATGCGCAACACAGCAAAGTAGCGCTAAAACTGGGCCGCGAATTACTCACCCAAGCACAAGAGCTTGCCACGGCCGAAGGTTGCACAGAAGTTGAGCAAATTCTGCGCCATGGCTCTATTGTAGACATTGTTAAGGATTCAGAAGCAGATGCTCGCTTGGTAGTAATTGGGCGCTCTAGCGAAGCGTTTAGGGCGTTGGGCTCTAACATTGAGCAAATTATTCGCCAAGTGCACACGCCGGTATTAATCCCTAACAAGGGTTTCACTGCGCCAAACAGTTTCATGCTCGCTTATGACGGCAGAGAAACCGCAGATAAAGCCGTGCAACGCATTATTGATGGCGGCTTATTGCATGGCATGGAGTGCCACCTTGTTACGGTGGAAAACAATAAGAAGGGGCTGAAAGAAAAGTTTGAACGCACTAAACAGCGCTTAACGGACAGTGG
>DATGUF010000004.1:0-9474 GCA_035301485.1 Alcanivoracaceae bacterium
GGCTATGGGGATTCTTTAATTAACTACAACGATTACCAAAACCGCGTCAGCATCGGCATTTTGCTGACAGATACTTTTTAAAGAGGCCTTACCATGCAGCTTTACCGACACGTCGTACTGTTCCTTGCTGTGTTATTCATAACGGGGTGCGCCACCCACCGGCACAACCTCGTAGCACCCGAAATTAGCGTGAGCCACATTGCGTTGCAAGAAATAGGCCTATTAGAACAGCAATGGGACATCACCCTACGGGCTTTCAACCCCAACGATAAGAAACTCAACATTAAGCATTTAAGCTATGAGCTGTTGCTCGACGACAAGCGCTTTGCCCGTGGCAGCAGCCAGCAAAACATCGTACTTAGGGCCAACGACAGCGATGTATTCACCACACAAGTGGCCACCAACTTATTGCACACCGTGAACCAGTTACGCAAACTGAACATCGCAGCAGGCAAGCCTGTGCCTTATAAAATTGTAGGGAAGGTAAAGGTGGGAATGTCGCCCGTGGCGATACCTTTTACCACCACGGGTGAAATACCGCTACCTAGTTGGTAGCGTGTGCTGTACGGCTTACTCAGCCTGGTGGCCAGCTAAAAGAGCGCCCGCCTAGCACATGAATGTGCAGATGAAACACGGTTTGGCCCGCATCTGCACCATTGTTAACGTTCAAGCGAAAATCTTCGAGCCCTTCTTGCTCCGCCACTTTATTGGCCACCAGCAACAAGTGCCCCAATAGCGCCTTATCTTCTTCAGTGCTATCAGACAATTTCGGAATTACTTTTTTCGGGATCACCAGCAAATGCACCGGCGCTTGCGGGTTAATATCTCGGAACACCAATGCTTGTTCATCTTCGTAAACAATATCGGCGGGTAGTTCGCGGTTAATTATTTTTGTAAACAGTGTATCGGTCACAACACATCCTCCAAATCGAGGTTTTCAGTGTGGCAGTATTCTTCTATAAAGCAACCACCTAGCATCATTTTGAAATCAAATATTTCTGTGTGGCGCGGTGTTAAAACAAGCTGTTTTATCCCGCAAAGCGCGCAAATATGCTACTATCCACCCCCTTTTCACCTATCTATAGGTTCATGTAAGCCATGGCGACTTTGTTTGTTAATAACCTCACCGTACTAGATTTCTCGTTGCTTGATGCCGAGCGCGGCATGCTGGGGGAGTCGTGGATTGTGGATGTGGAGCTGAGTGGCGAGCTCGATGACGCCGGCATGGTGTTTGATTTCGGCGTGGTGCGCAAGCATGTGAAGGATATTCTCGACGACTGCCTAGACCACAAACTAGCCGTCCCCACCTTGAACGACGCCTTGCAAGAATTAAAAACCTCTCCTGAGGTGGCCTTAACTTGGCGCTACAACAAGGGGCTTATCGCCATGCAAGCCCCCGCCTGTAGCACCGCCGCTATTCCTGTGGCAGAAATTAACATCGACGCTGTTACACCTTGGCTAGAAGAACAAGTGCTGCCCCACATGCCCAGCAATGTAACCGGGGTGAAGCTTCATTTGCGCCTCGAAGAAATGGGTAGCACGCCTTTCTACCATTACTCCCATGGCTTGAAAAAACACGACGGCAACTGCCAGCGCATTGCCCATGGCCACCGCTCTCGCATTGAAATTTTCACGGGTAACGAACGTGCCACCCAGTGGGAAAAAGAATGGGCGCGCCGCTGGCACGATATTTACATTGGCAGCAAAGAAGACCTTAAAGAGATTATTCATATTGAAGGCGCGGGCTATTACGTGTTTGAGTACACCGCCAACCAAGGCTATTTCTCTCTCACTCTTCCCATTGCGCACTGCTACCTCATTGATACGGATAGCACCGTGGAATTTTTGGCTGAGCACATTGCCCAACAACTGGCGCAAGAAGCGCCCGAACAAGCCTTTTATGTGCGCGCCTATGAAGGCGTGGGCAAAGGTGCTATTGCCCGCAGCAACGGCTAAATATCATCCTGCATATCATCTGGGTCTTCGCGCAGAATATTGCCGGCTTCTTCTTGTATTAAGCGCCTGAACCAACGGTGTGCCGCGTTGTGGTGCACCAAGGGCGACCACGCCATTTTCAGTTCCAACTTAGGAATCACAAAAGGCGGCGGCATAATCACTAAATTTGGGTTTTGTGTTTGCATGCGTGCCACGCGGCTTGGCAAGGTAGCCACAAGATCGTTGTTCATCGCTAACAACGCAGGCATTTGGTAATGGCGCGTGAAAATAGTAATTTTTCTGCTTCTTCCTAACCGCGCCAGCGCTTGGTCTATCCACCCTAGCCCGCCTAATTTATCTGGGTTCATCCCAAAACCCACACCAAACCCTGTTTTTGATACCCAAATGTGTTGCGACTGCAAATAACTTTCTAGCCCATAATCGCGCAGCATGGGGTTGTTAATATTTAGCAGCACAGAAAAGGTATCGCGCCACAAGGTAACTTGATGAAAAGACTGCGGCATTTCATTAAAACGGTTCACCGCTAAATCCACCCTGCCTTGGTCCATGTCGGCGAGGGTGACATCTGAAGGAGTAAGAAAATCGAGCACAACATTGGGCGCTTCTTGACGCAGCCGACGTACGATATGGGGCACAAGCGTGGCTTCCGCGTAGTCGCTAGTCATGATGCGAAACACACGGCTGCTGTTTTCTGGCACAAACTCTTCATGCGGCACCATCAGCGCTTCTGTTTGCACTAACACTTGGCGCACCAAAGGCTGCAGCTCTCTCGCACGTTCGGTGGGTGTCATGCCGTGCGACGTTCTTACTAACAGAGGATCGTTAAATAAATCGCGTAAACGCTTAAGGCTATTACTCATGGCTGGCTGCGTAATACCTAATTGCTCCGCCGCTTTAGTAACGTTTAACTCACGTAATAAAACATCTAAATTTTTTAGTAAGTTAAGATCAATATTAGCAAGGTTCATAAATGCTACTCTTTAATTTTTTTACCGCCACCAATAACAAAAGGTTTCACGCTATACTAAGCCACAATTAACCCCACCTGCATAAACAGAAATGGAATTTTGTACGATGCAAACCACCATCAATACGCGCCTTACCTTACGGCTGCCTTTGCTATTAAAGGCCAAACTGCTGCGCGCGGCAAAGAAAAACCATCGCAGTTTAAACAGCGAAATACTTCGCCGCTTAAACAACTCTTTTCATGTGAGCAGCACCCATGCTGTGGCTGAAAACAAGCGGCCCTATCGCCTTACAAAAATGGAACCCTTCACCGGCTCTACCGCAGAGAACGAAAAAATGGTGATTACTTACTACCGCCAGTGTGATCCCAACGCACAAAAGGCTATCCTGAAGATCATCAAAGCAGCTCATTCACTCACCTCATAGGGTAATGCATTCATGCGTTTCTTTCTTAGCTTACTGTTCCTTACGCTTCTTGGCTGTAGTGCACAAATGCCTCAGCCTCAGTTAGAAGCATTGGCCGTGGCACCGCCAACCCTTACCACCATTCTGAACGAAGAAACGTTCACACTGCCTGGCACCGAGCAGCACATTAGCTTGCAGCTTTCCACTTCGGCAGCCAGTGAAAACGGCCAAGTACACTGGGACGACAGCCAATTTTGGCGCTTTGTTGTGAGCGTGAACGAACAGCATTTTGAATTGTTTGATGGCTTTCTTGCCCTCAGCCAACTGCAGTACTGGGCTTACACGCAAGATGATGCTTTCTACATTACTACCGTGGTAGCAGGCACTGCCCAACTCACCATTAAAACGTTCCAGTACTTAGAAGAGGAAGGCGTTTTTGTGGTGCACGACACTTATGCCACCCAGGGCAATGTAAACATGTTGCGGCAAACGCCCAGCGGCCTTTAAGCCTCGCCAACCAAAACCGCTGTGCTGCTTCGTTATAATGCCAGGCATAAAGCAAGGCTATGCGGGTTATAAGGTTGATTTTGTTGCAGCGAGCAGCTCGATTGCCTACCATGGCCCCACTCAGGGTTCAACCCATTCCTATTCTCTTTTTAAGATCAGACACTGCACATGAGCATAGCTTACCGATTACCTGATGGTGCTGAAATGCACTTTGATCAGAAGGCCACTGGCCTCGATATTGCTGAGCGTATTAGCAAGCGCTTAGCCCGCCAAGCCTTAGCCGTTCGCGTGAATGGTGAATTAAAGGATATTTACCTACCCATTGAGCCAGGTGCTGAGGTAGAAATTATTGACCGCAACCACGAAGAAGCTTTAGAGCTTATTCGTCACGATGCTGCCCACGTAATGGCAGAAGCGGTGCAAGAGCTTTTCCCAGAAACCCAGGTCACCATTGGGCCCACTATCACCAACGGTTTTTATTACGATTTTGTTCGTGAAGAACCCTTCACGCCCACGGATCTAGAAGCCATCGAAAAGCGTATGCATGAAATTGTGCGCCGCAACGAAGATATTCGCCGTGAAGTGTGGGACCGCGACGAAGCCATTGAATTCTTCCTCAAAGAAGGCGAAGAATTTAAAGCAGAAATTATTCGCGATTTGCCCGAAGACGAAACCATTAGCCTGTATCGCCAAGGCGACTTTATCGACCTTTGCCTAGGGCCTCATTTACCGTCCACCAGCAAGCTTGGCGATGGTTTTAAGCTTACACGTGTAGCAGGTGCTTACTGGCGTGGCGACAGCAACAACCCACAATTACAGCGTATTTACGGCACCGCCTGGCGCGATAAGAAAGAGCTAAATGCGCACTTGAAGCAATTGGAAGAAGCTGCCAAACGCGACCACCGTAAGCTTGGGCGTGAAATGGGCCTGTTCCACCAGCAAGAAGAAGCGGTGGGCAGCATGTTTTGGCACACCAAAGGATGGCGTTTGCGCCGTAACCTAGAGCAATACATCCGCCGTAAAATGGAGCTCAATGGCTACGAAGAAGTGAACACCCCGCAAATTATGGACCGCACCCTGTGGGAGCGTTCCGGCCACTGGGAACAGTACGCGGAAAACATGTTCACTTTCTGCACTAACGACGACCGCGACATGGCCGCTAAACCCATGAACTGCCCCGGCCACGTGCAAATTTTCAACCAAGGGTTAAAAAGCTACCGCGACCTTCCCTTACGTTTAGCCGAGTTCACCATGCTGTTCCGTAATGAAGCCCATGGTGCGCTCCACGGCCTCATGCGGGCTCGTACTTTTGGCCAAGACGACGCTCACATCTTCTGTACTGAAGACCAAATTAACGAAGAAACGGCCAAGTTCATTACCATGCTGCGTGAAGTGTACGCAGACTTCGGT
Source organism: Alcanivoracaceae bacterium (assembly GCA_035301485.1). Lineage (GTDB taxonomy): Bacteria > Pseudomonadota > Gammaproteobacteria > Pseudomonadales > Alcanivoracaceae > CALEAR01. The sequence goes on from DATGUF010000004.1 coordinate 5,245, forward strand.
TTTAATGAGCTAGAAGTGAAATTCTCTGACCGCCCAGAAAACCGAGCAGGTTCAGACGAAACCTGGGACAAAGCAGAAGGCGCACTAAAAGAAGCCGTTGCTAGCGTGGGCTTGGATTACACCCTCAACCCCGGCGATGGTGCTTTCTACGGCCCCAAATTAGAGTTCATTTTAAAAGATGCTATTGGCCGTGAATGGCAATGTGGCACCCTACAGGTAGATTTCGTGCTGCCCGAACGCCTTGATGCTGAATACGTGGCCGCCGACGGTTCGCGCCAGCGCCCCGTGATGTTGCACCGCGCCGTACTCGGCTCCCTAGAACGCTTCTTGGGTATCGTGATTGAATCCACCGCAGGCCACTTACCCTTATGGCTTTCGCCACAACCTGTGGCTATTTGCACCATCACCGGTGCTGTGGACGATTACGCCAAAAAAGTGAGCGAACAGCTCACCGCAGCAGGCATTTATCACGAGCTCGATTTACGCAACGAAAAAATCGGCTACAAAGTACGTGAACACTCCAACCAAAAAACACCACTCATTTTTGTGATTGGTGAGCAAGAAGCTGCTGAAAACAAAGTGGCCGTACGCCGTTTGGGTAGCCGCGCCACAGATGTGCGCGACGTGGATGAAGTGCTCGCAGAACTCACAGAAGCCACCCGCTTACCCCTCTAACCTTTAGCCCCACGGTGCGCCGTGGGGCACAAAAGGAATGCTATGTTTAGCCAACACGAACAAGAAAACACCGGCTTTTCTCTCGCGCTTAGCGAAGCCCTCGATGCCATTAAATGGAACGCTAACGGCCTGATTCCCGTGATAGCTCAACAGCACGACAGCAAAGAAGTGCTCATGTTAGCGTGGATGAACCGCGCCGCCTTAGAAGAAACACTACGCCACGGCCGCATGTGTTATTGGTCGCGCTCGCGCCAAACCTTTTGGAGAAAAGGCGAAAGCTCTGGGCAAGTGCAAATGCTGGTTAGCCTCAGCCTAGATTGCGATGCCGACACCCTGCTAGCACAGGTGGACCAAACGGGCCCAGCCTGCCACACCGGCCGCCGCAGCTGTTTTTACTGGCGCTTCCACAACAAACAACTACAGATCGACACCGATCCCCTCATTAATCCAGAAGAGTTGTATTCAAGTTCATGACCACTTTAAAAATTCATAATACGCTCAGCGGCAAGAAAGAAACGTTTACCCCACTGAACCCGCAGAGGGTTACCATGTACGTGTGCGGGCCCACTGTTTATAACTATGTGCACATTGGTAATGCGCGCCCAGTGGTGGCTTTTGATGTGTTCTACCGTTTGTTACGCCATCTTTACCCCAATGTGGTGTATGCCCGTAACATTACCGATATCGACGACAAAATTATTACCGCCGCACAAGAAGAAGGTAAAAGCATCGATGCGCTCACCACATATTTTAGCGCTGCGTTTGCGGAAGACATGGCGGCTTTACATGCCTTAACCCCCGACATTACCCCACATGCCACCGAGCATGTGGCCGACATGATTGCCATCATCCAAACCCTCATTGAAAAAGGCCACGCCTATGAAGCAGAGGGGCATGTACTGTTTGCGGTACAAAGCATGGAAGATTACGGCAAGCTATCGAAACGCTCCTTAGAAGACATGCTGGCCGGCGCACGGGTAGAAGTGGCGCCATACAAACAGTACGCCGGCGACTTTGTACTCTGGAAACCTAGCACAAAAGAACAACCTGGCTGGGATTCTCCTTGGGGCCGCGGCCGCCCTGGCTGGCACATTGAGTGCACCGCCATGATCGCCCATCATTTGGGCCCGGAAATTGATATTCACGCCGGTGGCCAGGATCTTATTTTCCCGCACCATGAAAACGAAATTGCCCAAGGCAGCTGCGCGCACGACACCAACTATGTGCGCTACTGGATGCACAATGGCTACATCAACATTGATGGCGAGAAGATGTCGAAATCCCTTGGCAACTTCCGCCTAGTGCGCGAGCTATTAAAGCATTACAAAGGCGAAGTATTACGCTTTGCGTTGTTATCCGCCCATTATCGCTCACAGCTAAACTTCAGCGAAGAACTGCTAGAGCAAGCAGAAGCAAGCTTAAACAGCCTTTACCACGCCCTCCAGGGCCGTGACGGCCACGTGGAGCCCGCTGCTGATTACTACTTGCCCAGCAACCACCCCGTGCTAAAAGCCCTGTGCGATGATGTGAACACCCCTGTGGCCATTCGTGTGCTGCATGAATTAGCGGGCGAATTAAACCGCGCTGATGCTGCCGCCAAACCAGCGTTGAAAGCCGAGCTTTTAGCCGCCGCTTCTCTATTGGGCCTCTTACAAGAAGACCCTAACGCTTGGTTCCAAGGCACCGACGAAGAAGGCGCCCTCAGCGCCGCAGACATCGAAGCCTTAGTGCAAGAGCGCGACGTGGCAAAGAAAGAACGAGATTTCGCCCGTGCGGATAGCATTCGTGATGAATTGGAGGCACAAGGCATTGTGCTTGAAGATACGCGCGAAGGCACACGTTGGAGCCGCAGCTAACGCGGCCTAAACAACAAAGGCGCTGCATCCCCTGCAGCGCCTTTTTTAGTTACGATAACCGCTGTTTGAAATCTTCATAACCGAAGGTTTTAATCACTTCTAACGCATCGGTGTTTGAATTCCACACTGCTAACGCCGGCAATTGCGTGCCGTTAAACGTACTGGTTTTCACCATGGTGTAATGCGACATGTCTTCAAACAGCAACCGCTGCCCCACTTCCAAAGGCTCGGCAAAGCTGTAATCGCCCATCACATCCCCCGCCAAACAAGTGAGGCCACCTAAGCGATACGTATGCGCTTTTTCATTCGGCTCGCCGGCCCCCATAATATCGGCACGGTAGGGCATCTCTAACGTATCTGGCATATGGCAAGTGGCCGAGGTATCTAAAATAGCTTGTGGCAATTGGTTAAACGTAATGTCCAATACCTCTGTTACCAACACGCCACTGCCAATAGCAACGGCTTCGCCGGGCTCTAAATACACTTGCACGTCGTACTTAGCCGAGAAGGCCTGAATGCGCTCAATCAACTGCTCCACCTCATAACCAGGGCGAGTGATGTGATGGCCACCGCCAAAGTTCACCCATTCCATAGTGGGCAACAAATGGCCAAAACGCTTTTCCACGGCATCCAATGTGCGCGCTAGGGGCGCAAACTCTTGCTCGCACAAGGTATGAAAGTGCAACCCTGAAATACCCTCTAGCACACTCTCATCTAATTCACTTAATGGAATGCCCAACCGCGAGCCCGGCGCGCAAGGGTCGTAAATAGGCACCGCCCCTTCTGAATGCTCCGGATTAATACGCAAGCCAAACTTTAACTCTGGACGCAACGCTTTCGCTGCTTTAATTAAGGGCTGAAACCGTTGCCACTGGCCACAACTGTTAAACACGATGGTGTGGGCAAAGGTCAGCAACTCTTTGAGATCGTCCTCGCCAAAAGCCGCAGCAAACACATGCACTTCACCGCCGTATTCTTCATAGGCTAATTTGGCTTCGTGCAAACCGCTCGAGCAAGTGCCCGATAAATATTGGCGCGTAAGGGGCCCAAAGTGCCACATGGAAAACGCTTTTAACGCCGCCAACACTTTCGCGCCGCTGCGCTCAGCCACCTGCTGCAAAATAGCCAAGTTACGTTCGATGGCCACTTCATCCACCACAAAACAAGGCGTGGGTAAGCGCGACACATCAAGCGCAGAAAAATCCGTGAACATCATGGCAAAGCTCCTATACGCTGCCCATTAATATAAATCTTCGCGGCGATCGCGGAAAAAGCCCCACACGCTGCGGTAGGTTTTTAGTGCTTCGAAATCAAAGCTGTGCACCAACACACCCTCTTCCGTATCACCAAAGGCTTGCACCATATCGCCTGCTTGGTCGCAGATAAAAGAATGGCCATACCAAAACTGGTCCTCGCCATTGGTGTTTTCAGTGCCCACACGGTTGGCGGCCACCACAGGCATAGCGTTGGATACCGCATGGCCTTGCATGGCGCGCTGCCAAATGCGCGACGTATCAAGCTCATCATCATAAGGTTCGCTGCCGATGGCGGTGGGATAAAACAAAATATCTGCACCTTGCAGCGCCATCGCACGCGCGCACTCGGGGAACCATTGGTCCCAGCAAATGCCCACACCGATATTGCCAAAGCGTGTTTTCCAAGTTTTAAAACCCGTATCGCCAGGGCGGAAATAATATTT
>DATGUF010000005.1:0-62555 GCA_035301485.1 Alcanivoracaceae bacterium
CCTTCGTCTAGTGGCCTAGGACACCGCCCTTTCACGGCGGTAACAGGGGTTCGAACCCCCTAGGGGACGCCATCTTTCCTTAAAAGAGTATTAAAAGCTTCAACACTATGTTGAAGCTTTTTTTTTGTTTGTACGATAATAAGCGCCGAAGCAGAGGCCCGAGAGGTTTGGCCAGCCGCAATGATGGAAGGGAATTAGGTATGAAGAAGTGGTTGTTTAGATTAGTGGTAGTCACTGCCATTGGGTTTTTCTTTGCTGCGCCTTACATTACGGCGCAACAAATGAAACTGGCGGCGCAGGATTACAACGGCGAGAAGTTGGCCAAGCATGTGGATTTTGAGGCATTACGCAAAAATTTAACGCAGCAAGTGAGTGCGGTGGCGCTTGGCGACAAAAGCAATAGCGATAACCCTTTATATGCTCTGGGTAGCCAGGTGATTAACGCCACTGTGAAGCCTTTGGTAGATACGTATGTAACCCCAGAAGGGGTGATTGAGTTAATGACAGGTGCGCAGCCAAAGCTAGGAAAGTTACCAGAGCGGCAGCCGGAAGACCGTGAAGTGCAGGAAATTATGCACGACGTCACCTTGGGTTATGATGATTTCAACCACTTTAGTATTAGCATTAATAACGACGGCAAAGAGCAGGTGCGATTGGTGTTGCACCGCTATGGTGTGCGTTGGAAATTAGCAGAAATCATATTTTAAGGCGCACATTGAGTGGCATGGGATAAACGCTAGGCGTAGAGCCTAGCGTTTTTTTGTTGAAGCGAAGGCTAGTGGCGCAACACCACGTCGTTATGTTCGCCCAGTGTAGGGCTAGGGCCGTTCTTAGTGCGTGCGCCTACAAACTTGAAAGGTGACATGATTATAGGCCCGCGGGGACTATCAGCCACCATTTCGCGCGCTATCACTTGTTCATTTTGTAAGGCTTCTTCTAGCGTTAGCACAGCGGAAACGCAGGTTTCTTTGTGTGCAAGGCGTGCTTCCCACTGATCTCTTGTGCGCGTGAGCAGTATAATTTGCATCAGCCAACGGGCAGGAATCATGAGGCGGCGCAAAGTTTTAGGGCGCTGTGCTAATTTGCCTAATGCACCACCATTGTTGGCTGCTGGCGGAGGGGAGTTGCGATTATGTTTGCGTTTGGGTGGCTTGGGCTGGCGCCAAAGAAAGCGCGGCGTTAATTCTTTTAAGAGTGCGAGAAAAAACTTTGGTTCAAGAGAGCCCACGGCTAAGTATTTTCCATCACGGCAGCGATAAACGTTATAGTTCGCCAAAGCACCAGTGAGCATGTCTTTACCACGTGGCTGTGAACTGCCGTGCCGATGATGTGAAGAGAGGGCCATGCTTTGTAACGCCAGTGCACCATCCAACATGCCTATATCAATCCAGCACCCCTTACCGCTATTACGTGCTCCCATTATCGCGGCTAAGATGGCGATGGCGCAATTTTGTGCGCCGCCAGCAAGGTCGGCGATTTGCACGTTAGACAAAGCAGGGCGTTTGCCACCTAGCCCTGTTTGATCTAGCACCCCTGCATAGCCTAAGTAGTTAATGTCGTGGCCTGGGCGCTTTGCATACGGGCCCGTTTGGCCGTAGCCAGTGAGCGAGGCATACACTAACTTAGGGTTAATCGCTTTCAATGTTTCATAATCGCAACCCAGTTTTTCCATCACACCTGGGCGAAAAGATTCGAGCACTACATCTGCTTCTTTGACGAGCTGCTTGAATTTGTCTACATCACTGGCTTGGCGCAAATCTAAGGTGACAGATTTTTTGCCGCGATTAACGATATCGAAAATCTCGGGAGAGAGTTCGCGGGCATAATCGCCACCATCTGGCTCTTCTATTTTAATGATGTCAGCACCTAGCTGTGCTAGTGCTAAAGTGCAATAAGGGCCTGGCAACAAGCGTGATAAGTCAAGCACACGCAAGTTATTGAGCAAAGGGTTCATTTTTATTCTCTAGTTTAGAACACCCTTCCGGAGAAGGGTGTTGCAATGGGAAACTTAATTAGCAGCTTTATCAAGCGGTGTGGTGGGGGTTTTTAACGCTGTAGCACCACCATATCCTGTGGCGGTTAGGGCAGGGATTCCACCATTGCCGTAGTATTCCTCAGGTGTGAACACGTCCACTTCGATCGCACGTAAGCAGGCTTCTTTCGCCTCGTTAAGCAGTGTGAATTGAGTTGAAGTAATCACCCCTTTTTGTAGCGCTTCAGCCGCCATGTCTTCTACTTTGCCGCGGCCTAATTGACGACGCTGCTGTGCAGTACGAATAGCTTGGCGAACTGGTTCTGCCTCAGTGGTTAATTTGAAGGCGTGCAGTAAACGGCCCAAGCCCACTTCTTTGTCATCTGGCAGGTAAACACCACCTACTAAGCGCTTAAATTGCTCATTATAGCTTTGTAGAGTAAGAGCAGCTTCATGCGTTAACTCGTCGTTAGGGAGCTTGGCAAGAGGATTAATACCGAGCCATATCCTGCCAACGGTTTTAAGTAGCCAGCCAGCAGGTCCATCGAAGTTTTCATAAATGCCTTCAAAAGCTTGCTGTATTTGAGTTAACCCATATTCGCCAGCGTATAGCACGAGGGGTAAGTCTTCCGTTTTACGGCCCTCCGCTTCAAAGCGGCGTAGAGCTGAGACGGTAATGTATATCCAGGCTACAGCATCGGCGTAGCGGCCAGTAAGGTTTCCTCGTGCTTTTAGTTTGCCACCCAGTAGGAACATAGCGAGGTTAGTGAGCAAACCAAATCGTGTGGTGGCCCAACCTAAGCGGCGATAAATACTCTTGGTTTTAGGTTCTACATTGGGCACTTTAACGGTGAAGTGCCCGCGGGTAACACCTCGAAATAGAGTCATTACAAAGCCAAAAACGAATTGGCTTAGCCAGCCTAATAGATTCTTACGAAATGCCGGAACATCGTTGTTTTCAACTGCTTCCACCACTTTAAAAGCATAGGGATGGCAGCGTGTGGCCCCTTGGCCAAAAATCATCAGTGTGCGCGTCATAATGTTGGCTCCTTCAACGGTGACACTCACAGAGGAGGAGTTGTAGAGGCGGCCAATGGAGTTGTTCGGACCCTGCATAACGCCATAGCCTGCACACACATCCATAGCGTCTTTACCAATTTCGCGAGCCATTTCGGTGGAGTATGCCTTCATAATGGCTGACGTAACGGGCGGTTGAATGCCGTTATCCACGGCTGAGCATCCAAAGGTGCGTGCGGCATCAAAAGCGTAGGTCATCCCTGCAGCTTTACCCACTTTATGTTCTACCCCTTCCATGCGCCCAATAGGTATGCCAAATTGGCTGCGCACCATAGAATAGGCGCCAGCGTTCATGGCGCTGTGCATCACGCCGCAAACTCCTGTGGCAGGTAAGGACACCATGCGGCCGCCAGCTAAAGCCTCCATCAACATCTTCCAACCCGTTCCTAGTTGATCGATGCCACCGAGGATGTTGCTGACTGGGATCACCACATCGTGGCCCACAATAGGACCGTTAGGGAAGTGTTCGCCAATAGGTTGGTGGTGATCGCCGATGTTCAGACCCTCTAGACCTTTCTCTAACAGCACTACCGTGATGCCTGGATGTTCGCCTTTGCCCAATAAGTTTTCAGGATCGTGAACTCTAACCGCTAAGGAAATGAGATTGGAAATAGGGGCTAGGGTAATAAATCGTTTACGAAAATTTAGTTTAAAATTAATACTTCCCTGTTCATCTTCAAAGACGACAGCTTCCGCTTTAAGCGAAGCGGCATCAGAGCCTGCTGTAGGTTCTGTTAAACCAAAGCAGGGAATGAATTCGCCGGTAGCAAGTTTAGGTAAGTAGTAATTTTTCTGCTCTGTAGTGCCGTATTCACCTAATAACTCCGCGGCGCCTAAAGAGTTGGGGATGACCACCATGGCACTGAGTAGGCCAGAATAAGAGCTGACTTTGGCCATGATGACGGATTTTGCCAACGTGGACATGGGCATGCCGCCGTATTCTTTAGCAATTTGCATGGCGAAAAAGCCGTTGTTAGCCATGAAATCAAATAACTCTTGAGGAAGCTCTCTAGTGCGAGACATTTCATAGCTGTCTGCCATGCGCAGCAATTCTTCTACAGGACCATCGATAAAGGCTTGTTCTTCTGGCGAAATTTTATCGTAATTTTCAGCTAATATGGCTTCAAAATCTATTTTTCCGCCAAAAAATTGGCCATCAATCCATACGTGCCCAGCTTCTAAGGCTTCACGTTCTGTGTCGGAAATTTGTGGCAGAATTTTATTATCCTGCATCCAGTTCATTAATCTTTTAAACATAATGTTTCCTTTTGTGCCATTAAGGGCTTTCATTATTCGTGGAACATAGTTGCTGCAAAATGGTAGTAGCTTATAAATAGTTACATTGGCTAATATTACTGTTGTAGAGGTTATTGTAGGGGCTTAGAAAGAGTCGATGATATTTTTTGTAAGTGGCTACAGGTTCATGAGCTAAAAAAAGTGTACCTCTTGATATAGCTGAGTTAAACGTTCGTTTGAATTTTATTGAGCTGAAAAACAACGATGGATATTGTCGAACAAAGAAGCTGTTTTTTTGCTCCTCGCTAATTCTTTATGATGGTTTAGTGGGTTAAGAATGGCGAGATGAATGTGTGGATAAGGCGCGGCAGTGCTCCAAAAAAGCGTTGAGTTGTGGCGAAATGGCTTTATCACGGTGGTGAATAAGATAAAAACGGCGTGTAAGGTAAGGCAGGGTGGTTTTTAGTTCTACTAGCTCGCCGCTACGTAATGAGCTTGCAACAATAGCTCTAGATAAGCAGGTAATACCTAGCTTGGCAATGGCTGCCTGTTTTATAGCTTCTGAATTACTAAATTCAACGCTAGGCCGCAGTTGGTGCAGATGCGGAATCAGCAATTGTTCCACGGCTTCTTGCGTACCAGAACCATGTTCACGCAACAACCAACGAGCGTTGCGGAGTTTTTCGGCGCTAATCGGTGTTTGTGGAGGCTGATGCTGAAGAATATCGTCGTCTGGTGCGCATACAATTAACATTTCGTCTTCCAACCAAGGCTCAGCGACGACATCTTCCTCATGGCAAGGGCCCTCGATTAAACCTACATCGACATCAAAACGTGCCACTGCCGCAGCAACGTTGGCAGTATTTGCCACCATAATGTGTTCGGGTTTTTGTGTTGTGTTCGTGGATAGCAAGCGGGGCAGAAGATAAATACCAATGGTAGTGCTAGCGCCTATGCGTAAACCGGCTCCTAGGCCATTTACTGCATTAAATTGTTGTTCGATGGTGTTGGCAGTATCAAGCATTTGCCGCGCTTGGGGGAGCAACAAACGTCCATTTTCATTCAGCACCAAGCGTTTACCTACGCGGTCGAACAGTTGTACGCCTAAGATAAGTTCTAGTTCTTTTAATGCAGCGCTGGTGGCGGATTGCGATAGAGCGATGCTATTTGCTGCAGCAGATGTGCTGCCTTGTAAGGCAATAGCAGTGAAGATGTGGAGTTGGCGTAAGGTGATTTGCATGGTTTTCCTAATAGGTTTAACCGATTTTATCGATTGATTATAACTAAATAATTAGTTTTTATAATCAGTTTCTTTTCCTTACACTCGCGGCTCATTGATCAAACAAGGGCCCCCACCATGTTGACAGAATGGAGTACGCGGGTAGAGTTTGCACTACCTTCTTGGCTTCAACTACGTTCAAACCTCGCTATTGGTTTGCTTTTATGTGCGAGTATTGCTTTTTTGGCGCAGTGGCTAAGCCAAGCTAGCCTGTTTGCGGCTAATGGGTTGTCTTCACTAACACTCGCCATTGTGTTGGGTTTGTTAGTGGGCAACACCGTAATGCCCACCGTTACTACAGCTGTAACACCTGGCGTGAACTATGCCAAGCAATATTTGCTGCGCTTGGGCATTATTCTTTATGGGTTCAAACTTACGTTTCAAAGCATAGGGCTAGTGGGCCTCGGCGGGTTGCTCGTGGATGCTACGGTGTTGCTATCTACTTTCTTTCTTACCGTACTGCTTGGTTGCCGTGTATTTAAGCTTGAAAAAACAACCGCCATGCTTATTGGTATTGGCCATTCCATTTGTGGTGCTGCTGCTATTATGGCGGCAGAACCTGTTCTTAAAGCTAGGGCAGAGCAGGTGACCATTGCTGTAACTACGATAGTGCTATTTGGAACGCTTGCTATTTTTGTTTACCCGCAGCTGTACTATTTAAATGCTCATTATGGTTGGCTGCCTCACAACGATGTTGTTTTTGGCTTGTTTACGGGCTCCACGGTGCATGAAGTGGCACAGGTGGTGGCAGTGGGTGATGCCGTGAGTGCACAAGCCACCGATACGGCGGTTATCGCCAAGATGGTTCGAGTGATGTTGCTAGCTCCTTTTTTGTTGGTCTTAAGCGTTTGGGTGGCTAAGCAAAGCAACAAAGGGGCGCAAACCATGGGTGCTTTGGTGAAAAGCATACAGGTGCCATGGTTTGCGTTTGTGTTTATTGCGGTGGCAGGGTTCAACTCCTTTGGTTGGTTAGCAGAGGACACCTTGGCGCACATTGCCGTAATAGATACGGTGGTGCTGTCCATGGCAATGGCAGCACTTGGCCTTAGTACAGATGTTCGTGCTTTTCGCCGAGCGGGTTTTAAGCCTTTATTGTTAGCAGCTTTGCTGTTTATTTGGTTGGTGCTAGGAGGAGGTTTTATTAACTACATAGGCTTGCGCTTGTTTGGTGTTTAATCGTACAAGCAGCTTATTCCGTATGGTAATAAGCTGCTTGTTATATATTCTTTCCGTTTTGTAAATGCCCTCTCTATTATGCGGCCCTATTCAGTGACCAATACTTAATTTAGGAGCCCGCATGGCCGTTAATCAATTTCAAGCTACCGCCCAATTACAAGAGGGCGTTCGTGTAGACGTTCAATCACGTCAGTTTTCCTTAACCCTAGATGAGCCAAAAGAACTAGGTGGTACTGATTTAGGGATGAACCCCGTGGAGGCTTTATTGGGTTCGCTGGCGGCCTGTCAGGCTATTGTGGCAAGAGTGTATGCGCAAAAGTTTGATGTGCAGCTGGATGACTTCCGCGTGGAAGTGGAAGGCGACATTGATTTGGATGGTTTTTTTGGATTAGCGGATGTGCGCCCTGGCTATAGCGAAATACGCTACCGCTTCCACATTAGTAGCCCTTCGAGCCAAGCCAATATTGATGCGCTTATCGCGCACTTACAACAACACTGCCCAGTGGGAGATAGTTTAGCGAAACCCGTTAAGCTCGTACTGAGCGATGTGGTGGTGAATGAACTTGCGGCCTAATTAAAGGCTCAATACAAATGGAGTTGGACGACGATCACGGCGTAGCCATAAGGATATGGTAGCCGTGACGACTATTTTTTATCTATAAAGTTGGCGCTATTGTGACAGGGGCTGATGCCTAAAGCAGTGGATGAGATGGTCGTTAACCATACCGGTTGCTTGCATAAACGCATACACAATAGTGGGCCCAATAAATTTAAATCCCGCTTTTTTTAATTGTTTTGCCATGGCGACAGATAATTCTGTTTGCGCAGGAACTTCCTCCATAGAGCGCCATTGATTGACGATTGGGGCGCCGCCCACCATGGCCCAAAGCCATTCACTAAAAACGATGTTTTGTTGTTGTAATGCCATGTAGGCGTCTGCATTTTGAAAGATAGCGTTGATCTTGAGTTTATTGCGAATAATGTTTTTGTTATTCAGCATGTCGGCAATATAACGTGTGCGCCTCTCAGCTTTAATGGCGGCTAATCTTTCTGGGTCTAAATTAAAAAATGCCTGCTTATAATGAGGTTTTTTTCGTAAAATAGTGATCCAATTTAGCCCTGCTTGCTGGCCTTCTAAGACGAGCATGGCGAAAAGACGTTTATCATCGTATTCAGGCGCTCCCCATACGTTATCGTGATACGCCACATAATCCGGGGAGGTGCCACACCAAGGGCAACGCGTTAACACTTCATCCATCATCGTTCCTTCTTACCATTCAAAATCTCGGCGCATGCGTTGGATAACTTCCTGCGGCACATTGTGCACGTTACCAAAGTGTGAGCGGCAAATAATGATGTTGTAGTAGTAGCCAAACTCACGGGCCAGCTTGATATAAGGTGTAACATGCTCACGCAACACAAAGGTGTTGTGTACAGCTACCTCTGTAAAACCCTGCGCTAAAAAATCGCGGATAGTTTGCAGACAATAGGCATGGGCTTCTGCTAGTTTTTCAGGGTCAAATTCATAGCCGTGTTCTGTTTCAAAATAGTCATCCGCACAGGCGTTTGCCTTGGGAGCCAGTTTATTTGCCAAGGTGGTTTTGCCCGAACCTGGCAAGCCTCGAATAATATAAAGTGTTTTCATACGCTTGTGCTGTAAGGTGAAGAGAACAAGGTAGAGTGTACGCCATAGCAACGAATGTTTTTAGAACTAGTATGACAAGCCCATCAGCAATGGATGCTGTTCTAGAACCCTGATGGCATTTATGAATATGCTTGCTGACAAAAGCGCTGCCGACGTTGTTGGTGGAATCGTACACTTCTTTTATTGTATTACGCCTTTTAGGTATCTTGCTTCACTGACAAGCTATGACGCTTTGAAGAGGTGGTGGTGACGCACTAAACGGCGTTGTTTTGTATTCAATATTGTCCATCGCTGTAGGATAAAGTGGCTTCTATGCGGCGGTTGGCGAACATAAAGGTTCTAATATGGCTTATTCATGGAAAAAAGGGGTTCCTAAAACGGTTTTCATTACCGGTGGTGGCAGTGGTTTAGGGCGGGAGTTTGCCAGGTTGTTGGCCAAAGAAGGGGCAAGCATTGCTATATTTAATCGCCGTTTAGCGCCAGACGTTATTCTGGAACTCGAGCAAGCGGCGCAGGACAGCAAACAACGCTTTGTGAATTATTCCGCAGATGTAGCGAATAACGCGGAGATACAAGATGCCGTCGCTCGGGCTGTGCAAGAGTTAGGGGCGCCTGATCTCGTGATCAATTCCGCGGGCACAGCCATTGCAGCGCCTTTCGAAGAGCTTGAAGAAGCTTCTTTCAGGCAAGTGGTTGAGGTGAATTTAATGGGCTCACGTAATGTTGCTGCAGCAGTATTGCCGCATTTATCAAAAGGGGCACATTTGGTTTTTGTGGCTTCTATCGCGGGCTTATTACCGAATTTTGCTTATGCTGCTTATTGCGCCTCTAAATATGGCACGGTGGGTTTGGCAGAGGTGCTGCGGTTAGAGTTAAAAACGAAAGGCATTGATGTAAGTGTATGTTGCCCCGCGGAGATAGATACGCCGTTAGTAAGAGAAGAGCGTAAAACGTTGCATCCAGTTTCTGGAGCGATGAAAGATTTTGTGGGTACGCTAGAAGTGGAGCCCGCTTGCCATAGCATGCTAAAGGCCATTGCTAAAAGGCACTTTGAGATAATTCCTGGCACCATGCCCAAACTCTCTGCACAGCTGCAACAACATTTGCCGGCGGTGTCACGAAAAATTAGCGACCAATTGGTAGTGCACCACATGCGCAAGTATAACGAAAACAAATAAACGTTTTAATTCATAGCTTATAATTAATATATCTTTCGCCTTATCCAGTAGCTGTGGTACTGTGATTTGTGTCGGTAACAATAATAAATGATTAGTGATGGAGATATTGTATGTCTTTACGTATTAATGACGTAGCCCCTAATTTCACTGCAGATTCAAACTTAGGTGAAATTAGTTTTCATGATTGGATTGGCGATAATTACGCTATTTTGTTTTCACACCCGAAAGATTTCACGCCAGTGTGCACCACAGAGTTTGGTGCCGTAGCCCGTTTGGCCCCAGAGTTTGAGAAGCGTAATACCAAAGTGATTGGTGTATCTGTAGACAGCGCTGAGGATCATAAGAAGTGGGTGCGCGATATCGAAGCCTTTGCTGAAGTGCCTGCCAATTTCCCCATTTTGGATGACACGTCGCTAGAAATTGCGAAACTTTATAACATGCTTCCTGCTGAGGCGTACTTGCCAGATGGCCGTACTCCTGCAGATAGCGCCACAGTACGTAGCGTATTTATTATCGGGCCGGATAAAAAGATTCGCCTCACCATGACATACCCTATGTCTGTAGGCCGTAACTTTGCTGAAATTTTGCGTGCCTTGGATGCTGTTCAAGCTACAGATGGTGTGCCTTTAGCTACACCTGCAGATTGGGTGCCTGGTGAAGATGTGATTGTCGGTTTAGCCCTAGATGACCAACAGGCGACAGAAAAATATGGTGAGTTAGATATTCGTTTACCATACCTTCGTTTTGCCAAAGATCCTAAAGCGTAATACTAACAAACGCTAAAGGTAGCAAAAGCCCCAAATTTTTTTGGGGTTTTTTTTGTGCTAATTAGCCTGGTTTGTTATCTGCCCGTGGCACCCACAGTGTTTTACTGTAAAAGAGGAGAAACCAGAGGAACGCGAGCATGCCGAGACCCATGCTTGCTTGATAGAGCATTAGCGCCGCTTTCGGCGCAATGAGCATGCCCACACCACGCAAGAGGCCTGCGCTGAAAAGTGCAATGAGCACTAGGTTTTTGCCTGGCAAGCCTCTAATAATGCGGCCTGTGTGGCCCAAGCTAACACGCGCCATCATGGTTAAAATAATGGCCATCATACCGCCCACACTGATGGTGTGTAAGGCGGGGTCGATGCGGAACCAACCTAGTTCTGCCAGAGCCCACAAGGCCGCTCCAACAATGACAAATAAGTAACTGGTGTGCAGGCCCCAAATCATGGGTTCTTTAAAGCAGCGTTGTGGCTGCCAGCTTAGATAGCGCAGTAGGTTAAGCACCACTAAAGCGGCTAAGGGTATCACCACTAACCAAGCGGAAAATGCGATGCTAACCGCGCGTAAACCGTAAAGCACACAAACGAATAGGGCAGCCCCTATGGTGAGGCGTTCACGCCATACAGGCATGGGTTGGATGGCAAAGCGCATGGCGTTAGCGGTAAACATGGGTAGCACACGGCCACCAATAACAATAATAAGTGTGGTAATAAGCCACATAGCCATGTAAGCGCTATTGATGGTCATGGTGTAGTTGCCACTTATTTTACCCCAGTGCATGCCTATATTAGCCAGTGTGAGGAGCGCTAAAACGGGCACGAAGATGAGATTGCGCCACCGTTTAGCGCGTATCACATAAGAAGCCATCGCTATGGCCACCATAGGAAGAAAAGCCACATCAATAGCCATTAACCAACCTGCGTTAAGCCCGCTAGGAAAAGCGAGCAAAAAGCGCCCAGCTAGCCACAGTAATACCAGTAGCCACAGGCGAACGCTTTTAACGCTGGGAATGCCTGTCCAGTTTTGTACCGCGGTGAGTAAAAAACCAGTGACAATGGCGATGGCAAAACCAAATATCATTTCGTGCTGATGCCACCACAGCATGCCGCCATCGGGTTGGAAAGGTGGTTTGCCTGCCCAAAATAACGACCAAGCCAACAACGCCAACACGATAAAAACGCTGCCGAACCAAAAAAACGGCCGAAAGGCGAGGCCTGTTTTTAGCACAGATGGTGGGTGCTCTGATTTACTCTGATGTATGTTTATCATGACAGCTCCTGCTGAATATGTTACAGCGTTAAATGAATGCTAGGTGTAAATACGGCTATCATTCTGGCATGGTTATGGAGGTAATAGCCTTAAATAAAATCAAGGAATAATAATGTTGGTTTTATGCGCTATGTACAGCATGTTTAGGGCAATAATAATAATGGAGAAAAGAGATGAATAAACAGTTTCAAGGGTTTGTTTTAGCAGTAATTTTAGCTTTATTTGCTAGTGTGGGCTTCGCCGCGCCACTTACAGACCAGCAAGTAAAAGGGTTTATTTCAACCTTAGAAGAATTTGCTGATATGGAAGAAAATAATGAGGAATTTGAAGATTGGTTAGATGCGAGTGAGCAGCATAGTGAGGATGATGTGCAATTGAGTATGGTGGATATGCTCGAGCAATTTAAGCATCACCCATTTAATCGTAAAATGGAAACTGTAGTACAGCGACACGGATTTAAAAACCTGCATGAATGGGCGCAGGTAGGGGATCGCATCAACGCCGCGTTTATGCACCATGCAATGGGTGGTATGGCTGAACTTGAAGAGCAGTTTAAGCAAATGCAAAGAGAGTTAGCTAATGCGCCTGATCTTACCCCAGAACAAAAAGAAGCGATGCTTAGCATGGCCTCAGGTGGCATGCAGATGATTAGTGAGTTTGGTGAGAAGGCCTCTCCTGAAGATGTTGAAACAGTTGGCCGTCATTTAGAGGAACTGCAGCGCGTTTACGATGGAGACTAAACCCTGCATGAAAGCCGTGCCTAGTGGCACGGCTTGTTATTTGTTCGAAATACCAAATGGCACATGCACCATGGGAATGTTGCTTGCAGACGAAGAGCGAAGGTGATGGCGTTGGTCGTCGAAAAACAAATGGGGTTGTAATACGTTTAGCACTCGTGCTTTTTCCATGCCGCCTAAGAAGAAGGCCTCGTCTAAGGTGACGCCCCAACTTTTTAACGTAGTGATAACCCGTTCGTGCGCAGGAGCATTGCGTGCCGTAACAATCGCTACACGAATCACTTTTATGTAATCTGGATCTTTATTAGCTTTTACCGCTTCTAAGGTTTGCAAGTGGGCAAGCCCACGAAACAAATCTGCCAAAGGGCCTGGGTTGTGAGGTATATCGCGTTTCGCTTGTTCGTGCGCTTGGAACTCAGGTAAATCATTCGTTTTATAAACTGTCTCAGCCTCGTCATCGGCAACCACACCATCAAAGTCAAAAGCCACCCTGAGCTCATAATCTTCCACAATATCTTCCGCCATGCTAGGTAGTACCACACCCGCAGGCAGCCCATCATCAATTGCACTGCGCACATCGTTTTCGTTGGCACTTAAAAATAGTGAGGCATTAAATGCAGCTAAATAAGAGTGGGGCGATGAACCGCCCATAAAAGCAGCACGTGTGATGTCTAGACCGTAATGTTCAATGGAGCGAAAAATGCGCAACCCTGTTTCGGGTGAATTACGCGAAAGCAGCACTACTTCTACCGGTTGTTCTTTTTTAAACGCCTCATTAATGTGCAAAAAGCGACGAATAAAAGAAAAAGCTACTCCGTGAGGAAAAGGTACATCTAAGTGTTCTTCTTGGTGGCGGCGATATTCTTCCATGCCTGCTTGTACAAAAACGTGATGAGAATCCGATAAATCAAACAAAGCGCTTGAGGATACAGCAATGACTAGTTTGTCTTGAATGGGATAGCTCATAGGGCCTGCCTTCCTTGGGGTAATGAAAATTCGATGATGCAAAATAGCGTTATCACGGTGCACATTTTAAGTATAAAAACCTAGTATTAGAAAATATGTTCAATTTTGAGACATGTTTTGGTCTTTTTTTAACATTGTGGTTCAAGCCGTGAATGAGGGATAGTGTATAGCTATGAAAATGCCTCGCGCTTTTCTGTCTAAGATTACGTAAACGTAGCAGACAAAAGCATTACATAACAATAATTAAGGAGATGCTATGCAAAGTTCACACCTCGTGGCACCTGAACGTTATAACATGGTGCAAGAAATTGAGAAGTTCGCCCAAGAGCCGGATAAATTAGCCCTTATTTGGGAAAATGAAGCGGGCGATACTAAAGAGCTGACCTACCAAGAGCTTCTTCAGGGCACCAACCAAATAGCTAACGTACTCAAAGAGCATGGCCTTAAAAAAGGCGATCCTGTTCTCGTGATGGTGCCGCGCCTAGTAGAGGCGTATCAAATTTACCTAGCAGCATTAAAACTAGGTTTGGTTATTACGCCCAGCTCGGAGCAACTACGAGCGAGTGATATAGCCTATCGCATTAACCACGGTGGCTCCCGAGCAGTGATCGTATATGAACCGTACGCAGATACATTTGATCAAGTGGATGAGGTAGCTGCGCTGCAAAAATTTGTAGTGGGCGGTTCTAAACCTGGTTGGTTAGACTTAGGTGCTTTGAGCAAGGCAGCGAGCACAGAATGTGCCATGGAAGACACGAGCCGCGATGACATGGCTTTTCTTTCTTACACCTCAGGCACCACAGGTAACCCCAAGGGTGTTGTGCATACCCATGGTTGGGCGTTTGCGCATTTGCAATTGGCGGGCCAAAACTGGCTAGGCATTAAAGAAGGCGACCGCGTGTGGGCCACCGCGGGCCCAGGTTGGCAAAAGTGGGTATGGAGCCCCTTTATGGCCACTTTAGGGCTAGGTGCTACCGGGTTCTCCTATTACGGCAAGTTTGAGCCAGAGCGTTATTTGCAAAACTTAGAAAAGCACAACATTAATGTGCTGTGCTGTACACCCACTGAGTATCGTTTGATTTCAATTTTAGACAACCTTGATCAGTTTGATCTGAGCGCCTTGCGCAGCGCCGTATCGGCGGGTGAACCCTTAAACCGTGAGGTGATTGATACCTTCAAAGACACGTTTAACATCACTGTGCGTGATGGTTATGGACAAACTGAAAACACGCTAATAGTAGGTGTGAAAGAGGGTATGGAAGTGCGCCCCGGCTCCATGGGTAAGCCCACCATGGAAGGCTTTATCGACATTGTGGATGACGAAGGTAAGCCTGTGGCTGCGGGCGAAGTGGGTGATATTGCAGTGCGTAGAGATACCCCTGCCTTGTTTAAGGAATACTACAAAGACTCTGAGCGTACAGAGCTTCAGTATCGTGGTGATTATTACATCACTGGCGACCGCGCCATGAAAGACGAAGATGGCTATTTTTGGTTTGAAGGCCGTTCGGACGATATTATTGTGAGCTCTGGGTATACCATTGGGCCTTTTGAGGTGGAAGATGCTCTGCTTAAGCACCCTGCTGTGCAAGAGTGCGCAGTGGTGGCAAGCCCAGATAAAATTCGTGGCAATGTCGTGAAGGCGTTTATTATTTTGCGCGATAAAGCGCTGAAACCCACTGAGGAGTTAGTGAAAGAAATTCAGGATCACGTGAAAACCCTAACCGCTCCCTACAAATATCCGCGCCTAGTGGAGTTTGTGGAAACATTGCCGAAAACCATTTCGGGCAAAATACGACGCGTGGAGCTGCGTGATCAAGATAAATAGTAGCGTTTAGATGCATTCAGAAGGGAGCTTAGGCTCCCTTCTTAGTTTAACGGCAATGTACGCGCCATAATTGCTCCCACTGTGTGGTGTAACTAGGGCTCTTGAAACGTTGGCGCATGGCCCAAGGTGCGTGTTGTGGTACGCGCGCCGTGCGTAATGTGCCACGCCCCCAGCGTTGATTAATGGTATCTAGGGTTTGCATCAGTTGTTGTGAAGCTGCACTTTGTTCAGCTGCAAATAAATCCCTATTTTGCCCGCAGCGTTCATGTAATTCAGCCAAGGTGATGGCTGCTTTGATGTAGCGTTGGCCCTCACGCCAACACTCCTTCAGCGCCTGAAGTGCCCCTTGTGCTAAATCACGAGTGTCATCGGTGCTGTATAGCAGTTGAGCATAGGCACTGCGTTGCTGAGGCGTTTGGCTTGTCGCAATAGTGAGAGACACACCTATCATGCGGCATACAGAGCCCTGTGCGCGTAAACGTTCAGCGGCGGTTTCCGTGTAATTCACCACAGCTTCTTGCACTGCACTGAAAGTGGTTTGGCGGCTGCTAAAGGTGCGGCTACTCATAATAGTACGCCGTGGCTCTACGGTGTTGTCGAGCGTTAAACAAGGCTTACCCAGTAACTCGCTTTGCGTATGACGAAGCGTAATAGAGAAATGCTGGCGCACCCACTGTGGGTCTAATTGGGTAAACTCCCATGCAGTGTTTACACGGTGAAGGCGTAAACGTTGGCCAATGCGGCGGCCAATGCCCCAGATATCCTCTATGTCAGTGTTTTTTAAAATGGGTAGCCACTGTTCAGGTTCGGCTAACATTACTACGCCAGCAGTGTGGGAATGGAAACGTTTAGCCACATGATTAGCTAGCTTCGCTAGTGTTTTAGTGGGGGCGATGCCGATACAGGTGGGCAGGCCAGTATTTTGGCTGACCGCTTTTTGTGCTTTGCGTGCCACTTGTTCAGCTTGTGTGGCCTCGCTATGCATAAAAGCAAAGGCTTCATCGATGGAATAAACCTCTAAATGCTGAAAGTAAGCGGCTAAGGTACCCATCATGCGCTCGCTCATGTCGGCGTACAGAGGATAGTTGCTGCTAAAGGCTTGGATGCCGTGGCGGGCTAAAATAGGTTTTGCTTGAAAATAGGGCATAGCCATTTTCACAAAAGGTTTTGCTTCACTGCTGCGCGCCACAATGCAGCCATCATTGTTAGAGAGCACCACAATAGGGGTGTGGGCTAAACCGGCCTAAATAAGCGTTCGCAATTAGCGTAAAAACTATCGCCGTCGATGAGGGCATACCAGTTATTCATCATGTTGGCGTAGGCTATAACGCACTACTCCCCAGATATTGAGCGCTTCTTCCTCTTCCACCATAACGGGCGGGAAATCGGGATGAGCTGAATGCAAAGCCCAGTAGCGACCGTGCCGGCGTAGTTGCTTCACTAAGGGTTCGCCATGTAATGCAGCCACAACAATGTTGCCTGCTTGCGCAGTTTTGCTTTTATCCACCACCAACAGGTCGCCATCGTAAATAGCAAGCCCTTCCATGCTATGGCCTTCTGCACGAACAAGGTAAATGTGGGGGGCGTGTAACCCTAAGAGTTCATCTAGGGAGAGGCGTTTTTCCACATGATCTTGCGCGGGGCTAGGGAAGCCGCACGCAACGCGGTGGCTGTAGAGAGGGTGGCGTGCCGTGGCAGGGCGCAATAGAGATAAAATATGCATAGTCGCTCACCAGTACTGTTTATTTGTACAGTATGGTAAGCGAGTAAGCAGATAGAGGCAAGAACAGAACTAATGCCAAACGGAAAACAGGGGCGCTACTTTAAAGCAGCTTTCTTCGTATTCTTCTGCGCTGTTAGAGCCCGCTGTAATGCCGCCGCCACCGTGGCAAAGTAAGCGTTGCTGTTGCGCTTGGATAGTACGAATAAGGACATTGGCGGTAAGCTCACCTGTGGGGTGTAAAGAAAAGAAACTACCGCAGTAAAAACCTCTCGGTTCGTCCTCTAATTCTGCAATGGCTTGCATCGCCCAAGGCTTTGGAATGCCTGTAATAGAGGCGCCAGGCATGCAAGCTATCAGTGCTTCTAATGGGTGTTGGTGAGGTAGAGGGGTGCCCACCACTGTGCTCACGAGATGTTGAACATTGCTGTAGCGGCGCAGTTCGCAATCTTTCTGTACCACTACGCTTCCTGGTACGCACAAAGGTGTGAGTTCTTCCATTTGTAAGGCGGTGATCATGCGGTTTTCAGCGAGGTCCTTTTCGCTGTGGAGTAATTGCTCAGCTAAATCTTGATCTTCAGTAACTGTTTTACCGCGAGGGCGGCTTCCCTTGATGGGTTCTGCGATAAGTTGTTGCTGGTTAGCCTGCAGTAACAATTCAGGCGATGCACTGAGCAAGCTAATATCTGGATGTTCGAGATAACAGGCATGGGGGGCGCTATGTTGTGCCATGAGCGTTTGCCACGCTGTCCAAGTGCTGCCGCTATAGGGCGCACTAAAAGCTTGAGCGAGGTTTGCCTGTTGCTGCTCGCCTAATTGTGCAATGAGTGCATCGAGTTTGGCGATAAACGCAGCTTTACTGAGATGTGGCGCAAAGTGTTCAGCGGCTTGGAATGGCTCAAAGCTAGCGGGCAAGGAGGTGCTGATGTGCCAATGTTGGGCTTCCACCAACCCTAATAAAGCGCCCGGTGCGCTGCCGCCACGGTGGGGCAAGCCATGGTGCAAAGCTGCTTGGTCGTAGCTAATAGCCCCCACGATGAGTGCTTGAGGGGCATGTTTTTGCCAGGTTTTAGCTTGCGTAATGAGTTGGGGCAGGGTGTTTTTGGCGAGTGGCCATTGCTGCCATTTTACTTGTGTACCTAGATGCCATTGCTGTTGATGACGAAAAACTAATTGTGGGGTTGAAGTCACTATTGGTCACTTATGTCAGTGTAAAGTTACTGTTGAAAATGTTGGAGTAAATCTTGGCTTAGCGCAGGTAGTGTAGCGGTGGTAAGAGGCGTTTGCGCCCACACAGCTGGCGCTAGTGGAATAATGCGTGGTGCAGGGCCTTCTGTGAGGGGTAATTTTGCAATAGAAGGGGTGCTGCTTACAAGTAAAATAGTTTGCGGTTGTACTAAGCGTAAGTAGTCGGCGCTTATTTTCTTGCGCTGGGGGCCAAGATGGCTATCGGCGAGATCAGCTTGGAAGAGGTGTTGTAAAATTTGCCCAACTTCGCCGCCGTTATGTACAAAGAAAGCGTCATCTTCGTGGAATAGCAGCAGCATATTAGGATGCTGTGCGAGCACTTTTTGTAGCGGCTTGAACTGCTTTTCAAGGTGGCGCCAGGTGCGGCGTGCTTGTTGTTGGTGAGATGTGAGTGCAGCTAGGGCTAGGTATTCTTGGCGCAAGGGGCTGCGATACTTGTTTTTCAATAGCGATGCGTCGGCCACAGGGGCTATTTCTTCTAAGAGGTTTTTTTGTTCTAAATAGGCAAGGGGCAGGTAAATAAGATCTGGCTCAGCGGCAGTAATAGCAGCAAGGTTTAAGGTGCCATCATCGGCAATAAATTGGGTGTAGCCACTATGGGGTAGGCGCTGCTCTTCACCTAGTTCTTGTATATGACGTTCAGCACGTTCCTCCAACACGATCAGTGTATGTAGTTTGCTCGGCGCAATCTGCGGTGTTTTGGAAGCACAGGCTGATAAGAAAAAGAGGCTAACGAGAAGAAAAGCGGTGCTGCAGCGTGTGAACATGATGTTCCTCTTATTGACGGCTAGCGAAATCTATACGTGGGTCAATCCACATGTAGGTGAGGTCTGAAACAAGCTTTAATAATAAACCAAGCAAGGTAAAAACAAACAGCGTACCAAACACCACGGGGTAATCACGCTGAATAACAGCCTCAAAGCCTAATAAGCCTAACCCATCAAGCGAGAATACGTACTCAATAAGGAGTACCCCAGTGAAAAACACGCCGATAAAGGCCGCTGGAAAGCCGGCAATAACGATCAACATAGCGTTGCGAAACACATGGCGATAAAGCACTTGCCGCTCATTGAGCCCCTTAGCGCGTGCGGTGAGTACATACTGTTTGCCGATTTCATCCATAAATGAGTTTTTAGTGAGCATGGTAAGCGTGGCAAAGCTCCCAATAACAATGGCAATGGTGGGTAGTGTGATGTGCCACGCATAATCGAGCATTTTACCTGCAAGGCTTAATTCAGCCCAGTTATCAGAGGTAAGCCCACGTAACGGGAACCAGTCGAAATAACTGCCGCCTGCTAACAACACGATTAATAGAATAGCGAACAAAAAACTAGGAATGGCGTAGCCAATGATAATAGCGCTACTTGTCCATACATCGAAGGGTGTGCCATGGCGAATAGCTTTGCGAATGCCTAAGGGAATGGAAATAAGATAGGTGATGAGCGTGCTCCATAGCCCAAGGGAAATGGAGACAGGTAAACGGTCAATAATAAGGCCGCTGACGCTACGTTCGCGGTAATAGGATTCACCTAAATCGAACGTTAGGTAATTTTTCACCATAAGCCAAAACCGCTCGTGGGCTGGTTTATCGAACCCATACATGCTTTCAATACGTTGGATTAGCTCTTCGGGTAAGCCACGAGAGCCGCGGTAATCGTTGCCGGAGCTGTGCATTACATCCACACGGGCACTGGCAAATTGGCTATCAGCCCCACCTTGCTGCTGGTGGGCGCCGCTTTTGAGCTGCGCCACCATGCGCTCAACAGGGCCACCTGGCGCCGCTTGTACGATGGCAAAGTTGAGCAGCAAAATGCCTAGTAGAGTAGGGATAATCAATAGTAAGCGGCGGAGAACATAAGCACCCATGAGTTATTTCTCTTTATCAGACCACCAAGTATCAAGGGCCAAACCGTAATCTGCGTGGCGGTCTGGGAATTTAATGTGCTGCCAACGGGCCACACGGTAGCGGTCCAGATACCAGTTGGGGATTACATAGTGATTCCATTGCAAGGCTCTATCTAAGGCGCGAGTGCTTGCTATGAGCGCATCACGGTCTTGGGCACGTATCACTGCTTCTACGAGCTTATCAATGGCTGGGTTTTTAATGCCGATGATGTTGCGCGAATCATTTCTATCAGCAGCGCTAGAGTGCCAGAAGTCACGCTGCTCATTGCCGGGTGAATTAGATTGAGGGAAAACTTGCACTACCATATCAAAATCAAATTGGCGCAAGCGTTCTTCGTATTGGGATACATCAATGCGGCGTACATTCGCCTCAACGCCAAGCATTTTTAGATTACGCACAAAGGGCAAGGTGATGCGATCCCAAGCAGCACTGTTTAATAGAATTTCAAAGGTAACGGGTTGCCCGCTTGGGTTAAAGAGCTGCTTACCTTTTAATGTATACCCCGCTTCTTTCAGCATGTTTTGAGCTGCGAGTAAGTTTTCGCGTGGGCGGCCACTGCCATCGCTGCTAGGGGGGGCATAAGCAGTGGTAAACACTTCTTTGGGTAGCTGTTCTTTGAGTGGGTTAAGCAAAGCCAGTTCGGCGGTGCTAGGAAGCCCTTGTGCTGCGAGTTCAGAGTTTTCAAAAAAACTGTGTGTACGACGATACTGGCCATGAAACAGGTTTTTGTTTGTCCACTCAAAATCAAACGCGTAACTCAGTGCCTTACGTAGCACTGGGTCTTGGAATAAGTCGCGGCGTAAATTATAGGCGAAGCCTTGCATGCCCGCGGGCAAGCGATGTTTGATGGTGTCGAGATGAATGTCGCCACGGCGTAAAGCAGGGCCTTCATACGCATTAGCCCAATTGCTAGCAACATTTTCAATGCGTACATCATAATGGCCACCCTTGAATGCTTCGAGTGACACGGTGTCATCGAGGAAATAAATGAAGCGAATTTCATCGAAGTTATAGTGGCCCTTGTTTACGGCTAGATCTTTACCCCAGTAATCATCTCGGCGGGCGTAGGTAACACGCTTGCCCGCATCAAACTCTTTAATGTGATAGGGGCCGCTACCTAAAGGTGGGGTAAGACCACTGCGCGTGAAATCCTTATCTTGCCAAAAATGTTTCGGCAAAACAGGGAGCTGCCCAATAATGAGAGCCAGTTCGCGATTGTCGCCAGGTTGTAAAGAAAACTTAACGGTGCGTTTATCTAACACTTCTACGCTTTCCACATCTTCGTAATAGAATGCATAGAAAGGGCTGCCTTCTTCGAGAAGAAGTTCGAAGGTGAACTTCACATCTTCAGCAGTAACAGGTTGGCCGTCTGCAAAGCGGGCTTGTTGGCGCAGGGTGTAGGTGACTGAGCTGCGGTCGGCTGCGATATCGATGGTTTCAGCGAGTAAGCCATATTGGGTAAAGGGCTCATCTTGGCTCGCTACGGTTAGGGTGTCGTAAAGGTAGCGAGTGCCGATGGCTGCTTGGCCGCGAGCAACAAAGCTGTTGAAACTATCGAAGCTGCCAATGGTGTGCATGCGCAGTTGGCCGCCTTTGGGGGCCTGGGGGTTAGCATACTCAAAGTGGCTAAACCCCTTACTGTATTTAGGCTCGCCATACATGGCGACGGCATTTTTGGGGGCAGCATGAAGGTAGGCGCTGCTACTGAAAAAACAAACAAACGCCAGAAGGCGTGTAATATTCACCAATAACTTCACTGTTAACCTCATATTAATCAATGGGTTCTAGCAATTATTTTAAGTATATTGTTATAAAATAATAGCCGTTTTAAACAGTAAAGTTGTAGGCTATTTATCTAATAACGAGCTCTTGACCCACTAGAATGCGGTGGCTGTCTATACCGTTTGCTAATTGTAGCGCTTTCACTGTGGTATTGAAGCGTTGCGCAATGACACTCAGTGAATCACCGCTTCTAACAACATATTGGCCCTTTTGAGGTGCCGTTTTGTTACTAGTTGGCGTGAACAACGTAGCGGTTTTTAAGTGCTGAGTAAATGCATATGTGTTAGCCGCGGGCACCAATAAGCGGTGTGGTCCATTGGGAGGAGTGAAGCTGCCTTTTGAGGCGGCGTTTAACAGTTGTATTTCTTCTAAGCTCACCCCTGTGAGTTCAGCTGCTTGCTGTAATTGTATCTGGCCTGGCAAAGGTACAACTTGGAAATAAGGTTCGTTGGCCACATGAGGGAGGGCAAGGTTGTATTTGTCGGCATTGCGAACGATGTCGGCCACGGCAAACAGCTTAGGTAAATAGGCTGCGTTTTCACGTGAAATATTGAGGTGCCAATAGTCGGTGGGCTTCCCTTGGCTTTTATTGCGTCGAATAGCTCGCGATACGTTACCAGGGCCGGCATTGTAGGCCGCAATGGCAAGAAGCCAGTCGCCATCAAAACGCTTGGCGATGCGCTCTAAGTAATCGAGTGCAGCAGTGGTTGAAGCGATGATGTCGCGTCTATCATCTTGCCAAGCGTTTTGTGTTAAGCCAAACGCTTTACCTGTGGAAGGGATGAATTGCCAAGGTCCCGCCGCCTTACCTGACGATACAACGAAGGGGTCGTAAGCGCTTTCCACCATAGGGAGCAATGCTAACTCTAAGGGCATATCACGTTTTTCTAGCTCTTCCACAATAAAGTGAAGATAGCGGCCACCACGCAGAAGGATGTTTTGGGTGTGCTGTGGGTGTGTAACGTATTGGTTACGATAGCGTTCTATAGCACTGTTCTGCGGTGGGTTACCTAATTGATAACCGGCACTGATACGCGCCCAAATAGTCTCATTGGTAACCGCCTTGGGAGGTTTGTTTTTGCCTTTTGTGGGCTTACTAGCAGTTTGTTCGGTAGCCTTTGCTGGGCTGAAAATGGGGGGGCTAATGTGTTCCGATGATTCTATGTTTTTGTTGTCTTCTGTGGCAGCTGGCATGGGCGCATAATCATCAACGGCATGCCAACTACTGCAGCCAAGCAGAAATAAACTAGTAGAGATAAAAAGAAGACCTATGGGGTGTCTCATATTTGTTTCCTGTGCAGTGCAGGCATTAATGCAACCTTGAAAAGTTAAAGTCGGACTATACCCGAGCATAGGGTTTACTTCATGTTTTATGGTGCTGAGAAGCTGCGGCTATGCTAAAAACTATCCTTGGCTTGGCGTAAAGCCGTGAAGGCGCTTAGCGCATCGTTGCTTTCTGCCTTTGTAAAATCTGCGATGGATTGTTGGACAGTAGGGTCCTCAACCCGTAAAAACAAGCTGGTACTTTTTTCTAAGGCCAGGGTGCTAGGCAAAGTAGGTTTGTTTTGTTTACGCAATTGAAGGACTTCTTGGTGGTAGCTTAAGAGGGCTTCATCTTCTGGTTTGATGGCTAAACAAAATTCAACGTTGCTTTGTGTGTATTCGTGGGCAGGGCACACGAGCGTAGCATCGGGCAGTTCCATCAAAGCTTGTAACGACGACCACATCATGTCAGGCGAGCCCTCGAAAATACGCCCGCAACCACAGGAAAATAGTGCATCGCCACAAAACAATATTGGCCCCAAGCGGGTGTTGGCATCGTCAATAAAGTAAGCGATATGGCCTAGCGTGTGGCCAGGAACAGGAAGCACGGTAATCTCTAAACCTAACGGGCCATCAGTGATAATTTCGTAACCACTGAGGGCAGTGGTGCAATGAGGAATATCGTTCACTTCTGGGCCATAAACAGGAATTTCACCATAGGTTTGCACTAGTTGTTGAATGCCACCAATATGATCAAAGTGATGGTGGGTAATGAGAATGCCCTTGAGAGTGAGCTCATGGGTTTCGATAAAGTCGATAACAGGGTTTGCATCACCTGGGTCGACAATAAGTAAGCCGCCATTGTCAGCGTATAAAGCCCAAATGTAATTATCGTTAAAGGCGGAAATGGGATGAAGAATCATTGTTTTATTCTCATGGTTGAGCACGTGCGTTATGCCGCCATTATGAAGGTGAGTAAATGAAAAGCACGCAAAGTTTTAACAGTGCTGCCCACCGCTATACGGATGCTTTACGCCAGAGCGTCAGTGAATGGTTGCAAGGAAAGGGTAAGCTAACTTTGCTTGCACAGCAAAAAATACTGGCGCAGCAGCTGCCCAAAATAGTGGGTGATGCTGCTTTGCAGGTGAGTGTTGGCCAACCTATCAAACTGCTTGAAGGGGCAAAGATGCAACAGCAATGGGTGGTAAGCAGGGCGCCTGGAGGCGATGCCCAGGTAGATCCCTGTTATTTACCCTTTTCAAATCGGTCTCTAGACTTAATTCTCTTGCACCATAGCCTCGATTTTGAAAACGACCCTCACCAAGTATTGCACCGCGCCGTCAGCGCATTAACAGCCGGTGGCACCTTAATTGTGATAGGCTTTAACCCTTTTAGTTTGTGCGGCGTGGCCAGATTTTGGAAAGCGCGTTCTGAGCCTGCACCTTGGCAGGGGCGTTTCATTCGTTCTCGCAAAGTGGCCGAATGGCTGCAGGTGCTAAATTGCGAGGTGACGTACAAGGAAAGCGCTTGCTATGCCGGCCCAAACACATTGGGTACAGGGTTGTGGCAGCAACTAGGGGCGCAATTCTGGCCTCAATATGGCGCTTTTTATGTTTTGGTGGCGCGTAAGCGAACCGCTATGATACGCCCCCTGCGTGACAACACAAAGCAAGGAGAAGCGGCTCCTAATATGATTGGAGTGAGCTTGGCGCGCACAGCGAGTACAACACAGCAGAAAGATCTCAATAAGTGAGTAGTATGAGTAAAGTTGTTATTTACACTGACGGTGCTTGCCGTGGCAACCCAGGGCCTGGTGGCTGGGGCGTGTGGTTAAAATATGGGCCGCACGAAAAAGAAATGTGTGGTGGCGAGCTAGATACCACGAACAATAGAATGGAGCTAATGGCGGCTATCCAAGCATTAGAAACCCTAAAACGCCCCTGTGAGGTGCATTTATATACTGATTCTCAGTATGTGCGTAAAGGCATCACTGAGTGGATGGACAATTGGAAACAAAGAAATTGGCGTACTGCGGCCCAAAAGCCCGTTAAGAACGAAGATTTGTGGCGGCGCCTTGATGCAGCAGTACAGCAGCACCAAGTGTCTTGGCACTGGGTAAGAGGCCACAGCGGTGATGTGGGTAATGAAAAAGCAGATGCATTAGCCAACCAAGGCACGGATCAAGTGCTCGCCACACAACAGTAAAGAGAAGAACATGCGTCAAATAGTACTGGATACAGAAACCACAGGTTTAGATGCGGAAACAGGGCATCGCATCATCGAAATTGGTGCCGTGGAATTAATAGACCGCAAGTTTACAGGCAACAATTACCATCAATATATTCAGCCAGAGCGTGAGATTGATGAAGAAGCTTTGCAGGTACACGGCATTACCCCTGAGTTTTTAGCTGATAAACCTGTGTTCAGTGAAATAGCTGCAGATTTTCTTGAGTACATCAAAGGGGCAGAATTAGTGATTCATAACGCGCCTTTTGATGTGGGGTTTATAGATCACGAGTTTATGTGGTTGGACCAAGGTTATCCGAAAGTGGCCGATGTTTGTGGCGTGCTCGATACCTTGGCGTTAGCACGTAAAATGCACCCAGGAGCACGTTTAACCCTCGATGCCTTGTGCGGCCGTTATGGTATTGATAACTCGCAGCGTGTGTTGCACGGCGCTTTACTTGATGCTGAGATTTTAGCGGACCTGTATTTGGCCATGACAGGCGGGCAAACGCGCCTGTCGTTGGGCGGAGAAAACGAAGATGGCACGGCAACAGTAGAGGCATTAAGGCGAGTTAGTACACAGCGGGCGCCGCTGCCCATTATTCGCGCCACGGCGGATGAAATGGCAGCGCATGAGGAGCGTTTGGATCACATAAGCAAAGTGGCCGGAGCGGCCTTGTGGCGCAACCTGCAATAGCATTATGTTTAATTAGCCTTGGCGAGCGGAGTAAATAGTCAGGATGATGATAGATCCGAAAGATGAACAAATAGAAATTTTATCTAGAGCACCGAAACAGTTAGAAGGTGAGGTGCTTTGGTTCGCTTTTCGTGAAGGGCAGATCATGGTGCGCTATGTGCAAGATAAGCCTTGGCTGCCTACCTACTTTAATGCTGCTGCCTATGGTTTAGAGCCATTTACTCATTTATATATGGGGCGCTTTGAAGGCCGCCATTGTTTTGCTGTGCCCGTAAACCAACACTATCAATGCCCAGAAGGCTATGAGTTTGTGCCATTGCGAGCCATGCTAGCCCAAATGGATACCCAGATGTTTGCCATGGCAGGACGAGCGGCTCAATTAGTGGTTTGGCACACAAACCACCAGTTTTGTTCACGCTGTGGTGCTAAAACAGTGGCACATTCCCATGATTCTGCAATGACGTGCCCCGCCTGCAGCTATACACAATACCCTCGTATTTCTCCTTGTATTATTACACTCGTTATTCGAGGGGAAGAGGCTTTGTTAGCACGCAATGTAAATTTTCCGGAGCGCTTTTATAGTTGTTTGGCGGGCTTTATAGAAGCGGGAGAAAGTGCAGAGCAGGCGGTGCATAGAGAAGTGTATGAAGAAGTGAGCGTTCATTTGGGAGATTTACATTATTACGCCAGCCAATCTTGGCCTTTTCCTCATGCGTTAATGCTTGGTTATCATGCCGAATACGCGGGTGGCGAAATCAAGGTGGATGAAGTGGAAATTGCAGAGGCTAATTGGTGGCATTATACCGAGCTGCCACAAATACCACGCCCTGGGAGTATCTCACGCGCGTTGATTGAGACGTGGGTAAATGATTGCAAAGCGGGCAAATACCGCTAATTGAAAGACATGGCAGGCAAGTGGTATTGCCGTGCATTATTGGCCCGCCTGTGGCAACATACTGCCTGTTTAAAAACCCTCTTCTAGGCGCCACCCTTAAGGTGGTGCGAAGCCTTTAAAAACATTTCTACATGCTAAGCATGGCACCAAGGGAGTATGCGAGTGATCGCGTTATTAAGTGAGTATGGCCTATTTTTGGCTAAAACAATTACTTTTGTGTTAGCGGCATTATTCATTTTCGCTGGCATCGCCAACGCTGTGGCTGCTAGCCGCAATAAAAAGGATGATGATGACGAAGGTGATATTCGTGTTAACCATTTGAACCGCACCTTAGAAGCATTAAAAGAGGATCTTCAATTTGCTTTGCTGCCAAATGAAGCCCGCAAAAAGCTACTTAAAGCAAAGAAAAAAGAAGAAAAAGCGCAACGCAAAGCCAGTAAGAAGGCCGGCGCCTTAGAGGCGAAGCAAAAACCGCGCTTATTTGTACTCGATTTTGATGGCGATATGCGTGCCAGCGCGGTGGAAGGATTGCGCAGGGAAATCAGCGCCATTATACAGGTGGCAGAGCAGGGCGATGAAGTGTTGCTGCGTTTAGAAAGCCCTGGTGGTTTGGTGCATTCCTATGGGTTGGCAGCATCTCAGTTAAAACGTATTGCTGATGCAGGCCTTCGCTTAACCGTGGCTGTGGATAAAGTGGCTGCAAGTGGCGGCTATATGATGGCTTGTATTGGCGACCGTATTTTGTCTGCACCGTTTGCAGTGCTCGGTTCTATCGGCGTGGTGGCGCAGGTGCCTAACGTACACCGCTTGTTGAAAAAACACGATGTGGATGTGGAAATTCTCACCGCTGGTGAATATAAGCGCACGTTAACCACCTTCGGTGAAAATACTGATGAGGGGCGCAAGAAGTTTCTTCAGGAGCTTGACGAGACGCACCAACTCTTTAAAGATTTTGTACATGAAAACCGTCGCACTTTAGATTTAGACAAAGTAGCCACCGGTGAGCATTGGTACGGTACCCAAGCAAAAGAACTTGGCTTGGTGGACGATATCCAAACCAGTGATGAGTACTTATTAGAGCGATGCGAACAAGTGGATGTGTATTTGGTGAACTGGCAACAAAAACAAAAGCTAGTGAACCGGCTCGGCTTTGCTATGGAAAGCGCTGTAGACAAAACCATTGATAAATGGGCGCAAAGCAGTTTGTCTCGTTGGTGGTAACTCAGCCTTAATAAAAGCAGCCGCAGCTTATGGGTTATGCCGTAAGAGGTGGCTGCCTAAGCCTTTACACGCCTTTAATTTTACCTTGGTGAATGCAAATGCGCTTAGTTTTAGTTTCCCTCATTGCCCTGTTTACAAGCTTAGTGTTGTTTATTGGTGGCAACGTAGTACTCGGTACTCTCATTTCTTTGCGCTTAGATTTAGAAGGGGTGTCTGAGAACTTACTGGGGATAGTGCTCGCATTTTATTCATTGGGGTTTATTGTTGGCGCCACGTTTTGTGTCAGCATTATTCGAGAAGTAGGGCATATTCGTGCCTTTGCTGCTTTTGCTGCCATCGCTTGTGCAGCTACTTTGTTGCACCCCATTTGGGTAACCCCTGAAAGCTGGGCATTAATGCGATTCTTGGTGGGCTTCAGCATCGCCGGCTTACTAACGGTGACGGAAAGTTGGATTAACGACCGTGCCACCAATGAAACACGAGGAACCATTCTAGGCTTCTACACTATTGTGCTCTATATCGCTTCAGCCTTAGGCCAAGTGCTTGTGGGGTTAGGCGATCCAATGGGCTATGCCATGTTTTCACTCGTTGCTATTTTATTAGTGCTTTCCCTCGTGCCGTTGGCACTCACGCGTAGTTTGATTCCCACAGCGCCTACCCCCACTGAGTTTTTGGGCACAAAACGCTTGCTATCCCAAGCCCCTGCTGGGGTGACAGGTGTGTTTGTGGCAGGGGTGGCGCTTGGTGGTTTTGTCTCACTTGGGCCTATTTATGCACTACGCATAGGCTTAGAGGTGGGGATGCTCTCTATTTATATGGGGGTCAGTGTGGCGTGTGCTATTGTGCTGCAGTGGCCAGCTGGGTGGCTATCCGATCGCATTGGCCGCATTCCTGTATTAGTAACACTGCTTACATTAGGGGCGGTGGCAGCCACTGGAGTGGCGAGTTTTTCAAGCCAGTCTATATGGTTGATGTTTGCCCTAAGTGGTGCTTTTTATGCTTTTTCAAGCAGTATGTATCCCGTGGGTATCGCCTTAGCAAACGACCAACTCCCTAACGACCAATTAGTAGCGGCTTCAGCGGCGCTGCTGCGTATTTATGGTGTTGGGACTATGTTAGGCCCATTGTTGGGCGCTTATTTCATGGGTGTATTCGATGAATCTGCTCTTTTTCTTTTCATCGCAGCCACGATGCTAATAGGGAGTGTAGCGGTTCAATTTATCTTTCGTGAGGGTGATGAAGTCCCCTTGGAAGATCAGGTGGAGTTTGCTGTGGTGTCGCCCGCTTCGTCCCCCGTTATTGTTGAGCTAGACCCACGTAACGAAGAATACGAAGAGCATGCTACCGGCGAACCCGCAGAATGGGACCTCGCTGATAAAATGGAAATGCTGGTTATCGATGCGGAAGCTGTGATCGAAGACAGTAGTGATGAGGATGAACTGGAAGAACAAGAGCCATCTGCTACGCCAGAAAGCGATAATATTGAAGCAAAAAGCGATGCAGCCACCGAGAAGAAGCCAGAAATTGAAGTAGAGTTCGACGAGGAAGGCATTCCTATTGTGAAACTGTATCGCGATGAAGATGAAGACGAAGAGAGCTAATGCTCTCTTCTTTTTTGAGTGCTGGTTAAGCGTTTGCGCCGTAAGTGCGTTTTAAGTAAGCAATAATTTCAGTGCTTTCAAATAATTCAGCCCCTGTATTGGGGTCGATTAAATAAGGGACTGCTACACGGCCTGCACGCTCTAGCAATTCAACACGGTTGCGTTGTGTAGGTTTGTAATCGGGCGCAAAACGTTTGCGCAGGGCAGGTAGAAGCCAATCTACTCGTTCGGTGCGGCCCATTTGTTTTACTTCATAGTGCAGCTCTAACTCACACAGCAATTCTCTTACAGGCCGTGCATAAGGGCTAGATTCAAAGCTATAAAGAATAAGCGCCTGCTCGTTTTTACCTCCATCTTTGGCATGCATACCTTTGCCATAGCGTAAACCTGAAGCAATATAAGCACTGGCGGTTTGTATGCCTTTTAAGCGCCAATTGGCAGGTGCTTTAGTGTTGCCATAGGTGTCGTGCAAGTATCTGATGATATCAGCGGATTCATAGAGGCCGGTATCTGTGTTGGCATCATACAAATAGGGGAACTGCTGTTTACCGCCAACGCTCTCCAACATGCCACGGAAGCGTTTCCCTCCTTTGGGGCAGGGATAAATAATGACGTCTAAATCTAAGGCCGTTAGTGTTTCTCGAACGATGCGGCAGTACGGGCTAACCTCAATATCATAGAGTTCTAAAGGTTCTGCGGGGGTATTTACACGGCGCATACTGCCAATACCGCGGTTACCTGTGCTAAAGGTAGCAAGTAAGGATGTGGAAAAATCTAAGGGCTTCATACAATACTCCAGCCAAAATGAGAGGGCATACACTAACGTTTCGCTATGGTAATGCAAACTAACAAGCGTGTGGCATATTTTTCTTTCTTTTGTGACTGCACAGTCCTTGCAGTTCTGGTAAAAATCCCTCAATGTACCAAGCGTTTGCTTGGTATGTGTTGTATGTTTTACACTGCACTACTTAATAACAATGATAAACACAGGAAAAAAAGAGGACCTGTTTTATGACCGAAGCCTATATTTATGATGCTATCCGTACCCCTCGCGGGCGCGGCCGCAAAGAAGGCAGTTTAAACACTGTCAAACCCGTTGATTTGGTGGTGGGTTTAATCGACGAAGTCCGTGCACGTTTTCCTGATCTCGACACGAATCACATTGATGACGTGTTGTTAGGGGTTGTTACTCCCATAGGTGATCAGGGTGCTTGTATTGCCAAAACCGCAGCATTAGCAGCTGGCCTTCCACACACTGTCGCGGGTTATCAGTTAAACCGTTTCTGCGCGTCTGGTTTAGAAGCCGTGAATACCGGCGCACAAAAGGTGGCTTCAGGTTGGGATAAGCTTATTCTAGCCGGTGGTGTTGAATCCATGAGCCGTGTACCCATGGGCCATGACGGTGGTGCTTGGGCGATGGACCCAATGACAAACTACAATACTAGCTTTGTTCCACAAGGTATCGGTGCTGATTTAATTGCTACTATCGAAGGCTTTAGCCGTGAAGATGTGGATAATTTTGCCGCTGAATCGCAAGCACGTGCTGCTAAAGCATGGGAAAACGGCTATTTCAGCAAATCAGTGGTGCCAGTTAAAGACCTTAATGGTGTGGTAGTGCTAGACCACGATGAACACATGCGCCCTGGTACCACAGCTGAATCTCTATCAACCTTAAACCCTTCTTTTGCCATGATGGGTGAAATGGGCGGTTTTGATGCAGTGGCTTTACAAGAATACCACTGGGTTGAAAAAATTAACCACGTTCATCACGCGGGCAACTCCTCTGGCATTGTCGATGGTGCAGCACTAGTAGTACTAGGCAATGAGCAAGTGGGTAAAGATTTCAATATGACTCCTCGTGGCCGTGTTGTGGCCACAGCCATTAGTGGTGCCGACCCTACCATTATGCTAACCGGCCCAGGGCCTTCTGCGCGTAAAGTGTTAGCTACAGCAGGATTAACCGTTGACGATATTGATTTGTTTGAAGTGAATGAAGCGTTTGCTTCTGTGGTGATGCGTTTTATGCGCGAAATGAATGTGCCACACGAAAAAGTAAACGTTAACGGTGGTTCCATTGCTATGGGGCATCCACTAGGTGCAACCGGTGCCATGATCTTAGGTACCGCCCTCGATGAGCTAGAGCGCCGTAATGGTCGCTATGCACTATGCACCCTATGTGTTGGCGGTGGTATGGGAATTGCCACCATTATCGAGCGCCTATAACCGCCTATTGGAGAAAAAGAATGACAGAACAAAGCTCAATTCGTTGGGAAAAAGACGATAACAACATTGTAACGCTTATTTTAGACGATCCTACTCAATCTGCTAATACCATGAACGAACTGTATGCGCGTTCAATGGGAGAAACAGTAGCGCGTTTAGAAGAAGAAAAAGATGATATTGCTGGTGTGGTAATCACCTCTGCTAAAAGCACGTTTTTTGCTGGCGGTGATTTGCGCGATATTTTGAAAGCTCGTAAAGAAGATGCTCCCGAGTTTATTGCTGGGGTGACAGAACTTAAGCGTCAATTACGTGTGCTAGAAACGCTCGGCAAACCCGTAGTGGCGGCACTTAACGGCACGGCACTAGGCGGTGGTTTGGAAATCGCGTTAGCGTGTCATCACCGTATCGCTGTAAAAGGCACTAACGCTGTTTTTGGCTTGCCTGAAGTTACCCTTGGCCTATTACCGGGCGCCGGCGGTGTGGTGCGTACTACACGTATGCTTGGTATTCAGAACGCATTAATGAATGTGATTCTAAAAGGCCAGCGTATGAAAGCTGAGAAGGCACAGTCTATCGGTTTAATTGATGCGCTGGTGGACAGCGTTGAAGAATTGGTTCCTGCAGCAAAAGCATGGATCAAAGAAAATCCAAAAGCACAGCAACCATGGGATAAAAAAGGCTTTAAAATCCCTGGCGGAGACCCCAAAACACCTGCTTTTGCAATGAATTTGCCAGCATTCCCCGCTAACTTACGTAAGCAATTGAAAGGGGCAAAATACCCTGCGCCTATTGCTGCTATGTCAGCAGCAGTGGAAGGTGCACAAGTAGACTTCGAACAAGCACAAGTGATCGAGGGGCGTTATTTTGGCCACGTGGCCACAAGCCAAGTAGCCAAAAACATGATCACTGCTTTCTTCTTTAATTTGCAAGCCATTAACGGTGGTGAGAGCCGCCCGAAAGAGGTAGCTAAGTTTAAGGCAGAAAAAGTGGGCATCATTGGTGCAGGCATGATGGGTGCAGGCATCGCTTATGCTACCGCCCGCTCTGGTGCGCAAGTGGTGCTGAAGGACATTAGCTTAGAAGGTGCGCAGAAGGGTAAGGCTTACTCTGAAAATCTTCTTAAAAAGCAGGTGTCTCGCGGGCGTATGACGCAGGAAAAAGCAGACGAAATATTGGCTCGTATTACCCCGACAGATAAAGCTGAAGATTTCGCCGGTGTAGATTTTGTTGTGGAAGCAGTATTTGAAGATACCAAGCTGAAGCACAAAGTGTTCCAAGAAATTGAAGACGTAGTGAATGCAGATGCTGTGCTTGGTTCTAACACTTCTTCTTTACCGATTACACAATTGGCAAAAGGTGTTGAGAAGCAAGAAAACTTCATTGGTATTCACTTCTTCAGCCCCGCTGAAAAGATGCCGCTAGTGGAGATTATCAAAGGTGAAAACACCAGTGATGAAACTCTCGCTAAAGTGTACGACTATTGCTTACAAATTCGCAAAACACCTATTGTTGTAAACGATTCCCGTGGTTTCTTTACCACACGAGTGATCAGTACTTTCTCTAGTGAAGGGTTAACCATGATCGCAGAAGGTGTCAGCCCTGTTTCGGTAGAACAAGCGGCGCAACAAGCGGGTTACCCTGTGGGTACGCTAACGCTTGCTGATGAAATTAGCATGGAAACTGGACTGCGAATTATCGAGGCTGCACGCAACGATGCATTGGCTGCAGGCGAAGAAGCGCCACCTGTGTTACCAGTGGAAAAAGTAATGCGCAAAATGGTGGAGGAGTTTGGCCGCCCAGGCCGTGCGAAAGGCCAAGGGTTCTATGAATACAAAGATGGCCGACGCTCCGGTTTGTGGCCGGGCCTTAAGGATGCCTTTGGTGGTGATAAAGAAATCCCCTTCCAAGACATTCAAGATCGCTTAATGTTTGTAGAGGCTATTGAAGCGGTGAAGTGCTATGACGAAAAAGTCATTGAATCCGTGGCCGACGCTAACATTGGTTCTATTTTCGGTATTGGGTTTCCAGCACTCACCGGTGGTGTGCTGCAGTTTGTAAACCAGTACGAAGGCGGTATTGCGGGCTTTGTGAAGCGCGCTGAAGCACTAGCCGAGCAATATGGTGAACGCTTCAATCCACCGCAATTATTGCGTGATATGGCTGCTAAAGGTGAAACCTTTAGATAAAGCTAAAGTGCAATATATGAAAGGGCGTTGCGTACATGTGTGCAACGCCCTTTTTTTATAACTATTACATTGATAGTGTTAGCTTTATTTTTATTATTTGAGGTTCTGGTAATATACGCGTTAATTTTTATTATCAGAGGAGACTGTTGTGGCTTTATTGTCTGCTTATAGAAAGCGTCGTACTCAATACGCCTTAGGAAATGACTTGCCTGTTAGCCGCGAAGAAGTGGAAACATTGATTAAAGAGGCTATCAAAGAATCCCCTTCTGCTTTTAACTCGCAAAGCTCCCGTGCGCTAATTTTGTTTGGTGATGAAAGCGTGCAGTTTTGGAATGGCTTAGTGGCAGATGCACTGCGCCCACTCGTGCCGGCTGACGCGTTTGCCGAAACAGAACAAAAACTAGCTGGCTTTGCTGCAGGAGCTGGCACCATTCTGTTTTATGAAGACCAAACGGTAATTAAAGGCTTGCAAGAGCGCTTTGCTCTTTACGCTGATAAATTCCCCGAGTTCTCTGCAAATTCTGCCGGTATGGCGCAATTTGCTGTATGGACGGCGCTGGCGAATAAAAATATTGGCGCGAGTTTGCAGCATTATAATCCTGTGATTGATGAAGCGGTAAAAGCAGCTTACCCAGTTCCCGCTAGCTGGCAGCTAAGCGCGCAAATGCCGTTTGGCGCCCATGCCGCGAGCATTGGCGAAAAAGACTATATAGACGATACCGACCGTTTTATTGTGGTGGGTTAAGCTAGCCTGCATTAGGTAACTTAGTGAGAAAAGAGAAAGCCGTTTCGTTCTGAAACGGCTTTTTTTATTGGATAACAAAAACTTTCTGAAGCAATGAGGCGGAGTTGGTGAAAGGACTGCTGTTTCTAAACCGTGGGATGAAAAGGTACCAATAAATTCTCCGCTCAATAAGTTGGGCTTTACGCTTATATTGATTGGCGCCTCATAGGAACCTTGCGCAAGGTGCTACCTTTTCAATACTGCTGTATAAGAAGTGTGGTGGGGCTGCTTCGTGCTCGTATTCGCTAAGCTCATCCAAACAGAAAGGTTGCTAGAGTGCCGCGTAGTAAATTATACGAAAAAGCTTAAGCCGAAGAATAAAAACTAAATTTTAAAGTTTGAATAGCCTAAAGTGCATTATGAATGCGCTTTACGTTGGGTTACCTACCACCACGTGGATGAGGCTAATTGGTAGCGTTACCGCTCATTTATCAAAAAGTGGGGTAAAGCATGAAGGATAAGCTCAGATTTATATTTAACCGAATAGGCGAGAAGCTATGGGTGAAGCCGCTAGTAGTTTGTCTTTTATCCATTGCTGTTGCTTTTATTGCCCACTGGGCAGATCAATTTGAACTACTTCAACAGGCGCCAGAAGTAGAGGTTGAATCAATAGAGATGCTGCTTAAGGTGATCTCATCTAGCATGTTGGTGATGGCGGTATTCGCAGTGGGCTCTATGCTTGCCGCGTATCAATCAGCTAGTAATTCAGCCACACCAAGGGCTTTCACCTTAGTAGTGTCTGACGATGTGTCACAAAATGCTTTATCCACGTTTATTGGTGCATTCATTTTTAGCATCGTCGCTCAACTTGCCTTGATGGGTGGCTATTATGGAGTAGGTGGTCGGTTCATACTTTTTATAATCACTATTGTAGTGTTTGCGTTGGTTATTATTGGCTTCATTAGGTGGGTGGATGCCATTGCTCGGCTTGGGCGGCTTAGCACAACCATTGAAAAAGTGGAGAAGGCCACTTCGGCGGCATTGCAACGACGGAGTGAGAAACCTTTTCTAGGCGGAATTGAGTGGGACAATAAAATAGAAGGTGTGCCTGTGTTTGCCGCTACCATTGGTTATATTCAGCGAATTGACATGGGAGTGTTACAGGCGGCCGCAAAAAATACCGGGGTGAGGGTGTTGGTGGTCACATTACCGGGAACGTTTGTTACGCCCACTCGGCCTTTGGCTTATATACAAGCAGACCGAGAAGAAACAGCCACCACGTCTGACACTGAATCGATAATGAATGCTTTTATTATCGGTAGCAATCGTACTTTTGATGATGATCCTCGGTTCGGCCTTATTACATTATCTGAAATTGCTAGCCGTGCTTTATCTCCCGCTGTGAATGACCCTGGAACGGCCATTGAAATAGTAGGTATATTTGTTCGCTTGTTTACTCGTTACACACAGAAGGCCTCAGAGCAGGATGAGCCAACCGTTGATTACGACCGCGTTGCCGTACCGAGGCTTCTCTTAACAGATCTTTTTGAAGATGCCTTTAGTGCCATGGCACGTGATGGTGCCGGAACCATTGAAGTGGTGACACGAGTATTAAAAGGGTTGGCCACACTCAGTTCTCTTGGTGATGAGCAATTGAAGCTAGCAGCTTTAAAATCAGCAGTGATTGTGACTGAACACGCAAAAGAGGCGATAGCAACGCCCTCGGCTATTAAGACGCTTAGAGCTGAATCAGCATTTATTAGTGGGCGTTATATATGAAGTGCTTCAGGCGTAGCAATTAAGTAAGAGCATTTAAAAAGCCGCACCAAAGGATGCGGCTTTCTTGTGCTAAGGTGTTTTGTTATTTAACTAAAGCTTGTGAAGCGTCAAGATACACTTTGCCACGCTTTTGCACAGTTTCACGGTCCATCGTTTCGGAAGCCACGTGCACTTCTTCAAGGGTTTCAGCGATATCTTCCACATCTTCTAAAATACGCTCTAGTGCATTTTCTAATGTATAAGAGAGAATGTGAACCTGAGCCATATCTTTGGCGTCGAGAGGCCCTTCGAGCAGCGCGGCGAGTTTTTCGTTGTATTCTGCTAAGTTTTCTAATGCCACACTAATGTTCGCCGCGGGTAAACCTTCAAAATGATCTGGGCGATCTGCATGATCGTCAGCTAATAAGGCACCAGAAAAAACTAAGGAAGAAGCTAAAGCGAAGAGGGTGATAATACGTTTCATAAAGTTACCTTTTGTATATTGTTGTATGAAAATTTAGGGCCTATTGAGCCGCTACACCATGCCAACATAGCAGTGTTTGGCTGCTAGAGCACGGTGCTGGGTTGTATTTGTGTGGCTAGCCGCTGTAAACCACGGCGGTATAACCACCACCCACATAAACCTGCTGCGGCGTTACCCACTAGCACACCATAGTACACGCCATCCATATGAGCGAAATAAGCGCCTATCGCCACGGCGGGCAGGTAGAAAGCAAACAACCTCAGTACGGAAATTACCACAGCGCGCATGGGCAAGCCCAAAGCGTTACACACTGAGACCATTAAGATGCAAACACCGATGGCACTGTAACTAATAGGCACCCAGAGCATATAGTTGGCCAAATAGGTAGCTGTTTCAGGATCTTGCGTAAGAGTGCTAACTAGCCACGGTTGCAAGATTAGCCATACGCCTGCCACCACAGTTTGAAAAATGAGAATGAATTTAGTGGCTAATGTCACCAATTCATCAATTTGAGTTAGCCTCTTGGCGCCAAGCATGTGTGCAAGCATGGGAGGCACCGACATGGTGAAAGCTAACACCACAACAATGGAGAAAGTTTCTAAACGTGTGCCCAGCGCCCAGGCAGCAACAGCGGCAGAACCGAACCCCGCCACAATTCGAGTGGCAAGCAGTGCAGCTATGCCTGGCATTAGTTGGCTTAACATGGCTGGTAAACTGATGGCGGCTAGGTTGCGTAAGGCACTGAGGGTGTCTGTAATAGAAATATCAAAACGCACCCACTGGCGATTATGCAGGCGAGTAAATAGTAGTGCACCACCCACTAAGCAAGCCACGATGGTGGCATAGGCAGCACCGGGTAAGCCGAAATCAAATACAAAAATAAATAGTGGGTCGAGCGCCATGTTTAACAGGC
This sequence comes from Alcanivoracaceae bacterium, assembly GCA_035301485.1. Lineage (GTDB taxonomy): Bacteria > Pseudomonadota > Gammaproteobacteria > Pseudomonadales > Alcanivoracaceae > CALEAR01. The sequence continues at coordinate 37,976 of DATGUF010000005.1, forward strand.
TAGTGCCCACCATAAGAAGCCCTGGTAATTTGGTGTCACCATAGGCTCGAAACAAACTGATACCGAAATATAAAATAGAATAAGCCCAACTGCTGATAAGCCAAGGGAGCCAATAGCTGTCGGTATACACAAATAAACTACTGTCAGCTTTCATGGCCGCTAGAATGGGCTGCTTTAGCAAGAGCACTAACACCGAAATGAAGGCCATGGTAATGGTGCCAACTAGCAAAACCAAACCACTTAAGCGTTTGGCTTTGGCTGTTTTTTCAGCACCTAAAGCGCGTGAAATAAGCGCAGTGGCCGCAATTCCGATACCTACCTGCATACCAATCATGAGCTGGGTGATGGGCATGGTAAAACCCATAGCGGCCATAGGGTCGGTGCCGAGCAAGCTAATAAAAAAACTGTCTACGAGCTGGAAACTCATAATCGCTATGACGCCAAGCAGCATAGGCCACGTCATGGAAAATAAGTTACGGGCTAAACTTTCGTGTTTAAACATAAAAAAATGCCGTAGCAAAAGGGATGTATGGCAATGATTTAAAGCGAAAATCATAGCACAAAAGCGAAGTTTTTATGCTCTTTATGTGGTACTACCAAAGCTTTCGCTCATGCTTCATTAAGGAGATGCCGCAAAGCACCGGCAGCAAAACATCGCTAATGAGTTATACATTTTCATGCTCGCCTTGATGATGTTGCTGTTGTTGCCATAGCCTCGCGTAGTAGCCGTTTTTTTCCAATAAGTCGTGGTGGCGTCCACTTTCAACAATCTCACCTTGCTCCATAACTAAAATGTTGTCCGCATCACTGATGGTGGATAAGCGATGGGCAATAACAAGGGTGGTACGTTGGCGCCTTACTTCGTTCAAGGCATCTAGAATCACTTGTTCAGAAATAGAATCCAAAGAAGATGTGGCTTCATCGAGAATGAGTAGCGGCGGGTTTTTAAGCAGTACCCTGGCAATGGCCACTCGTTGTTTCTCGCCTCCAGAGAGCTTTAGGCCTCGTTCGCCCACTTTTGTGTTGTAACCATTGGGTAAACTCTGGATAAAACTATCTAGGTTGGCTTGGCGAGCTGCCTTATGAACCTCTTCTTCGCTAGCGCTAGGACGGCCGTAAGCCAAGTTGTTGTAGATGCTGTCGTTGAAAAGCACGGTGTCTTGCGGCACCACACCAATGGCAGTGCGTAAACTGTCTTGGGTTATGTGGCGTACATCTTGCCCATCAATTTTGATGCTGCCGTTGTTTACATCGAAGAAACGAAACAGCAGCCGCGCCAATGTGGATTTACCCGCGCCGCTAGCTCCCACCACCGCCACGGTGTGCCCCGCTGGGATAACGAAGCTTACGCCTTGCAAAATAGGGCGGTCAGAGTGGTAGTTAAAGTGAACATCGTCAAACACGATTTCACCTTGATGAACCGTTAATGGTTTAGCGGTGGGGGCATCTTCAATGGTAGGCGCCTCCAGCAACAGCGCAAAGAGGCGTTCTACATTTACTAAGGATTGACGAATTTCTCGATAAACAAACCCTAAGGCATTTAGGGGTACAAATAACTGAATAAGGTAAGCGTTCACCATGGTGAAATCACCAAGTGTCATTTGGCCACTCGCCACTTCACGTACAGCCATGGTCATGATAACAATCAGTGAAACGCCAATAATGAAGGCTTGGCCTGTGTTGAGTACAGCCATGGAGAGACGATTTTTTAACCGTGCTTGCTCCCATAAATCCAAGCCTGCGTCGTATTGCTCAGCTTCAAAGCGCTCGTTGTTGAAGTACTTAACGGTTTCATAATTAAGCAAACTATCTATGGCGCGGGTGTTAGATTCATTATCACGCTGATTAGCCTCACGCACGAAACCGGTGCGCCATTCCGTTACACGAATAGAGAAGACAACATAGGCTGCGATAGACAGCAGTATGGCCACCACATAGCTCACATTGAAGGCTACCAACAAGATTGTGGTGACCATAAGAATTTCCAACAAAGTGGGAACAATATTAAATAAGGTGAAGCGCAGGAGGAAGCTAATGCCGCGTGTGCCCCGTTCAATATCACGCGCTAGGCCGCCTGTTTTGCGGTCTAAATGGAAAGCCAGTTCTCGATTGTGCAAATGACGAAACACGCGTAGCGAAACATTACGCATTGCACGCTCTGCTACGCGAGCAAAAATAGCGTCACGCAGCTCACTGAACAGGGTGCTGCTAAAGCGCAAAGCGCCATACGTTCCCACGAGTATTAGCGGAACCCATAACAGCATGTCGGTGCCGCGGTGGAGGTCTAGGTAGTCCACAATGTATTTCAGCGCAATGGGCGTGGCCACTGTGGCTACTTTGGCAAGCACGAGCATGCTAAGAGCCAACACTACACGGCCTTTAAATTCTGCTAGATAAGGCCACAGCCCTGCGATGATTTTCCAGTTGGTTTTAGCGGGGGAGGGGGATGTATGGTTTAGGGACGAATGCACAAAAAATCCTTTCTTTAACAAAAAGTAAGCGAGAGTGTTCCATTAAGCAGCGCTTATTTAGTATATAGAGATCAGGCTTAACAATCATAGCGTCATCTGCTTGCAGCATGCGCTCGGCCTGGCAAGTATTCAGCAAGATTAGATGTTAAGGTCGTCAATGCAATACGTTCACTGGAGGCGTATATTGCAGTGAATAAGTTTAATTAAGTACTGATTATGAATCGTTTTGAAGATTTTGAATGGGTAATTATTGATACAGAAACAACGGGTTTAACGGCGCCCGTGTTCACTGTTGAAATTGGCGCGCAACGCATGCGTGGTTGGGAAGCCGTGGGTGAGCCATTTTGCCAATTACTTAACCACAATGTGGATATGCCAGAAGATGCTTTTAACATTCATGGTTATACCCGTGAGTTTTTGGCAGCACGGGGAGGCAACCCATCTGCGGTGCATGAAGCATTTGCTGAATATGCAGGCGTACGCCCTGTGTGTGCTTATAATTTGAAATTTGATTGGGATAAAGTGCTCGTGCCGGAATGGAAACGATTAGGGCTGAAGCACTTGAAGTTAAACCGTGGTATTTGTTTTTTAAGGCTTACTCGAGGCTTAATACGTTTGTCTCCCACAGGAAACTTTAGGTTGCAATCCTTGCGTAAGTGCTACGGTTTACCCGATCGTGGGGCCCACTCCGCCTTGGGAGATGTGCAAACGGTAATTGATTTATCGCGCCAGGTGCTGAAACCTTTGTACGAAGAGAGGGGTATTAGTACTTGGGAAGAATTGAAAAAAATCAGTGTAAAACCCACTCCTACTTATAAAGAGGGCTCCTTACAAACAGCGCTCGCGAATGCGCTGCAAAGTGCTAAAAACAAATGAATTTGCCCTGAATACGTATTCAGGGCTTGAATTGCGTTTTCTGCGTGGTGCGCATAAAAGGCGAACATGGCCTGTGTTTATTCACCCGCGATGCGCGCTAACCTTGTTGCCATGCGTTGATACAGTGCATACACCACGTTATCTAACCTTAACTGCGCTGCTAAGGCGGCTGGCACTATATGTAGTAGCCAAGTGTTAAGCCAAATACTTTTCGCATTGTTAAGTGAATTAATTTTACTCACTAAATGCGGTGCTGTTATGTAGTATTGCTCCACTAAATAATGTTCATACTCACCGCGAGTTTTAAATCTATCTCTAAAACGGCGTAGTTGTTCTAGCTCCCAGCAATTGTCAGTTAAACCTACACAGTGCACTGTGGCTGTGGTGAGGTAACAATCCTCTAATATTTGTTCGGTTTTTTCGCAGTAAACACCTCTTTTAACCCATTCGGTTTTGTCGCTCTCGTTGAATTTGGCCAATGATTTTTTGAATTTATTGGAAGTAAGCAGTTTGTGTTTTTTTCGTATAACTACCGCATCGCCTTTGCGTTTTGAGCTGTCGTGGCCATAAATTTTTTCAGTGGGTAGCTGGAACCACTGGAGCTGATACATCACTTCTTCATCGTTGAGAGAAGCTAGTTTTACGCGAATAAAATACTGGCTGGTCGGGTTGTTTAACGCATCTACTTCTGTCATTAACCCACTAGAAGAAATATCGTCAGCGCTGAATGCTTCTAGTTTGCCTAGGCGTTCACCCCACGCCTCATGCACAATAGTAGTCCCATTTTCTGCTAGTTCTTCTAATTGCACTACCAGCGCATAGTCAGAGCTTTTGATGCTTTGGTTGGGCAGGTGCTCTACCTTACTTTGGCGAAGTGCCGATAAAATATTGGCTGAAAGATTAAAGGAAAGCCTAGGTACAGTAATGGCGCCACTTTGGTCAAAATGTGACGCGTAATATACCTGTACAGAGGGCTCAATGAGAATTTTGCCACCTTGCAGGGCAGCATCAAATTGTTTTTCGATAATGTAATGGTCAGGGTATGAAACTCCTTTGTCATCAACATTGATCAATAGTTTTGATGCTTTAAAACCACTGTCTTCCCAACGGCAGGAAAGCTCATCTGCTTTTACTGAAGGAGAAGTTAGTATCCCAGCTGTGGCGAAAAAAGCTGCCAACCTTTTTTTGTTGTTATTAAGCATTCATCACCCCTAAGTGGCTGCTTTGTGAGGGAGCTCAGCTCTAATTTACTCGCCTATAAAATCACGCACAACAAAAAATACAGCTTGGTGAAATAATTTTTTATGGCGCAATGGTGTCAGTTTTGTGCGGCTGTGATGTTGTTACGGTGTTGACAATAGCGGCAGGGCGCTGAATGCTGATTATTCAACCATTAAGAGGGTAGCACCATGGCGCTGTCACTAGAACAATTACAACAACAAGTGTTAGCACAAAAAACGTTAATTCCTGAGTTATATGGGAATGTTGATTTCTCGCTAACCCCAGAACGCTTTTGTATTGAGCCGGATGTGAAAACGTTGTTGCCGCATTCCTACGCTAAGCGTTATCGCGCTGCCTTGTTAGCCGATGCTGAACGTGTTGAACGTGCTCGGCTTTATACTTTACTGGGTGATACGGTGAGTGATCGCTACGTAGCGCTTATGCGCCGTGGTTACCGTATGAAAGATTTAATACATATGCTGCATGAGGCTTGGGCTAAAGGGATTGATGCGGTGCCTAATGCGCCCGAAGAATTGTATGATTTTATGCAGGCACTCGAAACGGTACCTGATTGGATTGATATCGAGTTAGTAAAAAGGGGAGCAAGGGTAGGCCGCGTATTCATGTCGTTGCTAGCGCCTTTTTCTATTCGAGGTGCTTTTATTGCTACGTTCATGAATAAATACTCGGGTATGCCTATGGCGCTAACCGGTGCGCTGTCGCGCAAAGGGTCTGGCAAGCAACGTATTAATGAAACCGCCAGTTTTTTTACTGCAGCGACCTTGCCGGGGGCATTGGATCGAACAGGCGGCGCCTTTATGGCAGCTGGCATGGTGCGATTAATGCACTCTGTTGTGCGCTTTAACCTGCTGACACGTTCAAAAAGTTGGGATTACCCCACCTATGGCATTCCTATTCCACAAGTAGATCAAATGCCTGCTGGTATGATAGCTGCCTTCATTAATGCCTTTGAGGTGGTGGCTTCAGGTGGAGAGCATTTTAATGAACGCCAACAAGGCACGGTTGAATTATGTAGGTACCAAAGCTATTTGTTAGGCCTGCCAGAAGACTTGTTGCCAAATACGCCTCACAGTATTTTTAACCACATGATTACTTATGCTGGTACTCTGCGTGATGGCTACGATGAAGAAACTTGTGGTGCTTTGGTTCGCTCCACAATGAGCGCTTACAGGCCACAAGATAGACGCATTACGAGCCGTATTTATAACCAAGTAGAAACCAGTTTTTCAAAAGTGTATTTCCGCCGTGTATTTTTGCGCGGCAGTGATAAATCCAAGGCGCAAGAGATGGGTGTGGAGCCTAATGCGTTAGATTATTTGTTGTCTGGCGCGGCCAGTGCTTACATAACACCGCAGATAATGGCACATCTCGCAGCACTTAAAATACCTGTTGTTGAAGGGGTGGCGGATAAAATTTTAGTGCGCCGTTTAAAACGTTTGTTGCGAGAATACGGGCACCCTGAATACATCACTGATGCCGCTAATTACGTGGAAGTGAACCCAACGCAAATTGCTGCAAGTGGCGCATCGCAAAGCAAGCGAGAAGCCAGTTGGGTTACTTAATACCGGATGGGATATGTATGTTTAAAAGCTCCAGCTGGTAGTTGGAGCTTTTAAGGGGCAATTAGCGCATAACATGTAAAAAATGCATGTGCTGCTCGTACTGATCGAGAATATCTTCTATGACCTCTTCACGTAGCCAACCCATAATGTCGTAATCTTGACCGCCTTCGATCAAGTGCACCTCAGCACGAAAATACTTGCGCTTTTCTGGCTCTTCGTTTTCTGCCTGCACTTCGGAATCATCAGGCGTCATAAAGTCGGGCCTTATGTAAGCCCTAGGCTCTACTTTATAAACAAAATTCACGTCTCCACTGTGCATCACTTCAAGCTTGCAACACTTTTCATCCGTTACTTCCACTTCGGCGATATAGCCTTGCTTGCGTATTTCTTCTGCTACTTCCTCCAGTGCAGGCACGACCACTTCGTCGATGTATCGATTTACGTGGGAACGACGCGGAAACATCATCATGCTGCGTAGCCGACGTTGCCATCCCCCAGGCCTTAATTGATGACGTGAATAGTGGATCATGCCCTGTAATTTTAATTGACGTTTAGTGGCATCCACATGTAGCGCCTTGAATAATCCCCAAATGGAGGTGAGTAAAATCAGTGAAAAGGGCAGCGCACTCGCAATCGATGCGGTTTGTAAGGCTGGTAAGCCTCCGCTGATTAATAAAGTGATGGCCACCACTCCTGTGGAGGATGCCCAAAAAACACGCTGCCATAGTGGTGTATCGGTGCGACCACCTGAAGCCAGCATATCCAATACTAGCGAACCTGAATCTGCTGAAGTAACGAAAAACAAAATCACCATACACACTGCTACGAACGACAGCACAAAAGAAAAGGGAAACTGCTCCAAAAAGGCAAACAGGGCTAAGGAACTATCGGCTTGAACAGTATCTGCCAAGCTTGTTAACCCTTCATGCATAATCATATTGATGGAAGTGTTACCAAATACCGTCATCCATAAAAAAGTGAAGCCAGTGGGTACCAGTAAAATACCAGTGATAAATTCACGAATGGTACGGCCACGAGAAATACGCGCAATAAAAATACCTACTGCAGGGGACCAAGCTATCCACCAGCCCCAATAGAATAGTGTCCATCCTCCCAACCAATCAGTTTGTTCGTAGGCATAGAGGTTAAAGGTTTTAGAAACGATTTCGGCAAGGTAGCCACCTGTATTTTGCACAAGGCTTTGCAGCAGCAATACTGTTGGGCCGAGTGCCAAAATTAAAGCGAGCAAAACAACCGCTAAGCCTAAATTTATTTCAGATAAACGCTTAATACCTTTATCTAAACCTGTGGCGACAGAGAAGGTAGCGAGAGCTGTAATACTAATAATAAGGAGCACTTGAACATAGGTGCCGATGGGAAGGCCAAGCAAATAATTGAAGCCGCCGTTAATTTGTAATACGCCATAACCTAGAGACGTTGCAATACCAAGGATAGTGCTAATAACCGCAAAAATATCTACGGCATCTCCAATGGGGCCGTAAATGCGCTCGCCTATTAATGGGTACAGCGCAGAGCGTAAGGTGAGCGGTAAACCATGGCGATATGAAAAGAAAGCCAGAATTAGCGCCACCATGGCGTAAATGGCCCAAGCATGTAGGCCCCAATGGAAGAAGGTTAGTTTCATTGCTTCACGCGCGGCTTCAATGGTGTCTGGCTCACCTAACGGTGGTGCAATAAAATGCATCACTGGCTCAGCCACGCCAAAAAACATTAGCCCAATCCCCATGCCTGCTGAAAACAGCATGGCAAACCAGGAGGTTCTATTGTAATCGGGCACACTGTGGTCGGGGCCAAGTTTTATGTCGCCATAGCGTGTAATAGCAAGATACAGCGCAGCCAACAGGATGATGGCCACTGTCAATACGTAAAACCAGCTAATGTGATCAATGATCCAACTTTGTATTTGCGTGAAATAAGTGTTGGCTGTTTCAGGGAGAATACTGGCGAAAACGACTAACGCAGTAATGAAGAAGGCAGAGGTGAAAAAAACCATGGGATTTATGGTTTTTTCTCGTGCAGATGAGTTTTTCACGTGAAACCCTTAACTTAAGTGCATAAGCACAGTTGCTCAGTTGGAAGTGTTATTCTAACGAGATATTTATAAATGTCATAAATAGCAAAAAGAATCTCTGTGACGACCTGTGTTACCTAAAAATATGTAACAAGCACCCACAAAAAAGCCCAGCTAAAAGCTGGGCTTCTTCGTAGAAAGCGTAGAACTTAGTGGTTTTGTGCCACAGAGATCTTGCCTTCTGCTGCTTCTGTGAACTCATCCATTTCGTGGAAGTTCAAGTAGCGGTAGATTTCACCAGACATGGAATTAATAGTTGCTGCATATTCCATGTACTTTTCTACGGAAGGTAATTTGCCTTCTACCGCTGCTACTGCTGCCAATTCCGCAGAGGCTAGGTATACGTTTGCACCTTGGCCTAAACGGTTAGGGAAGTTACGGGTAGAAGTAGACACTACAGTGCTCTTAGGTGCTACACGTGCTTGGTTACCCATGCACAAGGAGCAGCCTGGCATTTCCGTACGTGCACCGGCACGGCCGTAAATGTTGTAGTAACCTTCATCAGAAAGTTGCTGTTGGTCCATCTTAGTAGGTGGAGCAATCCAGAGACGTGTAGTGAGTGAACCACCTTCCACTTGCTCTAGTAGCTTACCTGCAGCACGGAAGTGACCAATGTTGGTCATGCACGAACCAATGAACACTTCATCAATTTGGTCGCCGGCTACTTCAGATAATAGCTTCGCATCATCTGGGTCGTTAGGGCAGCACACGATAGGCTCTTTGATTTCGCTCATGTTGATTTCGATTACTTCATGGTACTCGGCATCTTCATCAGCGCGCATGAGGCTTGGGTTATCCAACCACTCTTGCATCTTACCGATACGACGCTCAATGGTACGAGCATCGCCGTAGCCATTGGCGATCATCCAACGTAGGAGTGCCATGTTGGACTTCAAGTATTCAGTAACACTTTCTTCGCTAAGGGTAATAGTACAGCCCGCAGCGGAACGCTCAGCAGAAGCGTCGGAGAGTTCAAACGCTTGCTCAACGGTTAAGTGCTCTAAGCCTTCAATTTCTAGTACGCGGCCGTTGAACACGTTGATCTTACCGGCTTTTTCAACAGTTAATAAACCGTCTTGGATTGCTTGGTAAGGAATCGCGTGTACGAGGTCACGTAGGGTGATACCAGGCTGCATTTCACCAGTAAAGCGAACTAATACTGATTCAGGCATATCCAAAGGCATTACACCTGTGGCGGCTGCGAAAGCAACTAGGCCAGAACCCGCAGGGAAAGAAATACCCATGGGGAAACGGGTGTGTGAGTCACCACCTGTACCAACGGTATCTGGTAGCAACATACGGTTTAGCCAGCTGTGAATAATACCGTCACCGGGGCGCAAGCTCACACCACCACGGTTCATGATGAAGTCAGGCAAGGTGTGGTGCGTTTCAACGTCAACAGGCTTCGGGTATGCAGAAGTGTGACAGAAAGACTGCATAACGAGGTCTGCAGAGAAACCTAAGCAGGCTAAATCTTTCAGCTCGTCACGTGTCATCGGACCAGTGGTGTCTTGTGAACCTACAGTGGTCATGATGGGCTCGCAGTACATGCCTGGGCGAACACCTTCTAAACCACACGCTTTACCTACCATCTTCTGGGCTAGGGTAAAGCCTTTGCCGGTATCAGCAGGCTGCTCAGGAACACGGAATAGGGTGCTAGGCTCAAGCCCTAGAGATTCACGTGCTTTAGTGGTTAAACCACGGCCAATAATGAGGTTAATACGGCCACCAGCTTGTACTTCATCTAAAAGTACTTGTGACTTCAGTTCGAAAGTGCTTAACACTTCGTCGCTGCCGTGCTTGGTGATTTTGCCTTCGTATGGGTAGATATCAACAACATCACCCATGTTGAGCTTGGATACATCAGCTTCAAAAGGTAGGGCGCCAGAGTCTTCCATTGTGTTGTAGAAAATAGGAGCAATGGTGCCGCCGATGCAGATACCGCCAGCGCGCTTGTTTGGCACATAAGGAATATCATCACCAGTTAGCCACAATACTGAGTTAGTAGCTGACTTACGGCTAGAACCAGTACCTACAACATCACCCACATAGGCAACAGGGTGGCCTTTTTCTTTGAGTGCGTTGATCTTAGAAATAGGGCCTAGCTCACCTTCCACATCGGGCTCAATGCCTTCACGGGAGTTTTTCAGCATGGCATTAGCGTGTAGGGGGATGTCTGGACGGCTCCATGCGTCTTGCGCAGGGGAGAGGTCGTCAGTGTTGGTTTCGCCCGGTACTTTAAATACGGTAATAGTGTACTTCTCAGGAACAGCTTGACGCTCAGTGAACCACTCAGCATCAGCCCAAGACTGCATAATTTCCTGCGCGTACTTGTTGCCCGCTTTGGCTTTTTCTTCAACGTCGTGGAACGCATCAAACACTAATAAAGTGTGCTTTAGTGCGTCAGCAGCAATTTGTGCATGCTCTTCGTTGTCGAGTTGCGAAATAAGTGGCTCAACGTTGTAACCACCCTGCATGGTGCCGAGTAGGCGTACCGCTTCTTTAGCTTCAATTAAAGGAGAAGTAGCTTCACCTTTTGCTAAGTCTGCAAGGAAAGCAGCTTTTACGTAAGCAGCTTGGTCCACACCTGGTGGAATGCGTGTGGTAAACAGTTCAACTAGAAAATCCTCTTCACCTTTGGGTGGGTTTTTGAGGAGTTCAACCAATTCTGCCACTTGGTGCTCATCCAACGGTACCGCTGGAATGCCTTGAGCGGCTCTTTCTTCTGCATGTTTGCGATAGGCTTCTAACACTAGATATCCCTCGTTTTTGTCGGTGTTTTATCTCGCTAAGGAGATAAAGGAAAGGTGTCAATTCCTTGTTTTACAGTGGGCAGAGTATACCTGATTGCCCTACAGGGTGAAAGTGGTGCTGGCTTATATAGCGTTGCAGTGGGCACCACGTACTTTATTTGTGTTTTTTATAGGGGTTTACATGGCCCTCCGTCTCGCGTCGAAAGCGCTTGTACGACCACATGTACTGTGCAGGCGCAGTGTTAATCATTTGTTCTATCGTGCGGTTCATCCCTGCAGCAGCTGTGGCAAGGTCCTCTGCGTAGATGTCTGGATCTGGGGCGGTTAAATGTATGCGGTAGCCACCCGCCTCAGGCAAACGTTCAGCCCATCCCATAAAAACGCGGGCTTTAGATTGCTGTGCCATACGTGGGCCCATGGTGCCGGTGGCAGCGGGGTGGTTATAAAAAGGGGCAAAAACAGTTCCACTTCTACTTTCAGGTACCTGGTCTGGCAGAATGGCAGTGATTACACCGCCTTTACGTAAGCGACGAATGAGGCCAGCTACGCCGCGCGGTGTGGTGGGGTAAAGGGTTGCACCAAAATGTTCGCGCCCAGCTAGAATAAGGTCGTCCACCGCCTTAATCTTCGAAGGTTTGTACATAACGTGCAGCTCAAACTCTTTGCTTACCCAAAAGTTCAGCACTTCAAAAGCACCTAGGTGGGGGGCAAGAATAATTACAGGTTCGTTTGCGGCCAGTGCGGTGCGCATGGCATCAGCCCCCATTACTTCGGTAACGGCTGCTAATGCTTCGTCTGGCTTGTGCCAAAACCACGCCATTTCAACAGTGCCTTTGGCGGCTTCTAGCAAGGCCTCTTTAACTAATTGTGTTTGTTCTTCCGCAGTAAGGTGAGGGAAGCACAAGGCAATGTTAATACGGGTGATGCGCTTTGTATCATTGGGGATTGCATTCAATAAGTGCCCAATGACGGTGCCAATTTTGTGATTGGTGGACAAAGAGAAGCGCGAAAAAAAACGTAGCGCCCCCACGGCTAGTCGGCTTTTGATCTTTTCTTTTAGAGTTTCTTCTTTAGTGGCCATATAAATGCTTAGTGTAAGTGTTGGATGAATTATGCCTGCTCTAGAAAGGGGTGCAAGTCAGTGGTTTGGCTTGGAATGCGCTATAATCCCGTTTTTTAGAATTGGTAACAGATAAAACCTATGCATAACGTTGATTTAGGGCCTGTTAAGGCTTTTTTAGCTTGTGAAACGCCCACTGCCTGGCTCGATTGGGCGTTGCAAAACCCTGAGTTGCTCTTAATAGACCACGCACATTGTGAAAAAAAGGCTGCATCCACAGCGCTTAACCTCATGTTTCGTTATGTGGAACGTGATGATTTGCTCCGCATGCTTAGCCAATTAGCGCGGGAAGAGCTACTGCATTTCGAGCAGGTTTTGGCCATGATGGCAAAGCGTGGAGTGGCTTATTGTCATTTGACGCCTTCTTTATACGCCAGTGCACTGCGTAAGCATGTGCGTACCTATGAGCCTGGGCGTTTGGTAGACATTCTCATTGTAGGGGCGTTAATTGAAGCACGCTCATGCGAACGTTTTGCCGCCTTGGCGCCCTTAGTGGATGAAGAGTTGGGGCGCTATTATCGTTATTTGCTGAAAAGTGAATCACGCCATTTCGAGGATTACCTACATTTAGCACAACAGTATGCTGAGGAAGACATTAGCGATCGAATTGCTTTTTTCGTAGCAAAAGAAAAAGACATCATTCTGGCTCCAGAAGAGGAGTTTCGTTTTCATTCTGGCGTGCCTGCTGCTTAAAACCCTCATCATTCAATGGCTTTCATGCCCCAAAACGGCCACTATGTGGCCATCATTTATCCCTCATAAACTTTTAGGTGAACAATGTTTTTTGATGAATACGACACAGAGCAAGATGAGCCCAATTCGTTGGCGCCCTTTGTGCCCACCGACGATGCTATGTGCTATGAAATGTTGAAGTTGGGGCAAGTTAATGAAAACGACGTGGTGTATGACTTAGGGTCCGGTGACGGCGCTATCGTCGTACAGGCCGCAACGGAGTTTGGCGCGCGTGGGGTAGGCATTGAACTGAACCCAGTGCGTATTGATGAAGCACGTGATTTGGCTCATTGGGCAGGGGTTGAAGATAAAGTAAGTTTCGTGGAATCAGATTTGCAAGATGCAGATATACGTGATGCCACGGTGGTAACAATGTATTTGCTGCCTAGCGTGCATGTTTCACTGAAAGAAAAATTACTCAGCGAACTTAATCCTGGCACGCGCATTTTAACCCACTCTTTTGACATTGGTACATGGAAGCCTGACCAAGAGCTCGATTTTGGTGGTATCGGTATTTTTAAATGGGTTGTGCCTGCGCAAGTAGCTGGAAGTTGGCAGTGGCGTACAAAGGCTGGGGATACCTATCGCATCACATTAGAGCAGCGCTTTCAGGAGTTGTCAGGCGAGGCGTGGAAAAACGACGTGCCTATTAAAATTAAAGCACTTAGCATTAGAGGGCGCTTGCTAGATATACGTCTTAGCGACGAAGAGGGTGATGAGCGTTACGTATTTAGATGCACGGAAGCTTCTTGGCGGGCAATGCCTGCTGGGCTGCCCGCCGGAGATGCTGAAAGGGTTGGTTAATCAACGCCTTATGGTTCAATCTTAAAGCGTTCTAGAGAAAATGGCGCATTGGGTTTTGCGATGATATACCAACCATAATCGCCCCAATCGCCTAACACCCAGCGTTTTCCACTGCCGGTTGCTAGTGCAACATCATGCACCTTAGGCCTGTGGGTGTGGCCGTGGATGAGGTGGAGAACGTTGTGCTTCTCCATTTCGTTGACCACTTCGGCATCGGTAACATCCATGATGTTTTCGGCCTTGTTAGCATTGTCTTGCTGGCTTTTCATGCGCATCATTTCAGCTATCATGCGGCGTTCTTGCAACGGCTTTTCAAGCATCATGGTTTGCCATGATGGCTCGCGCACCATGGCACGAAATTGCATATATTTTTCATCGCGGGTACAAAGGCTGTCGCCGTGCATGAGTAGCGTTGGTGTGCCGTAAAGATCTACCACTGTACCTTCGGCCAACATCTCCCCACCGCAAGCGCGAGCAAAGTCGTCACCTAATAAAAAATCACGATTACCATGCATGAAATAAAGCTGCTTGCCAGCATCGCTAAAGCGCCTAAATGCGGCAATAGCTTGTTGGTGAAAAGGCGTGTCATCATCGTCACCTATCCAGCTTTCGAATAAGTCGCCGAGCACGTAAAGCGCTTCACATTCATCTTGGTGCTGGGCCAGTAGTGCTTCTAAAGCGCGTAAGTGCTCAGGGCGTTGCTGCTCTAGGTGAAGGTCTGAAATGAAAAGTGTATAAGCCATGCTAACTATCCAGATAACTAAAAGTGAAAACGCCTGTGGAGCAGGCGGCTTACATTAGGGTGCGGCTTCTTCGCTTACTTCTGTAACACGATAAATATTTTTGATAATAACAGGCTCTTGCGGCACATCTGCATGTGGATAGCCATCAAAGGCAGAGCGTGTGGTGGGCACATTGCTAATAGCATCAACTACATCCATGCCTTTAACCACTTTGGCAAACACTGCATAGCCCCAGCCGTTAGGATGGCCGCTATGGCGATGATTTAAGTTTGCGTTGTTGACGGTGTTGATGAAGAACTGAGTGGTTGCTGAGTGCGGATTAGAAGTGCGCGCCATGGCAACGGTGCCACGCTCATTGTTTAAACCATTTTCAGCTTCGTTTTGTATAGGGCCGTGGTTGGTTTTGCTCTTGTTGTGTACCGTAAACCCACCGCCTTGGATCATGAAGCGTGGGATTACACGGTGAAAGAGGGTGTCGCTGTACCAACCTTCATCCACATAGCGCAGAAAGTTTTCTGTGGTGATGGGGGCTTCTTGCGTCAGCAGCTCAATTTCAATATCGCCAACACTGGTTTCAATAATAACACTCGGGTTAGTGGCCCAAGCGATGCTGCTAGCAACAAAAAGAATTAGTGCATAAATAAAGCGCTTCATGTGCGGCTTCCTACATAGTTAAAAAAGCATATAGGGGTAAATACAACACAGCCGCACTAAAGCGGCTGTGTGGTGAGGTGGTAATGGTTATTCTTCCGTTACTACCGCTTTTTCGATGATGACATCTTCTTTAGGTACGTCTTGATGGAATCCGCGTGTACCTGTAGGCACTGCTTTAATTTTTTCCACAACGTCCATACCTTCAACAACACGGCCAAATACTGCGTAACCCCAACCATCTTGGCTGCGCTCTTTATCAAGGAATAAGTTGTCGTTCACGTTGATAAAGAATTGAGCAGAAGCAGAGTGAGGGTCGCTCGTACGGGCCATGGCTACGGCACCAATGGTGTTAGATAAGCCATTGCCTGCTTCGTTTTCAATGGGGGCGCGGGTTTCTTTTTGTTCAAACGAATCGCTAAAACCGCCGCCTTGAACCATGAAGTTGCTAATAACACGATGGAAAATTGTGCCATCGTAAAAGCCGTCTTTAACGTATTGAGCAAAGTTGTTTGCCGTAATCGGCGCCTTTTCAGTATCTAGCTCAATAATGATACTGCCATAGGTGGTGGTTAATTCTACTTTCAAGGAAATTTCTCCAAGCTTTATCTGCTAAGGCGTGAACTGTACACTAGCGCCACCCTAAACGGGAAGTTTTAGGCTGAAATCATGCCTTTTCAGGTGACGTAAGCGTCTTGATTGTCTATTTTGACACATCAAAGGTTAAAATGCCGACCGTTTCGTATGTTTGATGTACAACTATCAAACTTTTTTTACGCTTTTTACCACAGGAATGCGGATTACTATGACAGAGCGCGTGGATACTCCCACTAACTTTATTCGTCAAATTATTGATCGTGATTTAGCCGACGGAAAACACACCAAAATAATCACCCGTTTTCCTCCAGAACCAAATGGTTACTTACACGTAGGCCATGCTAAGTCTATCTGCCTTAACTTCGGCATTGCTAGAGATTACGAAGGCGATTGCCATTTACGTTTCGATGACACCAACCCGAGTAACGAATCGGTTGAATATGTTGAATCTATTAAAGATAACGTTGAATGGTTAGGCGGTAAATGGGATGGCCCAGTTCGTTTTGCTTCAGATTATTTTGATGAGCTATACGAATGTGCTATCAAACTGATTAAGGCAGGGTTGGCTTACGTGGATAATTCCACCCCTGAAGAAATCGCCGAATATCGTGGTAACTTTACCACTCCAGGCCGTAACAGCCCTTATCGCGAGCGTGATGTAGAAGAAAACCTAGCTTTGTTTGAGAAAATGCGCGCAGGCGAATATGAGCAGGGAGAAGCGGTGTTGCGTGCCAAAATCGATATGGCTTCACCGAACATGAACTTGCGTGATCCCATTTTGTATCGCGTACTCAAAGAAAGCCACCACCAAACTGGGGATAAATGGTGCATTTACCCCATGTACGATTACACACATCCTATTTCAGACGCCATTGAAGGCATTACCCATAGCTTATGTACCCTTGAGTTTGAGGCGCATCGCCCCTTATATGACTGGGTGCTTGATAGCTTAGAGGGCTTGCACGAATTCCCAAGCCGCCCACGTCAAATTGAATTTGCTCGCTTAAACTTAAACTACACGGTTACCAGTAAGCGCCGCCTAAAGCTGCTAGTAGATGAGGGGCACGTAACAGGTTGGGATGATCCTCGTATGCCTACTATTTCTGGTTTACGTCGTCGTGGTTATACTCCCGCTTCCATTCGCCGGTTCTGCGATATGATTGGTGTTGCTCGCGCAGATTCAGTGGTGGATGTTTCCATGCTCGAATCTGCTGTTCGTGACGATCTCAACAAAAATGCACCACGTGCTATGTGTGTGTTGGATCCCGTGAAAGTAGTGATTACGAACTGGCCTGAAGGCAAAGAAGAAACGTTAACTGCGCCTGTGCACCCACAAAATGAAGCGCTCGGTACGCGTGAAGTACCTATGAGTGGTGAGCTGTGGATTGACCGAGCAGATTTCAAAGAAGAAGCGAACCGCAGATACAAGCGCTTGGTGCTTGATGGTGCTGTGCGCTTACGTTCTGGC
This sequence comes from Alcanivoracaceae bacterium, assembly GCA_035301485.1. Taxonomy (GTDB): domain Bacteria; phylum Pseudomonadota; class Gammaproteobacteria; order Pseudomonadales; family Alcanivoracaceae; genus CALEAR01. The sequence goes on from DATGUF010000005.1 coordinate 55,087, forward strand.
TATGTGATAACCGCCACCAGCGTGGATAAAAACGAACAGGGCGAAATAGAAACCATTTACTGCACTTATGATCCTGACACCTTAGGTACAAACCCTGAAGGCTATAAGCCACGCGGTGTTATTCACTGGGTTTCAGCAGCGCATGCAAAGGATGCGGAAGTGCGTTTATACGATCGAATTTTCCTAGCAGAAAACCCAGACCGAGCTGAAGGGGGCATGATGGGCTCTCTTAACCCAGAGTCTTTAGTGGTGCGCCAAGGCTGCAAAATTGAACCCTCAGCAGTGCAAGGCGAAGCACGCAATTTCCAGTTTGAGCGTGAAGGGTATTTCTGCCACGACACCGATAGCACAGCTGAACAACCTGTGTTTAATTTAACCGTTTCTCTGCGCGAGTCTTTTAATTAGGGTAGGACCCACCTTGTAATGTAAGGAATATTTTATGGCCTCATCTTTAGTGCTTGTTGTTAATTGCGGCAGTTCTTCCATTAAATTTGCATTGGTCAATCCTCAAAAATCTGAATTTATCATGGAGGGTGTAGCAGAACGTTTGGGGGAGAAAGAAGCTGACTTAAAGTGGATTATTAGTGGCGAGAAGCAATCACTAGCTTTAGATGAGTACGCGAATCATAAAGCAGCGTTAGCACGCATTTTGCCCAAGGTGCAAACGGTGGCAGACGGACGCCTCGTTGCCATTGGGCACCGCGTGGTGCATGGGGGCGAGCACTTTACCGAGGCTTGCATTTTGGACGAAGCCCCAATTGCGGCAATTAGAGATACAGCCGCCTTAGCGCCTTTGCATAATCCAGCCAATTTGCTGGGCATTGAAGCTGCCATGAAACTATTCCCTGAAGTTCCGCATGTGGCTGTGTTCGACACTGCTTTTCATCAAACTTTACCGGATTACGCTTTCCGTTATGCCATTCCAGAAAAAATCTACACTGAACAAGGTGTGCGCCGCTATGGTTTCCACGGCACCAGCCACCGTTATGTAGTGGAAGAGGCCGCACGGTTGGCGGGCATCGATTTAGCGAACAGTGGTTGGCTCACTGCTCATTTAGGTAATGGTTGTTCAACGGCGGCTGTTATGAATGGCCGCAGTGTTGATACGAGCATGGGTTTTACCCCGCTAGAGGGGCTCGTGATGGGAACCCGCAGTGGTGATGTAGACCCAAATTTACACGGTTTTTTACACCGAAAACTTGGTTGGGATCTTGAAAAAATCGATCATATGCTGAACAAAGAGAGTGGCCTGCTAGGATTGTCGGCGGGGCTTTCCAATGATATGCGCGCTTTAGAGAAAGCACGCAGTGAAGGAAATGCATCAGCGCGTTTGGCCATTGATGTGTTTTGCTATCGTTTGGCAAAAAGTTTAGCAGGGCTTGCGTGCGCCTTAGAGCGCTTTGATGGCATTATTTTCACCGGTGGTATTGGAGAGAATTCGGTGCTAATACGTGAGAAAACAGCCTCTCATTTGAAGTTGTTTGGCGTGGCTATTGATGATGAATTGAACCGCCAGAATGTGGGCGGTAAAGCAGGCAAAATTCATCAACCAGGTTCGCCAGAAATTTGGGTGGTGCCCACCAATGAAGAACGCCAAATTGCCGTGGAAACATTAGCCTGTATTGCAGAGTAATTACATCAAGATGTACGTTGTTGCAGTGCATCACATAAGGAGATAAGGATGCAAATATTTTTCGTCGCATCAACCAGCTATCGCGTTGGTTTAACGTCTGTTTGTATGGGGTTGGTGCGTGTGTTTGAGCGTGCCGGCTTACGCGTTGGGTTTTGTAAGTTGGTGGAGCAAAACCATCCGAGCGATAAAGGCCCAGAACGTTCGACAGAGTTGATTGAAAACACCTTTGGCATCCAAAGCCCAACTCCTATCGCTTTTTCAGTGGCGCAAAAAATGTTAGCCGAAGGGCGTGGGGATGAAGTGTTGGAAGAGGGCATTAGGCTCTTCCACCAAGCGGCTAAAGATAAAGACGTAATGGTAGTGGAAGGCATTGTGCCTACCCGTGAAGTGAGCTATGCCGCCCGCGTTAACGCAGAAATGGCCAACAGTTTGGGCGCTCAAGTGATTATGGTGGCTTCACCGAATGCACTTGAAGATGAAGAATTGCTTGATCGTATCGATATTCACGCCCGTGTGTTCAATAGTGTGCAGGGCGATCGACCTTTGGCGCTTGTATTAAACAAAGTGAAAAAGCCAAGGCTGTTGGAAAATCTAAAAGAAAAAGCATCGAGCCTAGCTCCAGGCCAAATTAAAGCCATTGGTAGCATAGCGTGGAATGATGAGTTAAATGCGCCTCGCACTTACGATATAGCAAAGAAACTCGGCGCTAAAATCCTTCACGAAGGCAAAATAAAAGAACGTCGCGTGGAAAAGATAGTGCTCTGCGCGCGGGCGTTAGTGAACACGGTTGAATTGTTTCAACCACACACCCTGTTAATAGCACCTGGTGATCGCGAAGATGTAATTGTGGCAGCATGCCTTGCGGCGAGTAATGGCGTGCCCTTAGCGGGTTTGTTGCTATGTGTAGATTACGAGCCAGACCCACGTATTTTAGCGCTCTGCAATAATGCGATAGAGAAAGGTTTGCCGGTGATGTTGGTGAGCACGGGTTCGTACGAAACAGCCACCAATATAGATAACTTAGATCTTGATATTGCGCCGGATGATGTTGAGCGTGCAGAACGTGTCACTGAATTCGTGGCGAATAATTTAGATAGTGAATGGCTGCTTGAACGAGCTGGTGAGCCAATGAAACGCCGCATGTCTCCATCTGCGTTTCGCTATTCGATGGTATTGCGAGCACAAGAAGCCAATAAGCGCATTGTCTTGCCCGAAGGCCATGAGCCACGCACTATTCAAGCTGCAGTGGAATGCCATGAAAAGGGCATTGCTCGTTGTGTGCTGCTAGCAAAACCTGAAGAAGTAGCAGCAGTAGCAGAAAACAAAGGCATTGTTTTGCCGGCAGAGTTGGAAATTATAGACCCAGATACTATTCGCGAAAAGTATGTAGCACCGATGGTGGAACTGCGTAAACATCGGGGGCTTAACGAACCCATGGCTTTAGCACAATTAGAGGATAACGTGGTGCTAGGCACCATGATGCTTGCTTTAGGCCATGTGGATGGTTTGGTGTCTGGCGCGATTAATACTACAGCAAACACAATTCGTCCTGCCTTGCAGCTCATTAAAACAGCGCCGGGCTATAACCTAGTGTCTTCTGTGTTCTTTATGCTGCTGCCCGACCAAGTATTGGTGTACGGCGACTGTGCAGTAAATCCAGACCCTACCGCTCCAGAATTAGCAGAAATTGCTATCCAAAGCGCTGAATCTGCGGAAGCTTTCGGCATTGAAGCGAGAGTAGCGATGCTGAGCTATTCCACTGGCAGCTCAGGCTCGGGCAGTGATGTGGAAAAAGTGATAGAGGCGACGAAAATTGCACAGGAAAAACGCCCAGACTTATTGCTTGATGGACCATTGCAATACGATGCAGCAGCTATTGAAAGTGTTGGCCAGCAAAAAGCTCCTGGCAGCCCTGTAGCCGGCCGAGCCACTGTTTACGTGTTTCCAGATCTAAATACTGGAAATACTACTTATAAAGCAGTGCAACGTAGCACTAAAAGCATTAGTGTTGGTCCTATGCTGCAAGGCTTGCGAAAGCCAGTAAACGATTTGTCGCGCGGCGCTTTGGTAAAAGATATTGTGTACACCATTGCATTAACGGCAATTCAGGCAGCAAAAAGTGAGGAAGCTTAAGCTTTCTTGGTTTTAACCACCATATGCTCACTCTAGCTTTATGCGGGCATTTATTAAGGAGAAGATGATGTCTTCTAGAAAAGAATATATTGAGCGTTTAACAGAGCGGTTAAAAAACTGGGATCAAGAATTGGATGTTCTTGAAGCCAAGGCAAAAGAGAAAAAAGCTTCACTGGAAGTGCAGTGGAAAGAGTCTCGTAAAGAGTTGCTGAGCAAGCGCGATGAATTGAAAAGCAAACTAGACGAGTTAAAAAACAGTGCCGATGATCGCTTTGATAAGCTTAAAGACGATCTTGAAGAGCGTTTCGAGGGCGTAAAATCCACGCTTTCAGAGTTAAAGAAAAAGCACTTCGACTAAAAGGTTGAGTTGAAGTTTAGAAACCCGCATTTAGTGCGGGTTTCTTTGTTTATAGGGTGTATAAAAAAATATTACGGGCGGTAGCTCAAAGGGTAGAGCAGTAAACCTGCCCATTCGTTGAGTAGTTGTACGTTATCGCGCAAAGCGGTGGCTTCAGGTACCAACCCAAAGAATGGACGGCCATGCGGTGCATTGTGTGGTGCTACAGGGGCAGGTGTTACCTCGAACCCTTGTTGTTCATAACTCCAAACCGAGCGTTTCATGTGCCATGCGTGGGTGACAAGCAAAATACGAGGTTGATGATACGACAATAATATAGCGGCTGTTTGGGTGGCGTTTTCCCAGGTGGTGCGGCTTTTTTCCTCTAGTATGGGGAAGGGTAATGCAAACTCTTCGTTGAGCACCTTGCCCATTAAAAAAGCTTCGCTAGGTTTTATTTTACCGAGATGCAGGCCGCCACTGGTAAGGGTTCGTAGGCCTGTGGCATGGGCGAGTTTTGCGGCGTAGCGAACACGTTGCACGGCCTTCACAGAAACATCGTGGCCGCCCCATTGTTCTCCATAAATTTCACGGCCACCGCCTAGCACTACAATGGCATCATAATCTTCAGGATTAAGTGTTTTGATATTGAGGGGCGGATAAGTTTCTAGCGGTGCTGCAAGCCACTGCGTTAGCTTGGGTGTGCTAAAAAGCCATAAGGTGGTGATAGCCGTAACGAGCACGCCACGGGATAAGCGAGGATACCTGTAGTAAAAAAACACGCTAAAAAGTAGTAGTAGCAAAGGCCCGCCGGGCGGGAAAATTAGATGTTTAACAAGAAAGCGCCATTCCATTGATAAGCTCCTACGATAACACTGCGGTTGCCACTTTTATTTTATCTTCAGGCAGTTGGTGTTCGCCAAAAATCCGTTTATATGTGCTTTTAAATGCTTCGATGTCTCCAGTGAAATAAAACTCATGGGGTTCGACACGGGCGGCGCTGTTAAATTGCTGCCGGCTTGTGAGGAGCTCTCTTACTTCTCTGGTTATTTCTTTATCTGAAGACACTAACTTAATGTGTTCGCCCACCACTTGCTGAATAGTATCTTTAAGCAAAGGGTAATGTGTGCAGCCCAAGATAAGAGTATCGATAGCATGCTGCGTGATAAAAGGGGAGAGGGTTGCCTCCACTACGGCATATGCTTCAGTGCTGTTTGTTTCGCCTCGTTCCACTAGCGGCACGAAATCTGGGCAAGCTAAAGATGCAATGTTTATGCCTTTGTGTAGATCATTGATGGCGCGGTTGTAGGCGCCACTAGCGATAGTGCCCTGTGTGCCAATAACACCAATGGCACGGCTGCTAGTAGCTTCGATAGCTGCTTTGGCGCCGGGTGCCACCACTCCAATAACAGGAATGGGCAGCTCTGTTTGCAACTCTTTCAACGTAAACGCAGTGGCAGTATTGCAAGCTACCACCAATAGTTTGATGTGTTTCGCCATTAGAAACGCCACCATTTCTTTGGTAAAAGCTTTTACTTCTTCTGCGGGACGTGGGCCATAAGGGCAGCGCAAGGAGTCGCCCACGTAAATGACTTTCTCATTGGGCAGGCAACGCATGATTTCGTGAGCAACGGTAAGGCCGCCCACGCCTGAATCAATCACCCCAATTGCAAGCGTCATTCAGTATCTCTTTTGTTAGTCAGCGGGTTTAGCAGTGTAGCAGCCAAAAAACCATTAACTGCTAATTCTTGTAAAGGGCTTGCGTATTATCGCGTTACCCAATTTACAATATCAGTTACCGCTTCATCGCGATGGTAATCATTTAATATTTCGTGGCGTGCGTCATCATAAAGTTTTAAAGCGACAGTGTTACTGCCTGTTTGCTGCAGCACTTTATGTAACTGGGCAACGTTTTGGCCGTTATTGCTCATTGGGTCTTTATTGCCTGCCAGCAAAAAAATGGGCAAATCTTGCGGCAACTGTGCCAGCTTAGAACGGCGATGAATATGCCTTAATGCTCCCATAAGGTCGAGCCATAACTGTGTGGTGCAGTCGAATCCACAAAGAGGGTCGTTGTCATACTGGTCTCGCTCTTCTTTTAGGCTAGTGAGCCAAGCGCTGTCGGCTTTATCTTCAGGAAACTTTTTTGCCCAAGCCTTGAAGGTGAGCCGGCGTAACAAAGAACTAGTACCACGTGCGCCGTTACGTAAGCGCTCAAAACGAATGACCAACGAATTTAAAGAGTGGAAGCTTGGCGAACGGTAGTCGGTGGCGGAAAGCACTAGGCTCGTTATTGGTAACACATCAGCGTAATATTGAGCCCAATTTAGAGCAAAGAAGGTCCCCATACTGTGGCCGCCTAAAGCAATGGGAGTATTAATATGTTCCCTACGTAGCCACTGTTGCACTACGCTGACATCACTGAGGGCTTTTTTCCAGCCATCATTGTCTGCAAAGTGGCCAATAGGGCAGTCGCTATCTGTGCTTTGCCCGTGGCCGCGGTGATCATGCACATAAAATTCCCAACCCGCTTGGTTGAAAGCCTGTGCAAGTGGCCCGTAACGCAAGCCGTGCTCGGCCATGCCATGAAGCCAGTGCATCACGCCTTTGGGTTGTTCAACATTGCTTGGCCAATGGTGTAAAGCGATGCGATGTTGATCTGTGGTGTTGAGATAGTGTGTAGTAGGGGTCATTTGTCTTCTATGCGTTTGCGGCCGAAAAGCGTTAACGGTGCCGCAAAATGCGGTGAAGGTCAATGGCGAAGCGCAAGCGTTTAGCGGCACTAAAAGAAATAGGTGTTTTTTTGCAATAGCTAACGCTGAATTCCATTAGATGCTGTTATAGCAAGCAGTGATACTGAACAGTGCGCTCAGCATTTTTTAAAGTAGGTGTTCATGAGTAGTAACGAAACTTCGCAACTGCTAAGGGTTCTTTTAGCAGGCGCCATCGTATTATTAGTAGTGCATACGCTCGGGCGGTTTATATATACACCGATGCTGCCCTTGTTAATTGCAGATGGTGTGCTCACGGTACAGCAGGGCGCAGACATCGCAACGTGGAATTATATCGGCTACCTCATAGGAGCCATGTTAGCCATTCGCTTGAGTAGCGTTACGCAGATACAGCGAGCGCTGCCATGGGCTCTGTTGTTGCATGTGGTGTCTACTTTTTTTCAAACGCAAGCAGAAGGGTTTACTTTGTTAGCTTTTTTGCGGCTGCTTAACGGCATTAGTAATGGCCTTGTGTTTGTGCATGCTCCCGCATTAATTTTAGAGTGGCTAGTGCGCAAAGGGCGCGCTTCCACCAGTGGTTTGATGTTTTTGGGCCTTGGCGCGGGTTTAGTGTTTTCGAGTTTTTTAGTAAGCA
>DATGUF010000006.1:0-39854 GCA_035301485.1 Alcanivoracaceae bacterium
CTCAACTGGTATAGCTTGCCTTACTGGTCGCAAGAACTCGACATGGATATTGAAGCATTGAAACTTGGTTTAGCACACCTTATCACTTTGCGCCCTGGCACTGAAAAGTTCTTGCAAGCACTGCGTGAAGCAAATAAAGAAGTGGTACTTGCTACCAACGCAGACCCGCTTGTCATGAACATGAAAATGGAAGCCACAGGCATCGAACCTTACTTTGATGAACTGTACTCTAGCCACGATTTCAATGCTGCGAAGGAGCATGCAGAGTTTTGGCAAGCCTTACAGCAAAAGCACCCTTTTGATCCGGCTAGAACCTTGTTTATTGATGATAACTTCCATGTGTTACAAGCCGCAAAAGAGTTTGGCATCGGCCATCTCGCTTCTATTCGCCAGCCAGACACTAGCTTACCAGCACGCCCAGACACGGCGCCTTACTTTGGCATCCGTCACTTCGACGAGGTACTTCCGTGACAAGCAGTGTACGCCTTGATAAATGGCTATGGGCCGCCCGTTTTTATAAAACACGGGCCTTGTGCCGCCAAGCTATCGAGCAAGGCCGGGTAAAATCTGGCGGGCAACGGGTAAAACCAAGCAGAATCGTAAAATTGGGCGACTATTACGATGTCACCCAAGGGCACGACCTGCGCACCGTACTCGTTACAGGCTTATCCGATAAACGCGGCAATGCGCAAGCAGCCGCGTTATTGTATGAAGAAACTGAAGCCAGTATTGTGGCGCGTAAAGAAGCTGCTGAAAAACGCCGGCTGGCGTTTCACAGTATTTCTGCACCTCCAACCAAACCTACCAAGAAACAACGTCGTGATTTAGAAAGATTTCGACGTCAACATTTGCACTCACCCTTTTCGGACGACACCTAATGAGCCAGCAAACCGATATACGCCAACGTTTTTTATTCCCAGACAGTGATATTCGCGGCGAGATTGTGCGCCTTGATACTAGCCTCTCACCAATTCTAGGTGCCCGTGACTACCCAATGGCCTTAGAAAGCCTTTTGGGTGAAGCCATGGCTGCTGTCACCCTACTCAGCGGCAGCTTAAAATTTAAAGGCCGCTTAGGGCTACAAGCTCAAGGCCAAGAAGCACTTAAACTACTACTGGCCGAATGCACGGATGACAGCCGCATCCGCGGTTTAATGCAACTGGATGAAGACAAAGAAGTACCCAACAGCACAGCCTTACCCGATTTGCTCGGCAAAGGCATCATGGCCATCACTATCAAGCCAGACCAAGGCCGCGACTACCAAGGCTTAGTGCCGATGGAAAAAGATTCGCTCGCGGCTTGCTTAGAAGATTATTTCAGACAATCTGAACAGCTGCCCACACGACTATGGCTCGCTTCCGGCAACGGACAAGCCGCAGGCCTGCTCCTACAAGCTTTACCGCAGCAAGTGGCCGACAAAGAAACCAATGATGCCACGTGGCAAAACGCCGTGGCGCTCACAGAAACACTTTCCATGGAAGAGCTACTTGGCTTGCCGGTGGAAACAGTGCTGCACCGCTTATTCCATGAAAACCCTCCGCAATTGCCCCCAGCACAAGAAGTGGCTTTTGGTTGTACCTGCTCACGCGAGCGCGTAGCACAGGCTCTCACCTCTTTAGGTGCGGAAGAATTACAAGCCATCATTGATGAACAAGGGGAAGCAAGCATTCAATGTGATTTCTGTGGCGACAACCAGCATTTTGATGCTGTAGATCTAGGCGCCCTGCTCGGAGCCATGAAAAAATAACGCATGTTTTTAGGAGAACGCTGGAGTCACACACTTTGGCGTTTTCTTCATCGCCATGCTTATTTATATCTGGCATAGTTATCTTTTACTTACCACCGCTAATGCTTGCGTTAGCGGTGGTGTTGTTTGCCTAGCCCTATCTTATTAACAACTAGGCACACCTATAGCGAAAAGCGCAAGCCACTGCGGCGTTTTCGCCACACAAGGGCAGCACGCCTGCCCACCAAGAAGAGCTTACAAAAGCCATAAAATAACAATACAAAACCGGCCGAGCGCCTAGGGTATACAATGAGCACAGCAACTGAACATATTAACCTAACCCCACCACAACTCATCGAACTTGCCATTAGCCGTAAAGAAGGACGGCTTGCCTCTAACGGAGCCCTTGTTTGTAACACTGGCCACCGCACAGGCCGCTCCCCTATGGATCGTTTTATTGTGGATGAGCCGAGCACAAGCGCTCAAATTCACTGGGGCCCCGTTAACCGCCCTATTGAAGAAGCTAAATTCGACGCACTGTGGGAGCGCGTGAGCGACTATCTCGCTAACAAAGATCGTTTCACATCACAGCTACATGTGGGCTCAGCTGAAGCGCACTATATTCCCGTACATGTCACCACCGAAACAGCGTGGCACAACCTTTTCGCTAACACTTTGTTTATTCGCCCAAAGCAATACAACCAAGGCAATAAAGAAGAATGGCACATTTTGCATGCCGCCCACTTCGAGTGCGTCCCCGAGCGCGATGGCACCCACTCTGACGGCACCGTCATGATCAACTTCGCCAAGCGCCGCGTTTTACTAGCGGGCATGCGTTATGCTGGCGAGCTGAAAAAATCCATGTTCTCCGTACAAAATTTCTTGCTGCCAGAGAAAGAAGTGCTCCCTATGCACTGTTCTGCCAACGTAGGCGAAGATGGCGATGTTGCGCTCTTTTTTGGCCTATCAGGCACCGGGAAAACCACTCTTTCCGCCGACCCAAACCGGTACCTTATCGGTGATGATGAACACGGCTGGGGCAAAGGCACTGTCTTCAATATCGAGGGCGGCTGTTACGCGAAATGCATCGATTTATCACAAGAAAACGAGCCCGTTATCTGGGATGCTATTCGTTTTGGCGCAGTGCTTGAAAACGTTGTTATCGATGATCACACACGTGTGCCCGATTACGAAGATGTTTCGCTCACCCAAAATACACGTGCCGCTTACCCATTAGAAAACATCGACAAGCGTGTGCTCGAAAACAAAGCGGGCGAGCCCAAGCATATTATTTTCCTTACTTGCGACCTTACCGGCGTCTTGCCTCCCGTTTCACGCTTAAGCCGTGAAGCAGCTGCCTATCACTTTCTTAGCGGTTACACGGCCCTCGTAGGCTCCACAGAAATGGGGTCGAGCTCAGGCATTCAGAGCACCTTCTCAACCTGTTTTGGCGCTCCTTTCTTCCCACGCCGCGCCGGTGAATATGCTGAACTGCTGATGAAGCGCGTAGAGGCTTTCGATTCGCAAGTGTACCTCGTTAACACAGGTTGGACCGGCGGCCCTTACGGCGAAGGCGAACGCTTTAGCATCCCCACTACGCGAGCGGTAATCGATGCTATTTTATCAGGCGAATTAGACCACGCCGAAACGCAGAAATTAGATATTATCAACCTTGAAGTGCCGCTTGCCGTAACGGGGGTCAACAGTCACTTACTCGTGCCACAAAACACGTGGCAAGATAAAGCTGCCTATGAAGCCAAGGCCAAAGAACTAGCAGCGCAATTCAACAAAAACTTTGACGACAAGTACGACGACGTTTCCGACGACATTCGTGCTGCCGGCCCGCAAGCTTAAAGCCCCTTACGCCCTAGCAGCCTCTGCTAGGGCGCTCTCCCCACCAAACGGTATTCATCAAGAAAGTTCCTTGCTTACACCTACTGCTATGTAGCAAAAATGGTATACTGCTGCGCATTTCAGCCACTAGCCCAATTGAGAATTCCCTATGTCAGAACAAAACAAGTTGTGGGGCGGCCGCTTTAGCGAGTCCACCGACGAATTCGTACAAGCTTTTACAGCCAGCGTGAACTTTGACCAGCGCATGTACGCGCAAGACATCCGGGGCTCGAAAGCACACGCCACTATGCTCGCCGAAGTAGGCGTGCTCACTGATGAGGAGCGCGACGCTATCCTCGATGGCCTCAGCACCATCCAAAAAGAAATTGAAGCCGGCGAATTTGCATGGTCTGTGGCGCTAGAAGATGTGCACATGAACATCGAATCACGCCTCACAGATTTAATTGGCGTTACCGGCAAAAAATTACACACTGGCCGCAGCCGTAACGACCAAGTCGCCACAGATATCCGCCTCTGGCTACGCGACAGCATCGATGCTATTGATGCCGAGTTGGTGCGTTTACTACAAGGCTTATTGGCACTCGCCGAGCGCGAAGCCGACACCATCATGCCTGGGTTTACACACTTACAAACAGCCCAGCCTGTTACTTTTGGCCACCACTTACTCGCGTGGTTTGAAATGCTCGTGCGCGACAGAGCACGCTTAGCAGATTGCCGCAAACGCGTAAACGTTATGCCCTTGGGTTCAGCCGCGTTAGCTGGTACCACGTTCCCCATTAATCGTCAGCGCACTTGTGAATTACTCGGTTTTGATAGCGTGTGCGAAAACTCACTGGACGCTGTCAGCGACCGTGATTTCGCTATTGAGTTTTGTGCCCTGGCCGCTCTCACCATGACGCACCTTTCACGCATGAGTGAAGAGCTAGTGTTGTGGACCAGCGCGCAATTTAACTTCATCGACCTGCCCGACCGCTTCTGCACCGGCAGTTCTATCATGCCGCAAAAGAAAAACCCCGACGTACCAGAACTCGTACGTGGTAAAACTGGCCGCGTTAATGGCCACCTCATTAGTTTGTTAACGTTGATGAAAAGCCAACCCCTGGCTTACAACAAAGACAACCAAGAAGACAAAGAGCCGCTGTTTGATGCCGTAGATACTTTACATGGCAGCTTACGTGCTTTCGCCGACATGGTGCCGGCCATTGAACCTAACCGTGAAGAAATGCGCAATGCAGCGCTTAAGGGTTACTCCACCGCCACAGACCTTGCTGACTACCTTGTACGCGCAGGCTTACCCTTCCGTATCGCCCACGAAGTAGTGGGCAAAGCGGTGGCCTATGGCATTGAGCAAAAGAAAGACTTAAGTGAAATGTCACTAAGCGAGCTGCAGCAATTCCACGATTGCATCGCCGATGATGTGTTTGAGGTACTCACCCTCGAAGGCTCTGTGAGTGCGCGCAACCACATTGGTGGTACCGCACCAGAGCAAGTAAGAGCGGCTGTGCAACGAGCACAACAACGCATCCTTTAATCCACTGCAACCCCTGGCCTGCGCTATCTACAGCGCAGGTCACACTCCTCCTCTTCTTCCTTAGAGTTAGAATACCCACACACTTAATGCTACATTAATACTCTCGCATTCAACGCAACGTTACTTCATGCGTATCTTGGTGGTATCAAGGAGGAAACAATGAAACGTCATATTGCTAACTTGCTGTCTATACTACTTTTCAGCCTGTTGTTTACCCAAGTGGGCTTGGCCAAGGAGGCTACTTTCCCTGCCCCTAGCGAAGGCTGTTTAAGCTACCATGAAGGCATTGAGCCCATCAAAGAACACGACTCTCTCATGGCCATGCAGCTCTATGCCATGGGCGGCGCTCAAGGCGACCCCAACGGCTGCGTGGTATGCCACGGTGGCAATCCCAAAGCAACCACCAACGCCAAAGCGGCGCACTCAGGCGCGCCTCCTGGCAACCTTTTAGGTAAGTTCACACCCACACCAGGCGCATTCGCTGTGATGGATAAAACCTGTGGCATGTGCCACTACTAGCAAACACAAAGTTTGCCGAAATCCATCATGTCCACAGAATCTGGAAAAATAAAAGTGATCACCTACGGCTGGGGGCTTGATAATGAAGACCACTTACACCGGTACGGAAACTACGACGTTGAAGACAAGGACGGCCCAGAGCCCATTTACGGCACCCCTGCTTATAAAAAATACGTGAAGGAAATTGTGGCGCAACACCCAGAACAAATTCCTAGTGAGTTAAAGAAAATGCCACAAGCGGATATGAGCACCTTGGATGACTTCCCAGAACAGGCAGCTTATAGCTTTTTACGTAACTGTAAGCCTGCCACTTAGGCGGCAAAGGCAAGCCACAAACGGGCCATTTCCGCGGTCTCGGCTGCTCGGGCTGCCACATTCCTTATGGCTTAGAAGGCCAATACGAAGGTGGCGACCCAACCATCGATAAACATGCCAAAGGCAAGATGTTGGTGCACTCTATTCAAGCCACTGAGAACTCTAAAGTGAAGGTGAATGGCCATGAGTACACCGGCATTCAAATTTCCACCTGTAATGCTTGCCATAGCTCTGGCCGTAGAGTGAGCCTCTCTTATCAAGGGCTGTTTGCTGCCGATAGAACAGATGCTTACACACCCTTTGATGCAGAGGGCAACCTACAACAGCCCAGCTCCACCTACCTGTACAAGCACATTAAGGGTGATGTGCACTTCGAAGCAGGCATGCTGTGCCAAGATTGCCACACCTCTGCCGACATGCATGGCAATGGCAACATCGGCACTGTAGCCTTGGCAAACGTTGAGCCAGAATGTCAGGACTGCCACGGCACACCTACCGATTATCCTTGGGAGCTTCCTCTTGGTGTAGGCGATGAAATTTTAGATACCAGCAAGATTGCCGCTGACAACCCCTTATTAGCACTGCTGAAAAAGGGCCGCGGCCTTGCTGATAAAGCAATGCCCGTTACAGAAGCCCATGCAGCTACCTATCCTAAAAAAGACGGATATTTACTATCGGCACGTGGTAACCCCTTCGGCAACGTAGTGAAGGATGGCGACAAAGTAATTCTGCACTCCGCCACGGGTAAAAAGCACAATGTGCCCATCTTGAAAGACATTGAGAAAAACAATGCTTGGAAGAACCCTGAGGGCAGGTTCGCTATGGTAGGCGCCTCAAAACACCTAGAAACCATGGAGTGTTACGCCTGCCACGCCACTTGGGCACCCTCTTACATGGGCTATACCTACAACATGGATTACTCTGGCGATAACACCATGGTGGATTGGATCGAATCCTCCGCTAAAACCAACCCAGATGGCACCACTGCCGACACCGATGGCAAAAGCTTCGTGATGCAAAAAGGTGCTTCCACACAAGGTGATTATACCCACGCACGTTGGGAGGAACCTGTGCTTGGTATTAATGCGGAAGGTCGTGTAACACCTCTGGTAGGCGTTATTCAAACCACTGGTACAGTGATCAACGAAAAAGGCGAGGTTGTACTGCTAAACAATGTCGCTAAACGCAAATCCGATGGTCGTCTCACCATCGATATGCAGCCGCTGAACCCACACACCACTACGCTAGCTTCAAGAGCTTGCACTGAATGCCACCTAAACACCAAAACAATGGGGTACGGCATGAGCATGGGCGAGGTAGGCTCCAACCCACAAACGCCTATTTACATGGGTATCAAAGGGCGCGACGGCCAACCCATAACCAAACAAAATAAAAAACCACAGATAGAAGCCATAAAAAACTTAAACACTGGCGACTATATGACGATTTTAGATAAAGACGGCAACCAGGTTATGGAAGTAGGCCCACACTTTGAGCGTTCACAGGCGCTGTCTAAGCAACAGCTTGAAGCGCTCAAAGATAAGGATTATCTAAAGAAAGCTGAAGCAGCTTTAAAAGAGAAAACTGCAGCTAAAAAATAATTCTGCTGCATTACAAAAAGGCTTGTGGAAAACTCCACAAGCCTTTTCTTATTACCAACCTGAACAACCACGCAGTTATTCTGCTGAGGGCCCTATCCAACCTTTACGCCAAAACCACCACACTAACCCTGCAGCAATCAACAGCATCATCGCCATGGCCCCAAGGTAACCAAACTTCCACGCTAACTCGGGCATATTCCACGGGCTATCGGTATCAAAGTTCATACCATATACCCCTGCCACCCACGACAAGGGAATAAATATGGTGGCAATAATGGTTAATACCTTCATTACCTCATTCATTTTATTACTTTGGCTAGCTAAAAATATATCCACCAAACTAGTAGTGGTTTCACGGCAGGTTTCCACCACATCAAGCAACTGCGCGGAGTGGTCATAGCAATCGCGCAAGTAAAGGTGGGTGTTTTCTTGGATAAACACCGATTCACTGCGCAGTAAATGGCTAACCATATCTCGTTGCGGCCAAATAATGCGGCGCAGCATCAGCAACTCACGTTTCAGTTCATGAATAGTTTTAATGCTAATCCCTTCGCTTAGCTCTAATGCTGATGTTTCGAGATCTTCAATGCGCTCTACATAGTGCTCTAACAGTGGGAAATAAGTATCGATCACCACATCGAGCAACGCATAAGCGAGATAATCGGGCCCACGGGTATACAGCTTACCTTTCTGCTGCAGTAAGCGTTCACGCACAGGGGCAAGAATGTCTTCCGCTTCTTCTTCAAAGGTCAGTAAAAAATCTTTGCCTACGCACAATGCCAATTGCCTTGTGAGCAAGCCACCCCCTAACTCCGCGTGGCGGATTGCTTGCGCATCGTTGCCACGTTCCTCACGTACAGGCACGCGAATAACAATAAAGAGATACTCTTCATACTCTTCAGCTTTTGGCCGCTGCCCTGTATTGGCAATATCTTCTAGCACCAGAGGGTGCAAGTGAAAGTTTTTGCCCACAGCGCGCAACATGTCGGCATCGCCAAGCCCAGATACATTAAACCAAGTGAAATCGTGCTCACTAGGCGTTTCAGGTTTTTCATGTAAAGCCTGAAAATAAGTTCTGCTAACACTGCCCTTAGTAGCATTTGGGCCAAAAGTAATAACATCTAGCTTAGGTTGCTTTGCGTGCGCTTGAACAGTGATCGTACCTGGCATTTCGCCAGGGCGTGAGCGGCGATGGTAGCGGCCAAATAATTTCATGCCTTTGCCTTTTCAACAACAAATCTACGTTACAACGAATGTAAAGGATGCGCCCTGCTATTACTAGAAAACAAACAAAAAGAGCCAGGTTTCACCTAGCTCTCGCCTCTAACGGTATGGCCGTTCACCCACTAAAAGAAGGCGAACAGGCGGCACTTATTCGTTTTTGCAGGTATTCACACCTAAAGCTGAGTAAGCAGGGCAGGTTTTAGTGGCCCCGGTGATAATTAATACTATGCCTAGCCAGCCCCACCAACCAATAACACCCGTAATGGCTAGCAATACCAACACAACGCCTACAGTGAGCCTAATAATGCGGTCCAGTTGGCCTACATTCTTATTCATGTTTCACCTCTTTTATTGTTTGTGCTCTTCCACTATATAAGAGAAACAGAATATTTGTTGATAAATAAACGCTGCGCCTCCTTCAACGCTACATCGTACTACGCAACACAAAGCGCTATACTCTCTGTTCAATTTCTTTATCCAGTGGAGCGTTTATGCCTTGGCGTTTATTCGTAGCTGTTTTTTGTAGTGCAATGCTGCTTGCAGCCTGTGGCCAAAAAGGGGACCTGTATTTCCCACCAGAAACACTAGCCCTGCACGAGCACCAAGCCTCCAACCACCTTTAATAATTGGATAACTACATGTCTCAGTTTACTTATCAAAACCAACAGCTTTTTGCTGAAAATGTTGCCGTAAAAGACCTCGCCGCACGTTTTGGCACCCCTTTATACGTGTACTCACGCAAGGCGCTCGAAACCCAATACTTGGCTTACCACGAAGCCTTTGGCGAGCACCCGCATCAGGTATTTTATGCCGTAAAATCCAACTCCAACCTCGGCGTGCTTAGCGTGCTAGCTCAATTGGGTGCTGGCTTTGACATTGTGTCGGGTGGTGAGCTTGAGCGCGTTATTCGTGCGGGCGGCGATGCTAGCAAAGTGGTTTTTTCTGGCGTGGGCAAAACAGCTGCAGAGATGGAGCAAGCCTTACACGCCGGCATCCACTGCTTTAATGTGGAGTCGCGCAGTGAACTCTTACTATTAAGCCAAGTAGCCGCAAGCACGGGCCATGTGGCGCGTATTTCCATCCGCGTAAACCCAGATGTGGATGCGCGCACCCATCCTTATATTTCCACTGGCTTGAAAGAAAACAAATTTGGGGTGGATATCACCACTGCACCGGCGCTGTACCAAGAAGCAACCACCCTGCCGAACATTAAAATTATTGGTGTTGACTGCCACATTGGTAGCCAGCTTACCGAACTAGGCCCTTTTGAAGATGCACTGCAACGTGTGTTAGCTCTCATGGGCGAGCTGCAAGAACTAGGGATCGAATTCGAGCACCTCAACCTAGGCGGCGGCTTGGGCGTTCGTTACCGTGACGAAACGCCGCCCACCCCACAAGAATACGTGGCGCGGTTATTACAACATTTGCCTAAGGGCTTGCCACTACACATCGAACCTGGGCGCTCTATTTCAGCCAATGCCGGTATTTTTGTAACAGAGGTACTCTTCACTAAACCCACTGACGAGCGCAACTTTGCCGTGGTAGACGGCGCGATGAACGACCTCATCCGCCCTAGCCTTTACTCTGCTTGGCAAAACATTATCCCGGTTGAGCAACGCACAGACGTGGAAACCCTCACTTGGGATGTAGTAGGCCCCGTATGCGAAACAGGTGACTTTTTAGGTAAAGACAGAGACATAGCCTTAGCAGAAGGCGATTTACTCGCTGTATGCTCGGCTGGAGCCTATGGCTTTTCCATGGCTAGCAACTACAACACACGTAACCGCGCAGCAGAAGTGATTGTGGATGAAGAACGTACTTACTTAGTGCGCCAGCGCGAAACTTATGACGACCAACTACGTTTAGAAAGCAGCTTACTCTAGTGTTGCCATACAAAAACGGCGCCTTCTGGCGCCGTTTTTCATTTACCTGCTATACAGGTTCTTGCAACAATTCAGGGCTATCCAGCAGCTCCGCTAAACGTTGCAACCCTATCTCACGCAAGTGGGAAGCATCCACTTGGGAAGGGTGGAAACCTGGCTTGTAATACGACAAGTAACGTGGCACCAAACGCCTTAACCATCCCTCTTTACGGCCGAACATCCACTTCCAACCATCACGCACAGAGCGCCAGTCTGTTTTATCTTTAAGCGGGCGTCGAAGCTGCCAATAATGCAGCGACGTAAAGAAAAAGAATTCCAACGTAGTGGCGAACATTTCGCTAGAGCGAATCCAGTAGCTACCTACTTGCTCTTCAAACACATCGAAAGCCACCGACTTATGCTCACTTTCTTCCACTGCATGCCACACCCACAAAGGCAGCAAACGTTCATCCATGCCTTCTAACATTTCTGGGTGTTCTAACACAGTTTCAGCCAACAAAGCGGTAAAGTGTTCCAACGCGCATGTTTTTGCTAATTGCCGCTCTGGCGACATCACTTTACCCTGCCACTTCAACCCTTCACGCACATAGTTTTCTACTGCAGTAGTGGGCATGCCATGCACTTCCATGGCTTTGTTAAAGTTTTCGTGTTCATTACCGTGATGCGCTTCTTGGCCAATAAAGCCTTTAACTTCTTCTTTTAGTTTTTCGCTTTTCAAGAAGGGCTGAAAATAGCGCACGGAACGTACAAAAAATCGTTCTCCTTCGGGGAAGGAGCAAGACAATGCTGTTAACAACACACTTTTAAATTGATCATTCGCAAACCAATATTTTGGAATGCCCCCTTTCACATCGAAATCGAAATCCATCCTGCGTGGTTGAATATCGCTTTTATTACTTTTTCTTGGTGTTAAATTTGCACGTGCTTTCATAACAAGTCCTCCCTTGTTCACTGTGAGGATAGCAGCTATAAAGTAAGTGCAAATGCATAAAAAAACGTCTTTTGTGGCGTTACGGCCTAGTACGTGTAAAGCTCAGTAACCCAAAGAAAGACTGTGCTAGACTGTATTCAACCCCGCGCAAGGGCTTTTTCTTAATAATAAATAGGTAGATGCAATGACCGATCAGCTCAACATAACCAAAGAGCAATTTCTTCAATGGTTAGCGGAACATCCCGAAGTGGCGCAAGAAGAAGCTTTTCTCAGCCTCTTGCAACTCACCGATAATCGCCGTGGTGTCGCATCACTCTTAAACTATCAAAACGAGCTACTCCGAGCAGAAAATAGCGAGCTCGTATACCAACTCAATGAATTGGTATTAGTGGCACAAGAAAACGACCACCTGTTTAATAAAACCCGCGCCCTTATTTTAGACCTCATTCGTGCCACCAGCGTGGAACAACTTACCAGTGCAGTACAACAGCACTTCAAACAAGAGTTTGGCGCCTGCGCCGTAGAATTACTGCTTTATGCACCCGAAGAAAGCCTACCTCAAGGCTCTTTCCGATGTGTTGAGCCCGCAACGATGAATGCCGACATCCAAGCCATGCTAGCGAAGAAAAGCATTACCTGCGGCACCTTCCGCTCTCACGAAATGGAAGAATTATTCGGCGAAGAAAGCATAGGCTCTGCAGCTTTAATACAACTCAATGCTGAACAGCAGCCTCTAGGCATTTTAGCCATAGGCAGCGAGGACCCTTTGCACTTTCACAAAGCCCTCGACACGCTGTTTATTGAACACGTGGGCGCAGCCCTAAGCTTACGCTTGGCACAACTGATGCCCGCCACCACTGAACTGCCTCATCCCGCAAAACAGGTCGCTCAGTGACCACGTCTCTCAGCCGCACGGTGGAACAATTCATTGTCTATAGCCAACAGGTGCGCCGTCTTTCCGAGCATACGCTAAGTAGCTATCAACGCGACCTCACCAGCTGCGCAGAATGGCTCGCGCAGCAAGCGGTGCACCAGTGGCCAGAAGTAAAAAAGCACCACATACGCCAATACAGCGCCTTTTTATTCCGCCGTGGGCTGAGCAGTAGCAGCATCCAACGGCAACTCTCTAGCATTCGTAGTTTATTTCGTTACTTAGTGCACGAAGGCCATTGTTACGACAACCCTGCAGACGGCGTCAGCGCCCCTAAAAAACCCCAGCGTTTACCCCGCATTCTTGATGCAGAAACACTGAATGAGGCCTTGAACCGCGGCGCCCAAGAACACGACGACCCCTTGAAAATCCGCGACCAAGCCATCATAGAGTTGCTGTATTCCAGTGGTTTACGCTTAAGCGAAGTGGTGAACCTTGATATTAGCGCCCTAGATCGTCGCGAAGGCGTGGTACGCGTTACGGGTAAAGGTAATAAAACTCGCGTAGTGCCTGTGGGCAGCGCAGCACTAGAAGCCATTCGGCTGTGGCTACGTGTGCGCAGCCAGCTCACTAGCGACGAAGCCGAAAACGCTTTATTTCTAAACCACAGAGGGCAACGATTGGGCCCGCGCGGATTACAAAAGCGGTTGAAAGAATATGGAGTGGAGCAAGGCTTGCAGCAATCGTTACATCCACACATGCTACGCCACTCCTTTGCTAGCCATTTGCTAGAATCCAGTGGCGACATGCGTGCCCTGCAAGAATTGCTCGGCCACGCAGACCTTGCCACCACGCAAATATATACCCACTTAGATTTTCAATATTTAGCAAAAGCTTACGACACAGCCCATCCACGGGCGAAAAAAGACCATGCCAACAAAGACAACTCTGATTAGTTTTGATTTAGATAACACACTCTGGCCCACTCGCACGGTGCTTGGCCGCGCAGAGCAACAATTGCGCCGCTGGCTCCATGAGCACCATGCCGACGCGGCCAATAGCAGCCTCGCCAAAGAAAGCTTTTGGCAACTACGCCAACGCATAGCCGAGGAACAACCAGAGATACGTCACAAGCCCACTCTGCTGCGCATGGAAGTACTCTTACAAGGTTTTTTGCTTTCTGGCTACGCAGAAGCACAGGCCCGCCAAGCCGCACAACAAGCGTTTGATACCTTTATTACGGCACGTAACCAAATCACATTTTTTCCACAAGCCATAGAAATACTACGCCACCTTGCCGAACACTACCGCTTGGTGGCCATCACAAATGGCAATGCTAATTTGCAACGCATCGGTATAATGCCGTTTTTTGCGGCGCAATATACAGCCGAAGAAGTGGGCTATGCAAAACCGGCACCACAGATTTTTGAACACATGTTAAAAGACCAAAACATAGCGCCAGAGCAGTGCTTACACGTGGGAGATCACCCCGTGGAAGATATCGATGCAGCGCGCCAATGCGGTTTACAAACCATGTGGGCCAACCTAACCAATGCACAGTGGCCCACACAGCTTGCTGAACCTCAGCATATTGTCACTTCACTGAGTGCTATCCCACACACTTTGAACCAACATCGAAAGTAACGTTATGACTACTCAAGCACAACAACTGCACGCCCTTTTGCAGCGCTTACAGAGCGCTATGCAAGAGTGTGATTTATGGGCAACTAAGCCACCCGCACCCGAAGCCTTCATGAGCACAGAGCCCTTTTGCGTCGACACCATGGGGTTTTCTGAATGGTTGCAATGGGTGTTTATTGGCCGTTTACACGCGCTTATAGAAGCGAATAGCGCCCTGCCGAGCGGCAGCAGCGTGGCAGCCCTTGCTGAAGAATTATGGAAAGAGCAACCACGCGAAACCCGCTTGCTTGTTCCCGTACTTGAACAGATTGATGCCTGCCTTAATGGGCAATAAGGGAAAATAATGATTTTAGAACGTTTACAAGAAGTTTTTCGTTTCTGGCGCTTCGGCTTTGTTCCCTTAATGCTAGTGGTGCTACCGTTTTCTTTTTTCGGCTTTGCCATCCAGCTAGGCTCCGGTAGCCCCCTTACCATCGAGGGAGACGTCGCACACGTTAACTGGGCCACACTGGCCATACTAGCGTTGCTTTACCCCATTGCCACAGGCACGCTCATTGCCCAAATGGCCGCCATTGCGAATGGCCAAGCCGCCTCGTTCTTTGCCTGCTTAAACAAAAGCCTTCAGCACAGTTTATTCCTGCTTCTTACCTACATGCTGCTAGGAGTAGGCGTGTACATGGGCTTAATGCTATTGGTGTTGCCTGGCCTGTGGATCTACGCACGTTTTTCTCAAGCGCCTTTTATCGTACTCCTTGAAAACAACTCGCCCATAGATGCCTTAAACGCCTCTTTCCAGCGTACGAAAACACAGCAACTGCCTATTATGTTTTCCGCCGTGGTGGTCGGCTCTATCATCTTGTTGGTAACAGTGCTATCAGCCACTTTATTAGGTGAGACCCTCGGTGCGGAAAATAAGAGCGCAGACATCATCCACATTCTCATCACCGCCCCCGCGGGCATTTTGCTCGATATCCTTATCTTTCGCTTTTACAGCTTAACGAAACCTGTGGCCAGCTAAATGGCCACAGGGGCTTTAATATGCGCCTGCGGTTCATAATTGAGTATCTCAATATCCTCGTAGGTGAACGCAAACAAATCTTTCACATCAGGGTTCAAACGTAGCTGCGGCAGCGCGCTAGGCGTACGTTGTAGCTGCTCATCGGCCTGTTCTAAATGGTTTGAATACAAGTGAGCATCACCCAAGGTGTGCACGAAGTCACCAGGCTCTAAACCACACACCTGCGCCATCATCATGGTGAGCAAACTGTACGAAGCTATATTAAAAGGTACGCCTAAGAAAATATCGCCACTGCGCTGATAAAGCTGGCAGGAAAGCTTGCCATCCGCCACGTAAAACTGAAACAAGCAATGGCACGGTGGCAAGGCCTGGCGGCCTAAAGCCGCATTTTCTTTTGGGCTAACACTAGTATCAGGCAGCACAGAGGGGTTCCAAGCGGTAACTATCAAACGACGGGAATCAGGTTGCTGCTTTATATCGTTCAACACGTTGGTAATTTGATCGATCACTTCACCATCCTGCCCCGGCCAACTGCGCCACTGCTGCCCATAAACAGGCCCTAGCTCACCCTCTTCTGTGGCCCATTCATCCCAAATAGACACTCCGTTTTCTTTGAGGTACTTAATGTTTGTTTCACCACGTAGGAACCACAATAATTCGTACACAATAGAGCGAATGTGTAATTTTTTAGTGGTTAATAAAGGGAAACCTTCGCTTAAGTTAAAGCGCATTTGATGGCCAAAAATAGCACGCGTGCCTGTTCCGGTGCGGTCGCTTTTTTCAACCCCTTGTTCACGCACGGTGCGTAATAAATCTAAATACTGCTGCATTATTTTTTCCCTTCAAGCAAAACGGGGTGGCTTTTATAGCCCCACACCATTAAACCAACGCCCACTAATACCAACGGCACACTGAGCAATTGCCCCATGGTTAACCAATCAAAGGCGATATAACCCAAGTGCGCATCTGGCTCACGGAAAAACTCCACTACAAAGCGGCTAACACCATAACCTACGCCAAACAGCCCTGTTACAGCCCCCATGGGCCTTGGCTTGCGCGAAAACAACCAAAGCACTACAAACAGTATTAACCCCTCCCCCAATGCTTGGTATAGCTGTGAAGGATGTCGTGTTATTTGTAGTGGGTCGTAAGGGAAAACCATGGCCCAAGGCACATCGGTGGCCCGCCCCCACAATTCTCCATTAATAAAGTTACCAATACGCCCCGCACCTAACCCGATGGGAACCATAGGCACACCAAAATCCATCGCCTGTAAAAACCGCTTGTTGTTTCTGCGTGCAAAAAGCGCAATGGCTAAAAGCACTCCTAATGCGCCCCCATGAAACGACATGCCGCCTTTTTGTAGCATCAAAATATTCCACGGTGCTGCAATGAAATTGGAGAAATCGTAGAACAAGGCATAACCAATACGGCCTCCAGCGATAACCCCTATGGCGCCATAAAAAATGAGATCGCTCACTTGTTGCGGCGTCCAACCACTGTTTGGCTGCTGTGCACGGCGGTGGCACAACCACCACGCAGCCGAAAAGCCCAACAAATACATCAACCCATACCAGTGTATTTGTAGAGGCCCTAACGATATTGCTACAGGATCAATCTGCGGATACGTGATCATTCAGTTCTCTTTTTAATGAATAATTAAATTAGCCTAGCAGCATACGCAGGCCAACAAGGCCTAACAGTAAACCAAACAGGCGCTTTAAGACACGCCCTGGCAAACGATGTGCCACGCTCACCCCCACTCGCGTCATAGGATAGCTAGTGAGAATAATGGCCGCCGCCGCAGGCCAATACACATAGCCTATACTGTGTGGAGGCAATTCAGGGTGCCCCCAACCGGCGAAGATAAAACCAACGGTGCCAGTAAGTGCAATGGCAAGCCCACAAGCTGAAGAAACAGCCGCAGCCTGCTGCATACGCACACCAAACCCGTTTAATAAGGGCACCGTAATGGTGCCACCACCAATGCCAAAGAAACTAGAAAACACGCCAATTCCGCCACCAAACCCTGTAAGCACAAGGGAAGACGGCACTTTTTCTGGCTTTTCTATTTCTATATTTTTGCGGCCGCTCCAAAACATTTGTGCCGACAAGAACAGCATGAACACACCAAAGGCTGCCACTAAAATATAGCCCGGAATGGCGGCAGCAATGAAAGCGCCTAAAAAAGCACCCACCCCCACTGCCGGCGCCATGGCTTTCACAATGGGCCACCGCAAGCTGCCTCGCCTTGCATGCGCACGTAAAGCACCAACAGATGTCAAAATAATCGCAGCTAAAGAAGTGGCCAGCGTCATTTGCATACTAAAATCAGCGCTAAACCCAGCATGGGTAAACATCATCAGCAAACCAGGCACAATCACTGAGCCGCCCCCAATGCCTAGCGCACCACTGAGCAACCCCATGAGGGCACCCAATAAGAGATATAAAAGAAACCATTCCAATAACACGTAAACGCTCGCTGAAAGAAAATGTGGGTTTAAACAGGCAAGAATGTAAAGATGTAAACGATGATAACGAATCCACCTTTTTCTCACAAAGTTCTTTTCCATTCACCGCCCACCAAACAAGCAATCAGGGCATAATTCTTATATAGTTTATCGTTATAACTTGTCGTTCCATCACACTTTTAATGCCGGACGTTTTTTATGTGCACCATTTTATTTGCTTGGCAGCAAAGCCCTGAGCAACCTTTGTTAGTGACCGCTAACCGTGACGAATTTCACCAACGCCCCACCGCGCATGCCGCTTGGCGTAACGGTGTTTTTTCAGGTATCGATTTATTAGCGGGGGGCACTTGGCTAGGGCTCCATGAAAATGGGCGTTTTGCCGCGGTTACCAACTTCCGCGAATTTCCCTTGCAACACCAAGCCAAAAGCCGTGGTGCTTTGCCTAGCGACTTTCTCCAAGGCACACAAACACCAGCAGAATACTGCGCCAGCATTGCTGCGGTTCAAGAAGAATATGGGCCTTTCAATTTAATGGTTTGCGATGGTGAAAGCTTGTGGTACATGAGCAACCGTGGCGTGGCGCCCTGCGCGCTTGAACCCGGCATTTATGGCATGAGCAACGGGCTATTAAACGATCCTTGGCCTAAAGTTGTGCGTGGCCGTGAAGCTTTAGCTAACCACCTACAAGCGTCTGATAATGCCTTGCTAGAACTGTTACGCGACACACATCAACCCGCTGATGAAGAGTTGCCGGATACGGGTGTTGGAGTGGAATTTGAACGACGCGTGGCACCGCTATTTATTCGCTCAAAGGAATACGGTACGCGTTGTAGCAGTATTGTGCGCCTCAACAACAAGGGCGAATGGACGATGGTGGAACAAAACTGGGACCCAGAAGGTAACCCCGCTGGGCCCATGCATACCAGTTATTCTTAGCGCTTCAGCATTACTTGGCCGAAGTGCTCGAGGAACCCCGCGAGTGCTTCTTCATTAAGCTCGCCCATCACTCGCCCAGTTACTGTTTGGATTGCTTTGCGGCTGCCTTCCACGCCCACATTGAGCGCTTTTTGCGTCACAAAGCCCATCTTCACTTCTTGGGTGGGCCTTAAAAAGAAATTATTCAAAATCTCCTCAGTTAACTGATCCATCGCACTGGTTAACAAGGAGACGTTCGCTTTCGCTTCGCCTGCATCAGCAGCAGCGCGCGCCTGCTCAAACTCTTTAACTAAATCGCTGCTTACAGGCACAGCGATGCGAGTTTGCTGATTGTTAGCGTCTTCCGCCTCCCACATTTGCTCTTTCATTAACGTTGCAATGCCGCTTAACTCTGCAGGCGTTTTTTTCTTGAAAATCTGACGGGTTAACATATGTGAAGCTTTTTCAGCAGTGTTCACTGCGAAGTTAATAATTTTTTGCTGGCCATTAGACAGCGAAATAAACTGCGTAGGCTTCACCAAAAACAAGTTCAGCATGTCTTCTGTCATGCCATCAACGCGCTCGATTAAAGCTTCAGCTGCGCCCGCATCTCCCGCAGCTTGTTTGCTTAAAAAAGCTGTAGATAACTGATTGGTTTTTTCGCTAATAGGAACCGCAATTACGTCCGTCATAACTTCATCCTTGTGCTTTATATATGCTTAACAACTGTTTTTAATAGGCGGATCATATCGCAGTTCACCGTTAACACTTAGGCAGGCTCGCCTGCAGCCTAAGTATTTAAAGCGAAAAAGGACCTTGTGAAATGGTTTTAACTACTGGCTCTAGCTCTTCTAATGCCTGCTGATACACCTCACGTTTAAAGTGCACCACTTTTTTCAGTGGGTACCAATAATGCACCCAGCGCCAATCCTGGAATTCAGGTTTACCACTGTGAGTGAGATTTATTTTTTCATCAGGACCGGTGAGTTGCAGCAAAAACCATTTTTGCCGTTGCCCAATGCACTGCCGCTGATTGCGCCGACGGCGGCGTAAAAAACGGCGCGGCAACCGATAGCTCAGCCACCCCTGCGTGCTAGCAAGCAACTCCACATCATGGTGCAGCAACCCTACTTCTTCTTCTAGTTCCCGATACAAGGCTTCTTCTGGCGTTTCGCCACGCATCATGCCGCCCTGGGGAAACTGCCACGCATCGCGTTTACCCATGCGGCGGCCCCAGAACACACGCCCTTGCGCATCTACAATCACCATGCCTACATTTAGGCGAAAACCTTGTTCGTCAATGATTCCCGTCATCTTTATGCCTTAACTTTAATTAAGCACATTACACCCTATGCGAGCGTTTGCCGCAATGGTACATGGTGAGATAAAAAATTTGCTATGCTTGCTACCCACTTTTACTCAGCAGGATAACAGCATGACTTTGGCCATTTTTGATCTCGACAACACGTTAATTGCCGGAGATTCCGACCACCTTTGGGGGGAGTTCTTGGTAGAACAAGGCTTAGTAGATGGGGAAGCCTTTAAAGCCACAAACGATGGCTTTTATAACGATTACCTTAACGGCCAACTAGATATTTATGCTTATCAGCGCTTTGTGCTCGGTGTATTGGCACAGCACAGTTTGGTGGAGCTAGCCGGCTGGCATCAACAGTTTATGGACGAAGTAATTCGCCCCATTATGCTGCCTAAGGCTCACGAGCTCATTGCCAAGCATCGCGAACAGGGCCACTACATTATGATTATTACCGCCACAAACGATTTTATTACCGCCCCCATTGCTGAGGCTTATGGTGTGGATCACCTCATTGCTGTTACAGCAGAACGAGATGAAACAGGTGGCTACACGGGCGAGGTGGAAGGCACTCCATCATTTCAAGATGGCAAAATTACACGCCTGAATGAGTGGCTCGCTGACAACCCTTCCTTCACCATGAAGGGCAGCTACTTTTACAGCGATTCCTTTAATGACTTGCCACTACTGCGCATTGTAGACCACCCCATTGCTGTCAATCCCGACGAAACGCTAGCAGCCGAAGCAAAAGAAAAAGGGTGGGAAATTTTGGATCTTCGCCAATAGCAAACACAACGCGCAGCCAATGCTAATTGTAGCTTGGCTGCGTTGCACAAGAGCACTTATGCGCATACTCACAGCAAAAGATATTCCCATTACCGGTTTTGCCGGCATTCGTGAGCGCGTTTTCATCCAAGATCGCTCTTACTTTTCGCACCTTGTTCCCGATGAATGTTGGGACGGTTTTGGCCCGCTAGTGTACCTTGCCGATGCTTGGTTTAACCCCAACAAAAGCACTGGCTTACATCACCACAGCAACGTAGACATTGTGAGCGTACTTCCGCGCGGTTCCATGTATCACGCGGGCAGCATCGGCGATGGCAAAACCATAACAGCGGGGCAAGCACAAATTCAGCGCAGCGGCAGTGGTCAGTTTAGCCACAATGAAATCAACCCCAACAACAGCCCCCAACCGTTTGTGCAAATTTGGTTAACACCTGGTGCACAGGAAGCTCCTAGCTATGAAATAATGGATTTAAACCCTGACGGCACAAGTGTGGTGATACAACGAGAGCAGTTTGAATTAGGCGTTGGGCTGTGGCACACCCCCCAACAATGGCAGGGCGAACAAGAGGGGCTGCTATACCTCATCAGCGGTGAAGGCACCCTTACGCTCAAGGATGGCACAAGCACAACGCTGCAAGCAGGTAGTTTAGTGAAGGCAGCGCACATGCATTTTGCCGCAGAGCAAGCGCAGTTTTTTTACGCCACCCACAACCTTTAATTAGCGGCTAGCAAGGCGAGGCGCACATTTCTTACGTGCTGCGCCCCCGCCTCATCGGCTGCCTCTTCATTTTTCGACATCACTGCTTCGGAAATGTTTTTGTAATCTAGCAAACGGATTTCTTGCAGGGTTGGAATTTGCCGTTGCACATATACCATAGGGATATGGATAGTATTAGAGAGCCGTCTTAAGTCTCTGTTGCCACTCATCTCAAACAGTGCTCGATAAAAATCACCGCGAGCCGTTGAAAACAACATCGCGTCGCGTGTTTCATCTGCCAACGCCAGTTTTTGCAGCGCTTGTTCCAAGGCTTCTTTGCGCACTGCATCGCTATTGCCTCGCGCTGCCGTGCGGCACAACAGCCCTAAAATGCGCTCTACAATATCTAATAAATCTAATGCCTCTTGCAGAGACAATACCCTGATAGAGGCGCCTTTATGCGGCGAAAGATCCACAATACCTTCGGCGGCCAAACGCTGTATTGCCTCTCTTACTGAGTTGCGCCCGACCTCAAAACGAGCCATGAGATCCGGTTCCACCAACCGCTGCCCGGGCACAAAGGTATGCTCTTCTAAGCCTTGTACAACCCCCCAAAACACCACATCTGAGGCTTTACGTTTACGAGGCTTTTCACTTTTCATCAACAGTTGTTTGGCTGGCTTGTTCATTACTCATGGCTCTTTACTAATCTTTTGGCTAACTATTTCTGCGCAACGTTGAAGTGTACAGATTCATCACTGCACTGCCATTTAACGCACACTACGACGCAAAATCTTACCTGTGTTTGTTTTTGGCAGCTCATCCATAAATTCAACAATGCGCGGATACTTGTACGAAGACATATTCTCCCTGCCGTAATCGATCAGCTCTTCTGCCGTAACAGAAACACCGTTTTTCAACGACACCACTGCTTTAACGGTTTCTCCTCTGTATCCATCAGGCACACCCACAACAGCCACTTCTCGTATAGCAGGATGTGTATACATCACGTCTTCAACTTCCCGAGGCCATACTTTATATCCCCCCGCATTAATCATGTCTTTCTTACGATCAACTAGGTAAAACCACCCCTTCTCATCCATAAAGCCAACGTCACCAGTCAAAAGAAAACCATCTACGAAGGTTTCAGCCGTAGCCTCCGGCTGCTGCCAGTAACC
This sequence comes from Alcanivoracaceae bacterium, assembly GCA_035301485.1. GTDB lineage: Bacteria > Pseudomonadota > Gammaproteobacteria > Pseudomonadales > Alcanivoracaceae > CALEAR01. The sequence continues at coordinate 22,474 of DATGUF010000006.1, forward strand.
CTTCATCACTTGCGGCCCCTTAATAGCTAACTCACCAACCTCACCAATTGCCACCGCCTTTCCTTCTTCGTCAAGAATTCGCGCGGTTGTGTTTTGCACTGGAACCCCGATCGATAAAGCGCTGGATGCTGCATCCACAGGAGCTTTTTTACCAATAGGTACTGCCAACGCGAGAGAGCTTGTTTCCGTCAGACCGTAACCATTATGGATATATTTTCCTGTTAGCTCGTAAAAGTCGGCGTTTGCGGTGGGAGACACAGGTGCACCACCAGATATAATCGTCTTAAAGCTATCGAAATCACCTGGTTTTATATCCCCTGTATTCATCAAACTAATGTAGGCGGTAATGGCACCAGCGGTAAATGTTGGCTTGTGTGTGCGAATAATCTCCAACGCAACATTAGGATGAAATCGGTGCATCAACACGAGCTTACAGCCCGTTATTAACGCAACTACAGCATGCGCAACCATACCAGTAATGTGAAACATAGGCGCCGTAGCTAAATTCACGTCTCGCACCGACAAGTCAGCCCAATGCGTAAACGCAAAGGCATCAAAAACAATGTTTCCATGTGTATTCATAGCTCCTTTGGGCTTACCCGTTGTACCTGAGGTGTAAGTCAATAAAGCGGTGTCTTGCGAAGATAGGCTTAATGGCAAAAGAGCTGGCAAGGTAGCATTAATCGAAGCTGCGTTTGCAATAATTTCTTGCACATCGAGCACCCCCTCTGGCACTTGCAGGCGCTTTTGTCCTGCAAAAAGAATTTCGTTGTTTTGTGTCTGCCCATCGAGCGAGGAGCAAGTCAAAAACAATGAGGTGGGCACCTCTTCTGTGGCCAATAAAGGCTCCACCACTTCTTGATATAATTCGTCTAAGCAAATTAGTGCTTTTGCACCTGAATTATTCAATACATAACCCAACTCCTTTACTTTATTCATTGGATTAATGGGTACAATCACAGCTCCAGTTTTCCACGCTGCCAATAAGGCAATAACAAAAACAGGGTTATTCTGAACATAAAGACCTATACGGTCATGCTTCTTTATTCCTTGTGCCACCAAGGTTTTAGCTAAGGCGGAGGTCCATTCATCGAATTCCTGCACACTCACAGCATAATCAAAGTACTGTAGAATTGTGGTTGTTGGGTGCGCCTGCAACACCTCTTTGAAAGCTTCTAAAACAGTATTATGTTGAATCTCAATATTCGTGCTTTGATCATGCTTATACTCTGACAACCATGGCTTCTGGTCATAGATACTAAAGGACATTTCATCACCTTTTTTATTAGTCATTATTATTTTATTAGGCTAATTTTCCATAGCTTTCATCGGCAAGCGCCCCGCAGGGGCGCTAAAGCTTTTTAAGCCTGCATCTTTTCTAAGGTGGCTCTCTTCAGCTTTTTAGCTAACGACCACTTATGCACTTCGGTGGGGCCGTCATAAACACGGAACGCGCGGGTTTCTCTAAATACTTGCTCAACAATAGTGTCCTTAGACAGCCCTGTTCCTCCCATCACTTGCACACAGCGGTCTGCCACTGTGAAAAGCGTTTCCGCCACAGCTGCTTTCGTCAATGAGCTTTCTGTTGTGCCCAAATCTCCCGTATCAAGATGCGCAGCACACCAATCAATCAGCAACGCCGCTTGCTTCATGTCGATTTGGTTTTCCACCAATTTAAAGCCCACTCCCTCGTGGTCGATGAGCAATTTTCCAAAAGCTTTACGGGTTACAGCATATTCCGCCGCAATTTCGTTGGCGCGCACTACCGAGCCAAACCAACGCATACAATGTGAAAGGCGTGCAGGCGACAAACGCACTTGGGCATAACGGAAACCCTCGTCCACCTCGCCTAAAATATCCTCTTTAGGCACACGCACATTATCAAGCAGCACTTGCGCGTGCCCACCTGGCATAGAGCTATCGATGGTGTCGATCAACCGTTCAATCTTAATGGCAGGATGGGGCAGGTTAACTAAGAACATCGTGGCCTTAACACGATCACCACCGCCGGTGCGCGCCATAATAATGCCCACCTCAGCTCCCTCAACACCTGTGATAAAAGCTTTTCTGCCATTGATCACCCACTCATCACCGTCTTGCTCTGCTACTGTTTTCAACAAGGTAGGGTCCGACCCCGCACCGTCTTCACTAGCGGGCTCTGTCATAAAGAAAGCAGACCTAGCTTCACCTTTCACTAGTTTTTCTAGAAAACGTTTCTTTTGATCCTCGTTGGCCACTTTGCCAAGCATGTACATATTGCCTTCATCAGGCGCCATCGTATTCAAAGCCACCGGCCCAAGAGGCGAAAGACCTGAACGCATAAGCACAGCCGCGGTTTCACGCTGGGTTAAATGTTCACCGTTGGCTAAAATGTGGGGCGTCATCAAACCTGCTGCACGCGCTTTCGCTCTTAGCTCCTGAATCAATTCTTCTGTTGGCCCATGCTCAGTACTACGCGGCTCTTGCTCATAGGGAGCCACCACAGTACGCACAAACGCCTCTACTTTTTCACCAATTTCTTTGCTTCTTTCTGTTGGATACGGAATAAACATTATCACTAACCTCTTAACCATTATTATTGTCAGCTGCTTTACGGCGCAGCCTAGCCTTCTGTAAGTTTTACCTAGCCGCCAAAATGAAGGGCGAGAACGAATAAAAGCGCCCCATATAAATCGTAGGACGATATGACCCTACATTATGTTTACAAACAGTACAATTTTAAACTGCGCTTTTTTACATCAAGAACTGCGCCAGCAGTTAATAGGCACTACCCCACAAACAAAAACGCCCGTGCTGCGCTATAAAGGGCGCAACACGGGCGTTTAAAAAGCTTTACTGCTTAACCGCAGTGAGCAGAGCTTTACTCTTCTGTTTGCTCGCGGTACTCATCGGCGGTTAGCAGCGCTGCGAGTTCTGCTTCTGCTTCTTCGCCTGGTTCTATGGCAAACAACCAACCTTCGTCGTATGGGCTGTCGTTAATCAGCTCGGGCTCGTCTTCCAAGGCTTCATTCACGCGCACGATAGTACCGCTAATCGGCGTGTAAATGTCTGAGGCTGCTTTTACCGATTCCAGCACAGCCACTTCATCGCCCGCCACAAACTCAGCACCTTCTTCTGGAAGGTCTGCGTATACCACATCGCCCAAAGCATCTTGAGCAAAATCGGTAATGCCCACCACTACCGTGCCATCATCTTCCGTTCGTACCCACTCATGAGTGCTGAGATAACGCAGCTCGTCACGCAATTCGCTCATGGATTCATTCTCCAGCTAGTCACAATTCAAATAACAGATGTGCGCAGTGTAGCACGGCTTAAATTACGGTAGCACTAAAGAAAGCCACCGCTCTTTTTGCTTTGTTCATGGCCGCGCCAGCTGGGGCAAATCGCCCGTGCGCCCTAAGGCATGCTCAGCCAACCGCTGCTTTATGGGAAAGAAACGATTCACTATATTCATGCCTGTGTTGCGCAACCAACGCACTTCAAGGCTGCGCTGCTCAAACAACACTTTAAACCCTTTCAAAGCACGCACCATAGAGCCGTTGTGGAAACGACGACGGCGTTCGTAACGCTCTAACACGGTAATATGGTTGAACGGCAAACCTCGACGCTGCGCCCTTTGGATTTCTTCCGCCAACACAGCTGCATCGAGCAAGCCCAGGTTTATCCCTTGGCCAGCTAAAGGGTGCACCACGTGGGCAGCGTCACTAATGAGCGCTGCGAAAGGTTTGTGGTAGCCGCTGGCATGAAAATAATGAATAAGAAATTGAGCACGTTGTGTTTGCAAGGTTAACGCCCCCAAACACTCATTACTGGCAATAGTGAGGGCTTCGTTAAACGCTTCTTCCGGCAAGGCATAAAGGCGTTGCGCTTCTTCTGGCGTTAAAGACCACACAATAGAAACATCATGCCCATCCCCCGCTGCTGGCAACAAAGCCAATGGCCCCGTTTCTAAGAAACGTTGGCGGGCACACTCACCATGGGGCCGCTCCGTACGAATGGCTCCAACAATCGCCACGTGCCCACTAAACTCAGGCACACCTGCTATGCCCATGTGCTCGCGCACACTGGAGCGCGCACCGTCGGCACCAATTAATAATGCACAATGGTATTCATCGCCCCCTGCACTGGTCAGTAACCAGCCCTTCTCTGTGCGTTCATAGCGAACAATTTTTTCCTGCTGTTGCCACGTAACATTGGGCAGGCTTTGTGTGCGTTGGTACATAGCCGCTGCCACGGCATTGTTTTCCACAATCCAACCCAAATGGGCAGCGCCTAATTCGGCGCCATCAAATTGCACATCGCCGGAGCCGTCCCATACATGCATAGAATGATACGGCTGCACACGCTCTGGCGGCATTAACGACCAAATACCTAAACGCTCGAGCATGCGTTGGCTAGCCTCAGTTAAGGCCACCACGCGAGTGGCGCATAAGCCTGTGGGCATTTCTGGCGCGGGGGCCGCATCCAACAAACGCACTGACAGGCCTGTTTCAGCAAGCGCCACAGCCTGCATGCCCCCTGCCATACCACCGCCTACAATCACAACATCGGTGTACTGTTTAGACACGACGAACTCCCATGGCTCGTTGGGCAAAGGCTGTACGCAGCCCCGGCCATAAATCTAGCGCCACTAAACCTAGCTGGCGTGTGTGGGCAAAAGGCCCGAATTCAACACGAAACATATCAGGCAGCCACTTAGTAGCCTGCCGAATCATAGCTTGGTCTTTTTCACGGCCTTCCACATAACGCTGCAACAAAGAAAATGCGCCAGGTGCTTCAGCATCGGCCACCAACGCCGCTAACTGCTCCACATCACGCGCGGTGAGGTTAAACCCCTGCCCGCCCACAGGATGCACGGTGTGGGCTGCATTCCCCACCACTACCGCGTAGGGCACCGCTTGCGCCAACGCTTTAGTGGCCACGAGAGGGTGCGTGATGCGGCCTCCCACTTTACCCAAGGGGGGCAGCCGATCTTCGCCCACTTCGGCCACAATAAGCTCTGCCAAAGCTTCATCTGAAAGGGCCATCAAGGCATCGATAAATTCTGTGGGGCCCATCCAAATAAGGGCCAAACGCTGCTCTGATAACGGCAGCAACGCTAAGGGGCCTGTGGGCAGAAAACGTTCCCACGCACACCCGTGATGCTCGGCAAGCACCTCCACGTTGGCCACTAGCGCTGCCGTATTGGTGTCTTCATGCTGCGCGCTAATACCCAACGCTGTGCGCAGTTGTGAATCAGCACCATCAGCTGCCACCAACAAACTCGCTTCCAAATACTCTGCATTATCTAGGGTAACACCGTAGCCTTCCGGTAAGCGTTGCACGCTTTCTACACGGTGAGGCGCTTTAATCTCAATCCCCTCATCAGCCAACACTGCTTTAAGCAAGGTGTGCCCCAACCAACGGTTTTCCACCACTGCACCAAGGACGGGCACTCCTTCTTCTTCAGCGTGCATGCGCGTAACACCTAAACGCCCTTTGCGGCTCACGTCCACGGTTAAAATACTGGCGGCGTGTTCGGAGAGTGTTTCTAATAATCCTAGAGAGGCAAAAATATCTAATGTGCCCGCCGACAAGGCGGTGGAGCGCGCATCAAAACTTGGCGACATGGGCCCTTCTGCCAGTGTCATGGCCATAGGTTCCACCAACACCACAGGGTGAGTGCCACGCTGGCGAAGCAGTAGCGCCAATAACAAGCCAGCCATGCCACCACCCGCAATCACAATGAGTTGGTGGGGCGTTGAGGGTTTTTTCATGCTGTTTTTCCTGCCATTAAGGCCTCTATATCTGCCACGGATTTCGGCACCTCAGCGGTGATCACCTCTGGCCCGTTGGCGGTGACGATCACATCGTCTTCAATGCGGATACCTATACCGCGCCAGCGCTCGTCCACATTCACGTTATCGGGCGCCACATAAATGCCAGGCTCTACCGTGAGCACCATGTTTTCTTCTAGGGGCCGTGATACACCGTCTACGAGGTAATCGCCCACATCGTGCACATCAATACCAAGCCAATGGCCCGTGCCGTGCATATAGAAATCGGTATACGCCTGCTCTTCAATTAGTTCATCGAGTTCACCCACGAGCAAACCTAAATCACGTAGCCCTTCGGTGAGAACACGGATCGCCGTGTGGTGCCCTTGGTGGTAGGGATTGCCCACCCGCACGGCATCAATAGCTGCTAACTGAGCCGCCAACACCAACTCATACAACGCTTGCTGCTCTTTGCTAAAGCGCCCGTTTACGGGAAAAGTACGCGTGATGTCGCTAGCATAATGCTCATATTCGCAACCCGCATCCACTAATACCAAATCACCGTCTTTCAGCCGTTGATCATTCTCAACATAATGCAAAATACAGCCATTGGCGCCGCCGCCCACAATGGTGGTGTAAGCGGGTGAGCGCGCACCATGGCGCATAAATTCGTGTAGATACTCCGCTTCAAGCTGGTACTCCCACAGACCGGGTTTCACGGTACGCATGGCACGTTTATGGGCCAACGCAGCAATGTGGGCCGATTCGCGCATCAACGCTAGCTCAGCAGCGCTTTTGCGCAAGCGCATGTTGTGCACGAGGTGCGCCAAACTCACAAATTCAGTGGGCCGAGTAACGCCCTGCCGAGCACGCGGTGCCAATGCTTGTACGGCACCGTGCACCCACGCATCCACCTCAGTGCGCAGCCCCAAATCCACATACACACTGCTTTTATTAGCTAACAATTCAGGCAGCAAACTTTCTAAGCGGCTAATAGGGTAAGCTTCATCGGCACCGTAATCTGCCATGGCACCATTAGGCCCTGCGCGATAACCATTCCAAATTTCCATGGCCCTATCACGCTCGCGGCAAAACAATATAAAAGTACCGCCTTCTTTTTCAGGCACAAACACCGCCACAGCCTCAGGCTCAGGGAACCCCGTTAAATACCAAAAACTGCTGTCTTGGCGATAAGGATATTCGGCATCGTTGTTACGCACCCGTTCAGGGGCTGCCGCAATAATCGCCACACTATTGGGCTTCATGTTGGCCATGAGCCGTTCGCGGCGCTGTTTAAATTCGGCGGGAATAATCATGCAACACTCCTAATGGCGTGTGGGAGGCGGGGTATTTTCAGGTTGCTCTTTACGTGCAGCGAGGGCTAGTTCGGTAAATACCATCAAAGCAGCCATACGTACGTGTTCAGCCACTTGCTCAAACATAGCGGCCTCTTCTTCACTGTTTTCGTCGGGCAAACCTACTTGGCTAACGGCAGCAATATCACGAATAGCTTCTTGCAACGCAGGGGCTAGAGCGGCATCGGTTTCACCAGCGGTACCGGTGCCAAAGCCCACTAAGAAGCCTTCGCACCATTGGCCCAACGCCGCCACCCGAACACCTAATTCTTCGCTGTCGTCGGGTAACAATAAATAAAAATCGAGCCCATCACCGGTAAACGTTTCCATTGCCAAATCGCGAATGGCTAACCATATTTTTTCAGCGTCAGCGGGCCAGCGCCGCTCCATTTCCACATGTGCTGCGAGCACACCTAATGCGTCTTCATTGTGCTGCCCAAAACCGGTGCTGAGCAAACCGCACAATACGCCATGTAACTCAGAAGGGCTGTGCATAACTCCTTGTTGCTGCAAAACATCCACTAAGGGCTCAAAATAATCAGCTAACTCTTTTTCCATTAACGCCTCATAGAACAAGGAATGATAAAGGTACATAGTGTACACCCTGCTCGATGAAGCCCCAACTTCGCTATAAGCACTTCAATCTTTTACTCTTTTGCACAGTAGGGCGCAGTGCGCGCGTTGACCAAGCAGGTGCGCCGTCTTATAGTACAGCCTTTATGCAACAAGTACTTTCACCACGGTAACCATCATGAGTTCTTTGCAACAGTTAGCCCAACAAATCGATAAGCTCATCGAGCAAAGCGCTCGTTTACGTGAGGAAAACCGTGCGTTACGTTTCCGTGAAAGCGAGCTATTAGATGAGCGCGAAGCTTTGCTGCAAAAAAATGCAGCGGCCACCGAAAAAGTGGAGGCCATCATTCGCCGCCTTAAACAGTCAGGACAAGACAAATGAGCGATTCTTCCAGATCCGTATTAGTGAACCTGCTGAATAGGGAGTATCGTGTTGCCTGCCCACCAGGCGAGCGAGACAACCTTATCCAGGCTGCTCATTTGCTTGATGAAAAGCTACACAAGGTAGAAGCAGCTGGCATCGTTGGCCTAGAGCGCATCGCTATTATGACAGCGCTTAACCTTGCCCATGAACTACTGCAATCAAAAACGCCAAATGGCAACGTTGATGCGCTACTTGAAAAGATCAATGCTGAACTGGCCGCCGGAAAAAACAGCTAACGTTCTCTAACTACAGTGCAGCTATTCATATTCTTTGCTACACTACGTGCATGTTCCCTGGTGTGTTTGCCAGCCCGGCTAAAGTCCCTGAGCCGATGCTTTAAACCTAGGAGGCGTCGAGGTTGTTTTGTGAGCAGGTCCGTTTACGGAAAGCCTAATAAACTATCTCATGCCCCCACCTTGAACCCTACGGTTCAAGGGCCTAGCCATCGCAGCGGCACATCCGGGGAGCACCTTTACTCACATCTTTCTTATGCCAAAACTCCAACTTCGCCGCACTTTACGCGCACAGCGCCAGCAATTATCTAACACACAACAATCCCACGCGGCACAGCAACTTGCTGCTCATTTATCGCAACTTCCTTGGCTTGATCACACACAGCATATTGGCGTTTATTACCCAAGCGACGGTGAGATTTCCCCGCTATTTTTTATCCGCCAACATCCCAACAAGCACTTCTATCTCTCTTCGCTTGCTTTACACGAGGCACGTACCTTAATCTTCCATCCTTGGCAACCCGACGAACCCTTGCGCTACAACCATTTACAAGTAGCAGAACCTGTTCAGCAAAACGTAACAAAGCCTATCCTTGAATTGGATATGCTACTTATGCCTTTAGTGGGCTTTGATCGTTATGGGGGGCGTTTAGGGATGGGGGGTGGCTTCTATGATTACAGCTTGCGCAACGTTAGTGCATCGTCCAGCAAGCCTCGCTTGGTGGGTATTGCACATGCCTGCCAAGAGGTGGAAAAACTACCTATAGACGAATGGGATATTCCTCTAGATGCGGTGGTTACCGATCGAGACGTTTTATTGTTTGATTAGCATCTGGAGCAGTTAAGGTTGTGCTCAAAATTAAGCCCGCTGGGCGATGCATTTCTTCTTCTGCCATTTCTTTATTGCCATAAGCAAAGTTGCTGACCAACACACCTACTCCAAATAGAGTGGCTAAAACTAGCAGAAAATCGGGTTTATTACTCATGATTCGAGACAACCTTATGGATTGTTTTATTATACGGGCTCAGCTTAACCTATATTGCCTGCGCTCATAGTGGCGCAAATGCTACCACTATGAGCGCAACCGTCAAGAAAAGTTCCCTTAATACTCTTCTTAAACAACATTAAACCCAACTTAAGTAAGTTTTTAGCCTAAAAACAGAGTGTAGGCAGGGTTATCCGTCTCTTCCACCATAGAATATTCAAGCGCTTTAATGGCTTTTCTAAATTCTGTGCGTTCGCCTTTTGGCACTTGCCAGCCCACAAGCACCCGGCCATAAGCAGCACCATGGTTGCGATAATGGAACAAACTGATATTCCAACGGCCCTTTAATGAGTTCAAAAACATTAACAATGCGCCTGGGCGCTCTGGAAACTCCACCCGATAAACAAGCTCTTCGATATCCGCTAAAGCGGCATATCCGCCCACCATGTGGCGCACATGAAGTTTCGCTGTTTCGTTTTGGGTAAGATCAGTTACTGGGTAATCATTGCTTTCAAGCGCTGCAATCAAATCAGTTAAATCGGTACTGCCTGGCTGTATTTGCACACCCACAAACACCGTGGCGCTATCATCACTTCTAAAACGGTAGTTAAATTCTGTGATAGCGCGGCGCCCAACGATTTGGCAAAACTGCTTAAAACTGCCTGGGCGTTCGGGAATAGTCACCGCTAGAATAGCCTCGCGTTGTTCGCCTAATTCTGTGCGCTCGGCAATATGTTTTAAGCGATCAAAATTAATATTGGCGCCACTTTGCACCGCCACCAATGTTTGCCCACTTACTTCGTGCTTAGCTACCCAACGTTTCATACCTGCCAGTGCCAAAGCACCGGCTGGCTCTGTAATAGAGCGCGTATCTTCAAAAATGTCTTTAATAGCGGCGCAAATTTCATCGGTATTAACCGTCACTACCTCATCAACACATTCGCGCAAGATGCTAAAGGTTTCTTTACCAATCTGTTTCACCGCTACACCGTCAGCAAACAAGCCTACATCGTTAAGCGTAACGCGACGGTTGCGTTCAAGCGCCACTTTCAAGCAAGCAGAATCTTCAGGCTCCACTGCAATAATTTTCACATCCGGGCGCACATATTTCATATAAATCGCCACACCAGCGGCTAAGCCACCGCCACCCACAGGCACAAAGATGGCATCGAGTGCGCCGCTACGCTGCTGCATAATTTCCATCGCAATGGTGCCTTGGCCGGCAATCACATCCGGATCGTCGTATGGGTGCACAAAAGTAAGCCCGTCGCGCTCTTCTAGCATGCGGGCGTGGGCCAGTGCCTCATCAAAACTGTCGCCATGCAACACCACGCGCCCACCACGCTCACGTACTGAGCGCACCTTAATATCGGGGGTGGTTTTAGGCATAACAATCACTGCTTTAATACCGAGCGCCTTCGCAGACAAAGCCACCCCTTGGGCGTGGTTTCCCGCTGAAGCACAAATAACGCCTTTAGCCGCCTGCTCTTCAGAAAGAAGAGCCATCTTGGTGTAGGCCCCGCGCAACTTAAAAGAAAACACGGGCTGCAAATCTTCGCGCTTAAACAATACGGTGTTATTAAGCCGTGCCGACATGGATGGTGCCAACTCTAACGGTGTTTTAACCGCCACATCGTACACTTGGGCGCGAAGAATTTTTCGAATATAACGCTCAGGCATATGCCCCTCTTACATTAAGAAAAAAAAACATCTTAAAGCCGCACGCTAAAAGCGTCCACACTTCGGCTTATATGAATAATTACTCTATACTGTGCGCACTCGACCTCACGCCCAACATTAGGATCCATTATGAATCAAGATGCACAAAAAAAAGCAGCCGCCGAAGCGGCATTGTCCTTTGTCGAACCCGGCATGATAGTGGGTATCGGCACCGGCAGCACGGCCAACTACTTCATCGACGCCTTGGCACAACGCAAAGAAGAAATTGCTGGAGCGGTAGCTAGCTCTGAGGCTAGCGCTAAGCGTTTGCGCAAGCATGGCATCGAAGTGCTAGAGCTTAACGATGTTAACGAGCTTCCCATTTACGTAGACGGCGCCGACGAAGTAACACGCCACCGTGAAATGATCAAAGGCGGTGGCGGCGCACTCACCCGCGAAAAAATTGTGGCGGCGGTGGCGCAGCAATTCATCTGTATCGTTGATGAATCGAAACTCGTACCACGTTTAGGTGCTTTCCCTCTACCCGTGGAAGTCATTCCCATGGCGCGCTCTTATGTAGCACGCCGGCTAGCAGCGCTTGGCGGGCGCCCAGAATACCGCCAAGGTTTCGTTACCGATAATGGCAATGCCATCCTCGACGTCAAAGGCATCGACATTATGCGCCCTCTCGAGCTAGAAACAAAGATCAACAACATTGTGGGAGTGGTGACCAATGGTTTGTTTGCTAACCGCCCTGCGGATGTGGTGCTGTGTGCCACACCACGTGGTGTAGAAAGAATCTAGCCACGCCACAAAGAGAGCCTTCGCTGGCTCTCTTTGTTATTCCACTTGAGTGGTGGTAATGAAAAAATTACCGAAACGCACCGCCAGCTGATCACCTGGCACCAAGGGGCCCACACCTTCTGGTGTACCTGTAAACACTACATCCCCCGGCGCTAGCGTAAAATGCTGGCTAATGTTGGCCAACAACGAAGCAATGGGAAACAACATTTGCCCTGAGTGCCCTTCTTGGCGCAACGAACCATTTACTTCCAACCCAATGGCTATATGTTGCCGCGTTGAAATGCCGCGCGCTTCCACCCAGCCAGACAACAAGCCCGAGCCGTCAAACGCTTTCGCCCGCTCCCACGGCTGGCCTTTCGCTTTGAGCTCCGTTTGCACATCACGCAAGGTGAGATCTAAGCCCACGCCATACCCCGCCACTGCTTCGCGCACCTGTTCTTCAGTAGCGCGCGTGAGGGTTTTGCCAATCAGCACAGTAATTTCCACCTCATGGTGCACCTCACCTAAGCCGGTGGGCAGCACAATGTCTTCTTCTAGATGGCGCAGTGCCGATGCGGGCTTCATAAACAATAATGGCTCTGTAGGTATTTCGTTACCTAACTCTTGCGCATGGGCCGCATAGTTACGGCCCACACAAACAGCCTTTCCTACAGGCAAATCCACCACATCGCCATTCATCCAACGGTGTTCGTACGCCACAGCGTTACTCCTGATCAAATAACTTGCCTGGGTTCATAATGTTGCGAGGATCAAAAGCAGCCTTGATGGCTTTAAAATAAGCCAACTCAGCGACGCTACGGCTGTAATGAAGGTACGGTTTTTTCGTCATGCCCACACCGTGCTCTGCAGAAATAGAACCGTTGTGCTTCTGCACAATTTCAAACACCCACTTCGATACTTCATTGCACTGCTCGAAAAAGGTTTCTTTCGGCAAATCTTCAGGCTTTAGAATATTAAGGTGCATATTGCCGTCACCAATATGGCCAAACCAAACAATTTCGAAATCAGGGTAGGCCTCTTGCACCACCGTATCCACCGCGTTCACAAACTCAGGCACTTGGCTTACGGTAACGGAAATATCGTTTTTATAAGGAGTGTGTGGCGCAATACTTTCAGAAATGCGCTCGCGCAACTGCCACAATTGATCGAGCTGCTGCAACGACTGGCTCATTACCCCATCGAGCACCCAACCCTCTTCCATGCAATGGGCAAATAGTTCCATCGCCGTATCGCCCACCTGCTCAGACACTTGCTCAAACTCCAGCAAGCAGTAAAACGGCGTGCGCTCTGCAAACGGCTCCGGCACACCATGGGCCAATACATGCGCCATGGCCTTATCTGAGAAAAACTCAAACGCCGTTAAATCTATTTTTTGTTGGAAGGCATGCAACACCTTCATAATGTCATCGAAGGTATTCACACCTAGCACTAGCGCGGTGAGGTTCTCTGGTTGGCGAGCAAGCTGAATAGTGGCATCCACAATAATGCCTAGCGTGCCTTCGGAACCGATGAATAAATGGCGCAAATCATAACCAGTGGCATTTTTCATCAGCCCTTGGTTGAGTTCTAATATCTCACCTTCACCGGTTACCACCGTTAGCCCAGACACCCATTCGCGGGTCATGCCATAGCGGATCACCTTAATACCACCTGCGTTCGTGCCAATATTGCCACCTATTTGGCTTGAACCTGCAGAAGCAAAATCTACGGGGTAAAACAGCCCCTGCTCCTCAGCAAACTCCTGCAATTGTTGCGTAATCACGCCTGCTTGCACCTTTACTGCACGGTCATAGGCATTGAAGGAAACAATTTTATTCATGCGATCCATGGCCACCACGGCCTCACCGTTAGCCGCCACAGCACCTGCTGATAGGCCAGTACGGCCACCTGAAGGCACTAACGCCACATTGTTTTCATTAGCGATGTTAACAATCGCCTGCACCTCTTCCACAGTTTCAGGCAATAACACCACGCTTGGGGCGGGTTCCCAGACCTTGGTCCAATCTGTGCCATACTGTTGTGCACTGGCTTCATCGGTCAAACAACGTTGTGTGCCTAACAATGGTTCAAAAAGAGCTGCTATGGCCGCTTGATTCATGTATTAATACTCCAAATTTAAGCATCTTCATAAGGTGGCTATATCTCAACGCGAGCTATGGTATCATATCGCCTTTATTTCCAGTTATCGGGACAACATTAACATGGCCAAAACTTCTCTCCAGAAGGATAAAATCAAAATTTTACTCCTTGAAGGTATTCACCAGAACGCCGTCGATCACTTTCATGCGAACGGCTACACCAACATTACCCACCTAAAAGGCGCCTTAACCGACGACGAGTTAAAGGACGCTATCAAAGATGTCCACATGGTGGGCATTCGCTCACGCACCCAACTAACTGCAGATGTATTCGAAGCAGCGAAAAAGCTCATGGCCGTGGGTTGCTTCTGCATTGGTACCAACCAAGTGGATCTTGATGCTGCGCTTGAGAAAGGGATCCCCGTTTTTAACGCGCCCTATTCTAACACCCGTTCAGTGGCAGAGCTTGTAGTAGCTGAAGCCATTATGCTTATGCGTGGCGTGCCTCAGCGCAACGCTGCAGCTCATCGTGGTGAGTGGTTGAAGTCTGCCACGAACAGCCATGAAGTGCGCGGCAAAAAGCTAGGTATTATTGGTTACGGCAACATTGGTGCCCAAGTAAGCGTATTGGCAGAATCGTTAGGTATGCACGTTTATTTTTACGACATTGTATCCAAATTGCCGATGGGTAACGCCACTCAAGTTCATTCATTGGACGAGCTGCTTGGTATGAGCGACGTAGTGAGCTTACACGTTCCTGATACACCAGATACACAGTGGATGATCAAAGAAGAGCAATTGCGCCAAATGAAACCGCAAAGCTTCTTGATTAACGCTGCTCGTGGCAAGGTTGTAGACATCGACGCCCTGTGCACAGTACTCGATGAAGGCCACCTACTCGGTGCCGCCATCGACGTATTCCCAGAAGAGCCTAAATCTAACGACGACGAGTTCGTTTCTCCTCTGCGCGAATACGATAACGTGCTGCTTACACCGCACGTTGGTGGCTCCACGCAGGAAGCGCAAGAAAACATCGGTAACGAAGTGGCTGAAAAACTCGTGTTTTACTCTGACAACGGCTCCACATTGTCTGCCGTTAACTTCCCTGAAGTGGCCCTGCCTTCGCACCCAGATATGCACCGCTTACTGCATATTCACGAAAACGTGCCTGGTATTTTAAGTCAAATTAACCAAGTATTTTTCGATAATGGCGTGAACATTTCCGCACAGTACCTACAAACGAAAAAGAACATTGGTTATGTGGTGATTGATGTGGACTCTCAATCCAGCGAACTTGCACGTGAAAAGCTAGCGCAAATTGAAGGCACCATTAGAACTCGAGTGCTGTTCTAAAAACCTGCTTGGCCATCACCGCGAGGTGGTGGCCACAGCTCACCATGGAGCCACTTAACAGCATGGCCAACACACGCCCAACATGGTTGATCAAAACGCTGCGCGGTGTGCTTTTGCTGTGTTATACAATCTTTCTCATTAGCTGCTCCACTAGCAGCCTCTTCAACCCTTACCCAGAACAAGCCCGAGCCTACCGCGCCGCCACCTCCACAGGCATCGATAACGCTTTACGCAAAAAACTCGATCAACGCGTGCGTAGCAAAGACCAACTCTTGTACTTACAAGAAAGGGGCCGAATCACACAAATTCTTGGCGACCTTCAACAAAGCCAAACCGATTACGACGCTGCCATTAACATTTACCGCGCTAATGAAGATGCCGCCTATATTCGCTTAGGGGAAACAGGCGCCGGGGTTGGCGCACTGCTCGTCAACGACAACGCCCTTGCTTATCGCGGCGACGACTACGAACGCATCATGCTGCATAGCCTGCAAGCGCTTAATTATTGGCAAGGTGGCCAATTGTCTGCCGCTGCGGTGGAATTTCGCCGCGCAGCGCACCACCAAACTATGGCAGCGCAAAAACGTGAAAAAGAAATCCTCAAAGCTTCTGAGAACGCTGCTTCACAAGATACCGAACAGTTATTGCAACACCCAAGCTTAAGCGGCTTAAACACCGCCGCAGCAAGCGTGCGCAATAGCATCGAAAACGCCTACGCCTATTATCTTGCTGGCGTGTTCCGTGAAGGCATCGGCGATTACAACAATGCTTTAGTGGACTATAAGCGCGCCTATCAAATCAACCCGCGCCTCAGCTTTTTACCCGCCGACATTGAGCGCACCGCCCACAAACAACGTGGCGGCCTTAACCAAGAGGCGCTTGTGGTGGTTGCTTACGAACAGGGGTTCATTCCCCCACGAGTGCCTTCTAGCCTGCCCATCCCCACAGACCATGGTTATGTGATGGTATCGCTACCCGCATACAGCGCCACGCCCACTGCCACTCCACAATTACGTATACAACAAGGCACGGGCACCACGGCCTACACCGAAGTGGCTGCACGTTTAAGCGCCATGGCTGCGCGCGCACTCAGTGAAAGCATGACGGCCATGGTTACACGCCAAACCGTACGCGCCTCACTAAAGTATGAAACCCAAAAACAAGCCAACGAAAGCCTAGGCGCGCTAGGGGCTTTCACCGCCCAGCTTTATCATTTAATTTCAGAACAACCCGATTTGCGCAGCTGGCTTACCTTGCCCGCCACCGCACAAATAGCACGGTTCACCGTGCCACCGGGCCAACATACATTCCAATTGTTTGGCCCTAACGGCAGTGCTAACGTAACCGTACGCACCACCCCTAACAGCATTGCGCTGATTCGGGTGATTGATGGCGCACAAGGCCCACTGCACACTACTGTTTTACCCCTTTTGGAGAACACCCGATGAGAACAATGATCACTGGCTTCTTAGCGTTACTGCTCGCCCTTGGTGTAGCAGCTTGTGCTACCCACCCCGCACTTTCTGAAGCAGACCAGCAGGCAGTGCAATACCACAGCAAATCCCTCGAGGGCCAAATGGAAGTCGTCGCCATTGACAGACGC
The DNA here is from genome assembly GCA_035301485.1 of Alcanivoracaceae bacterium. Taxonomy (GTDB): domain Bacteria; phylum Pseudomonadota; class Gammaproteobacteria; order Pseudomonadales; family Alcanivoracaceae; genus CALEAR01. The sequence goes on from DATGUF010000006.1 coordinate 39,298, forward strand.
TACCGTGGCGACCTTCTCACAGCACAAGTAAAGCTACTTAACCGCTCTGCTTTCAATGTTTCTTATGCTTACAAATTTCGTTGGTTTGACAGCGACGGGTTTGAAATAGCACAAGATAGAACCCCCTGGACACCTGTCCAAACCCCAGGCCGCGGCAGCCACCTTGTACAGGGCGTAGCCCCTAGTGCAAACGCTGTATCAATGGAAATTTGGCTGAAACAATAATTTAATCACGCGAGGATTTTTACCATGCTACGAACCCTAGGAATAATACTAGCCACCGTTTTGTTATTGGCAGGCTGTGCCACCAAAGTTAAATATGGCGATGCCACCGACACAGAAACCGTAACCATTGATTTCGGCTCTACCGATTTGCAAATGATTGCCACACAAATGGTGGACGACCTTCTAAGCTTCCCGCCCGTTGTACAAATCACTGCACAAAAACGCCCTGTGGTGTTTGTAGAACAAGTGCAAAACCGCACCATTGAGCACATTGATACTGAATCTGTCACCGACAGCATCCGCACACGTTTAATTCAATCGGGCAAGTTTCG
>DATGUF010000007.1:0-29457 GCA_035301485.1 Alcanivoracaceae bacterium
CGCCCACGCCTTGTTGGATACGGGCTAGCCATTTCTGTCATTATCGCCATCTTTGTTGGCCAGCTTTTCCTGCGTGCGCCACTCCAAGTAGACGTTCTCAGAGACAGAAACCAACTCTACCGCACCACTAGCAGTGGCTTAATTGAAAACAGCTACCGCTTAGAAGTGCTAAACAAAAGCCAAACAGCTCACCAGTATCACATCACCTTAGACGGACCTGAAGGTTTAACGCTCATCAATAATGTTATTGACGTTGAACTCGCAGCGGGCGAAGGGAAAGCAGTACCCGTAACCGTAAGCTACGACCCCTACGTTGTAGACATGGAAAGCAGCAAGATCTGGTTTGTTGTGCGTCCTGTGGACGACAACCATAAAGAGGTACGTCATGAATCAAGGTTCATCACGCCAAGGAAATAAACCCTGGTATAAAGTTCCTTACTTTTGGCTCATGGTAGCCATACCCGCAAGTTCTATTGTGCTTGGAACCGCACTAGTGGTGACTGCTGCAATGAAGGCGGACGATGTGGTCGCTGATGACTGGTATAAACAAGGCCGTACCATCAACCGTAGCCTCGAAGAAGAGGACCTCGCAAGGCGTCTCGGCCTTGCGGTAACCCTTGATTTCAAGGAGGAGATCAAAGGTGTTCTAGTAGCTGACACTTCCATTCCGTGGCCAAACCAGCTCACTGTTGCTATGCGGCATCCAACGTTTGCTGATCGAGACGCCATCATTCAACTTGAACACAACGGCGATGGTGTTTATACAGCAGAAGCACCTACTTTTAACGGTGATGAAGCTATTATCACCATAACCCCTACGGATAAAACATGGCGTTTGCAGCAGCGTGTTTTCCTTGACACCAGCACAACGCAAATCAAAGCAAAAGGGAAAAAATGACCGTTGCTTGTTGGCATTGCGGCTTAGAAGCACCTGAGCATCCCTTTACTGCGCGCACACCTGATGGTGAAAAGCCTGCCTGTTGTGCAGGCTGCGCTGCAGCCGTCGAAATGATCCACGACTTAGGCCTAGATGATTACTACCAAATACGTAGCGATAGCGCCCCCCTCGTTGATCAAAGCGATCATGAGCGCACCCTAGCGCTCTTCGATATGCCAGAGTTGCTCGCCACACATGTATATGAAACAGAAACTCATAAAGGCTTAAACTTACAACTCGCAGATGTAAACTGCGCAGCATGCTGTTGGCTAATTGAGAAGGTACTGACTGAAGTGCCAGGGATTAAAGCTGCGCCCGTAAACTTAGCGACCATGCAGCTCAACCTGCATTTTGATAAACAACTCGATATTCCACCCAAAGAAGCTGTACAGCGTGTCTTAGAATTAGGCTACGGCCTAGCGCTGCCGGGCGACCCCGCTCGCGACAAACAAATTGTGCGCGAACATCGCACCATGCTTGGCCGAGTAGTGCTTGCCGGTATCGGCTCTATGCAAGCCATGACCTACGCAGCAGTGCTTTACCTCAACGTGCTCGATAGCTCGGAACAACTTTACAAAGAACTATTCCGTTACAGCTCCTTGCTCATTGCCACCCCCGTGGTGTTTTATTCAGGCCTGCCTTTTTTCCAAGGCGCCTGGCGCGGTTTAAAACAAAAAACGCTGAACATGGATCTCCCCATTGCCATCGCCCTATTCTTAGCTTGGGCCGGCTCTATTGTGAACATGGCACTCGGCGGCGAGCACGTGTACTTTGAATCCGCTGCTATGTTTGTGTTTTTCTTGCTCATTAGCCGCTGGATTGAACAACACCAACGCCATCGTATTCAGCGCGAATGGCAACGCTTACAAGACGCTTTGCCACAAGTTATCCGCAAAGTAGTAGACGACGATTATCGTTGGATTGGCACACAGCAAATTCGTATTGGCGACCCTCTGCTGATTACCCAAGGGGAAGTTATACCTGTTGATGCGGTGATACTGACAGGCACGGCGCAAGTATCCGAAGCAGCACTTACCGGTGAATCACTTCCTATTACACGCACGGTTGGAGAGCGACTAAGCGCTGGCTCTAAATTACTTGAAGGGCGCCTAGAAATTGAAGCGCGCGGCCTAGTGCACGAAAGCTTGGTAGCGCGTATTGGCGAGCAGGTACAACAGGCGCAAAATGAACGTGTCACAGTAGTGCGTGATTGGCAGAAAGTAGCTCCACTGTTCACTTTTGGCATCTTGCTACTCGCTATTGTTACCATGGCTTACCACTGGTCTTCCGGCCCTGCCGTGGCTTTCGAGTACACCTTAGCCTTACTCGTTATCACCTGCCCTTGCGCCTTAGCATTAGCCGTACCGCTCTCTATTTCTGCCACGCTATCCACCGGCCTGCGTGACGGCTTATTAATCGCTTCGCCAAAGCAGCTGCTAGCCATGCACCACCTGAAAGGGGTTATGTTCGATAAAACGGGCACCCTCACTAACGGCGAGTTTGCCCTGTTAAAAACAGAGCTTGCTAGCAATGTAAATGATAGCGAAGAAGAGCTGCTAAAAATTGTAGCAGCGCTAGAAAAAGACCACCCACACCCCATTGCGCGGGCGTTTGACGACTATGAAAACCATCCTGAGCTCGGCGACATAAACCTTAGCCGCACAGGCGCCAGTGGCTTTATGCAAGAAGACGAGTGGAGCATCAGTGGCGACCCTACAAAAGCTGAGCCCGGCGCCACCTGTTTACTGTTAAGAAAAAACCAACAGCCCATTCTGTGGCTCTGGGTAAGCGACCAACTACGCCCCGAGTCGCCCAAGCTCATTCAGCATTTTAAAGAGAAATACCACTGGCATGTACGCTTAGCTAGCGGCGATGCCTCAGGCGCCGTCGAGGCTCTCAACAACACCTTGGCATTAGATGAAGCCAGAGGTGACATGACCCCAAACGACAAGGCTGAATGGTTACATGCTTTGCAACAGGCGGAAGGCCCGCAAATGATGGTGGGGGATGGCATTAATGACGCACCGGCTTTGCTTGAAGCCGCCGTTTCTGTTGCGCCAGCTAACTCCACTAGCTTGGCACGCCAAGCCGCCGGTGTGTACTTGCTGCAAGATGACCTCAAAATGCTGCCCGTTCTGCCCGCTTTGGCCGCACGCTGCCGCAGCATTATCTGGCAAAACCTTGGCTGGACCCTGCTTTACAACGCCATCGCTATTCCACTAGCCATGGCTGGCACCATTACGCCTTGGGCTGCAGCCCTCGGCATGGCCACATCGTCGCTGCTCGTTACCCTGAATGCCAATAGGATTACAAAATGGAAAGCCTCCTACTCCTTATCCCGCTAGGGCTACTCTCCTTAGTGGTAGCTGTTTACGCTTTATTTAAAGCGCTTAAAAGTGGTCAGTTCGAAGATCTAGATAAAGAGGGTTGGTCTGTTGTGTTTGACGACAGAGAAGCACATCAATCAGACGACAAAGAGAAAACGAACCATGACTGAACTTCTTGCTTCCCACCTGCTAGCCGCAGCACTATTAGCAGGTACCGGCGGGCTGCATTGCGCCGCCATGTGTGGTGGCATTGCCTCCACGCTTACCTTTACTATTCCCGCCTCCGCACGTGAAGGTAAAAAACTATGGGGCTGGCAGTTTCTCTTTGGCACAGGAAGAGTGAGCACTTACATGCTGCTAGGCGCAGGGGCGGGTGCACTCGGCGACACACTTTTACGCCACCTCAGCAGCGAGCACTACAACTGGCCCGCCCTCCTATCGGGCACCATTATGCTACTACTGGCCATCCAACTGCTAGGCAAGCAAAGCCCTCTCATGCGCCTAGAAAAACTCGGCAGCCATGTATGGCGGCGCGTACAGCCTTTCTTGAAGGGCCTCATGCCTGTGGATCATCCTCTTAAAGCTTTAGCTTTCGGCGGGCTCTGGGGTTTCATGCCTTGCGGGCTGCTCTATTCAGCTTTAATGCTCGCCGCAGCCACCACTAACCCCATAACGGGTGCACTGACGATGTTTGTGTTTGGCATCATCACCATTCCACCTGTGGCGAGCGCTGGGGTCTTTGCTGGCAAGCTGCGCCATTTACGAGAGGGCGTTGGCCGCCCTATTGCTTTAATTCTAGTTCTCTTAGTGGCGGGAGTGTTTTTCTACCAAGCCTATGCACATAGCCACCACGGCCACGACCATGACGCTCACGAATTACACGACACACACCAAGAAAGCACTCCTCTGCCCACACACCACTAATAGCAAAAACGCCACACTGGATGGCGAAAACGCCAGGCGCTAAGATGAGAGTCTCCCATGAGAGGCTCCATCTATGCACAAGAAGCTTGAAAAGACACAACAAGGGTTATATCAACTTACTTCCCCTGTTAGCCGCCAGGAATTTATTAACTTGGCGCTCAGCTTACTCGAGCCCTGCCTCACAGGCCCTTTGCTAGATAATACAGAGGCAGTGGGCCAATATTTTCAATTGCAACTCAGCAGCCCTGCACACGAAAGTGTTGCTGCTTTGTTTTTCAACCAACAAATGCAGGTGGTGCACTATGCTTTAGTGCACAAGGGCACCGTCAACGGCAGCATTGTTTACCCGCGCGAGTTAGTAAAACTCGCTCTTACACACAACGCCACAAGCGTTATCATCGCCCACAACCACCCCTCAGGCGAACTCACGCCAAGCACCGAGGATATAGAACTTACCTTCCATCTACACAGCGCCTTGGGGCTACTTGATATCGAATTGCTCGACCACTTCATCGTGAGCGCCGAAGGCTTTACCAGCTTTGCAGAATCAGGTTTACTGTAATGCTTCTTTGTACATGCCTGCTGCAAAAGGCATAATGCCTAAAATTCATCTCTTCACAGGGCGTTTTTCATGTCTGAACTTGTTAGGCCAAAATTATCTTTACCAGAAGGGCACAACAAAGTACTTCTGCACTCCTGCTGTGCTCCTTGCTCAGGCGAAGTCATGGAAGCCATTACTGCTTCCGGCATTGACTACACCATCTTCTTTTACAACCCCAACATTCATCCAGAAAAAGAGTATTTACTGCGTAAAGAAGAAAATATTCGTTTTGCTGAAAAACACAATGTGCCTTTCGTGGATGCGGATTACGACAGAGACAATTGGTTTGAGCGCGCGAAAGGCATGGAAGACGAACCCGAACGCGGCATTCGTTGCACTATGTGTTTTGATATGCGTTTTGAGCGTACCGCTTTGTATGCCTACGAAAACGGTTTTAATGTTATTAGCAGCTCGTTAGGTATTTCGCGCTGGAAAAACATGGACCAAATCAACGATTGCGGGCATCGCGCCGCTGGGCGTTACCCTGGCATGCACTATTGGGATTACAACTGGCGTAAAGGCGGTGGCAGCGCACGCATGATTGAAATCAGTAAGCGTGAACGCTTCTACCAACAAGAATACTGTGGTTGCGTTTATTCACTGCGCGACACAAACCGTTGGCGTATGGCCAACGGCCGTGATCGTATTGAACTAGGTGTTAAGTTTTATACAGAGTTGCAAACGGATTAATCAAGCACCACAGGAATCTCTTCCACAAGCACTATCTCATCTGGGCTAATATGCGCCTTTAAAGCCCGTATTTGCACCCCCTGCTCCGCTGCACGCTTCAACAGTGCAGCGTAGTCAGGGTCTATATGCGCTGCAGGGCGCACCTCTTTAGCACCTGTGTGCTGTACACAGTAAATTAAACCTGCCTGCCCACCTTCCGCTACTATTTGCGTTAACGTTTCCACATGTTTTTGCCCACGAGTGGTCACCGCATCGGGGAAATACATAATGCCAGTGTCTGCTTCTTCAGCACTGGGCCCAAGTGTGACGTTTTTTACCTCAAGTAACACCTGCGCATCTTCCTCACCCACCGCAAAATCAAAACGGCTATCTCCCCACTTCACCTCACGGCGAATGGGCATGTGAGCGTACTCTTCTAACAATCCATTACGCAAAGCCTCTTCCACAAGGTTGTTTGCCCTGTGAGTATTAATGCCAGCCCAATGACCGTGAGCCACCTGTACAGCCTCCCAAGTGTGGCGCAGCTTCCGCTTAGGGTTATGGCTATCTGAATAAAGCACTGCGGCTGAAGGGATCAAACAATTCTTCATAGAGCCCGTATTGGGGCAATGAATCGTTAGGGTTTCACCTGTTGCCGTAATAACATCGGCCATAAAACGCTTATAACGTTTCACTAAAGTACCCTGCTCTAAGGATTCATCTAACTTCATCGTTTCTCCAAAAATTCTTTTATTCTTGTTAATGCTTCCATAAGACGATCGCTCGTCACCGTGTACGCAATACGTATATAAACATTAGGGTTATGCGCCACACCAAAATCCAGCCCAGGGGTTAATGCAACCCCTGTGGCCGCCAGTAACTCGGCGCAAAATGCAAAGCTGTCATCAGTAAAAGGGCTCACATCTACATACAGGTAGAAGGCCCCTTCGGGTTCGCCCGTTACGCTCCAACCTAGCTCTGGCAACGCCTGCAACAGCAGCTCACGGCGCGCTAAAAGCTCTCTTCGTCGACGCTCAAGCTCTTCTTGCACCTCTGGTTTGAAAGCAACCAAGGCGGCGTATTGAGACATCGTAGCTGGGGCCAAAAAGAAGTTTTGCGCCATGCGCTCCACATCCTCGAGCATATGTTCTGGCACCACCATCCAACCTAAGCGCCAGCCTGTCATGCCGAAATATTTGCTGAAGCTATTAATCACAATAATGTTTTCATTGATGGAAGCTGCACTCCACGGCTCGCTTAAAGATAAGCCTTGGTAGATTTCATCCATCAGCAAAAAACCATTTTTCTGCGCAACCAAATCAGCAATGGCTTCTACTTCTGAACGCGCCATCATGGCTCCGGTGGGGTTATCGGGAGAGGCTAACAACAAGCCTTTCGTATTCGCTTGCCAAGCCTCTGCCACCGTTTTAGCCGTTACCGCCCAGCCATCATCAGCATGCCGCTGCAACAGCTGTGGGGTAGCGCTTACTAACTCCACAAAATGGCGGTTACAAGGGTATCCAGGGTCTGTCACCAGTACGCCATCACCCGGCCCCACTAACGCAGCTAATGCTAACTGCAAAGCACCCGAACCGCCCGGCGTCAGTACAATTCGCTCCCATGGAACGTTAACGTGAAGCTTATCTCGATAGTAAGCGCTCACCTTCTTGCGTAATTCATCAATTCCAAACGCTGGGGTATAACGGGTTTTTCCTTCCGCCAGCGCCTGCTGACCTGCTGCAACAATCTCTGCGGGTGTAGGAAAATCGGGTTCACCGACACCTAAGTGAATAACATCCATTCCTTGTTTAGCCAATGCCGCAGCTTGCTGCACTAACGCCATCACATGAAACGGAGCAATGGCATCACAACGCGCCGCCCTTGGCGGGTTACTAGTTTTCATACTGCCTCTGTTAAAACACGACTCTTTTATTAATGCTATTCTAACTGCTATCACTAAACTTCAATAACTTAGCGCGTTAATGTAGCAGTTAATGCGTAATGTGCTAGGATTACGCGCTTATTCGAATTTGGTGAAAATTGCTAAATCCGTTTGTTTCGGTTATGTAATAAGAATAAGGTGTTACGTTCGTTATTCGTTTCGAACGAGTAACGGCCCAAAGCCATCAAAGAAAGTGAACATAGCGATGACGACCTCTAAAGAAAAAACAACACTCATTTTTGGCATTCCTCCCTACCAAGAACAAGAAGGTGAGGAATATATGAACGAGCAGCAGTATAACCACTTCCGCCAAATTCTTTCCGCATGGCGTCAAGAATTAGTGGAAGAAGCTAGCCGCACCGTTTCGCACTTACAGGATGAGGCCGCTAACCTACCAGACCCTGCCGACAGAGCAACGCAAGAAGAAGAATTTGCGCTTGAACTACGCACACGGGACAGAGAGAGAAAACTTCTCAAGCGCATTAACTCCACGCTAGAAAAGATTGACTCTGGCGATTACGGCTATTGCGATGCTTGCGGCATTGAAATTGGTTTGCGCCGCTTAGAAGCACGCCCAACCGCCGAGCTTTGTATCGACTGTAAAGAACTAGCAGAAATAAAGGAAAAACAAATCGCAGGATAAATAATAGGTGCCGTGGCAACACTACGGCACCTACTTGCTACCAAGGAGACCTTCATGCAAGCCAATCGCCTCATGACTGTTATAGTCACAGGTGCATTTTTGCTCTCCCCATTACTGCTAAGTTGGTGGGAAGAAGGCAGCCATCTTTGGTACCGCCCTTATATTATTTGGCTATTCATCATTATTGTGAGCGCCTGGGTCAGCCTTCAACGAGCCCCACATGACACTTAGCCTCTCTACAGGCCTTTTTATAGCTGGCGCCTACCTCTTTTTTCTATTTTTCGTAGCGTGGCTTACCGATACAGGCCGCGTACCACGTGCTATTACTCAGCATCCCCTTGTGTATATTTTATCTATGGGGGTTTACGCTAGCGTTTGGGCTATTTATGGCAGCATCGGCTTTGCCCAACAGCATGGTTTTAACTTTTTATCCTACTTTTTTGGCATTTCAGGAGTATTCCTCCTCGCCCCTGCTTTATTAATCCCATTACTGAGGCTTACCACCACTCATCAACTAAGCTCTCTGGCGGACGTTTTTGCTTTCCGCTACCGCAGCCCCGCTGCCGGTGCCTTCACAGCCTTACTCATGCTAGCAGGCACATTGCCATTATTAGCTATGCAAATACAGGCCATAGCAGACTCTTTGCAATTGCTTACCCAAGCCCCAAACAGCAAAAACTTAGCTTTTTGGTTTTGCGCCCTCATTGCCCTATTTACCGTTCTTTTTGGCACTCGCTCTTACGCTACTCGAGATAAGCATGAGGGCCTCGTAATGGCTATCGCGGCCGAGTCTATTCTCAAGCTATTGTGCTTCTCCCTCTTAACTTATTTAAGCGTACGGGGCGTGTTTGGTAGCTTCGCTGGTTTACAAGAATGGCTGAGCAATAACCCCGAACACATCCAACACCTTTACACTCCCCTAGAAGGCAGCGCTTGGCACCCACTCATCTTAGCGTTTTTTGTCGCCGCCTTACTCATGCCCCACATGTTTCATATGGCTTTTACTGAAAACATGAACCCAAAAGCTGTACGCACCGCTACATGGGGCGTGCCGTTGTTTATGTTTATTATTTCGCTATGCATCCCCTTTATTTTATTTGCCGGCAAAGCCAATGGCGTGGAAGCAAACTCAGACCAATTTTTAATTATCGTAGGCATGCAGCATGGGTATCTAGGCACTTTATTAGCGTATTTATCGGGCTTAGCCGCAGCTAGCGGCATACTCATTGTGGCCACAATCGCCCTTTCTTCTATGTTTTTAAACCACTGGCTAGTGCCAGCACGTAGCCGCCATTTCGATGCTCGCCTCTACCATTGGCTACTGTGGGCTCGCCGCGCCTTAATCATTACTATTTTAATTCTCGCTTATCTGTTCTATCTCGTTACAGGCGACGAAAGAAGCCTGATTGAACTTGGCGCACTGGGCTTTGTTGCCTTATTACAATTTACACCGGGGTTAATCGCCACCTTGTATTGGGCCAATGGCAACCGCTTAGGCTTTTTCGCCGGCTTATTGGTGGGCTGCTTTATTTGGTTTGTGGGCTTATTTGCTCCTATTATGCTGCCGCACCTTGAACTGCACCCCTGGCTTGAATTGCTCGGTTTCACTCACCCAGAGCCACTCAACCAGTGGCACAAAATTGCCGCCGTTGCTGTGTTAGCCAATAGCTTTGTGTTCACCATTGTTTCCATGATCACACCAAGTTCGCGCGCCGAAAAAAGTGCTGCAGAAGCTTGCGTTATTGATAGTTTGAAGCGCTCGTTTCGTTGGAAACTCGAAGCAAACAACGCCCGTGAAATGCTCGACGCTTTAAGCCAATCTCTTGGTGCAGAAACAGCCGAGCGCGAGTTCAACCTCGCCTTAACCAATTTACAGCTCAATGTTAATGAAGATAGGCCTTACGCTTTACGGCGCCTGCGCGACCAAATTGAAACCAACCTTTCCGGTTTACTAGGCCCTTCTGTAGCGCACGACATCGTTAGCAAACAACTGCCTTATTTGCCCGATGATGAAAACAGCGCCAACCACGAGGATTTCCAGCTCATTGAAGCGCGCATGGAGCTTTATCGGAACCGCTTGTCGGGCCTAGCTGCTGAACTAGACAGTTTACGCCGCTTTCACCGGCAAACCTTACTAGAGTTGCCCATGGGGGTTATCTCCTTAGGCGCCGATGGCGAAGTGATTGGTTGGAACCTTGCCATGGAAACGCTTACAGGTGTCAGCGCTGCGCACACCATTGGCTCGCGCCTTAGTGCCCTACCAAGCCCCTGGCATACGCTTTTGCACACTTTTGCCACAGGCGAAGCAACACGGCTACTTCAAGCCGAAGTAGAACTAGAACATCAAGTTCGCTGGTTCAACCTACATAAATCTCATTTACGCGGCGAGGCAGCAGACGGCAATGATGGCCAAGTGATCGTGATGGAAGATGTTACCGAGGTGCACACGCTTGAAGCACGCTTGAACCACGCAGAACGTTTGGCCTCTATCGGCCGCCTAGCAGCCGGAGTAGCACATGAAGTGGGCAACCCCGTAACCGCCATTGCCTGCTTGGCGCAAAACTTACAGCATGAAGAAAGCATCCAAGAAATGCAGTTATCGGCAGAACAGATTATGACGCAAACACATCGCATCAGCCGCATTGTGGAATCATTAATGGCCTATAGCCATGGCGGCGGCACAGCGCAAGCCGATATTCAATCGCCCATTAACATCTCTGCGGTGGTACAAGAAGCAATAGATTTACTTCGACTCGACCCACAACGCCAAGCCCATCAATTCAAAAACCTATGCCATCCAGAGCACCAAGTAAAAGGCGACGAGCAGAAAATACTCCAAGTATTTGTTAACTTATTATCTAATGCAGCGGACGCAAGCCCTACCGGCGCCCCCATTACCATTGCTAGCCAAACACAAAATGGCCATATCCAAATAAATGTTGAAGACCGTGGCCATGGTATTCCGCCAGAACTTTTGCGAGTGTTGTTTGAACCGTTTGTCACTAGCAAAAACGTGGGCCGTGGCACAGGCCTTGGGTTAGCCCTCGTTTATAGTATTATTGAAGATCACTTTGGCAGTATTCGCGCAGAAAGCCCTGTTTACGACGGCCGCGGCGCTCGTTTTATCATTACCCTGCCACAGTTTTCACTAAACTCCGCTGCTAACGAATAACTTCACCTAACAGGTTAAATCATGAGCAACATTTTAATTGTTGAAGACGAACCGATTATTCGGAACGCTCTACGTAAGTTACTAGAGCGCCACGAACACACTGTTGTGGAAGCAGAATCTGTAGAGGAGGCACAAACACACGACTTCTCTACCTTCGAACTTATTATTAGCGACTTGCGCCTGCCGGGCGCCCCTGGTAGCGACTTAATTCGCTTAGCAGCCCCTACACCAGTGCTTATCATGACTAGCTACGCTGGCCTTAAGTCAGCAGTGGATGTTATGCGCGATGGCGCAGTGGATTACATTCCAAAACCTTTTGACCACAACGACATGGTGGCCACTGTAAAAAGGATTTTAGAAGAAGCACCGCAGCAGCGACGTGTGTCAGCGGCCCATTCGCCGGTACTCAGTAGAACAGCAACACCCCCTAAAGAAGACAAATTGCTAGGTTCTTCAAACGCCACAAGCACTGCCTTAAAACAAGCGGAGCGTTTGGCAAAAGTCGACACCCCCGTCTTAATTCAAGGCGAAGCTAGCACCGGCAAGAAATTACTTGCTGAATATATTCATAACCACAGCGCACGCGCTGAAGCACCTTTAATTACCCTGAACTGCGCCACCCTCACACCCACAGAACAAGAAATAGAGCTCTTTGGCTGTGAAGCAGGCGAGCTTTCTGGCGCCTCTGAAGACAAAATCGGCCTTGTGCAGCAAGCTGATGGCGGCACTTTGTTGCTATCAAAAGTAGATGCCCTGTGCAGCAACGCGCAAAGCCGCTTACTACGCCTTCTAGAAAGTGGCAGCGTGACGGCTGTGGGCAGCGTGCAGAGTTACCAAGCAGATGTACGCATTATCGCCACCACCAACGCAGACCTTGGCGCCGCTGTGGAGCAACAACAGTTTCGCCAAGATCTTTTTTACCGCCTTAATGTGGTGCCGCTTAATTTGCCGCCCCTGCGCGAGCGCGGCAACGACATCATCACGCTAGCTGAATCGCTCTTAGCCGAGCTTGCCGGCGTGCATCAGCGTGAAGATTTAGCCCTTACCCAAGACGCAGAAGATTCGCTACGCAAGCACTCTTGGCCTGGTAATTTTCAAGAATTAAAAAATGCTATTGAGCGCGCCATCATATTTGCAGAAGACGATGGCCGCATCACCGCCGACAGCCTAGCGCTAGAAAACGCCACCACCAAGGCAGAACCCAAAGGCACAAGCCTCGCCGATCCAGATGAAGAACTAAGCCTAGAAGACTATTTCACGCGCTTTGTATTAGAGAAACAAGACACCATGACCGAAACAGAATTAGCGCAAAAACTCGGTATTAGCAGAAAAAGCTTATGGGAAAGGCGCCAGCGTTTGGGCATTCCTCGTTCTCGCGGCAACTAAATTTTCATTTTTCTTTTATTTTCTGACGCAAGCTTTTGGCTTGCGTTTTTTTTATCACACTTTACAACGAGCCAACCTGTTACCTTGTTACCCATCTACTCATAAACGGTAACAACTAAAATTTGCGGCTTCTAAAAAAATTTCAACGACACGCCAGAAACCCATGCAATCCATTGATATACAAAGCATTTTATTTTTTATTGCAATCAGAAAGGCAAAAAGCCACTATAAACACATCGCCACCAAACAAGAACAACAAGGCGAAAAGCTCGACACAAAAGAATAATAAAATAATAGAGCTAACGCAGTGAACACAGGATGTGATGCTCGGTACAATAAGCAGATAATAAAAACAAACAATAATAATAACAGAATCAGCGCAAACTAGAAGGGGCCCTTGTGAAGACAAGGGCCCTTTTTTATTGCCTGCCAAAATACCCAGCCACCAAGAGCAAGAGTGCTTGCAACTAATTTTCAAGGTAAGATACTGCGCATCGTACTCTACTAAATTTGATAATTAATGAACGACACTCCACCTCCAGTTTTTTTGCAATGGCTTAGATGGCCGCTCAATGCTATTCAATCATTGCTACGAATTTTTAACAGCAAAGAAAAGGGCAGTACTATTTTTCCTAACTCCCCAACGGTGATACCACGCGACCAACATACTATTTCGCGTAAAAACATTAGCCGCCCCGCCTTGAACGTTTTGTATGGCCTTCATGAGGCTGGGTTCGAAGCATATTTAGTGGGTGGCTGCCTACGCGACTTGCTCACAGGTATTCAACCTAAAGATTACGACGTGGTCACCAATGCCACCCCCGAGCAAGTGAAAAGCGTCTTTCGTCGCTCACGAATTATTGGCCGCCGTTTCCGCCTTGTGCATGTTTACTTTGGCCGCGAGATTATCGAAGTAGCCACTTTCCGTTCTAGCCATGGCGAACAAGAAGAGAGCAACGACCTCAGCCACAGCAAAAGCGGCAGGATTTTACGTGATAACGTATACGGCACGATGGAAGATGACGTGGTTCGCCGCGACTTCACCATCAACGCCCTGTATTACAATATCGACGGTTTCACCCTGCACGATTACACCAACAGCCTCCAAGACATTAACGCAGGCGTTATTCGCCTTATTGGTGACCCAGAAACCCGCTACCGTGAAGACCCAGTGCGCATGCTTCGTGCGGCACGCTTTGCCGCCAAGCTAGGCTTTAGCATCGAACCGAACACCAAAGCCCCTATCAAACCGCTCGCCCATTTAATGCAGCAAATTCCGCCCGCGCGTCTATTTGATGAAACCAACAAAATTTTCCTGAGCGGGCATGGGGTTAAATCCTTAGCTGCATTGCGCGAATACGACTTGTTTAAAACCCTGTTCCCCGCTGCTAACAAGCACTTATTGAATGAGGATTCTTCTTTCCCTGCACTGCTTGAATACGCCCTTGCGAACACCGACGAGCGCATTGAAGACGGCCGCCCCGTATCACCCGCTTTCTTATTTGCCGTGGTGATGTGGCCTGAAGTGCAACGCCGGCAAATCGACAAGCTGCAAAACGGCCTCCCCCCTGTGGTAGCCATGACACAAGCCGCTAGTGAAACGATTTCTGAGCAAGTACAAACCATTGCTATCCCCCGCCGCTTCAGCACGATGGTGCGCGAAATTTGGGAAATGCAAGAACGTTTACCACGCCGCCAAGGGCAGCGCGCATTTCGCTTACTCGCCCATCCACGCTTCCGTGCAGCGTACGATTTCCTCTTATTGCGCGAACAAGCAGGTGAGATTCCACCGGGCTTAGGCGAATGGTGGACCACGTTCCAAAACGTAAAGGAAAGTGAGCGCAAAGACATGGTGGCAGCTTTACGTGGTTCACGCGGTGCGCGTGGCGGAAAAAGACGCCGCCGCAGACCAAGAGCCAAACAATAATGGGCACCCTTGTTTATATTGGCCTAGGCAGCAACTTAGACAACCCTGCCGAACAGGTACTCAATGCGGTGCAACAACTGCACCAACTGCCACACAGCCAAATACTAAAGTGCTCAAGCCTTTACAGCAGTGCACCCATTGGGCCGCAAGACCAGCCTTCTTTTATTAATGCCGTGGCGCTCCTACAAACGGAGCTGCCCCCTATTGCCCTGCTTGATGCTTTGCAGGCGCTAGAGCTTCAGGCTGGCCGCATACGCACGCGCCACTGGGGTGAGCGAACGCTTGATTTAGACATACTCCTCTACGGCCAAGAAGACATTGAGCATGAGCGCCTGCTTGTTCCCCATCCTCACATGCACGCACGGCGTTTTGTACTATTACCCCTGCTTGAAATTGCCCCGAATGCGAGCCTTCCTCACGGAGAAGCCTTAAAAACCTACCTCCCTGCTACATCAGAACAAGAAATATGGCTGCATAGTGGTGTAGACTTAGCTTCCTTACTCGGCATTTAATGTCGCCAATTCCCCCATGAATGATTACACTGCTGCCTATTATTTGCCGAGGCAGCTTATTATTCGTTGAACGGCATGATGACTAACCAAAGGAGTTTCCTATGCAGGTAACCGTGCGCACTTTACAAAAGTGTAAAGAAGAAGGACGTAAATTCTCTGCTTTAACCGCTTACGACTCCACGTTTGCCCACTTGGTGAGCGCAGCAGGAGTAGACGTTATTCTAGTGGGAGACTCCCTAGGCATGGTGCTTCAAGGGCATAACAGCACCGTACCCGTCACACTAGAACACATGGCTTATCACACGGAAGGCGTGGCCCGTGGCAACCAAGGTAGCCTCATTATGGCCGACCTACCCTTCATGACAGCAGCCACCACAGAGCGGGCCTTAGAAGCTGCCCACACACTCATGGCTGCGGGCGCCAACATGGTAAAAGTAGAAGGCGGCGCTTGGTTGGCAGATATAGTGACTCAATACAAACGCAACGGCATCCCCGTTTGTGTACACATGGGCCTTACACCACAATCGGTTAACGCTTTTGGTGGCTATCGTGTACAAGGCCGCGAAGAAGATGATGCGCAGCGTTTAATCGATGAAGCACAAACCCTTGTTGCAGCCGGAGCAGATATTATTTTGCTAGAATGCGTGCCGCGCGCCACCACAAAGCGCATCGTTGAAGCTGTGAGCGTGCCCGTTATCGGCATTGGCGCCGGCCCAGAATGTGACGGCCAAGTGCTTGTTATGCACGACGCTCTAGGCTTCACCCCCACACGCGTGCCACGCTTTGTACACAATTTTATGGCCGGCACAAATGGTGATGTTACCGCCGCTATTAAAGCCTATGACAGCGCTGTAAAAGACGGCACCTTCCCCACTGACGCACACTGTTTTTAATTTTACTATGAACACCGTACATCTCATTAGCGACGTAAGAGCACAAGTAAAAACATGGCAACAAGAAGGGGCCTGCATTGGTTTCGTGCCCACTATGGGCAACCTTCACGCTGGGCATATGCGCCTCGTTGAAGCAGCCAAAAAACAGTGCGACAAAGTAATTGTCAGTGTTTTCGTAAACCCCACGCAGTTTGGCCCTAACGAAGACTTCGACACTTACCCGCGCACTCTTGAAGCCGACCAAGCCCTGCTGCAACAGCATGGCGCAGATTTACTGTTTGCGCCTAGCATTAACGAAATGTACCCGCAGGATACTTTTACCTGGGTAGACGTGGACTACTTAGGCGATCGCCTATGCGGTGCTAAGCGCCCTGGGCACTTCCGTGGTGTCACCACTGTGGTCAGCAAACTTTTGCATATCACCACGCCAGATTGCGCTTTTTTTGGCGAAAAAGATTTCCAACAACTCGCTATTATTAAACGCATGGCTACCGACCAACTATTTGCTACGAAAATTGTTGGTGTGCCCACCGAGCGTGAAGCCTCAGGCCTCGCCTTAAGCTCACGCAATGGCTACCTCTCAGCCGATGAGAAAGCCCAAGCACTGAACATCTACCAACAACTACAGCAAGCGAAGGCAGCTATTGAAGCCGGCGAGCGCGATTATGCCGCCCTCAGTGTTAACGCCACTCAGGCGCTCACCGCTGCTGGCTTTAAAGTAGATTACTTCGAAATCGTTGATGCAGCGGACCTTAGCCCCGCCACCAACACCACAACAGAGCTGCGTATTTTGACGGCTGCAGCACTTGGTAACACACGATTGATAGACAACATCAGCTGCATAATTGTGCAGAACTGATGATTCAGGCATACTTAACCGCCATTTAGTTATGTCCATATTCGTAAAACATAGTTTTGAACTGTGTTCACTAACAAGGGTACTTGTACCCTCCCCCCTTATGGGAAGATTTAAGAGGTATTCACAATGCAATGCACCATGCTAAAAGCTAAGTTGCATCAGGCCTACGTTACTCACGCAGAGCTTGAGTATGAAGGCTCCTGCGCCATTGATGGCAACCTGCTAGATATGTCAGGCATCCTAGAATTTGAACAAATTCAAATCTATAACCTAGACAACGGTAAGCGCTTCACCACCTATGCAATTCGTGCTGAAGAAGGTTCTGGCATGATTTCCGTTAATGGTGCGGCTGCTCACCAAGCTGACCCTGGCCACCGCGTTATCATCTGCGCCTACGCCAACTACAGCAGCGCAGAGCTCATGAGCTACGAACCACGCCTCATTTACCTTGCTGAAGGTAATAAAGTAAAAGGCAGCAGCAACGCTATTCCTGTGCAAGTTGCCTAATTAGCCATTAGCACCACTATCTTCTAGTGGTGCTAATTTATTTGTCATCCCCCCCATCCCCTTACACTGCCTGTTTCACAGTAGCGGTGTTTTTCATTTAAACGATAATAAATTCTGCTTTTTATTCTCAACATGCTGACCACACGAGGAAAACATGGCTGAACTCATTAACTTATACCAACACTTGATGGGGTATTTTGCTGATTATCCCCCCCTACACACCCTAGCCTCTATTACAGGGCTCATTGTCTTGGCCCTTATCGCTAACTGGCTAGCCAAGCGCGTAGTGCTACGCATGCTGCAAAAATTCGTTGGCAAAACCTTGGGCCGTGACAATCAGAAATTCCTCAACATGCCCATTGCCTCGCGCTTAGCAAACATTATCCCTGCCCTTGTTATCAGCGGCGGGATCCTAACAGTGCCACACTTATCTGAAACAGTGGTAAGCATTGTGCAGAATGTTGCACGCGCTTTCATTGTGGTGACCATCGCTATCGCCGCTGGCCGCATTTTCGATTACATCAACTTGTTGTATTTGCGTCGCCCTGGCGCCCATAAAAAACCAATCAAAGGATATTTGCAGCTCGCTAAGCTAATTGTTTATTTAGTGGCGGGGGTGCTCGTTACCTCCATTTTAATCGACAGAAACCCACTCATTCTCCTTTCGGGTTTGGGTGCCATGGCAGCGGTGCTGATGTTAATTTTCCAAGACACCATTCTCTCACTAGTAGCCAGTGTGCAAATCAGCTCTAACAACTCGGTGCGCGTGGGCGACTGGCTAGAAATGCCACAAATGAACGCTGACGGTGATGTGGTAGATATCGCCTTACACACCGTTACCGTGCAAAACTGGGATAAAACGCTCACCGTTTTCCCCACCAAATACCTTGTAAGCCAATCATTTAAAAACTGGCGCGGCATGACAGAATCTGGTGCGCGCCGCATTAAGCGCTCCATTTTGCTAGACCAAACTAGCGTGCGCTTTATTACCGATGAAGAAGTGGAGCACCTAAAACAGCTTGCGCCCATTTCGGGCTACCTCGATGAAAAAATTGCAGATATCGAAGCATGGAATTCCAAGCTCTCGGCTGCAGGAAAAGACAGCATTAACTATCGCCGCCTAACGAATTTGGGAACTTTCCGTGCTTATGCTGATAACTACCTAAAAACAAACCCTTATGTTCATAAGGAATTCACCTCCATGGTGCGCCAGCTGCAGCCCGAACCCACAGGTATTCCTCTAGAAATTTACTGCTTCAGTAACCGTACCGCTTGGGTGGAATATGAAAACATTCAAGCAGATATTTTTGATCACCTACTTGCCATACTGCCCGAGTTCGGTTTAAGAGTGGTACAGCAGCCCACAGGCTCAGACCTGCAAGACTTAGCCAAAGCGCTGCAGCACAACCCTATTCACTAGCACCCACTGAGCGCCTGGCTACTTAGCCTAGCCAGGCTTACCCCTTATACTTTTAGAGCCTACCTCCATGCGCTTACATTACGCCCTGTTCAGTACCGTTATTAACACTTGCCGTGCGGCGTTAGCCGCACTGCTGTTAAGTACCCACCTTGCCGTGGCTAGCCCTAGCATGGAAACTGACGATGCGGGGATTGTGGACCATGGCAGCTGCCAAATAGAGGCCTGGGGGAAATATGGGCGTGGCTACCAAGGCACCTGGCTCATGCCTGCTTGTAGCCCCATCAACGGGCTAGAACTTGCTCTAGCGGGAATATATGAGGCACACACCGACGAAGCTCATGCGCAAGGATACGAGTTAGAAGCCAAACAAGTGTTATTACAAAACCTTGCGGGCTTTATTGATGTATCGCTTTCAGTTCACTTCGAACACTTACGCCAAGCCGGCGCCAATGAGCAAGAATGGCACCTAAACCTGCCAGTTTCCGCTTATTTCCTCAATGAACGCCTGAACTGGCATAACAATGTGGGGGCGTACCACGACGACGCAGAGCATCGAAGCCACTTCAAATGGGGTACGGGTTTGGAATACGTTCTCAGCCACCGCGTGGAGTTATTCTCTGAAGTGTTTGGCAATTCGCAAGAACGCCCCTTTTACCAGCTCGGCGCGGGCTATTGGCTTGTACCAGAGACGTTGCAATTCACCCTCGGCATGGTGGATAGCCTCGCTGGCAGCCGCTATGAACGCGCCGTAACCGCCAGCATCACCATCGCCGATTTCACCTTCTAAACACTCGGCTTACGCAGCCATACCACACTCCACAACACTAAAGCTGTGCCACCTAGCTGCAGCAAAGTAATGGGCTCACCCAAGAAAAAGTTGGCCAGAAACAACACCGACACGGGCCCCACCAACCCCACTTGTGCAGTCAGCGGCGCCCCTATCCTTTCCACCGCCCACATCACCATAAACGTTGGCATGGCAGTGTTCGCCCAAGCGTGCCACAGCGATAACGCATACACTTTGCGCGTTTGTACTAACCCTTGCCACCCTTCCACAAAGAAAAAATGCGCCAAGATAAACAAACTCGACACACTCATGGCATAAGCCACTAAACGGGTAGAGCCTATTTTTTTAAGCAATTCACCCGAGCTAACAATATAAATGGAGTAAGAAATTGAGGAACCAAGCACTAGCACAGCTCCTAGCCCCACATTATCGCCACTAAAAGATAGATCTTGCAGGAACACCATACCTACCCCTGCATAAGCACATAACAGTGCTAGCCACTGTTTAGGCGCAATGCGGGTGCCAATAAATATTGCCGTGAACAAAATAATAAAAGTGGGGGAAAGGAATAAAATCAACCGCTCCAAGCTAGCTGAAATATATTGCAGCCCCAAAAAATCTAAATAGCTGGCCAAGTAGTAGCCAATAAAGCCTAACAACACCACCTGCGCTTTTTGCAAAGTGGTGAGCGGCTTTTCTTTATGAAGATGCACCTGCCACATGTACCAAAGCGCCACCGCCGCAAATATAGGCAGCGATAACAACATGCGAAAACCAATAACTTCTAACGCATTATTACCTTCTAAATACAACAGTTTGGCCACAATGGCTTTAGCCGAAAACAAAATGGCGCCTACTGCCGCTAACACAAAGCCCACTAGGTAAGGGCGTTGCTGTGCCATGCTTTGCTTCTCCTTACAAACAAAAACGCCACCTAAAAAGGTGGCGTTTCTAAGACAACAACGAGTTACTCTTCGTCGGCCTCTACTGCTTTCATGGAAAGCTTAATGCGGCCGCGTTGGTCCACATCTAGCACTTTCACTTTAATAACATCGCCTTCGTTAACGTAATCGGTCACTTTCTCAACACGCTCTTGCGCAATTTGAGAAATGTGCAGCAAACCTTCTGTGCCAGGGATAATCTCAACGAAAGCACCGAAATCTACTGTGCGGGTTACTTTACCGTCATAGATAACACCCACTTCAGGTGATGCTGTAATAGCTTCGATTTTAGCTTGTGCCGCTTCAGCCAACTCACGTGTTTCTGCGTACACTTTCACTTCACCGTTATCGTTAATATCGATGTTAGCGCTGAACTCTTCCGTTAAGGCACGAATAGTAGCACCACCTTTACCAATTACATCGCGAATCTTATCTGGGTTGATGGTCATGGTAATTAGGGTAGGCGCGTTCTCAGACACCTCTTTGCGCGGCTCGCTGAGCACTTTGTTCATCTCACCAAGAATATGTAAACGGCCTTCGCGTGCTTGCTCTAGCGCATTTTCCATAATCTCTTCAGTAATACCTTGGATTTTGATGTCCATTTGCAGTGCAGTAATACCGTTTGCAGTACCCGCTACTTTAAAGTCCATATCACCTAGGTGGTCTTCATCACCTAAAATGTCGGAAAGAATGGCATAGTTATCGCCCTCTTTCACTAAGCCCATGGCAATACCTGCCACTGGTGCTTTAATGGGCACACCTGCATCCATTAGGGCGAGAGACGCGCCACACACAGAGGCCATGGAAGAAGAACCGTTAGATTCTGTAATCTCAGACACCACACGAATAGCGTAAGGGAACTCTTCTTGGCTTGGTAATACTGCTTCAACACCACGACGCGCTAAGTTACCGTGCCCAATTTCACGACGCTTAGGCGAGCCCACCATGCCTGTTTCACCTACACAGTATGGAGGGAAGTTGTAGTGCAACATAAACGGCTCATTACGCGAACCTTCTAGTGCATCAATTAGCTGTGCATCGCGCTGGCCACCTAATGTAGCCACCACAATGGCTTGGGTTTCGCCACGGGTAAACACGGTGCTACCGTGTGCTTTGGCTAAGTTAGAAACGTCTACGCTAATCGGGCGCACTTGGCTAGGTGAACGGCCATCAATACGTGACTGCGTGGAAACCACAGCATTACGCACAACCTGGCTTTCTAAGCGCGCGAACAAACCGCCCACTTCTGAGGCACTTGGCTGGCCTTCTTCTTCGCCTGCAAACTCTTCCACACATGCATTGCGCAATTCTTTAACGCTGTTATTACGCTGCTGCTTGTCTGTCACTTTGTAAGCTTCGCCTAGCTTGGCAGCATATTGTGCTTCCACTTGGCTAAATAACGCTTCATTCACCGCAGGAGCTTCCCACTCCCAACGTGGCTTACCCGCTTCTTCAGCTAATTCTGCAATAGCAGTAATTGCTGTTTGTAGCTCTTGGTGGCCGTATAACACTGCGCCTAGCATCTGGTCTTCAGTAAGTTCGCTGGCCACAGATTCAACCATTAACACGGCATCTTTGGTGCCGGCTACTACTAAATCTAGGCTGGATTTTTCCAACGCTGAATAAGTAGGGTTAAGCACATACATGCCATCAATGAAACCAACACGTGCCGCACCGAGTGGGCCGGCAAACGGGATGCCTGAAATAGCTAATGCTGCAGAGGCACCAATTAGCGATAGCACATCTGGGTTAGCATCTTTATCCGCAGACATCACTGTGGCAATAATTTGTACTTCGTTTAAAAAGCCCTCGGGGAAAAGAGGACGAATAGGACGGTCAATTAAACGGCAGGTGAGCGTTTCTTTTTCAGAAGGACGGCCTTCACGCTTGAAAAAACCACCTGGAATGCGGCCAGCTGCATAGGTTCTTTCTTGATAGTTAACGGTGAGCGGGAAAAAATCCTTATTAGGATCCGCTTCTTTTTTACCAACTACAGTGACTAAAATGGACGTATCACCGCTGGATACCATCACTGCACCGGTTGCTTGGCGAGCATAGTGGCCTGTTTCCAACACCACTGTATCTTCACCAAACTGGAATTCTTTACGAACAACATTAAACATATTTTCTTCTCTTCTTCTTACAATACATACCGGCCCAATGCCGGCATACCGACAATAGTGGTGCCATTCTCAAGATACAAAAACAACAGAAGCCCGCAACTGACGGGCTTCTGTTTGCTTCTTAATCAATGCTCACCAACTAAAACTTAGCGGCGCAAGCCTAAGCGGCTAATTAGCTCTTGATAACGGCCTAAATCTTTCTTTAGGAGGTAATCAAGAAGCTTACGACGCTGGTTTACCATACGGATTAAACCGCGGCGACCATGGTGATCTTTGCTGTGATCTTTAAAGTGGGCTTGCAGGTTGTTGATGTTAGCGGTTAATAAAGCAATTTGTACTTCAGGGGAACCGGTATCACCTTCACTGCGGCCGTACTCTTTTACGATTTCAGCTTTTTGTGCAACTGTTAATGCCATGATATTTTCTCCAAATATGCCATGCAAAGATTCGATAGCCACGCATATTTATAGCTATCGTCTCATTAAAAAATTAACGTCTGGCCGCCAAAAGACGACGCGGTGCAATCATACCATCTTCTTGCACCTCTCCGACACCTAAAAATTCATTTTCTTCTGCATCATACATACGCACCCAACCGCTTGTGGGCCGATCAGCCGCCATTACAGGTTGGCCTTGGCGTACATAGTAGCTCGCATCAGGCCCTAGCATCACTGCTGGCCAGTGGCGAACCGCTGCATCAATAGGTAGCAATAATGCATCAAGCGCAGCAAAATCACCTTCTTGCTTAGCTGCACCGAGCTCATCGAGGGTGAACATTTGATCTTCTTGGAAAGGGCCTACAGCAGTGCGGTGCAATGCAGTAACGTGGCCACCACACCCTAATTTTGCGCCAAGGTCTTCCACCAAGCTGCGCACATAGGTACCTTTCGAGCAAGATACAAAGAAACTCACTTCGTCTTCTTGCACCGATATGTTATCGATGCTGTAAATCGTTACCGCTCTGGCTTTACGCTCCACCACAATGCCTTGGCGCGCCAACTTATAAAGCGGCTGGCCTTCGTGCTTAATAGCAGAATACATTGAGGGGATTTGTTCTATATCGCCAACAAAAGATAACAAAGCAGTGGTGATTTCTTCCGCAGAAGCTGTCACCGGCTCTGTGGCTACCACATCGCCATCTGCATCACCTGTTTCGGTGGTTACCCCTAACTTAGCAGTAACTTCGTAACTCTTATCAGCATCCAGTAAAAACTGGCTGAATTTGGTGGCTTCACCAAAGCATAGCGGCAACATGCCCGTCGCTAAGGGATCCAAGCTTCCAGTATGGCCCGCTTTGGCGCCAGCGAACATACGCTTAGCCACCTGCAAAGCTCCATTACTGGTAACACCGGCAGATTTATTCAACAACAAAATGCCGTTTATATCACGTCCTCGTGGGCGTCTGGCCATGATACGTGCCTACTCCTAAAAGGGTTATTAATCGTTGTGTTCGTCGTCATCGCCATTAGCGAGCTGCGCATCTGCAGCACGCGCTTTGGCAATAAGGATGGACATGCGATCTGCCTCTTCAGGCAAGTGATCGTAATGGAAGCGCAACCGAGGAGTGGTGCGTGTATTAAGCCCCTTTGCTAAGCAGCTGCGTAAAAAGCCCGCCGCATTGTTTAGCACTTCTTCAGCCGCCAAACTGGCGGTGGAGTCTTCACCTAGCAGGGTAAAATACACATCAGCCCAGCCCAGATCACGCGCCACTTTTACTTCTTGCACAGTGACCATGCCCAGGCGTGGGTCTTTCATCTCAGTGCGAATAAGGTGAGCCAATTCGCGTTGAATATGGTCACCTATTCTATCTGTACGCTGAAAACCAGCGGGACGGCGGTGGCGGCTCATCGTTATAGTGTCCTAGCTACTTCTTTCACTTCAAACACTTCGATTTTGTCGCCTACTTTCACGTCGTTATAGCTCTTCACAGCTAAACCACATTCAGTACCGCTGCGCACTTCGTTCACATCATCCTTAAAGCGGCGTAGGGATTCTAACTCACCCTCAAACACCACAATCTCATCGCGTAGTACACGGATAGGCAAGCTGCGGCGTAAAACACCTTCGATCACCATACAACCTGCCACTGCACCAAACTTAGAGGAGCGGAACACATCACGAACTTCAGCCACACCCACAATTTCTTCACGGCGCTCTGGCTCAAGCAAACCACTCAAGGCTTTCTTCACGTCATCAATCAGCTCATAAATAACGCTGTAGTAACGTAAATCAATGCCTTCTTGTTCGCATAAACGACGGGCAGAAGCATCGGCACGCACGTTGAAGCCTAAGAGCACACCTTCAGAGGTGATGGCCAAGTTAACATCGGACTCGTTAATCGCACCAACACCACCGGAAACAATGTTCACTTTCACTTCTTCGGTATTGAGCTCTGTTAACGCTCCCGTTAGTGCTTCTAATGTACCGCGAACGTCTGTTTTCAGAATGATGTTTACAATTTTGGCTTCTTTTGCACCCATGTTTTCAAACAGGTTTTCTAGCTTAGAAGCCTGCGCACGCTTGAGTTTTAAATCGCGATCACGCTCTTGGCGGAACTCAGCCACCTCACGAGCCTTACGCTCATCTGGCAGCACTTGGAAAGGTTCGCCCGATTCAGGTGCACCATCTAACCCTAGAATTTCTACTGGAATAGAGGGGCCCGCTTCTTCAATGGGCTTGCCATCTTCATCTAACATGGCACGGTTACGGCCGAAGTGAGCTCCCACTAACATGGAATCACCGATGCGCAAACGTCCTTCTTGTACTAACACAGAGGTAACCGGGCCACGGCCACGCTCAACGCGAGATTCAATAACAATACCGCGGGCAGGGCCATCCGGAGCTGCTTCAAGTTCAAGCAACTCAGCTTGCAATAAAATGTTGTCTAGTAGTTCATCTACGCCTTCACCGGTGTGTGCGGATAGTGGTACGAACTGGTACTCACCGCCCCACTCCTCAGAAATAATACCAATCTGAGAAAGTTCGCTACGCACACGGTCTGGATCTGCCGTTGGCTTATCCATTTTGTTAATGGCGATAATAATTGGCACTTCAGAAGCTTTAGCGTGGTTAATCGCTTCTTCTGTTTGCGGCATTACACCATCATCAGCAGCCACTACCACCACAACAATATCAGTGGCTTGCGCACCACGGGCACGCATCGCAGCAAATGCCGCGTGGCCTGGGGTATCAAGGAAACTGATCATGCCTTTATCGGTGGTAACGTGGTAAGCACCAATATGTTGGGTAATACCACCTGCTTCGCCATCAGCTACTTTAGCGCGGCGAATGTAGTCGAGCAGGGATGTTTTACCATGGTCAACGTGCCCCATGATGGTTACCACTGGAGCGCGTGGCTCTTTGGGCACATCATATTGCACTAGGCTCGCTAAATCGTCTTCGTAGGTGGTTTCTTGGTCTTTCGCGGCAATAGGCTTATGGCCCATTTCAGCCACTACTAGCATAGCGGTTTCTTGGTCTAACGATTGGTTAACCGTAACCATTTCGCCCATGCCCATGAGGGTACGAATTACTTCTGCCGCTTTCACGTTCATACGCTGCGCGAGATCGCCGACAGTGATGTTCTCGGGTACTTCTACGTCGTATACCATTTTGCCTGTGGGGCTCTGAAAGCCATGCTGTTTATTAAGGGTGTTTTTCATTTGGCCGTGGGCAACATTGCCACGGTTTTGGCCACCACGGCGCCTGCGGCGACGCGAGGTTTTACGCTCCTCGGCTTGCCAGCTAGCTTCAAGCGCTTGGGTAACAATTTTAGAGCCGCCCTCATCTTTAGACTTCTCTTTCTTCTTGCCGCCCGCTTTTTTCTCTTCTTCTTTACGCTTCTCAAGCTCTTCCGCTAAACGTCTCGCCTCTTCAGCGGTTTTGCGAGCAGCTTCTTCTTCGGCTTTTTGGCGTGCTTCAGCTTCTTGCTTGCGCAACGCTTCTTCAGCCTCTTTACGTTGCTTTTCAGCTTTCTCGCGTGCTTCACGCTCTGCCGCTGTCTCTTCTTTTTCAGCAGCTTTACGTGCAGCTTCTTGTTTTGCTTTTTCTTGCTTGCGGCGCTCTTCTTCAGCCTTTTTGCGCGCTGCTTCTTCAGCAGCTTGCTTTGCTTCTTCCTCGGCTTTCTTACGTGCCGCCGCCTCTTCAGCTTCTTTGCGCGCTGCTTCTTCAGCCGCAATACGCTCTTGCTCTAAACGCTCTTGCTCAGCCTTTTCCTGCTCTTCAATAGCAGAACGCTTCACGTAGGTGCGCTTTTTACGCACTTCCACGGCAACCGTTTTAGCTTTACCCGACGCACCCTTGGTACGAATGGTGCTGCTACTTTTGCGGCGCAATGTAATTTGCTTAGGCTCGGCAGAGGAGGCACCTTCGCCACCACGCAGATGCGCTAACAGCTGCTGCTTTTGCTCTTCAGTCACCACATCATCTGCGCTGCTGTGTGGCAGGCCGGCTTCCTTCATTTGGGTGATTAGCAAATCCGCCGGCATGCCGATGCTCTCTGCTAGTGTCTTAACGGTGGTGTCTACCATATAAACCTTTCTCCTACTTACCCAGCTACAAGCGAATTACACTTACCTGTTGGTGCTTAAGCACCAAACACTCGCTCGCTAGGTTTTCTATTCTTCAAACCAAGGGGCACGCGCGATCATAATCAATTCAGCGGCGCGTTCTTCTGTCATCCCTTCGATATCGAGCAAATCATCCACCGCTTGTTCAGCTAAATCATCCATTGTGGCGATATCTTTAGCGACTAACTTGGCGGCTAGCTCACGTGTCATGGTATCCATGTTTAGAAGGTCCTCTGAAGGCTGACCATGTAATAAACGGCCTTCAGAAGCGAGCGCACGAGTTAAAATAGCGTTGTTGGCGCGTTGACGGAGCAGCTCTACGATTTCTTCATCGAAACCATCGATAGCTAGCATTTCATCCACGGGCACATAGGCTACTTCTTCTAATGTGCTAAAGCCTTCTTCTACCAACACGGCAGCAACATCTTCATCCACATCTAAATATTGAACGAAGGTGTTAAAGGCTTGCTCACTCTCTTGCTGGTGCTTAGCTTCTGCTTCCTCAACGGTCATTACGTTGAGTTCCCAACCGGTTAACTCAGAAGCTAAACGAATATTTTGACCACCGCGGCCAATTGCTTGCGCAAGCGCGGATTCGTCTTCTACTGCAACATCCATGGAGTGGCTTTCTTCATCTACAACAATAGATACCACTTCTGCAGGTTGCATAGCGTTAATTACCAACTGAGCTGGGTTGCTATCCCACAGCACAATATCAATTCTTTCACCGGCTAGCTCGTTAGAAACCGCTTGCACTCGGGCACCACGCATACCTACGCAGGCACCAATAGGATCGATACGCTGGTCGTTGGTTTTCACTGCAATTTTTGCACGGGAACCAGGATCACGTGCAGCGCCTTTAATTTCGATGGTTTCTTCACCAATCTCAGGCACTTCAATTTTGAACAATTCGATCAGCATTTCAGGGCAAGCACGGCTAGCAAAAAGCTGCGGGCCACGGTTTTCGTGGTTTACCCCTGAAAGGTAAGCACGCACACGATCGTTTTGGCGCACAGTTTCACGCGGTATCATTTGGTCGCGAGCAATCAACGCTTCTGCGTGGTTGCCGAGATCAAGAATAATACTGTCGCGAGTAACGCGCTTAACTGTACCGCTAATCAGCTCACCAATACGCTCTTGGTATTCTTCTACCACTTGCGCACGCTCTGCCTCACGCACCTTCTGCACAATCACTTGCTTCGCCGCTTGCGCAGCAATACGGCCAAACTCGATGGACTCAACTTCTTCCGTCCAGGTATCGCCGATTTGCAAACTAGGATCACGCTCATGTGCTTCGTCTAAGGTCAGTTGACGGCCGAATTCGAACAGCTCTTCGTCTTCCACCACTACCCAATCTCTATAGGTGCGGTAACCGCCTGTTTTCTGATCAATCGTTACACGAATATCCACATCGTCTTCTTTAAAGCGACGACGCGTTGCAGCAGCTAACGCCAGTTCAATGGCTTCATAAATCACTGAACGGGGTACATCTTTTTCGTTAGATACTGTCTCTACGACAAGTAAAATGTCTTTGTTCATGGCCCAGCCTTTACAAAGATAAAAATTTCCAATCTTCAGAATGGCGCGCTGTTAGTCGAATTGTGGCTCAACGTTGGCGCGGTCAATCTGACCAAATGGTACTAATAAAACATCTGCGTCATGGCGTAACGACACTTGCTCATCTTCTTCATTTACTTCAAGAAGCTCACCTGTGAAACGCCGGCGCCCCTCAATAGGACCCAGTAAGCGCACTTTAATTTTTTCGCCAATGAAACGCTGCCACTGCTCTAAGGTGAACAGAGGCCTATCCATTCCTGGCGACGATACTTCTAACACGTACTCAGTGTTAATAGGATCTTCAACATCTAGCACACCACTCACTTGGTGGCTAACATCGGCGCAATCATCCACACTGATCCCTTCTTCGTGATCAATGAAAATACGCACCACAGCACCACGTCCTTGGATATATTGAACACCCCAAAACTCGAAGCCCATGCTTTCAACAACAGGGGCTAAGATAGCTTTTAACTGGTCTATTTTGCGCATCTTGATCCTTTAAATTGCACCTATTTTCTTGTGGCAAACAAAAAGCCCCTACAATGAGGGGCTTTTAAATAGGCTTTATGCATAGCCTGATTTGGTAGCGGGGGCTGGATTCGAACCAACGACCTTCGGGTTATGAGCCCGACGAGCTACCAGACTGCTCCACCCCGCAATAAAACTTTCTGCCCCCAGTTTTAAGCCCTGGCAGTGGGCTGTTTAAGCATCACTAATAACGCGCAACGCTTGATGTTCTCTAGTCTTGGGCTCTGGTAT
>DATGUF010000008.1:0-41385 GCA_035301485.1 Alcanivoracaceae bacterium
CACGGTGGGCGGCAATCATTTCTCCCGTCAGCAACATCTCCATGGCGTGTTTGGGGTGCACATTACGGGTAAGTGCCACCATGGGGGTGGAGCAAAACAAGCCAATGTTTACGCCGGGGGTGGCAAAGCGAGCGCTGTCGGTAGCTACGGCTAAATCGCAACTGGCCACTAATTGGCAGCCCGCTGCGGTGGCCACGCCTTGCACTTGAGCGATGACTGGCATGGGCAGGTTCACTATTTTTTGCATCACAGCGCTGCAGCGTTCAAACAAATGCAATTGCGCTTTGTGCTGGCCCAGTTGCTGCTGCACTTCTTTTAAGTTGTGCCCGGCGCTGAACACGTGCCCCGTGGCGGCGATGATCACCACTTTGTAATCGGGGTGGGCTTGGGCTTCGTCTAAACGCTGGTTGAGCAGCTCTAGCATGGCCAGCGACAGGCTGTTACGAGTGTCGGGTTGGTTCAGGGTAATAAGGGCCACGCCAGGGGCAGCAGCAGTGAGGGTAATAGCATCTGCGGGTAGAGTCATTGTTATTATTGTCCTGGGTAAAACGTGAATACGGTGGGGCACCAAGGCGCGTATCATTACGCGCCGGGCTACATACAGTTAGTGTACGATCATAACGGAGCAGGGGGCGGCTTGCGATACCTTGTAACTCACACTGCCTAACAGTAAGCCTTTCACGCCATCTAAACCACGGCTGCCGATAATAATTAAATCGATATTTTCTTCTTCCGCGTAATCGAGCAGTTGTGTAGCAGGGTCGCCTCTTAGGTGTACTTTTTTGACGTCTAAATCGATTTTAGCGTCTTCCACTAGGGCTTCTTCGGCTTCGTCGAGCAGTTTTTCGCTAGCGGCCTCCATTTCATCGATGGTGGTTTGCATGAGGTCTCGCGACACATAAGGAAATGCCGCGGTAACGGTGGTTTGGTTAACATGCACTAAACTTAGTTGTGCGTTTTTGTAGTTAGCGATGCCGAGCACGGCATTCAGTATTTTATAGTTAATGCCTTTTTCATCGATGGCCACGAGGATGCGGTTAAACATAGTAGTCTCCTATTGGGTGCTTGATAGCAGCGTGGCGCCCGTGCCGTGTGGCAAGGGGCACGCTACTACCCTAGGGCCACTATAGTGCTTGTGGCAAGCGGTGTATTGCGCTAGCTCAAAGTTTTCGATCTCTGCTGGCGGCGAGGCCGTTGCCTAGCAAGATAAGGCACACCACTAACAGCATGCCGATGGGGGCTGTCCAGCTGTGGGTGATGTCGTACAGGGCGCCCACGAGCACAGGCCCGAGGGCGGCAAATAAGTACCCGAAGGATTGCGCCATGCCGGATAAATCTGCTGCTTCTTTACTGCTGTGGGTGCGCAGGGTGAAGAACATCATGGATAAGCTAAAAGCACAGCCGCCGGCGGTGCCCAGCAAAATGGCCCACAGAGGATAAAAGAAGGTGTTGGCCGTGTTGAAACCACACAAACCAATGATAAATGCCGCGCCGGTGTAAATAGCCAGTGGGATCTGGTTCTTCATTTTTTCAGCCACCATAGGCACCACAAAGGTCACCGGTATAAGGGCCACTTGCATGAGGAACAGCAACCAGCCAGCGCCGCTTTCTGAATACCCTTGGTTGAGCAAAATATCGGGCACCCAGGTAATGAGCGAGTAGTAGATTAACGATTGGCTGCCCATGAAAAAAGTAACGTTCCACGCTAAGGGTGAGCGCCACACGCTGCGTTGCGCGGTGCCGCTAGCAACAGCAGGAGGGGTGTAGGGCTGGTGGTGTTTGAGCTGTGACCACCACACGGCGAGGGTTACAATGCCTAGCAAGCCCCAAATGGCCAGGGCGCCGCGCCATTCTAGCCCAGCTTCTGCCATGGGCACGCTAAGGCCTGAACCCAAGGCGCCGAACACGTTCATGCCCACGGCGTACATGCCCGTGGCAAAACCAATGCGCAGTGGAAATTTTAGTTTCACAATGGCGGGCATAAGCACATTACCGATGGCAATGGCGAGGCCAATAAATACGGTGCCCGCAAATAAGGCGGTGGTGCCACCTGCGGAACGCAGGGCGAGGCCCCCGATAAGCACGGCAATAGCCGCGGCGATGGTGCGCTCCATCCCAATGCGGCGCGCAATGGTGGGCGCAAAAGGCGATAGCAGGGCAAAAGCTAAGAGGGGCAGCGTGGTAATAGAGCCGGCTAGGGTGTTGCTAATGCCGAGATCGTCGCGAATAAAGGGAATGAGTGCGCCCACAGAAGAAAGCGGTGCACGCAGGTTGGCGCCCACTAAAATAACGCCGAGCAGCAGGAACCACCCTGCATTGGTGTTGTGTTGTTGCGAGTTCAAAACGTCCTCCTTATATATGTTGCGCATGATAACACAAGCTTGTTAGAGAAGAGCGATGCTATCCGTGCAATGAATACGTTCTTAGGCGCGCTATATTTGCTACACTGATGGGGTATTATTTTTCACTGAAAAGGCGTTCTCCATGAGTAAACGGATATTAGTTACCGGCGGCGCGGGCTACATTGGTTCGCACACTTGTTTGCAGTTATTAGAAGCGGGCCAGCAGTTGGTGGTGCTGGATAATTTATCCAACGCTTCCCTTGAATCTTTACGCCGTGTGGAGGCCCTGACGGGGCAAAGCATTCCCTTTGTGGAGGGCGATATTCGTTCAGCTGAAGATCTCGAACGTGTTTTTACCAGTTATAACATTAGCGCGGTGGTGCATTTTGCTGGCTTAAAAGCGGTGGGTGAATCGGTGCAGCAGCCGCTGCATTATTACGACAACAACGTAGTAGGCACCTTGCGCTTGCTAGAGGCCATGGAGCGCCACGGTTGCCGCAGTTTAGTGTTTAGTTCTTCGGCCACGGTATACGGCGACCCAGCCAGTGTGCCCATTCGTGAAGATTTCCCCTTATCGGCCACCAATCCTTACGGCCGCAGCAAGCTAATGATTGAAGACATGCTGCGTGACCTGTACCGTGCGGACGAACGCTGGGCCATTGCGCTGTTGCGTTATTTTAACCCCGTAGGGGCGCATAAATCTGGCCGCATCGGTGAATCGCCACAGGGCGTGCCCAATAATTTGCTGCCGTACATTGCGCAAGTGGCAGTGGGGCAACGCGATAAGCTTAGTGTGTTTGGTGGTGATTACCCCACCCCTGATGGCACCGGTGTGCGCGATTATATCCACGTGGTGGATTTAGCCCAGGGCCATGTGCAGGCGTTGGATGCCATTAACCAGCCGGGTTTATTCACGGTGAACTTGGGTACCGGCGTGGGCTATTCCGTGCTAGACATGGTGAAAGCTTTCGAAAAAGCATCTGGCAAGCCAGTGCCCTATGAAATAGTGGCGCGCCGTGCAGGAGATATTGCACAATGTTATGCAGACCCTGCGCAAGCAGAGCGTTTGTTAGGCTGGCGTGCAGAGCGCGGTTTAGAAGAAATGTGCGAAGACACATGGCGTTGGCAGGCTGCTAACCCTAACGGGTTCGAATCTTAAATACATCTCAACGAGGAGAGCGACGGCATGGAAGGCGTAGCTAAAGCACCCGCAGCACCGGTGAGTGAGACAGAGGCAGGAGAGTGGTATGCAGTACAAACCAAGCCTCGTGAAGAACAAAAGGCGGTGGCGCATTTAGAAAACCAAGGGTATTACGTGTTTTTTCCCATGTGGGAGGTGAAAAAACTTCAGCGTGGCAAAGAAGTGACCAAGCAAGAGCCCTTGTTTCCCAACTATTTGTTTGTGTATTTGCGCGCAGGCGTGGATAACTGGGGCCCCATTCGTTCCACCCGTGGCGTACAAAGAATGGTGGCCTTTGGCAGCAGGCCCATGCCTGTGCCCACAAACATTATTGAAAACATTGCAGCGCGTTTACAGCAGCATGAACCTGATAAGCCGCTCAGTGCGGGTGACAGGGTGGTGGTGGCTACTTCTAACGAGGCAGGCACTGAATTAGAGGCCATTTTCAGCCGTTACGATGGCGAAGAACGCGTAATAGTACTGATGACCTTGTTGCAGCAAGTGCGCGAGGTGAAAGTGCCCATGAGCCAAGTGGCGAAAAAATATTAGGGCTAAAGCGTAAAGCGCCGAGGTGTTATTCCTCGGCGCTTTTTTTATGCGGTGTGATTACGCTTTATTTTCTTGTTCTATTTCTTTTTTTGTGTGGTTAATCATGCCGCTCATGAGGCGCATCACCACTGTGTAAGGCCATTCCCACTTTCTGGTAAACCAGTGGCCAAATTGAATATCTCGTGAGGTGAACACGAGGTATTTGTTTTTGCGTACGCCTTGAAGAATACGTTGCGCGGCGTGCTCGGGGGTTACCGCATGGCGTTGGAAGCGTTGCGCCAAGGCTTGGGCTTTGGGGTGCTCTTTATCGATGCCCACCACGTTGAGGGTTTGCACGAGGCCTGTGTCCACCGCGCCGGGGCACACTAAGCTCACGCCAATGTTGTGTTCGCGCAAATCAAACCTGAGCACTTCACTAATACCGCGCAGGCCAAATTTAGTGGCGCTGTAGGCCGCGTGCCAAGGTAAACCAAATAACCCTGCTGCTGAGGAGACGTTCACAATGTAGCCGCCTTTTTTAGCAGCGATCATTGGTGGCACAAAGGTTTCTAGCACATGGATGGGCCCCATGAGGTTGATTTCCACGAGGCTGCGCCAATGGTGATGCGCTAAATGATCGATGGTGCCCCAGGTGGATATGCCGGCAATGTTCATCACCATGTCCATAGCGCCATGTTCTTGGTGCAAGGTTTCTGCCATCTTAGTTACCGCATCGTAATCAGAAATATCTGCGGGAAAGGTGCCGAGTAAAGTTGCGCCTTGAGCGCGGGCTTCTTCGGCTACGGCCTGCAAGGCGTCGGCGTTAATATCGGTAAGGGCTAGTTGCGCGCCTTCTTTAGCTAAAGCAAGGGCCACTGCACGGCCTATACCGCTGGCAGCGCCGGTAATAAAGCATTTTTTCTGGTGAAAGTTTTTCATGAAGTGCTCTTTTATTATTTTTAATGAGGGCACATGCTGTCATATTTACTTTGTGTGCACATTGGGTGCTGCGCAGAGAAAGTGGGGCGGTTGTGCCGTTACAAGAGGATAACAAAAATAAGATGAAACAAGATTTACTACAACCTAAAAATGGCTGGGCGGTGCCTGCTGGCGCGCGTTTGCCCGTACCACCTGCCGCGCAACGTGGGCTAATGTTTCGCACAGTGTCGCAGGTGTCGCGCTGGTTTGGCCGTGCTCAGTTGCCGAACATTTTTCCTGTATTAAACACCAATGGCCGCATTTTTTGGGCGTGGTTGTTTTTCGCCTCGCGCTTGATGCCCTATGGCCGCTTGCCGGCGGCCACTCGTGAAAAAATAATTTTACGGGTGGCGTGGAATTGCCGCAGCCGTTACGAATGGGCGCAGCACTTGGAGCTGGCGCAAAAAGTGGGGGTGTCGGATGCTGAAGTGCTGCAACTTACCTTGCCCGTGGCAGAGATAAAGGAGCCTTATTGGGCTGCTGTGTACGCTGCTTGTGATAGCCTGTGTGCCAAAGAGGCCATTAGCGACGCAGTATGGAACCAACTGGCAGAAGAGCATACAGATAAAGAATTAATCGAGATATTAGTGCTAGCAGGCCATTATGAAATGGTAGCGGGTGTGCTGATTAACGCTAAAGTGCCGTTGGAAGCGGATATCGAAGAGAATTTTCAACGCTTTCAAGCGCGTTGCTGTGGGGATGCACTGACAACCAATTAAGGATAGAGGTGGGGCATGAAACGAGGAAGCCGGTGGTTGCTGGCGTTATGTTGGCTTGGGGCGGCAGGCATGGCGTCTGCAGCGGTGTACCAGTGCGAGATAAACGGCCACGCGGTGTTTTCAGACCGCCCGTGCTCTGATGATGCAGAACGGCTTGAGTTTGGGCCGTTCACCGAACCCATGCATGCGCCTTTGCCTGAAAAGGTGAGCCCACCCGTGCCTTATGCGCCACCAAAGCCCGATATTACTGAGCCCGCCACGGAAGAAGCGTGCCCCTACATCAACAGCACCAAATTACGCCGCCACATTGTGGCCAAGGAAGTGGTGCAGGGCATGTCGCCCACAGATGTGGAGCGGGCTTGGGGGCGGCCTTCCAGTAAAATTAACCGTAGCGATGGCGTGGAATGGCTGTACCGGCAAAACCAGAACAACTGGAAGAAGGTGTATTTTCGCGACGATTGCGTGGTGGAT
Organism: Alcanivoracaceae bacterium; assembly: GCA_035301485.1. Taxonomy (GTDB): domain Bacteria; phylum Pseudomonadota; class Gammaproteobacteria; order Pseudomonadales; family Alcanivoracaceae; genus CALEAR01. The sequence continues at coordinate 6,219 of DATGUF010000008.1, forward strand.
TGGGAAATCCACGAACGTGTAGTGCCTTATCCTTACCGTTGGGGCCCTTGGAACGCTCCGCACTATTACCGTATACAGCCCTAGTGCGGGTTATCTGCCATGAGTACATTTAATACGCGTAGAGAAACATCTTTTAATAACCGATGAATAAGGGTTTGCCGCCCTTTTTTGTTGTCTTGAAAGGGAGAATCGAACACTTCGCAGTAAGTTAGCGTGGGGCGTAAGGCATTAACGCGGCGCTGCCAGCTGTGGTCTCGTTCTTTATCGAGCTCAAAAGGAGCAATAAGTGCCAGGCTCACATTGAAGCGGCGTTTGAGCAGTAGTTCTGCTAAATAGGGAGCCGCGCCACCGGTTTCGCCGCCGAGATCCGCGAGAATCACCACTTGCGTGATGCCTTCTAGTTCCGCTAATAGTTCTTTTTCTGCCATATTGATGGCTTTAATGGTTTGCGCAATGCTAGGGCTGGCGCCGCCTTCCAGAAATTTTTGCCCAATGAGCAAGGTGTTGGCGTTGGGCTGGGCGGCGAGGGTGGCGCTATCGGTATCTATATACAGGCGCTTGTCGCGAAGAAAATCCACTGGCAGGGCTTGCACCAAACGCATGCCGGTGTCGCCGAGGCCAATAAAACAGAATGAATCAGTGCCCATGGTGTGTCCTTTGCTATATGGGAAGGGGGTGCCAAGGCTAACAAATTATGCGCACGGTGAGAATTGATAGGGGGTTTGCTGTTAGAATGGCCCCTTTCTGGCGTGTATTCACCAACGCACGCGAAGAACAAGAAGAGACAGCAGGTGATAAGGAGCACATGATGACCAACGCACCAGTTAAGGGGCGTATTTTGGGCATAGACCCAGGCTCGCGATTTACCGGCTACGGCATTATTGATCATGCAGGGCAAAAATCTGTGCATGTGGCCCACGGGGCCATTGCCACCAAAGGGGATGATTTTCCGCAGCGGCTGGGGCAAATTTTTACCCAGTTGGCCGAAATAGTGAGAACCTACCAACCAGAACAAGTGGCTATTGAAGATGTGTTTATGGCACGCAATGCGGCTTCGGCCTTAAAGCTAGGCCAAGCGCGGGGCGCTGCTATTGCTGCGGTGGTACAGTTTGATTTGCCCGTGGCAGAATATGCTGCGCGCCAAGTAAAGCAGGCGTTAACGGGCAGGGGGAGTGCCGATAAAGCCCAAGTGGCGCAAATGGTGCGTTACTTGTTAGCGCTCACCACCACCCCAAAAGGCGATGCCGCGGATGCCTTAGGCATTGCCATTTGTCACGCCCACATGGGCACTTCTTTAGCACGCATTAAAGGCGCAACCGCCCGACGAGGCACACGAGTATTATGATTGCACGTATACGTGGAGTGTTAGTGGAGGCACAGCCTCCTTGGTTATTGATTGATGTAAATGGCGTGGGCTACCAAGTGGAAGCCACCATGCCTACTTTTTATGGTGAACTTAATATAGGCCAAGAAATCATAGTGCATACGCACTTAGTGGTGCGCGAAGATGCACAGCTGTTGTACGGTTTCTTAGATAAATTTGAGCGCGCACTGTTCCAAGAGTTAATTCGCGTGAGCGGTGTGGGGCCTAAAACCGCCATGTCTATTTTATCGGGCATTGAAGCGGCGCGTTTAGTGCGTTGCTTAGAAGAAGGCGACACCACCGCCTTGGTGAAAGTACCGGGCATTGGTAAGAAAACCGCCGAACGGTTGATTATCGAGTTAAAAGACAGGGTGAAGAAGCTCTCGGGAGCCGATGCGCACTTGCCGAGCCTCACCGAAGAGCCCACCGGCCCGCAACCGGTGCAAGATGCCATTGCGGGGTTAGAAGCTTTGGGCTACAAGCCGAAAGCCGCCGAGCAAGCCATTGCCAAGGTGAAAGAAGAAGGCCTTGATAGCGCGGCCTTGATTCGTAAGGCGTTACAACAATTAGCAGGGCGTTAATGAACAACGACAGAATAATTTCCCCCGGCCTTGAGGGCGTGCACGAGGACAGCATCGAGCGCGCCATTCGCCCAGCCAGTTTGGCGGATTATCGTGGCCAGCCCAAGGTGAGTGAACAATTGGGCATTTTTATTGATGCAGCGCGCCGCCGTGGCGAGGCGTTAGACCACACGCTTATTTTTGGCCCGCCTGGCTTAGGTAAAACCACGCTGGCGCACATTATCGCTAGCGAAATGGGCGCTGAATTAAAAAGCACTTCTGGCCCTGTGTTAGAAAAGGCAGGCGATTTAGCCGCCATTCTCACCAATTTAGAAGAAGGCGACGTGTTGTTTGTGGATGAAATCCACCGCTTGTCGCCCGTGGTGGAAGAGGTGCTGTACCCCGCCATGGAAGATTTTCAGCTAGACATCATGATCGGCGAGGGGCCTGCTGCGCGTTCTATCAAAATAGAATTGCCGCCCTTCACGTTGGTGGGGGCCACCACAAGAGCCGGTTTGCTCACAGCGCCGCTGCGTGACCGTTTCGGCATTGTGCAGCGGTTAGATTTCTACTCTATTCCCGATTTGGCCCATATTGTGCAGCGTGCTTGCGGCATTTTGCACATGAGTGCTGAGGATGAAGGCTGCAGTGAAATTGCGCGCCGGGCACGTGGTACGCCGCGTATTGCCAACCGTTTGTTGCGCCGCGTGCGTGATTACGCGGAAGTAAAAGGCACTGGGGTGATTTCCACCGACATTGCCCGTGCGGCCTTGGATATGTTGGAAGTGGATGCCCTCGGGCTTGATAGTACGGACCACCGTTTGCTGAAAACCATGATGCAAATGTTTGATGGCGGGCCTGTGGGGCTAGAAAGTTTAGCGGCTGCCTTAAACGAAGATGCGGGCACTTTGGAAGATGTGGTGGAGCCGTATTTAATTCAGCAGGGCTTTATTCACCGTACCCCACGCGGGCGGCAAGTGACGCAACACGCTTGGCGCCATTTCGGTTTACAACCTATTACGTCCTCTAAGCAAGATAAGGGTTGAATATATGCCGCAAATAATAGAATTTAGCCATCGTGTGCGGGTGTACATAGAAGACACCGACGCAGGTGGTATTATGTACTACGTGAACTATTTGAAGTTTATGGAGCGCGCGCGTAGCGAGTGGCTACGCAGCATGGGGTTTGACCATGGCCGCATGGCAGAGTTAAACGCCCAGTTTGTGGTGCGTGCTTGCACCATCAACTATCGCCAGCCCGCTTTAATGGACGATGAGCTCATTGTTACGGCGGCGGCCACGGTGAACCGTGCCAGCATCGATTTCGTGCAACGTATTTTGAAAGATGGCCAGCTGTTATGTGAGGCCAATATTAGTGTGGCCTGTGTGCGGGCCGATAATTTAAAACCACAAGGGTTACCCCGTTCGGTACGAGCGGCGTTAATGAAGGAGTAGCGGTAATGCAAGACTCTATGTCTATTTGGAGCTTGGTGAGCGGTGCGGGCTTAGTAGTACAGGCGGTGATGTTGCTGCTAGTGCTGATGTCGGTGCTGTCGTGGGCGGTGATTTTTGTGCGTGCCCGTGTGATTCGACAAGCACGTAAAGTAGGCCGTGCGTTTGAAAGTGAGTTTTGGTCGGGTGATGACCTCGCTACGCTGTACCGCCGCGTGAAAGAGGACGATAAAACGGCGAATTGTGGCCAGCGCGCTATTTTCACCGCAGGGTTTGAAGAGTTTATTCGTTTATCGAAAAACTCCCGCGACCCTGAGGCGGTAATGGAAGGCTCGCAACGTGCTATGCGGGTGGCATTGCAGCGTGAGCAAAACCGCTTATACGATACGTTGCCCTTTTTAGCCACCGTGGGTTCCACCAGCCCATATATTGGTTTGTTTGGTACGGTGTGGGGTATCATGAATTCCTTCCGCGCCTTGGCCAACGTAAGCCAGGCTAGCTTAAACGTGGTGGCGCCGGGTATTGCCGAGGCGTTGGTGGCCACAGCCATGGGCTTGTTCGCCGCCATTCCTGCGGTGGTGGCCTATAACCGCTACTCCGCGTTCGCTGAAGATATTGTGGGCGATTGTGAAATTTTCGCGGAAGAATTTTCTGCCATGTTGCACCGCCAAGCGCACCGCCGCCAAGAGGATTAGGAGTTTCAAACCATGGTGAAAATACGCCGACGCAAAAAATTAATGGCCGACATTAACGTGGTGCCTTACATCGACGTGATGTTGGTGTTGTTGGTGGTATTTATGATCACCGCGCCCATGATGACGCAAGGTATTCATGTGGATTTGCCACAAGCTAATAGTGAGCCCATCGACGATCAAGAGCCGGTGGTGATTACCGTGAAGCGTGATGGGGCTTATTATTTGAACGTGGGAGAAGGGCAAGAAGAAGCCACCACCACGGAAGCGTTGCAAGAAAACGTGCAGCGCATTATGAAACATGCGCCTGACACTCTGTTTTTGGTGGAGGGCGACGGGCAGGTACCTTATGGGCGTGTGGTAACGCTGATGGGTGAATTGCAAACAATCGGTGTGACGAAGCTGGGCCTGGTGACAGAACCGGTGGAGAAGGGGCGCTAAATGCAAACGCCAATGGCGCGAGCAGTATTACTGTCGCTGTTTTTGCACATTGCTTTGGTGTTGGTGTTCGTGCTGTTTGGCGCGTTAGGCACCACTTTGCCTGAAAAGCCGCCGATTCAGTATGTGCAAATTATGAGCATGCCCGCACCCCAAGCGGCGACGAAAGCACCTACGCCGAAGCCCGAACCGACACCGGCACCGCAACCCGCGCCAGAGCCGAAGCCTGAGCCTGAGCCGGCCCCTAAGCCAGAACCCAAGCCTGCGCCTAAACCAGAGCCTAAACCAGCTCCTAAGCCAGAACCGAAGAAACCGGCGCCCGCGCCGAAGCCTAAACCCGAGCCCAAGCCTGAGCCTAAACCAGCGCCGAAAAAACCGGAGCCCAAGCCAGAACCCAAGCCAGAACCCAAGCCGAAACCTAAGCCTAAGCCGGAACCAAAACCCGCGCCTGTGTTCGAAGAGCTCGACACTATAGATGCTTTGGCAGCAGAAGAGGCTGCTTTGGCCAAGGCAAGAAACGAGCAACTAAAGCGGGAGGCGGCAGCACAGCGTGCCCGTGAAGCTTCGCAAGCTGCGCAGGCGGCAGACAACTTAGCTGCAGATGCTGAAACGGCTGAATATGTAGATGCCATACGTATGGTGATTGCTCAGCGTTGGGTGCGCCCACCCAGTGCGCGCAATGGCATGCTCACCGTGTTAAAAATAACCCTTGCCCCCGGCGGTGATGTGCTCAACGCTGTGGTGGTGGAAAGCAGCGGCGATGCAGCGCTCGATCGCTCGGCGCTGAATGCCGTGAATAATGCAAGGCGATTACCCGTGCCAGAAGGCGCTTTATTCCAGCGTTTTCGTGAATTGACGTTTAACTTTAGACCAGAGGATCTAAGGCTATGAAGGCTGTTAGAAACATATGGTTTTTGCTGCTGCTGAGCTTTGCTACGGTGGCCAATGCCAATTTAGTGATTGAAATTACCCAAGGCCGCGACGATGCCTTGCCCATTGCGGTGGTGCCCTTCACCGTGGAAAACGGTGCGCAAATGCCTGAAGACGTGGCGCAAATTATTAGCGATGATTTAAAGCGCAGTGGTTTGTTTAAGCCTGTGCCTCGCGGCGATTTGCTCAGCTGGCCCACGGGCCACAAGGATGCCATTTGGCGCGATTTCCGTGTGATGAAAACCGAATACGTAGTCACAGGCCGTGTGGAACCGCTGGAAAACAGCCGCTACAGAATTCATTTTGAGCTGTTGGATGTGAACGCAGAGAGCTCCTTGTTGGCATGGAATTTTGTTTCTTCCAATGTGGAGTTACGCCCCACCGCGCATTCTATTGCCGATGAGGTGTTTCAGCAGCTCACGGGCATTCGCGGTGCTTTTAACACCCGCATTCTTTATGTCACGGTGGACCGTTCCGACAAACGTTACCCTTACCGCTTGCAGTATGCCGATGCAGATGGCCATCGTGTGAGAACCCTAGTGCGCAGCTATGAGCCTATTATGAGCCCTTCTTGGTCGCCAGATGCCACGCAGGTGGCTTATGTGTCTTTTGAAGGCAATGGCTTGCCCAAGGTGTACGTGCACAACATCAAAACCGGCGACCGCCGCGTGGTGTCTGAGTATGCCGGCATTAACGGTGCGCCGGCTTGGTCGCCCGATGGCAAGCAGCTGGCGCTTACCTTATCGAAAGACGGCGCGCCGAACATTTACACACTGAATTTGGTGACAGGCCAATTGCAACAACGCACCAGCAGCCGCTTCATTGAAACCGAACCGCGTTGGATGGCGGATGGGCAGTCGCTTATTTACACCTCTAGCCGCAGTGGCGGCCCACAAATTTATCAGTTGGATTTACGCTCGGGCGATAGTAAGCGCTTGTCGTTCAACGGCCCTTACAATGCACGCCCAGATATCACCCCTGATGGTAGGCACTTGATTTATGTGCACCGCAAGAGCGGTCGCTTCAATATTGGTGTGCAAGATTTAGTGCGCGACACCTTTAATGTGCTCACTACTTCAGGAATGGATGAATCTCCTAGTGTTGCTCCCAACGGAACTATGGTAATTTATGGGACGCAACAACGGGGGACAGGGGTGCTCGAAGCAATCTCTATTGATGGCCGTGTGAAGGTGAAATTGCCATCAGCCAAGGGGGAAGTACGTGAGCCCGCATGGTCGCCATTTTTGTAGTGTTTTATTGTACTAAAACATTCTTATGATCTAACGAAAAATAAGAATTTATCAGCGTAAAATAAGGAGCAATACTATGCGTTCATCTACTGTGAAGCATTTAGTGGTAGCCGTTACGGCTTCCGCATTTTTAGCCGCTTGTTCAAGCAAGCCGGTTGAAGAAGATACGGGCTATGTGGCACCCCCTGTAGACACCCCTAAAACGGTGGTGGATCCTGTGGATACCTCTGATTCCCAGCAATACATTCCTCTAACCGCGAAGGATTTCCATAACCACCCATCGCACTACGATGGTACGACTAATTCGCGCATTATTTACTTTGCCTTCGACCGCTCTGAAGTGCCTGCTGCAGCGTTTGATACGCTACGCGCCCACGCAAACCACTTGCGTAGCCGTGGCAACTCTGTGGTGCGCTTAGAAGGCCACACGGATGAGCGTGGCACACGTGAGTACAACATTGCTCTCGCTGAGCGCCGCTCTAAAGCTGTGGAGCAATTCTTGCGCGTGCAAGGTGTGTCTGCTTCCCAGCTAGTTACCGTGAGCTACGGTGAAGAGAAGCCGCAAGCGCTAGGTTCGGATGAAATGTCTTGGGCTAAAAACCGTCGTGTAGAGTTAAACTACACGTCTGGCCGTCCATAACATAAGGAGAGCCAACGTGAAGCGTGTAGTAACAGGCTTAATGCTTGGCTGTCTGGTGGGGGTTGCGGCAGCGCAGCCCTCAACCCGATCTCTGTCAGTGGAAGACAGAGTATATCCGCGCCCCGGTGTGAGTGGTTCACAGGGCGAACCAGCCAGCAACAGCAATGATTATGGTTTGATGCTGCTTTTGCAGAAAATCGATGAGTTAGAAGATGAGGTGCAAATGCTGCATGGGCAGCTTGAAGAGCTTCATCATGAAGTGGAAGCGAACCGCAAGGCGGAACGCACCCGTTACGTGGATGTGGATGCGCGTTTGAAAGCGTTGGCAGAGCGCAACGAAGCGGAAGCCACCGCAGAAGCGTTAGAGGCTGAAACGGATGTTCGTGAGCAAGATCGCGAGGCTTATATTGCCGCGCGTGAAGAGTTGTTAGCGAAAGATTACGATGGCGCCGTGGCCGGCTTCACGCAATACATTGAAGATTATCCAGAAGGGCAGTTTCGTCCTTTTGCGCATTTTTGGTTAGGGGAAATTTACCGCATTAAGGCAAAGCCTGATGAGGCCTCTTCCATCAAAGAATTCAGCTATGTGGTGGATAACTACCCAGAGCACAGCCAAGTGCCTGCTGCGTTATACAAAATAGCCAGTTTACAGGCCAAAAAAGGCGACAACGCTAAGGCGAAAGCCACGTTGCAGCGCATTGTGCAAGAGCATCCTAACACCAATGAGGCGCGTTTAGCCGAACGTATGTTAGGGCAGCTTTAACCGTTGTTGTGTTTTTTTTGCAGGGAGCCTACAGGGCTCCCTTTTTTATTGCGTAAGCACAGATTAGCCTTCAAGTTTTAGCCTAGGGGCCGGCTGTGTTAGAATTGCGCTCCCTTTCATTTAGCTAGGCGTTCGCTGTGTCATTGCGCATTACTGAAATTTTTTATTCCCTGCAGGGTGAGACGCGCACTATTGGTCTGCCCACTATTTTCATCCGCTTAACCGGTTGCCCCTTGCGTTGTGTGTGGTGTGATACCGAGTACGCCTTCCAAGGCGGTGAACGCTGGACTATTGAAGCCATTTTGGCCGAGATTAAGCAGTACGATACGCCTTATGTAACAGTAACGGGCGGTGAGCCCTTGGCACAGCCTGAATGTTTGCCCTTGATGACGGCGTTATGCGATGCCGGCTACGTGGTGAACATAGAAACCAGTGGCGCCATGGATATTAGCGGCGTGGATGAGCGCGTGGATGTGGTGCTGGATTTAAAAGCCCCTGATTCTGGCGAAATGCACCGCAACTTGTGGAGCAACATTGCGTTGCTGAAGCAGAAAGACCAAGTGAAGTTTGTTCTCGCCAGCCGCAAAGATTACGACTGGGCGCGTTGGAAGATAGAAGAGCACGATTTGGCTAAGCGCGTGGGCGAAGTGTTGTTTTCGCCCGTGTGGGGCCAGCTTGCGCCCACCGAATTAGCGGATTGGATTGTGCAAGATCAGCTGCCCGTTAGGTTCCAAGTGCAATTACACAAAATTCTGTGGCGTGATGAACCAGGCCGTTAACCATTGTTGAAGAGGTAGTGATGAAGAAAGCCATTGTGTTGTTATCGGGCGGTTTAGATTCAGCCACTTGCTTGGCCATGGCGCGCGATCAAGGCTATGAGTGCCATACCTTGGCCTTTGATTATGGCCAGCGCCATCGTGCCGAGTTAGCAGCAGCACAGCAGCTGTCGGCACAAATGGGCGCCGCTAGCCACCGTGTGGTGCAGCTGGGCATGGCTGAAATAGGGGGTTCATCTTTATTGGGCCACGACGAGGATTTGCCCGAAGCCGGTGGCGAAGGGGTGCCTAGCACTTATGTGCCCGCGCGCAACACGGTATTTTTGTCGTTAGCCCTGGGGCTAGCTGAAGTGGTGGACGCTGAAGCTATTTTTATTGGCATTCATGATGAAGATTCTTCTGGTTATCCCGATTGCCGCCCCGAATTCTTAGCTGCTTTTCAGCAACTGGCTAATGAAGCCACCGTGGCAGGTATGGAAGGCCGCACCATTGAGGTGTTGGCACCGCTACTGAGCATGAGCAAAGCAGGTATTATTCAAACGGGCGTTAAGCTCGGGGTGGATTACCGCTTAACCATCTCTTGCTACGATGCCGACGCCCAAGGGCGTGCCTGTGGACGCTGTGATAGTTGTGTAATTCGTCGCCAAGGTTTCGCCGAAGCAGGCTTGGTTGACCAAACTTTGTACGCTTGAACAGAAAAACATAAAAAAGGGTTGCCAAACCTCATATATCTTGTATTATGTGCGCCATTCACTTAGGGCCGTTAGCTCAGTGGTAGAGCAGTTGGCTTTTAACCAATTGGTCGATGGTTCGAATCCATCACGGCCCACCAGTCAAAAGTTCAGCGAGATTCGCTGAAGTCCTAAAAGCCCCGATATTCGGGGCTTTTTTGTTGAAATCACTTCCGTTTAGTTTCTTGAAGTTCCTCTAAAAACCACCCATATTGGGGGCACATTTGGGGGCACAAACACTAATGAGAATAATTGATGCCCCCACTGCCTGTTAATTGAGTGGGAGGGATTGGTATGCGTCTTACTGTTGCTGCCATAGCAAGTGCTGAGCCTAGAGAAAAACCTTATCGCATGACTGATGGTCAAGGGTTGTATCTTGAGGTTCGACCAAATGGGAGCAAATATTGGCGTTACAAGTACCGATTTAACGGTAAAGAAAAGCGCCTTGCAATAGGTGTCTTCCCAGAGGTTACGCTTAAAGAGGCACGCTTAGAGCACCAGAAAGCGCGTCTTCAGCTAGCTGAGGGTGCTGACCCTAGTGCTGAAAAGCAGCTAGCTAAGCTAATGCAGAGTGTTGCAATAGCAGATAGCTTTGAAGCCATTGGTGAAGAGTGGATCGACTTCGCCCTACATGGTAAGTCTCAACATCATATAACAAGAAGCACGCGCTTACTGCGTAAAGAACTTTTTCCTTATATTGGCCAAAGACCTGTTTCTGAGCTAAAAGCACCTGAGCTGTTAGTTGTATTGCGTGCTATAGAGAAAAGAGGCCACGTGGATACAGCGCACCGAGCGCGCCAAATAGCTGGTCAGGTGTTGGCTTATGCCATTCAAACGGGGCGTGCCGAAAGAAATGTCGCGCAAGACCTATACGGAGCTTTACGTACGCACCGCCAAGTTCATCGAGCTGCGATTATTGATGATACAGAGCTACTAGGCCGCTTGCTTAGGGATATGGAGCGCAGCAACAGTAGCTTGCCAGTTAAGGTTGCGATGTTGCTTTCCCCGATGCTGTTTCAGCGTCCGGGAGAAATAAGGGCAATGGAGTGGGCTGAAATTAACTGGGAGCTTAAACGCTGGGAGATACCAGCTGAAAAGATGAAGTCTAGACGCGCGCACATAGTGCCACTGCCTAGACAAGCTATTGCCTTGTTAACGGAACTAGGGCCGATAACAGGTAGAGGAAAGTATGTCTTCCCGTCAGCTCGCGGTGCAAGCCGCTGCATCTCAGAAAACACGGTTAGGATTGCTATACGCAATCTTGGCTACGACAAGGACACGGTTACACCGCATGGCTTTAGAGCAACCGCTAGAACGCTGCTAGACGAGAAGCTGGGCTTCCGTGTTGATTGGATAGAGCACCAGCTTGCTCACGCCGTTAAAGACGCCACAGGGCGCGCTTATAACCGTACGTCGCACCTTGAGGGCAGGACGGAGATGATGCAGGCGTGGGCTGATTATTTGGACGAACTCAAGGCGCAATAGCTCAGGTTTAGTCTGAGCTAGTGGTGGTGCAGGTCGCGTCTAAGATTGTTGTCTCTAAAGGGGTTTGGTCTTCACTTGTGTTAAAGAGCTGAGCTAATCTGTCTTTGAAGGCTTGTATACCCCCGCTTTCTTCTATTGCCTCAACGAGTTGTCTTGTGCTTTCTTCGTCATCCAGCATGATTAAGGCGACCGCCCTATCTAGTGCTGTGCTTTCGCAGCGGCGGAGCTCCTCAATAAGCTTGCCGTGCTCTTGTTTTAGCTCTTCAAGCTCGTTGCTAAGCTTCCTTTGCTGAAATAGGTATTCTATGGCTTTTTGAAGCAGAGCACTCTCTTGTTTGCCATGAAGACTTTGCTGTAGATCAACTAGGAGTTCAAGGTATTCTGTTCTGTTCATTTTTTGCTGTCTAGCGAGTTTATCAAATTTCTTGATCGTACTTTTTTTTGTGATGATTGTGAGCTGGCTACTACCATGTTTTTGGGAGTGCTTATAACTTCGCCATGCCGCTTTAAGTTTGACTAGCTCAAGTTGGCCTCGTTCTGTTTCAAAAAAATCTACCCGTTCATGCAGGGATAAATGCGGGAGCCTCCAGTAGGATTTTTTTTGATGGTAGTCCAACAGTTCCTGCAGAGGACAGTCAATTTTTTGCGCTAGCCAAGCACTTTTTTGCTCAAAATCTATCAAAACCCACTCTTCAAAAGTTAAATTTTTTGCCAATTTAGCCACCTGTGACCACTAGTGAAAAGTACAAAGTTGTGCTTAAAAGTAAGAATAATTAGATATTTTAAGGTCATTATATAATGCGTTATGGAGAACGTTATATCAAACGTTAAGTACACGTTATTATTTATGTATACTATAAGTAATAGTTATTTTCATACATTAAATGGTGTTTCGCACTGGTGATCACGGCCCCTGTGAGGGGTTAGTGACAAGGAGTAGGAATGTTTTCAGCTCAATACGAAGCGCTAACGAGCAATGCTAAATTTGTGCTGTTGAGTTATTGGCTAATGCATGGTTCTGGGGAGGAGCAGCTTTCTTGGAAAAATCTGGCTAGAGCTATGGTGATGCCTTACCGCTCATTTGCATTAGCGATGAATGAGCTAATTAGCAATGGGATGATAGAGGCTTATAGTGCGCCTTCTGGAAGGGGAAGACCTGTTCGTGTTATGAACGTCGCTAAGAAAGTTACTGAAGACTTGGTTAGTGTTCTTAGTCAGCAGCACAGTCACTATCACCGAATTTATATTCTCTTAGCTCGATACCATCATGCGCCCAAGCCTGCCGAAGATCATTTGGCGCTATCTATAAAAAATCGTCTTCTACTGACGGTCCTCTTTCTGCTTGCTAATGAGCATGGATTAGTTGAGGGGGTTAGCGTGAAGCAAGTTTCAGACGCTACTGGCTTAACAGATCAAGCTATTCGTTTTCAGTTGGCGAAGCTGGAGAAAGCAGAGTTTTTCTTTAGTTTTGTTCAGGGTGTGAAGCATGCACCGATTGTTTCTCGAAGGCCGGCTATTTATTGGTTGAATCTTGGCCATCCTGTATTTTTCAATTTCAAAGCCAGTTCTTTGGCTTTCGTTCTTAATAAGCCGATACGCCTTAATGACGGAGTTCATGATGAAGGGCTGCAAGCACTTTTTAGTGCTTGTTTGTTTGTATCAACAACAATTGATGAGGCAAGTAAAACCCCAGTTTTCTTTCATCCAAAATTACTTTTGAAGCAGAAGGAACGACTTGAGCAAAAGTATCAGGCTTTGAGTGCAGCAGAAGGATTGATTGAGCTGATTGTGGCTTTGGAGCGAGAAGAAGGGTTTTATGGTTTAGATTTTATTGATGATGTATTTCGACACAGGCCGCCTTCTAGTGTGTTCGAAGCGCCTAAAAAGCAGTCTCTTGTATTGGAAATGCGTAAGAGAAGTCTGTTTGCCGCTTTCAGCGGGCAGGATGTTTTGAGGCAGCTGGGTGTAATCATAGATTACGCCATCAGCAATCTGCTAACGGCAAAGTTGAAAAATAGCGAGCCTATTGAGATTGGGGCTATTTCTGAAAAAATAATGCATTTTTTGTTGAAGCGTTTAAATACGCTTGGCCCGCCTTCGCATCAGACAGCTGAGGAGTTAGCCATTGAACGCGAGTTTATGCAGGAACGTGTTGGTCAGTTTTGTCTTTCTTTAAGTAAAAGCATTGATGCCTATACTGGTGCTTTGACATCGTTGTTGAAAAATAATAATGGGACACATGAGCTAGAAAATATCGACATAGTGAATTTTCGAAGTTTGTCTTTAGGCCAACACAAAGCCTATGTTCATTACCTGCCAAGTCATTATGGCTTTTCAGGCGTTATTCAGGTTGTTTATCGCAGAGGAGCTGTTACAGGCGGATTTCGTAATAAGCTACTTGCAGTTAGAGAAATAACAGATATAAATTTGAGTGGTAAAAAAATAATTTCATTGCAGGCTACAGAGTCGATGCCTTTTGGTGGACTCCAGAAGCAGGAGTTTTTGGCACTAAGAGATATGTTTCTGGGCAACAGTATAGTTGGTTTTGAAGCTGTTATAGATAGACTGGAAAAACAGTTTATAGCTTAAAAATAACAGTAAGCCCTTCGTTATGAGAAGCGCCAAAAGCGCTTTAATTTCAACTAAAGACGAAGAGGTTTTAACCATGAACAACACTCCATTTTCTTACGCATATGAGTTTCCAAGCCAGCCTGCGGCATATAGCGCCAATTACCATAAACGCTTGGGCAGAGTAATAAGAAGTAGTGCTATTGCTAACCAGCGCATACAGGTTGTTAGCTTTGATATCCAGTTTCGCCCAAATGTAACGCCGCGTGGCATCAAGCGATCCGCAGAAATATCAGAATTTTTCAAAGTGCTAAAAATTGCATTAGACGAGCAGCAGAGTCTTGGCACGATCCATAAACACAACTTACGTCATGTCTGGCGAAGAATGAGGCCTAGCTCAAGCCGTTTTTTCTATCGTTGCTACATCTTAATTAACCACGACTTTTACGCTGATCCAATAATCGCACAGCAAGCGCTCTATAAGCATTTCTCATATGCGTGGGCGCAGGTGTTGGGCACAGACCTGAATGGAGTGCAGGGGCTGATTCAGCTGCATAGCAAGACTTCGTTTGACGTTTATTCTGGCATTGAGGGCGAGGCTGAAATTTGGCAGCGCTTAGGTTATCTCACAGAAGCTGCAAACTACTATTCTGCAAACCGAGGCCGAACCTTTGGCTGTAGTAGGTGCTGAGCCGCTTATATTTTACTGCGAGGCGCTATCCCATGGGGAGATGTCACAACATTTATCAATACGCCATTACTCCCCATGGTGTAACCAGCTAGGAGCTTAACCATGGAGTTTGATTTTCACTTCCTTAACCTTCGCGAAGTGCAGCGCTTGTCAGGGCTCGGTAAGACCACTATCTACCGTTATATGGCCGAGGGTACTTTTCCTCGCAACGTATCCCTGGGCGGCCGCAGCGTAGCTTGGGTATCCACTGAGATTGAAGAGTGGATGCGTGAGCGAGTGGAGGATAGATACGAGCCTTACGGCAAGTACAAATAAATATCTAAACAGCCTGATGCAGCAGATTGGCGTAACTAAGTCTGCTGCAAAGGCATGACGCTTAACGCCATTATACAAAGACCATTATTTTTTAATTGCCGAGTGAATTTGGCCCTTTTCTTGTGGTTTTGGAGATTTTGATCAACTTCTGCAATGCAGATACCACCGAGCTTGAAAGGGTTATCTATATTCCAGTCTTACCTATGAAAGCATGCCGGTATAGTAATATTGGTTTATGAGCCTGCCAGAAATAGGCTGTGCTCAGCAAGGCTGCCTTAACTGAGCGGCTGTGTCTTTGTTGATTGTATGGCGCACACCTTCAAGAGAAACAATCATGTCTAGCAATCATTACCAAACAACCCCTTATCGTATTTCAGCAGGCCCAGAAGCATACGGACTTGATATTGAAATTGGGATACTAAGTAATTTAGGACCTATCAATAACCAGCAGCTCCAGAAGATGTATCAAGTGCTGATGAGCTCGCTAGCAGAAAATAAGCGCGTGGTGGTATTCCGCTTTGATCTGAACTTGCCACAAGGTAAAGACCTTCCTATCTACCAGAACTATCATTTGACGCAATTTACGAACAGCTTGAAATCCCAACTTCAAGCGCAGCATCAGAGGAAGTTAAGGAACAAAATTCGCACGTATAAACCGAGTTTACGTTACGCATGGGTTCAGGAACAGAAGACGTCACAAAATCCCCATTATCACTTCTTCATTACTTTGAACAAAGACGCTTACCACACCTTGGGTAATATTGATTACACAAACAAAATGGCAAGGCGAGGGGCATCGCTCACGAGCTTATACGGCATGATATTGACAGCATGGGCGCGAGCTTTGTCGATACCTCCTGTTGCTGCCATTGGTCAGGTGCACGTCCCAGAGAAGCCTGGGTATTACCTTAACGCGCAGGGTGAGGATCTTAATCAACAGTTACAAGCAGTGATGCAACGCATTAGCTACATGGCCAAATTTGAAACCAAGTCTAATGTTGATGGCAGCCGAAGCTTTGGGTGTAGTCGAAAGTAACCGCAGCCAAGGAGCAGGGAAATGGAGCAAATACACTCTGCTGGGCACTATCAGCAGCAGATGCAGGCATTAGTCGAGGCTTCACTACTTGAGAATGAGCATGTTGGAATCTTTCAGTTTGAGCTGGTTTTGCCAGAATTTGCTGCGGGTGCATTGCTAGAGAACTATCAGGTAGATGCGTTCTTTCGTAAGCTGAAAGTGCGTTTAGTTGGGAGGCATAACGTGCTGCTTAGCGAAGGGAAAAGCTCAAGTGAAGCTAGCTTGCGTTACGCATGGGTTAGAGCAGATGGAGATGAACTGAGACCGCGCTACCATTGTCTTCTAGTGCTTAACGAAGAAGCTTACCCCACTTTCAGCAGGGAAGCTTGCTTAGGTGCTGGGCGAGGTTGCAACACGCCGATTACGAGCTTGTACCAAGTGCTTTTAAGCGCTTTGAGTAGCGTCTTTTCGCTACTATCTAGGGAGGCAAGCAGCTTAATATATATTCCTGAAAATTCAGCTTTTTATCTTCATGTATCAAGTGAGTTTTATTTCCAACAGCACCAGATGTTAATGCAGCGCTTAGCATTGTTGGCCGAGTTGGCGACCAGAGAGCAATGGCAAAGCAAGCGGAGCTTTGGCTGTGGCTAAGGATAAATAACCAATTGTAATAAAAAGACTTTCTTTTTATGCTTACGGGTTACCATGCTAAATACTTTGCCCATGAGCCAACCCGTTTACGCTATGGAGATAGTGTTGATCGCATAGGACAGTCTTTATTTAAAGGCGCAAGCGCGATCAAATGATAAGTGGGTTTGATAAGCAAATGCGTCAGCAAAGCAGCACACAGCACTTATTTAGAATCCGCTGGAATCTTACATGAGCCAATACGAACCACCTATTACTCTAACGCCTGAGTTAATGACGCTGACTGCTGAGATTGCAGAGCAGCTAGGTCGTATTTCAGAGCGTAAGAGCCAAGCACAAGCGTTACGGCTGCGTCGTATTAGCCGTTTGCAAACCATTCAAGGCTCACTGGCCATCGAAGGTAACAGTCTAAGCATTGAGCAAATCACTGCTGTTATTGAAGGTGAGCCAATCATTGCGCCACCAAGAGAAGTGCAAGAAGTTAAAAATGCACTTGCCGTATATGAAGGCTTTGAACAGTTAGAACCTTTAAAAGAGAAGGACTTACTGAAAGCGCATAAAACATTGATGCTTGGGTTAGTAGACGAAGCAGGACGGTACCGCAGTGGCGGAGTAGGTGTTATGAGTGGCAAGCAAGTGGTACACATGGCACCACCCGCTAATCAAGTGCCGCGTTTGATGCAAGATCTGTTTGCTTGGCTTAAACGAACTAAGCATCACCCATTGATAGCCAGCGCAGTTTTCCATTATGAGTTTGAGTTTATCCACCCCTTTGCGGATGGTAATGGCCGTATGGGGCGTTTGTGGCAAAGCTTAATTTTAGCCAAATGGAACCCTTTGTTTGCCCATTTTCCTATTGAATCCTTAGTGCATGCTCACCAAGAGAGTTATTACCGAGCCATAGCGCACAGCACTGCTGAAACAGATAGCGGCATATTTGCAAAATTTATGTTGCGAATGATTCAAAAAACACTGGCAAAGCAACTTGAACTACAAGCAGAAAGTGCGGAAGATACTGTCTCGCGGCTAGAGTTGCAGCTAGAGTTGCGGCTAGAGTCTAATTTAGCCGCTAAAGTAATCGTATTTTTAAATGAACGAGAACTTGGTAAGGCAGAAATAGCCCAGCGTTTAGGGCATAAATCTGTGTCAGGCGAGCTAAATAAACAAATTAAAAACTTATTAGAACAACAGCTTATTGAAAGAACTATCCCTGATAAGCCAACAAGCAGTAAACAAAAGCATCGCTTAACAGCAAAGGGTAAAGGCTTATTAAGAGAGGCGCTGAATGGATAATAAAGAATTTATTATCTTTACTACCGACGACGGTAAAGTAGCCATCAACACCCAATTTGATGATGAAACGGTATGGTTGTCTTTAGACCAGATGGCGGAATTGTTTGACCGCAACAAGTCCACCATTTCACGACATATCAATAATGTATTTGAAGAGGGTGAGTTAGGGCGCTCTGCAACAGTTGCAGATTTTGCAACAGTTCAAAATGAAGGCGGCCGCCAAGTACAAAGACAAATCGAACACTTCAACCTCGATGTCATTATTTCTGTGGGGTACCGCGTTAAATCCTTACGTGGCACGCAGTTTCGGCAATGGGCTACTAAGCGCCTGCAGGAGTACATTCGCAAGGGTTATACCCTCGACGATGAGCGTTTAAAGAATGGTGGTGGCCGTTATTTTCGAGAGCTGTTACAGCGCATTCGCGATATTCGTTCATCCGAGCGAAATCTTTACCAGCAAGTAACAGATATATATGCCACTGCAATTGACTATGACGCTAAAGCAGACGTGACGCGTGAATTCTTTGCCACAGTGCAAAACAAGATGCATTATGCCGCCCACAAGCAAACTGCTGCTGAAGTGATTTTTAATCGTGCTGATAGTGCGCAGCCACTTATGGGTATGACAAACTTTAAAGGTAATTACATTACTAAAAGTGATGCCAGAGTTGCAAAAAACTATCTTACCGAAAGAGAGCTACAGGTACTTAATTTACTTGTATCACAATTTCTGGATTTTGCTGAGCTGCAAGCGCTGGAAGAAAACGCCATGACTATGGCGCAATGGATATCTGAGCTAGATAGGCAGCTGCTAAGCAATCGCCGTGAGCTACTTACTGATAGGGGAAAGGTGGCACGTAAGCAGGCTATAGCTAAGGCCGAGCGTGCATTTGAAGAATATCGAGCCAAAGAAATGCAGCAGCTTGAAAGTGATTTTGATCGAGCCGTAAAGCAGTTAAATAAAAAAGCTTAAAAAAGCTAAAGGCACCATGAGTAATAACACTCAGCAAGAGAAAGCCTAAAAATGCCGCAAACTTAATGCGACGCTTTATCGATCAAGGCTTGCTCAAGGTGCTTTTGCTAACTTTACTTGGGCCATAAATTAAACAAGCTATTCTTATCTGTGACGCAGCATGACGTTGAGTTAAGCTTTACTGTCATTAACTAAGTTGTGCCATCTTTTACCTAAGGGTCAATATGACTAACGATAAAGTAAATCACTCTGAAACAGCATCGATGATTTGGGGTGTAGCTGACCTGCTACGCGGTAACTTCAGACAAAGCCTATAACGCGCATCATTCTGCCGTTCGTGCTGCCACACTCTTTTAGAGTGCGTGCTAGAGCCCACCAAAGAGGCTGTACTAGCCGTAGCTAAAGAATACAGTCCAAACCTTGGAATATGCGTAACATGCTATTAGCTCGTGCGGTGGGCATCTCAATGAGACAAACTCAGGTGTTTTTGTGAGCGGGGATGGCAAAACTATAACTATCACCGCTTATGAGTTACGTGTCGGGCGTGAAGCTGAAAATAATAAATAAGATTGAACAGTGTGACTGGTTGATTTATAGTCGATCTGATGTAATTAAACTGTAACACGTAAGGTGTCGCTATGTCAGAAACCACATTTACATTTCGTGTCGATGAGCGTTTGAAGTCAGAGTTTGCAGCGCTGGCTAAAAAGCATGATCGCTCAGCAGCACAGCTTATCAGAGATCTTATGCGGGGCTTTGTTAATGAAGGCGGTTCATTGTCAGAAGTGGACGCACGTGCGTTGACAGCTGCTCAAAAGTTAGAGCTGGATGTGCGTTATGAAGCTTATCAAGCAGGAAAGGTTGAAACTGTAGACGCAGAGCAAGCTATTGAGGCGCTACGTGCGAAGTTTAGTTGATTCAGGTTCGTTTGGCCCGAAGAGCCGTTGACGAGCTCGAATATTCAGCTATGGCCTACGAAGCGATAAGCAAGGGCTTAGGGGTTCGATTCATTAATGAAGTGGATAGCATCATAAAAACGATAGCGAGCTCGCCTAAGCTTTACCAAGTTGTTTACAACGAATATAGAGTAGCGCACTTAAAACGCTTCCCTTTCAGTGTTTTTTACACGTTGGAAGAGGAGGGGGCTGTAATTCATGCCGTCTTTGATAACCGCCAAGATCCCGCGAAACGTCCTTGAAGAAATTCCTTGGGTTATAGTTGCTCGATTACTTATGTAAGGCATGGGCATTCGTGCATGTGCTATTGTCGATTTAGATTTTGCATGTTTCCATGTGAATAAAAATGGGCTTTTAGAGCAAGCTGATGGAGACCTTGATAAGGCAAAAAAGATACTTAGGAACTTCAGTAGGTGCATTTTTTTCATTGGATGGTAGTGACCTGTTATAAAAAAGTAATTAATGAAGTGCAGAAGATGTTTGGACTTGTTTTGCAACAGATGAAGAAGGCAGGGAGATAGCCATGCTGCCTTGATGGCTAAGCAAATATGGGCGTGTTAATAAAGCCCTATTGAACAAGTTACTGAAGCAGAAAAAAAGACGAAGAAGCAATTGTCGAGCAGGAACAAGAGCTTGTAACGATGAGTGCCTCAGATTTTGAACAGCAGCTGCCAACTTTTAAGGCATGCTTTGAATGGATTAGGAGTTTGTAATGCCCACACTAGAGTTTAAGGGTAAGCAGTTTGTTTATTCCCATCACCTTGGAGTTCCTTTTCGTGAGTTGCAGGTGGTGTCTGAAAAGTCATTGCCGATAGATGGCGGTCAGCCTTCGCTAGATGACAACTTGATCATTCATGGCGACAATCTGGAGGCGCTTAAAGCGTTGTTACCGACTCATGCAGGAAAAGTTGATTGCATTTTTATTGATCCCCCCTATAACACTGGAGAAGAGGGTTGGTGTTATAACGACAATGTGCGTTCTCCTTTAATGCAGGAGTGGCTAAAAAATTCTGCAAATCCAGTTGATAAGGAGGATCTGGAACGACATGACAAGTGGCTGTGTATGATGTGGCCAAGGCTGAATCTATTGCATGAGCTTTTACATGAGAATGGTTCAATATGGATTACATTGGACGATAACGAGCAGCACAGGATCAGGGTGGTTTTAGATGAAATATTTGGTGAGGATAATTTCGTAGCCAACATTGCTTGGCAAGCGAGAACATCAGTACAAAATGATACGGATATCTCTACCAATAATGTTAATCACATTATCGTTTATGCGAAAAATAGGCGCAAGACAAACAGGCGTCTGAAGCAGTCAAATGCGGACTCTTGGTATACTCAAGATGGTTTTGTTGTTCGACCGCTAGAATTAGACACAGGAAGATATGACAACCCTGATGATGATCCGCGTGGCCCTTGGAAAGCTGATCCTTTTGACGCGCCTAATGTTCGTGAAAATCTAGATTATGAAATTGTAAACCCCAACACAAATACTGTTTATCAACCGTCAAAAGGTAGGCATTGGAGAACGGAAGAAGAAAAATACCTAGAGCTATTAGAGGATGAGCGTATTGTTTTTGGAAAGACTGGAAAAGCAGGTCCACAATTAAAGGTATTTGCAAGTGAAAAAGAAGACTATGGTGAGGTTGAGACTAGTTGGTGGGACGGGCCTGCTACTACAACAGATGGGGTGAAAGAACTTAATCGAATTATTCCCGATCATAGTTTTGATAACCCAAAACCTACTGAATTACTAAAAAAAATTATTAGGCACGCAACTGATGATCAAGCACTCATCTTAGATTCTTTTGCTGGCTCGGGCACAACAGCACAAGCTGTGCTCGCACAAAATAAAATAGATGGCGGTAATCGTCGCTTTATTTTGGTTGAATGTGAGGATTACGCAGATACATTGACTGCAGAGCGTGTGCGTCGTGTTATTGGGGGGTATCCATTTTCAGGTAATCAGCGTGAAGAGCTGCATCGTGAAAATATCACTTGGACTGCCTTTAGCAATGAAAGGCGGCGTCAAAAAATCATGGAGCACATCCAATCTCTTGAAAAGCTTCACGGCGATAACTACGACCGAATCAGAAAAGAAATTAAAGATGGTGAGCTGATTGTGAGAGGCGAGCGCAAAGTGGAAAAAGTGGCACCAGGTTTGGGTGGTAGCTTCACTTATTGTACTTTGGGCGAACCTATTGACATTGCAAGCTTGCTCACCGGAACAGGCATGCCAAGCTTCGATGCTTTGGCTCGTTACGTGTTCTATACAGCTACCGGGCAATCCTTGCATACAGTAGAAAACCCAGCAGCAAATGGTTTTATTGGTGAGACAGACTTGTTTCGGGTGCATTTATTTTATCAACCGGATAAGGACTGGCTACGTTCCAATGAAGCTGCGTTGAATATGGAGCGTATGGCTGCCATTGAGGCTACTAATAATAGTGGTAAAAGAAGTATTGTTTTTGCTGTGGCCAAGTTTATGAGCCAAAAGGAATTAACAGCTCGGCGGATAGAGTTTTGTCAGCTGCCTTATGCAGTTCACCGCATATTGGGAGACTAAGTATGGAGCTCAAAGAGTACCAGCAAGGCGTATTGAACAGATTGGATTATTTTCTTCAGGTGCTTACTGAAAAACGTGAAGATGCCGAGGACTTTGTCGAGTTTCAGAAGAGTAAAGGTAGGGAGGCCAGTTTAGGTGATTACTGCCGCGGTGCTTGGGAGCAGCTTAATACCGAGCGTCGTCTGCCTTATCTTTATCAAGCAGGTAATCCGCTAGTTGCACCTTATTTGTCGCGATACGATGGTTTGGGATTGTCTATTCCAAATATCTGTTTGAAGGTACCAACAGGTGGCGGCAAAACCTTGTTGGCAACTGCTGCCTTGGAACGTCTACAGGTCGATTATTTTCAGCAGCAAATTGGAATGGTGCTATGGATTGTCCCATCTGAGGCAATATATCGACAAACATGGAAGCAATTAGCTGATCGTGAGCATCCGTATAGGCAAATGTTAGAACGTGCCTCTGGAGGGCGCGTGAAGCTCCTAGAAAAGGATGATGCTTTCACCAAAAGAGATCTTGCCGATCAGCTCTGTGTCATGCTGCTGATGCTGCCTTCTGCTGCGCGCAGAACCAAAGCAACATTGCGAGTGTTTCGTGATAGTGGCCGTTTTACATCTTTTTTTCCTGTGGAAGATGACAATGAAGCAAACCTACAGTTGCTACAGGAAATGCCCAATCTTGACCAGAACGATTTAGCAGACCTCGGTTTTGCCGAGGGTGTGGTACCGGGATTGGTGTCCATTAAGCAAAGCTTGGGGAATGTGTTGCGTCTTGTGCGACCGGTTATTGTGGTTGATGAGGGGCATAGAGCCTATTCGGATACTGCACGTGACACTCTGGCTGGTTTTAATCCGCGGTTTATTTTGGAGTTGTCTGCCACGCCAAACACCAATGGTAGGCACCAGTCGAATGTGTTGGTGAATGTTCCGGGCACAGACCTCAAAGATGAGGAAATGATCAAGCTGCCTATTAATGTGGTTAATGAAGGAAAAGGTAGCTGGAAGCAAACGTTGTCATTGGCTCATGCTAAACAGCAAGAGTTAGAACAAGCTGCCTTGGCGTTTCAGAATGAAACAGGCCGCTATATTCGACCTATTGTTTTGATTCGTGTAGAAAGAACTGGTAGAGAACAGCGTGACTCGGGTTTTATTCATGCAGAAGATGCACGTGAGTACTTGCGTGATCAACTTGGAGTGAAAGATGAGTACATTCGTCTCAAAACTTCAAGTGATGATGAGTTGGCAGATGAAGATTTAATGTCAGCTACTTCCACTGTGCGCTATATCATTACTAAGGATGCGTTGCGTGAGGGTTGGGACTGCCCCTTTGCTTATGTATTGGCCATTTTGTCGCGTACAACTGCAACGACAGCATTAACGCAAATGATTGGTCGAGTATTGCGACAGCCACACGCTCAAGCTACAGGTGTTGAATCGCTAGATGAGTGTTATGTGTTTACCTTTGACCAAGACGTTACTGCTGCTGTGGATGGCGTGCGTAAGGGGCTGGAAGATGAGGGCATGGCTGATTTAGCATCAAGTGTTAAGTCGGTAGATCCAACAAGTGGGCTAGTCCATAACATGCGCCGTGAAACAATCAAACGAAACCCAAAATTCAAGGGGCTGCCACCTATCTTCTTGCCTAGAATTTTGCATCGCGATAATAGCCATGTAGAAGGGTATCGGGCGTTGGATTATGAGCGCGACGTGCTAGGGGAGTTGGACTGGGAGGCCTTACAGTTTTTGGCCGCCGATAGCCCAAATATGGATGCCGACAGGCTCGAACGAACTGTAGCCCGAGTTAGCCTTAATAAAAAATCAAAAGGAACTGGGCAAACAGTCTTTGAACTAGAGCAGGAAGAGATAGAAGGAATACCGGAGGGTGGGCTAGATTTACCTTTTTTGGTGCGGCAGTTGTTGGATGTGGTACCAAACCCTTGGCAGGGTATGCGCTTGCTGGAGGAAACTTTAGCAGCACTGCGGACTAAAGGAGTTACTGGAGAGCAAATATACATAAATCGGCTTGACCTTGTAAGCAGCATGAGAACAAGTTTGCGAAAGCAAGTAAATGCAATGGCTGAATCTCTATTTCGTGAAAAGCTTCAAAGTGGTGAGATTGCTTTGCGTTTAGTTTCGTCTAACGACCCAGCGCTTAACTGGAAAATTTCGGAAACATTTGAAATCGATGTTTCCGATACTGATTCGCTGCTGTATAGGAAGAATGGTGAGCCATTAGAAAGAAGCCTATTTGAAAAGGTCTATCAAAAAGAATTCAATGATCTGGAAAAGAATACAGCCTGGTATCTCGATGGGCAGCAGTGCGTGTACTGGTGGCACAGAATAGCTGTAAACCAGCAATCTTATGGCTTGCAAGGCTGGCAGCGCCATCGGGTGTATCCAGATCTTTTAGCTTGTGTTCATGGTACAGAGGAAGGGAAGTTCAGCTTTTCGGTATTAGAAACCAAGGGAGAACATCTGAAAGGTAATGATGATACTGAGTATAAACGCGAGCTATTTGAGTTACTGACCCAGTGTGCAGCGGATGCGGCAGCGATAGGGCAGCTTGATCTAGGTGAGCCTGGAGATAAAATTCAGTTTCAGTTGGTTATGGAAGAGGACTGGGATAAGACTGTAGCTGAGTCTCTTCGTGAACTGAGCCAGTAAGAGATTTTGAGTGTCTTCCTAAAGATTCTACCGCTTACCGCATAAAGTTTGCACCTAAGGGTGCGCTATATCTTTTGCTTCATAAGTCGGTAGTCAGTAGGAAGTGGGAAAGTCTAGATGATGTTCGCTTAGTCTATGGAGACACTCCTATTACATATATTGATGTAGATGGTGTTGGTTTATGTATCAGATAAATTTTTTACGACACCAGAGAAAGGAGTTGCTTAGTTGAAAGAGTTTTTAACTTGGATTGTGGATAACCAACACTGGCTATTTTCCGGTGTTGGGCTAGTAGTTTTTGCCTGGATTGGGCGTTTTTTCTTTAGAAAACGCCATGCATCGCCTACTCAAACCATCCGCTCAGGTGATGGTTCAATAAATATTCAGGCAAACCGAAATGTTAATTTTGGGGTAAAAAAAGATAGCGATGAGGAAGCCGAATAAACAATCTCTTGTAGCCGGGTCCAACTCAACAAATATTCAGGCGGGTGGTGATGTTAGCTTCTATCTTACGAAGAATGTTCCGACCGAGCTTGTCGATCAACAAATAAAAGAGGGGGTTGAGGGACTTAGAAAGTCACGATTTTTCTCAGAGTTTGACAAAGTTAGGACATCGTTGAGGCTAGGAAGGCGTCTTGCTGATGGGGACTTTCAAGGCGGCACTGATAAAGCTAGGGCGAGAGCGCTGGCGTGGTGTTCTAGATTACTGTGTCGCTCAGAAGAATTTGAATATGCCAGCGAACTTTTAGAACTGGCAATGACGCTCGGGGATTGCTCAGAGATTAAGATTGCGGAAGCATTTATCTCTTCTCAAAAGGAAAATAAGGCGGTAGCGCTTGAAACCCTTGCCATGATAAGCACAAGCGCCTCAAATTCTGCGGGTTTGATGATCGTTGCGCATCATGACGGTGCTGAAGGTGCTCTAAGTTGGATGGAGGCTGCAGGTTATACGATAGATGACTTGGATCCAGACGGCAAAAGCTTTCTTTTAACTCGGCTGCTTCACCTCGGACATTGGGAGAAAGCAGTGCAGGCAGTTGACGCGATTTCTGAGGCGGATTTTGAGCAAGCCCCTGTTTTACACCATTTGGTAGCGTTAGCAGTGTTAGTTTCTACCGTTCCAGAAGATTTTCGGGCTTCTGTTCTGTCAAGCGTTCCCTTTAACGCGGCAAGTTTTCCACTTGCTTCCGATGCTGCCTCAATGGAAGCGAGGCGTGCGGCTCATGCACATTTTCTTGATGCAGCACGAGCTGCAAAGCAATTAGCATGTCCCAAAGCAGAAAGAGTCGACGACGAGTATGCGCTTTGGCTAGAGCTAAGAGACCCTACGGAGAGTGCCTACGGTAAAAATCGTTTAAAAGATAAGCTTCGTGATTTAAGTGGTGCACTTGGCTTCGTTCACTATGCGATTCAGTTCGGCGTTAAGCTCGATTTTTCAGTGGTCGAGCAGGAAATAGGGCGAAGCGCCATCATAAATGGTGGACTAACCACTGACGCTGCCATTGCACGCTTTGCCCTCGCGTTTACACAGTTAACCCCAGAAGAGATGGCAAGTTATATAGCTCGTTATTATGACCAACTTACTCCTCACATTGACGCTAAGTTGATGCGGTTTAACCAGATTGAGATGCTGTCACGCTCTGGTTTAACAGAGAGAGCAAGTGAGATACTACATCGCTTGCTAGAGGATGGAATCTCTTCTGATCAAGAGACTAATCTGCGGCAGATTATCTCTGAGGCTGAGGCTAAAGAGCCTGATTTTATCAGGCTACGTGAAGCTAAATACAAAGAAACAGGGGCTCTTAGTGATCTGATAAACCTTGTTAGTGTACTGGAAGACTACCAGCGTTGGGATGACCTATGCGAGTTCGGTAAGCTTCTCTTTAATGAGACGCGCGCACTTGTTGATGCTGAGCGTTTGGTGAGTGCTTTAAACAATACACATAGATCCGGGGAGTTGGTTGATTTTTTAAACGAAAACACAGATCTACTACCGCAATCAAGTCACTTACGTATGTCGTACGCTTGGGGGTTATATCACGAAGGCGATTTTCTTCAATCTCGTGCTGCGCTAGCAGGTCTAAGCGATGACACGGACAGTCCGAACTATCGAGCATTACAGGTGAATCTTGGGGTTGCAACAGGGGAGTGGGCTTCACTTGCTACCTATATATCCGATGAATATCAGAAAAGAAATGAACGTAGTGCACATGACCTAATTGGCGCTGCGCAATTAGCAATTAGTTTAGGTTCTGATTATGCAAAGGACTTAATCTTTGAGGCGGTGGCAAGGCCAGAGGCTGATCCCGCAGTCTTAGCTTCTGCTTACTTCATTGCGACAAGTGCAGGCTGGGAGAATGAGCAACAAATATTTCAGTGCCTCGAAAGAGCAGTAGAGTTATCAGGTGATGACGGGCCGCTTCAAAAGATGAGCCTTAAAGATATTTTTGATCAAAAACCCGAATGGGAGCGCCGTGAATCTGAAACATGGCATTTGTTGATGCAAGTACAGGTGCCGATTTTTCTAACTGCGGAGACGCTTGGTCGGACTCTTATTGATCTTACGATTTTTCCGGCATTATCCAATCTTGTGGAAGCTGATCCTAGGCGAAGGAGTTTAGTTCCCGCATACAGCGGTAAATGTATTTCGTCGAGTTCTGATATTAGTGGGAAAGTAGTTGCTTTGGATGCTATGGCACTGCTTACTTTGAGTTTTCTAAATATACTTGATGTGGCGCTCGAAGCTTTCGAAACTGTTTATGTTCCGCACTCCACTCTCGGATGGCTGTTCGAGGAGCGCCAAAAAGCTAAGTTCCATCAGCCCAGTCGTATAGTTAATGCGCGCAAGGTCCGTGATTTCCTTGCAACAGATTCTCTGGTGAGGTTTATTTCTAGTACTGCTGCAAACAGTGAGCTTTCTCTTCAGGTTAGCGACGAGTTAGCTGAGTTAATTGCCGAAGCAGAGAAGGTTCGGGATGATAATGTGCAGCATCTCGTTGTTCGCTCTGCTCCCGTTCATCGACGGTCCAGTTTGATGGAAGAAGAAGTGGATCTTTCTGCGCATGCTGCAGTCTTAAGTAGCTGTTTAGCAGTGGTGGAAAAATTAAGGCAGAAAGGGCAGCTTACTGCTGATGAAGAAAGGCGAGCTCGCACCTACTTGCAACTGCATGAAAAACCTTGGCCTGATCAGCCAGATATTGCTGATGGCGCGACTCTTTATCTTGATGCTCTTTCTGTCTCGTATTTTCTGCATCTGGGACTTCTTGGGAAGCTAAAAGCAGCAGGCTTAACGGCTGTTATTTCTTTAAAGAAACTTTCTGAAACGGAGGCCCTTATTTCTTACGATAGTACCTCTGAAGAAGTTTTAAGTATCATAGAGCGTATACGCGCTTACCTAAGTTCGAGAATTGGGTCTGGGCATGTCAAAGCTGGCAGTATTAGCCGTTTTGATGGATTAGAGGCAAACTCTATCCGTAGGCATCCTTCAGCCGATATTCTTAATCTTGCACCTCAATGCGACGCTTTAATTATCGATGATAGATTCCTAAACCAGTATACGAATACCGGCAACAACGGTGCGCAAGCGCCCATACTCTCTACCTTGGGCTTGCTAGATGTTTTGGTAGACGCTGAAATTTTATCAATCGAAGACCGCCTTGAGCATCGCACACGGCTTCGTCGTGCAGGCTATATCTTTATTCCTGTTTGTGCGGAAGAACTTGGAAGCTGCTTAAAGGGAACAAATGTTGTTCAAGACAAGGTGATTGAAACAGCTGAGCTGAAGGCAATTCGAGAATCCGTTCTTTGTGTCAGAATGAGTAACTGGCTGCAGCTACCTGAAGAGGCAGCGTGGCTAGATGGGGCGCTGAAAGCGTTTGTTCTTGCACTTAAAGATCTATGGGGAGATGAGGACTCCCTCGAAGAGACCGTCGTGCGCTCAAATTGGCTCGTTGAGCAGATTGATGTTCGAGGTTGGGCACACTCTTTTGCTCAGGATCATGCTGACATTGTTATTCAGGTCGGACGTGCGCAACATATTCTCTTGCTCTTGGCACCTCCAGATAGTGCTCAGCAAAGCGTTCTTGACGCCTACTGGGATTGGCTGGAAGGGAGAATTTTGGCTCCTATAAAGGAGCAGTTCCCCGAAGTGTATGGGTGGCTTGTCGGTAGGTATAGCAGCTACGTTGTCAAGATAATAGAAGCTCAGTCTTCGGAAATGGAGTTGTCTGTTGCGGATGCACTGAGCCTAGCTCCACCTCTCATGCGCACGGATCTGATTAAGAATCTAAATTTAGACGAAGGACAGATCTTTAATACAACGGTGGTAGTTAATAATGTATTGATCCGACGTTCTAAGCTTTATAATGCTGCCCGTACTGTTCTCGCTGACGAAAAGCCAGCCACGTTAACTGACGTTGATGGTAGGGCATGGAACTTTGCGATGGATATGCGGCAAAGTGATCCTCAATGCTTTGTTCTTTCATCCAATCAAGAAAAACTGTTACTGCCTGATTTGTCTGTTCTTTCCAGCGACGCCTCTATGCGCATTCGCGCTCTCGAAAAATCAGCCTTAGATGTAAATCTCCCCCTCAGTGCTCAGAGTGAGTGGAGGTGCGTTTTGGAAGAGCGTGCGCTTGAAGATAGTGAAGTGGATGTTTTTCATAGTGATATGCGTGATACGCCTGTTCATGTAGAACGGAGCATACGAAGGGAGTTGATGACTGATAGGGTTGTTGTTTCGTCTCTAGTTCCGAATTCGCTACGATATTTTGAAAGACTCATTGGTGCTTATGACGGAAGCGAATCGATCAGAGATTATGCAGCCGGTGTGGGTCGCGGAGTTCTTGATCAGCTGGCGGAATGGAAACCATATGAGGGTTTTCTTTTTAGTTTATTGTTTTCTTCCCACTCGGCGTTAACTGCTGGGATCGATACAGAGCACCTCGATTTGGAGAGCATAGAAAGGGCGTTCGAATTTTTGGAGAATCACGGCGATATTCTTTCTCGATTAGCAGCGTTAGAGGTCGGGTTGCGAATTTGTAAGGATAGACCGGAAGTGAAACCTTTTCTGTTGCGGCTTCTTTACCTGATTCGGGATGATGATCTAGAAAGTGAAGCAAGCGAGCACAAGCTTTTTTCGGCTTTGTTTATACTGGTCGACGGAGAGTTAGCTAGAACACGCCTTTTGGCCGAAAAACCACCCTTTTATCGGAGGCTTGCCTCTCTGACCCATGCTGCGTTAATTCACCGTCAGGTTGTTCAGTGCAATATTGATTACCAAAGGTTTTCCGATTGGGCGGTTCAAAATAGTGGCGAGCATTATTATATCCAGACACTTGCTGATATGCGGCTTGTACCGCGATGGAATCCCGAACTAGCGATTGCGCCTCAAATGCAAGCGGAGTTTTTTGGGCGTATTATAAGTGCTGGTAGTAAATTTCAGGAAAACCTCGGTGAAGGAAAACTGCGTGACATTATCCTTGGTGATGGTGAACAAAGCCTTGCTAAGCTATGCGAGTTTACATGCCTGCACTTACCGGGGCCTCTCGACGGCGTTGAAGAGAGTTTAATGGATTTACCGGATGATCTTGACTGCATTGTCGGAGAACAACTCGATAACGATGAAATCGAAGCTGCCTCGCTAATAGCATTCGTTAATTTTGCAATGATTTATAGGATGGCCCCAGATCATTTAGAGTTGGCAGCAAAAGCGCTCAGATTAAGTAATCACACGCTTGCTAATTTGAAAGACGAATCCCAGCTAGTGGCTATTTTAAATGGTCTGGCTACAGCTGCTGCTGTGTCAAGAGATCAAAAGCTGGCCGATGAACTCCGTATTCTTGTGCGTCGTTATCGTCGAGATCCCGAGTATGGTTTCTCCATCGACGAAGCTATTAGGATATGCCTAGTTGCTTCTGCTAGCCATGAGAACCTGAATGATTGGCGACAGTGCGTGGGGGAATGGTTAACTGAGTTTGCTTTTGGTGAATTGGGAAATAATGAAGGAGAAGTGTTTTATTCACGTTTATTGGCATTGTTGCATTCGGTGCCGGAGTTGTGGGTTTCATGTTCTAAAGTAGATGCTGCGCTACAAGCATGGCGATCCCACTGATGCTGCTGCCACGGTTTTTATTGGCACTGCTTTAAGATCTAAATATTAGATTTTCTGAATAGTGGGCTGTTTCAAACACTAGCTTAGATCTTAAGTTGAATTGGATACGTTAAAGCTTTTATATTTTTAGCTAGCTCTTTTTTTTAATTTTAAATTGATCTTGATTCAAATGGTTGCCCATGATGCCTTATCTATAGGCATCATGAGGATGCTCAATTTAATTAGCAGATTTTTTGGTGAGTAGACTGCTATATAGCCAGCTTTTCTTTCAACGATTTATTGCTCGTTAGTTCACGCTGATTACTAGCTTCTTGAGCTGCGATAGGTTTCTTACTCGTTGTATCTATCAAGTGAGGCATTAAGCGTCATGCGTGATACCCCGAAGTGCTTCGCCACCTCCGTTTTTGTTGTAGCTGGGTCAGCAAGCATTGCCTTAGCTAGCTTAACGTCGTTAGCAGTCATCTTTGGCTTGCGGCCACCTTTACGGCCTCTAGCTCTAGCAGCAGCCAAGCCAGCCTTCGTACGGTCCGAGATTAGGTTGCGCTCAAACTCAGCTAGTGCTCCAAAGATGTGGAATATTAACTTGCCACCAGTGCTGCTGGTATCAATGTTTTCAGTTAGGGAGCGAAAGCTAACGCCACGCTCTTCTAGGCTAGTAACAATCTCCACCAAGTCTTTAAGCGACCGTCCAAGCCTATCGAGTCGCCACACTAACAAAGTGTCACCTTCGCGTAGCATGTTAAGGCAAGCATCAAGCTCAGGTCGCTGACGTGTGGTACCAGTCATTTTCTCTTGGTAGATGCGCTCACAGCCAGCCTGCTTCAATGCATCAATTTGAAGCTCTGTGTTTTGGTCTTGTGTTGAAACACGTGCGTATCCAATAATCATAGTTATTGCTCACTTAAGGTAGGTTATATTTACATAGAAAACTTGACGTGATTTCTTTACGCGAAAGGCATAAAAAAAGGCCGAATAATCGGCCTTGGAGAAGTGTTAAGTTAACGGTGGTTTGTTGTAGTTGCTGATGTTTTATGTAGTGAAGGAGTTAAAGCAACTCGTGCATGCTTGGTTTAAGATTGGTTCAATTTGCGCCGCTTAATAAAAGAAGGCAATATCAATAACATATATAAATAAAAAGCAGGGAAGCAAACGGGCAAAGCGAGCATGCCTGCTAATAAGCTGTTAGCCTCTCAAAGGAGTCAGAGTGTATTACCACGTAATAGTAAAACCAAAGTCTGATAAGTTTTATGGTGAGTACAAAACTGATCTCACTAAAGAGCAGCTGATATCAAGGTTTATCGAACCGTACGAACAAGGGGTGCCGATTGTCATAAATGGCAAAACAGTTCAGCCTGATGATATTGAGAGAATAAAGATCTCTGAGAGTGAGCGCACCATAGAGTCTTTTATTCCAAAAATTAGAGCGGAGCATCAAAACTCTTCAGTAGCGATAATTGGTGGCCCGTCGTATACACACCAAGCCATTGGTCGGGCTAAAGACGTCACTGATGACTTTATAGAGGGCCCCGTAGGTTACAAAAAAGCACTTGCAACCTCTCAGTCAACCGATCGAAAATCGAAAGGCTCGCAGCCTACACGAGTATTTATTGTTCATGGCCACGATGAAAGTGCACAAAACAAAGCTGCAAGGTTTGTCGAAAAGCTGGGCTTTGAAGCGATCATTCTCCATGAAAAAGCAAGTTCTGGAAGAACCATTATTGAGAAAATTGAGCATTATTCAGATGTTGGATTTGCCATTGTCTTATACACACCAGATGACGTGGGCAACGTTAGGTCAGAAGCTGAGAATTTGAATGTTCGAGCTCGGCAAAATGTTGTTTTTGAGCATGGCTATCTTATAGGCAGGCTTGGGCGTGAGAATGTTTCTGCTCTAGTTGACGGTAAGTTGGAACTGCCGAATGATATTAGTGGCGTCGTGTATATACCTCTCGATGAGGGGGCTGCATGGCAATTGCAGCTGGCTAAGGAAATGAAACAGTCCGGCTACGACATCGACATGAACAAGCTAATCTGAGGCTAACAAAGCGTTGCACCGGACAAGCCGGTGAACGCGGCGTTATGTGGGCGTTCCCATAGAGAATCCATATGGCATTCAGTGAGTTTGAAGCAAAGAAAATTGAGCGGGCCGCTTTCGAATTTCTGGGAGACCGAAGGCCGCCAGTCGAAATCCGACCCAAGTTAGATTTCGACGTTCGAGTTACTGGCCAAAGCGTGCAGATCGTCGAGATTCATCCACACTTCCGCGAGCCGTCAAAGGTCATTGAGTCGCCGGTGGCAAAAGCTACCTACGTCAAGAAATCTCAACGCTGGAAAATCTACTGGATGCGTAGTGACCTGAATTGGCATTCGTACACGCCAGAA
This sequence comes from Alcanivoracaceae bacterium, assembly GCA_035301485.1. Classification (GTDB taxonomy): domain Bacteria; phylum Pseudomonadota; class Gammaproteobacteria; order Pseudomonadales; family Alcanivoracaceae; genus CALEAR01. The sequence goes on from DATGUF010000008.1 coordinate 39,487, forward strand.
CCTGAGTCACGCTCCATTGAAGAATTCTTTGCTATCGTCAATGCCGACGAGAATGGCTGTTTCTTCGGGTAGCACATAACCAGTCATTCAAGTTCGTTCCCGGCCTGGCGGCCGTCCACCGGACGCCCTAGTCGGGCGCCGCTTAATATTGGCGTTATACGTAAAGGTGAGTCATGGAAACTTTTAAAGGCCCTTTGGGAAGCCACAAGAATTTCATTCATCACATAGCGCTAGAAAACTATCAAGAATATAAAATGTTATGTGGCTTGAATGAAGAAAATGGAAAAAATAAAACACCAGACAAGTATAAGGAATTTCGGTATTTTTTAAACGTCATTGAATCTATGAATAACATCTTGGACTACCTGTATTTTGAGCATGAAGATGAAATACAGCAGTCAAGCCTAATAAATTATAAAAATTCAGTTTGGGCTAAGTATCCGGAGCTTGAGGAATTGGCCAATCTGGCTAATGCCTACAAGCACTGCGTAAGAGAAGGTCGAGGTGGAAAAAATATGAATCTACCTTGGGCAAAAGAACTTCAGAAGCCACAACTTAACGTAGATGTAAAAATATCCTCATCTCTAGGTGTTAATACATCAGTAAATTATGAGTTTCCGTGGCCTATTGCTGAGGAGCTATGGTCAAATCTGGTGTACAGAGCTAAGCAGCGTCTCTTGCTGATGCTCCCTCCACTTGTATGCCATCTTGGAACTTCACGTTGTTAACCACGAGGGTCAGTAACGTAAATCCGTGAAGGCGGTTCCAGCGCCTTTGCGCTGTTTCTAGCAGTTTAAACACCATAGCTAGTGTGGTGTTTCTTGAGCCGCAGTTGCGTGTTTTATTAGTGCGTAAACGCACTGTAGCGAACGCGGATTCAATCGGGTTAGTGGTGCGTATGCTGGTCCAGTGTTCTGGTGGGGGCTACCTAAACACAAGCTATTACTAACCCTCAAGGCTACTTCGGTAGCCTTTTTCTTTTATATTTTTACACTGTGATAAGCACTATGCCGCGGTGCATCTCAACGCCCCACTCAATCCAAAGCCTTGCAGCTAGATAAAAATGCAAAAACGCAGCGTAAAAACATTCGCCATAATCTAAAAACATTTAGATGTGTATTTATCACAAAGACACTAGATGTCTTTAACAATATTTAATATAATTAAAAACTTGGCTATAAGAGTTTGACTCACTATTTATTTAATATGGAATTTATAAAATGAAAAAAATTGCTCTGGCTGCAACCATTGGTTTTTTAGGCTTCTCTCAAGCATCATTTGCTAATGAGCTGAATTTTTACGGCGGATTGGATTTGGGGTTTTCTACATCAGACTATATTGATGATTTGGCAAGCGATGCAGCTAAGCATGAACAAAATTATATAGGCGACCCTGATTTTTCAATTACAGGCAAGGCTGATACGTCAAATACCGCTTTTCGTTTGTTGGGCGGCTTACACCTCAATGAAAGCTGGGGAATACAAGCTAGCTATGTCAATTTTGGCAAGTATTCAGCAAAGGTTGAGGGCTATTATCAAGGTAATTTTGTCGATAGTGAGAGTCTTAGTTTTAAGACGCATGGTTTTTATATAGATGGTGTTTACACGCATGCATTGCAAAACCAGAAAACCAAACTATTTGGTGAACTAGGGCTGGGTCAAACTGAAATAAAACTTGATGGTGAATCTAGCTCTGGATCCACATTGCACATCGGTGTAGGTGTTAAATATGCAGTCAATGACAATATCGATTTAAAAGCCAGTGCTCACCGCTATTTCGTTAAAGCTGAAGATATTCATGGGAAGGAAAAGCTTGGCGAGGCTCAAATAGGCTTCTACAGCATTGGAGCCGCATATAATTTTTAAGCTACCATCGTTAATTTAACCTATCTCAAGACAG
>DATGUF010000009.1:0-17539 GCA_035301485.1 Alcanivoracaceae bacterium
GCTTTCCACTCATCAGCTAGGCCCTCTGTTACAGGAATACCAAAGCTGGTAGCAGGGTTAAACCGCAGCGAGGTTAAATCGCGTGATTGAATATCAGGCATACTCAAAATGGCTCTGTTCATGGGCGCAATGCTGTACCACATATCCACTTTGTAACGTTCGATAGCTTGCACCGTAGCCTCTGGATCGAAACGCGTTAAAATGACTGTTTTCCAACGCCCGTATACACCTGCATACACACCTAAGCACATGCCAGCAATATGGCAAAACGGCGCAATAGCCAAAGAGATGGTGGCTTCGCTAAGGCCACTCGCCTGGTATAAAGAAGCGGTTTTAAACGTGGCTGCGCCCACGGGTAACATAGCGCCCTTAGGGCGGCCGGTGGTACCAGAGGTAAAGGTCATTAAAGCAATATCTTTATCAAAATCCACAGCTTCTGGGGCCTCAATGGCCTGGCTTTGTTCGAGCGCAGCCATAAAATCCGTTGCCCCGTTGGGCGTAGGCAACACCTGCATCACATCTTCTGGCGCAGGCAAGGTAAGTTTTTCGGGCAAGTAGTCCGCGTAACAAGCGGTAATCACGAGGCTTGGCTTATCCGTCTTTTCTCGCACTTCTGCCAACATGGGATAAAGTTCTGTGCCGCACACCACCGCTTTCGCAGCAGCATCATTAAGTTGATACTCCAACTCTGCTGCTTTGTACTGAGGGTTAAGGGGTGTAATAATTGCCCCCAACATCTGAATAGCATAGTGGGCAATAATATACTGTGGACTGTTTTGCAGATATAGCCCTACACGGTCTCCCTTACCAATACCCTGCGCCCGTAAGTACCCAGCTAACCGCTTGGCTGAATCAGCAACCTCTTGCCAACTTAATTCGCGGCCATAAAAAACATAAGCAACTTGATCCGGCACTTCAGCCGCATTTAACAGCAGATAATCATGCATTGGTTTGCGACCATGTCGATAGCCTACCCGTTGCGCGGCTTCAGAAAGATTCACATTGGAAAGACTCATTTTTTCTCCTTATTTTTATACTTAATGAGAGCTATTGCTGGTTAACCTTCGTTATTACACTTCTGTTCCATAAGCAGCTCTGATGGTTCGTTTCACCGCTTCATAATGGTTTTGCAACCGTTGAATACCTGAAAACTGCGTAATTGGAGAACCAAAATGCCACAGCGGTGTGATCATCAGCACCACATCCTCCACCGGTGTACCCGCTTTCAGCTCACCAGCGCCAACAGCCAATTGCACGGCGTGGGTAACGCATTCTTCAAAATACTCAGACATAGCATGGATGCCTTCGCTCACTTCAGCTTCCATGGCGCTAAAACCTAGCAACGCCCGAGCGGAAAGGCTCCAAGGGAGGCGTTCTTGCCCCGATGAATTAAACTCCTCATAGCGCGCTTTGGCATCGCTGAACAATAAATCTAGGCGCGCCATTAACGGCTGGTTAGGCGACAACCAAATCTCTGCTAGCACTTGCTTCACTTCGGTAAAGGTCAGCGCAAACACTTCGCTCACTAACTCAGATTTGTTGCCAAAGTGGTAATGAATATTCGCCCTTGTTGCCCCCACTTCCTGCGCGATGTCGCCGTAACTCACAGCATCGATGCCCTGCGTTATAAATAACCGCCGCGCCACTGCTAACAACTGCTGCCGAGCGCTCCCAGGCTGGCGGCGAGATGGGGCTGGCGAATCTACTGGCGGTGTCATGCTCTACTCCTGTGGCGTTGATGATGGATGCCATCATCATTACAAGGCGAATACTTACTTGCAAGTCAGTTTAATTTATACAAAACTGACTGACATGCAAGTAAGTTTTACTATTAACTATGCCTAGAAGAACAATTTCCATAGTGCTGAGTTTGCCTAACTAATAACAACCAAAATAAGGGGCTACTGTGAAATTCAAGAAATTACTTATCGCCAACCGCGGCGAAATTGCCATACGCATCGCTCAAGCAGCTAGCGATATGGGCTTAGCCTCGGTGGCTATTTATTCAGAAGATGAGGCCCACTCCCTTCATCTTCGCCACGCCAACGACACCATAAAAATCCCCGGCAAAGGGGCTAGCGCTTATCTTGATCTCAACAATATTATGGCCGCTGCCAAAGCAACCGGCGCTGATGCACTCCACCCTGGTTATGGTTTTCTTAGCGAAAACGCTGAATTTGCCAGGCAGTGCGCCAACGAGGGCATTATTTTTATTGGTCCGCGCCCAGACACGTTAAGCATACTGGGCGATAAAGCGGCAGCTCGTGCATTAGCCGAGCAGTGCGGCGTACCCGTGGTGCCGGGTTCGAATGGCCCCACCACGCTAGCGCAAACCAAACAATTTATAGCCAGCCAAACTCCCCGCGCTTCTGTGGTGATCAAGGCCATTTCTGGTGGTGGCGGCCGCGGCATGCGCATTGTGCCACCAGGGGACGATGTGGAGGCGGCATACCAAGCCTGTGCTCGCGAAGCTAAAGCGGCCTTTGGTGATGATGCCCTCTATGTGGAGCGCCTCGTTCCAGAAGCCCGCCATATAGAGGTGCAAGTGCTCGGCGATGGCAACGGCAATGTTGTGCATTTTGGCGAACGAGAATGCAGTTTGCAGCGCCGCAACCAAAAATTAATCGAAATCGCTCCAAGCCCTACCCTCGCTGACAACACACGCCAACAATTGCTTGATGCCGCATTAACCATGGCCAAAACAGTGAACTACTTAGGCCTAGGCACCTTCGAGTTTTTAGTAGCTCCTAATGGCAGCGATTATTTCTTCATGGAAGCCAATCCTAGGCTGCAAGTAGAACATACCATTACCGAAGAAATAACAGGCATTGATTTGGTGCAATCTCAAATAGCTGTGTTAGGGGGCATAACACTTTCTAGCTTGGGGCTTACCCAAGAGCAAATCCCCGCCCCTAGTGGTTTTGCCATCCAATGCCGCATCAACATGGAAACCATGGATACTTCAGGTGCCACACAACCTAGCGGTGGCACCTTGCAAATATTCGAGCCTCCAACAGGCCCAGGTGTGCGTGTAGATACATTTGGGTACAGCGGCTACACCACAAGCCCGCGCTTTGATTCATTGTTAGCGAAAGTAATTACGCATAGTCGCTCTAGTGATTACACACATGCCGTACGCAAAGCGTATCGTGCCTTATGCCAATTTAGGATTGAAGGCGTAGCCACCAATATTCCATTTTTACAAACACTCCTATCTGAAGAAGATGTCGCCAAGAATAATATCTACACCAAATATGTAGATGAGCACCTTGTTAGTTTAGTGGCGAATAGCAACCAGCATCCGCAACTATTCCCAACCTCGTCAGCTGCAGTCACTAACAACGCTACTTCTGTTATCGAAGCCCCAGCTGGAACAGAAACCGTTACCTCCCCTATGCAAGGCCAACTAGTTGCCACCTTGGTTAATGAAGGGGATACGGTAACAAGCGGCCAAGTGCTTGCCATTGTTGAAGCAATGAAAATGGAGCACGAGATCAAAGCACCCACAGCGGGCATTATTCGAGCTTTACCCATCACTAAAGATGATATTGTGAGCACTGGACAAGCATTAGTATTTATTCAGCCCACCGAAGATGCCTTGGCCGAAGAACAAGCAGAGGAAAGTATCGATCTTGACCATATCCGCCCAGACTTAGCTGAATTTTTCGACCGCGAACGCCTTACTTTAGATGCAGCTCGCCCAGAAGCTGTAGCTAAACGCCACCAACTCAACATGCTCACTGCCCGCGAAAACGTAGCGAATATTTGTGATCCTCACAGTTTTATGGAGTATGGCGCGCTTACCTTTGCCGCCCAACGCCGACGCAGAAGAATCGATGATTTAATTCGCTCCACCCCCGCCGACGGGCTCATAGCCGGTGTTGGCGCCGTGAATGGCGATATCTTTTCAGAAAAGCAAGCACGTTGTGCTGTGCTTGCCTATGACTACACTGTGCTCGCCGGCACACAAGGCATGATGAACCATAAAAAAACCGACCGTGTGCTGCGCATCGCAGAAGAGCAAGCACTGCCGGTCATCTTCTTTACCGAAGGGGGTGGTGGGCGGCCCGGCGACACTGATAACAGCACTATTATTGCTGGGCTTGATTCACCGAGCTTCCTGCAATATGCGCGTTTAAATGCTTTGGCGCCGCGCATTGGCATTGTATCTGGCCGCTGCTTTGCAGGTAACGCGGTTTTTGCCGGCTCTAGCGACATTCTCATTGCCACTAAAAGCGCCACCCTTGGCATGGCCGGGCCTGCAATGATTGAAGGGGGTGGGCTAGGTGTGTATGCCGCTGAAGACGTGGGCCCTATGTCGGTACAGGTACCCAACGGTGTGGTGGATTGCTTGGTTGAAGATGAACAAGAAGCTGCCCAAGTTGCGCGCCAACTCATGTCTTATTTTCAAGGCACCCTGCCACACTCAACATGCGCCGACCAACGGCTGCTGCGCTCTAGCATTCCTGAAAACCGGTTGCGCTCCTATGACGTTCGCGCGTTAATCAACACTCTCGTCGACACTCACAGCTTCCTAGAACTTCGCCCAAATTTCACGCCTGGAATGGTCACAGCATTTGCGCGTATTGAAGGCCGCCCCGTTGGCTTAATTGCCAATGATTGCAAGCATCTTGGCGGTGCTATTTGCGCCAACGGCGCCGACAAAGCAGCCCGCTTTATGCAGCTGTGTGATGCGTTTGACATTCCACTGGTGAGCTTATGCGATACACCAGGTTTTATGGTGGGCCCAGAAGCAGAAAAAACTGGATTGGTGCGCCATACCTCCCGTATGTTTGTCACCGCCGCTAGCCTGCAAATTCCAGTACTCACCATTGTATTACGCAAAGGCTACGGTTTAGGCGCTATGGCTATGACAGCAGGCTCCTTCCATGCTCCTTTCTTCAATGTTGCCTGGCCCACAGGTGAATTTGGTGGCATGGGCCTAGAAGGCGCCGTGCGTTTAGGCTATCGCAATGAAATTGCTAATGCGGGCGATGAAGCAGCACAAAGAGCGCTGTTCGATAAACTCGTGGCTCAGCACTACGAACAAGGCAAAGCTATAAGCATGGCCGGTGCACTAGAAATAGATGCTGTGATTGATCCCGCAGACACTCGTAACTGGATAGTTCGCGGCTTAAAATCGGTACGCAAACCTAGCCCACGTCAAGGCCGTCGGCGCTCAATGATCGACACTTGGTAAGCAACACACTAAAACGCCCTCACTTTGCTTTGCACCTACGGCTTGGCGCGTAAATAACGCCAAGCCATCTATTGATAAGCATCAAGAGCGCATCCTAAAGCGACGCTAGACAAAAACATATTGATCCGCATCAACACTTTTCTCTCGGCTATGAGTGATACTAAAGGTAACAAAACAGGTTCATTCCTCTACAAACGGAGTTCATTATGAAGAAGACACTTCTAGCCACTTCTATCTTGGCTCTTACTGCTGCGGCGCCAGCAGTACACGCTTACCAAGCGGGCGATGTGATTGTGCGCGGTGGTGTAGCCACTGTGCAAACCAACGAAAGCACCTCTGGTGTTGTTCTAGATGGCACTGACCTTGGTGGTAAAGCTTCTATTAACAACGACACCCAGCTAGGCCTAAACTTTGCCTACATGCTCGACAGCTACTGGGGCGTGGAGCTATTAGCAGCCACACCGTTTAAGCACGATGTGAAAATCAAAGGCGTCGGAGCTGGTGTTGACGGCAAACTCGGTAGCTTCAAACACTTGCCACCTGTGCTGAGCATTGTGTACTACCCCTTTGGTAACAACGGCTCTGCTTTCAAACCCTATGTGGGCGCTGGTGTAAACCACACTTGGTTCTTTGACCAAAAAGTAAGCGGCGCGGCAAAGGAAGCTGGCTTCACAAAACTAGAAGTGAAAGATTCTTGGGGCTGGGCAGCACAAATTGGTGCCGACTACATGCTCACTGAGAACGTTATGCTCAACGCGCAAGCGCGTTACATCGACATCGACACCACAGCCTATGCACACATGGGTAGCAGTCGTGCAAAAGTAGATGTGGACGTTAAGCCTTGGGCCTTCATGGTAGGCGTGGGTTACAAGTTCTAATCCTTGTGCTTAGCTCACCCCTAGCAACACAAAGCCCCTGCTGGCCAACACCAGCAGGGGCTTTTTACGTTATCGGCTAACAAAGAACCTGTTACAACAAGCCTTGCTCTTTAGCCATATTGATAGCCGCTCGCGGCGCTGTCCACAAGGTGGGCAAGATGATCACCGATACGGGAATAGCTGTGATCACAATAAACTGCTGCAGCACCCCTACTTGGCCTTCACCCATATACAGCAAGATGCCCGCCATTAGCGCCATGGCAGCACCCCAAAACGCGCGGATCAAGGCATGTGGGTGGTCGTGCCCGGCGCCCACTACGGCAATGGAGTAGCTCATGGAATCACCTGTGGTGGCCACAAATATGGTGGTGAGCAGCAAGATGGCTCCTGCCATCAAAGCGCCCCCTGGTAAAGCTTGCGCTACAGTTAACGTGGCCACATCAAAGGAAAACCCTTCTAAGGCTTGGGTTAAATCCACCATGTCGTTCATCTGATAGTAAATACCAGAACCCCCTAACAGGGTGAACCAAATAGTCGTAGCAATGGGTGCTTGCACCGCCACGGCCACCACCATTTGGCGCAGTGTACGGCCGCGTGAAATGCGCGCCACAAAAATGGCCATTAACGGCGCGTAACCAATAAACCACGCAAAGAAGAACACCGTCCACCACTGCATCCACCAATCTGGCGCGGTTTCAGTGGTCATGGTGGCCATGGCAAAGAAAGAGGTCATGTATTCCCCCATGGACTGTAAATACACGTTGGTTAAAAACAGCGTGGGCCCAAAAAGATAAATCGCCGCACCAATAGCCAAGGCGAGAAACACGTTGAAACGGCTTAAAATTTGAATGCCTTTATGAATACCGCTCATGGCCGAGGCGATATATACCGCCGCTAGCATCAACAAAATAAACAATTGAGTGGTGAAGCTGTTGGTAATACCAAAGAGCACATTGAGGCCGTAACTCATTTGCGTGGCCAAGAAACCGATGGGCCCCACTGTACCCGCCACAATGGCGATCACACACAAGGCGTCCACAACACCACCCACCCAGCTTTTGAGAATCCAATCGCCAAACACTGGATACAGCAAGGTGCGCGGCTGCAAGGGTTTGCCGAGCTTGTAGTGCGCACGCGCCAACACAATAGAGCCCAGCGAACCTAACACCGCCCACGCGAGAAAGCCCCAATGCATAAAGGATTGCGCTAACGCCGGCGCCACCGCAGCAGCGGTACCTGCCTCTGTATCAAAGGCAGGCGGGGTCACCACGAAATGGTACAACGGCTCGCCCGCAGCGAAAAACACACCGCCCCCCGCTAACAGGGTACACATCACCATGGACAACCAACGGAAAGTGGTAATCTCTGGGGTTTTCATATTACCGATCTTCGCTTGCCCAGCACGGCTAATAGCAATGCCAATAGCGATAAAGAACGTAGCCAATAACAAGGCCTGGAAAAAAGCACCTAGGTATTTTGCTGTCCATGCAAAACCACTGCCGATTTTATTTGCCACAAGCGCTGTGTCGTAAATAGAGAGACCTACGAACAGGGCAATAAAACCCATGGTTAACGTTAAGACAAGAGGATCACCAAAGCGGTGAGAAGAGGATATTTCTATTTGGGAAGAGCTTGTTGAGTTCGACATAATGTCCATTTGGTTTTTCAAATTGGCGATCCACGTTACGCGTTACTCCCCCTATTGCAAATACCACACCCACAAAAACATTAAGTACCACACAACCAAAAAACAACTTATCTATTTAAAATCAAACATCTACAAGGCTATATAAATCATTAAATATCTTTCTGTTTAATGGCTTTAAATGCGCGGCACAGGCATTATAAGCACCACTCTTCTAATTATTTAAAATACTATGCTGCCCATTGATGCCATCTTACCTGAGCTAAAACACACTCTTGAGCACACCAATACTGCCTTATTACAAGCCCCTCCAGGGGCGGGTAAAACCACGCGTGTGCCCCTTGCTCTGCTCGATGCTCCTTGGCGTGCAGGTAAGAAAATTTTAATGTTGGAGCCACGCCGGTTGGCGGCTCGTTCTGCAGCACGCTTTATGGCTCAGCAACTGGGCGAGCAAGCAGGGCAAACCATTGGCTACCGCACCAAGTTAGATACTCGGACCTCCTCCTCCACACAAATTGAGGTAGTAACGGAAGGTATTTTGACGCGCTTAATCCAAAGCGACCCTATGCTAGAAGATTATGCTGCGGTGCTCTTTGATGAATTCCATGAACGCTCTCTACATGCAGACTTAGGCTTGGCTTTAGTGCGCGAATCGCAGCAGGCCCTACGTGACGACTTACGTTTACTGGTGATGTCGGCCACCCTCGACACCGCTCCCATTGCTCGCGTACTTGGCGATGTTCCGGTAATTAGCAGTGAAGGCCGTGCTTACCCCGTGGAGGTTATTTATCGCCCTGTTGCCTTGCGCCAACGCCAACATACGGATGCAGTGGTAGCGGTTATTCACGAAGCCTTAGCGGCACAAAGCGGCTCACTCTTGGTGTTTCTCCCTGGTGCGGCTGAAATTCGCCGCGTGGAACAACAACTGCGCGGCCAAGTGGGTAGCCAAGTATTGGTGGCGCCGCTGTACGGCAACCTTAAAGCCACAGAGCAAGACCAAGCCATTGCCCCCGCTGCCAAGGGCACGCGCAAAGTGGTACTGGCCACCGCCATTGCCGAAACCAGCTTAACCATTGAAGGTGTGCGCGTGGTTATCGATAGCGGCCAACAACGCCGCGCTGTGTTTGACCCTAACAGCGGTATGACACGCTTAGTAACCACACGCGTATCTAAAGCTTCTGCCGAACAACGTAAAGGCCGTGCAGGCCGTATTGAGCCGGGCGTGTGCTACCGTTTATGGAGTGCCGAAGAACAAGCGGTGCTTCCTGATTTTACCCCTGCCGAAATTCTCGAAGCAGATTTAGCCACCTTAGTTTTAGAACTGGCCCAGTGGGGAGCGCGCCAGCCTGATCAAGTAAGTTGGATTGACCCACCACCGCCTGCTCACTGGCAGCAAGCTGCAGAATTATTACAGCTGCTAGGCATGCTGAACAACGAAGGCGCCATTACGGAACACGGCAAAGCTGCGCGCCGCTTAGGTATTCACCCTCGCCTAGCCAATATGGTGCTGCGCGGGCGGGCGTTAGGGTTTGGTTCAGCCGCGGCAAAGATAGCCGCCCTGCTCGATGAACGCGATCTCTTAGGCCCTCGCTCTGGTGCCGACCTCCATGAGCGCCTACGTGTGCTGCATGGTGAATACCAACCACCTCGTTTAGACCACACGCGCTTGCGCCATATTCGCCACGTGGCACAACGTTTAATGCCTAAGGAGAGCGGCAAACGCACACTGCCTAGCGCCACCGACACTGGGCGTTTGTTAGCGCACGCTTACCCAGATCGCATTGCACAACAACGCGCTTCGCAATCAAACCGCTACCAACTCAGCAACGGCAGGGGTGCAAGCCTACGCAACGATGACAGCCTCATACGCTACGAGTGGCTTGTAGCAGCAGACCTCGACGGCAAAGCTCGGGAAGCCACCATTTACCTCGCCGCTCCCGTGGAGCCGGCAACCCTTGAAGAAGATTTAGCCCACCTTATTAACACCAGTGAAGAAGCCCAATGGGATGACAAACGCGGCACAGTAGTGGCACGGCGCGTGCGTAAACTAGGCGAATTAGTGCTTGAAGAAACAGAGTTGGCCAAACCCGCACCCGAACTTATTCAACAAGGCTTACTGAATGCTGTGCGTGCCGCGGGCTTAGAAAGCCTGCCGTGGACAGAAGAGGCAACCCAGTGGTGCGCACGCGTGCAACGGCTAGCCCACCTTCACCCTAATGCCTGGCCCGATGTGAGCGCAAAGGCTTTGCTCACGCAGTTAGAAGAGTGGTTACTGCCCTTTTTAGCCGGCATGCAGCGTTGGGCAGATCTCAAAAAGCTGAACCTCATTAACGCCTTAAATAGCCTACTCAGCTATCCACAACAGCAACAGCTTGAACACTTGGCCCCCACAGCGCTTACCATCCCCACAGGGCAAAAGGTGCGCTTAGATTACACAGCCGAAAATGGCCCTGTGCTCGCCGCTAAGCTACAAGCATTGTTTGGTTGGACAGAAACACCCTCCATCGCCGATGGCCGCATCCCCGTGCTAATTCATTTACTTTCACCTGCACAGCGCCCCTTAGCAGTAACGGCAGATTTAGCCAACTTTTGGCGTAACGTATACCCCGAGGTGCGCAAAGATATGCGCGGGCGCTATCCCAAGCACCCGTGGCCGGAAGACCCTTTCACGGCGCCAGCACAGCAAGGGGTGAAAAGAAGGCCGCCGCGCTAACCGTCTCGTTCTTTGCGCCGCATGGCGGCATTGATGGCGATACTTAACAGCGGCAACAACATAAACGCGCTAATGGTTAACCCATGGCGCCCGTTCGCAGTATTCACTAACGCCACATAAGGCTTCTTAGGATCCACTAGCATAGGTATTTCATCGCCAAGCTGGGTTTGGCGTAAACCGCCTAGCGCATCAAAAAGGCCAACCCTTGCTTCTGTTTCATAACGCTGCTGCTGTATGGAGTAAGCAATCACGTAACCTCTGTACACATGCCCCACCACTTGGCCTTGCACAGGCTCCAATTGGTTATTACGCGCGAGCTCCCATGCTAAAGTGCCCCCACAAACAAATAATAATAAAATTAAGATACGCGCTTCGGCTGCATTCATTGTCGTCATCCTAGCTGTTATAATTGCTGCTTCATTGCCTGCCGGTATCACTTACATTAGCCACGATACCGCTTAGCAAATAATTTTTAGCAATGCTTTTCAGGCGTATATCAAGAAACACTGTTAGTTAGTAGCTAAATAGCCTAACATTAAGCCCAAATTTTCAAATTACCCTGAACTGGTTAACCCGAGTTAGTTTTACAACAAGAGAGATAACAATGAGCAAAATCTATAAATCTTTCGGCCTGTTAGTGGCCGCTGTATTGTTTTTAACGGGGTGTGCCATCCCTCAGCTAACAGGCCCTGCAGCTTATTACGACCCTTCAGAAAAAATAGACGTTGAAGCGGATGAGGCTCGTTTGGTGATGTACCGCAGCAAAAAAGAAAACCAAAACGGCAGCCCTATTTTACGCATTGACGGGCACGTAATAGGCGCGCTTAACCCAGGCCAGTTTTTAGTGAGCGATGTGTGCCAAGGCCCCAACAAATTAGTTATCTCTCGCAACCAAAGCGATAACCGCCCCGTTACGCTAGATTTCACCGCCAAACCCGGCGAAACCTTGTACTTAAGAATTTGGGAGCCTAGCGAAAACCACTTTGCTGCCGAGCGTGTTTCAGCCAAGCTTGCTTTAGAAGAACTCAAAAAAACCAAAAACTCCTCTTACTTAGTAAACCGTAAAACTATTGGCTGCCGTACTGAAGCGCCACAACCCGTACTCATTAAAGAAGTAGAGTTTTCTGCCGACACACTTTTTGCCTTTGACAGTGCAACCCTCTCCGACCAAGCGGGCCGTCAATCCTTAGATGAGCTTGCAAGAGAAATTCGTGCTTCTAACGTTGCCATTGAAACTATCCGTGTTATTGGGCACACCGACCGCTTAGGTAACCCAAATTACAACCAGAAGCTATCTGAGGAGCGTGCTGCTACGGTGTCCACGTATTTACGCGCCAAGGGCCTGCCTAACAAAATTGAAACCTTGGGCATGGGTGCCAAGCTTCCGGTTACCACCGATTGCCAAGGTAATCGTGCTACCCCAGCGCTTATTGAATGCTTGCAGCCTGATCGCCGTGTAACGGTTGAGCTATGGGGCACGCAAGAAACGCGTTAAGAGGACACTGCTTCCATGTATGCCGCTAACAGCATGCAATTCGTCACGTTGTTAGCGGCTGAAGCGTCTTCCGCTTCCCTTTCTACCGCCTCTATTAGCCTAATTCATACCACGGCTTTACTGTAATGCCTTAGGCAGTATTGCTTCCTCTATGCAAAATAATCTCCGTACTAATGCCTCACAAAGGAGCAATGTAGTGAAATTATGGCGCCGTTATTTAACCCGCTTTATTGCAGCCGCACTGGTTTTCAGCCTACCTTCTGTGGGAACCACTAGCACCGCCCCAAGCACCAACATGAACAGTGCTTTGCTCACCGCCTTAGCTTGGCATCCTAGTATTACCACCGCTAAAGCCAAGCTTACCGAGCAACAGCATCGTGAGCGGGTGGCAAGAGCAGGTTATTTGCCACAGGTAAGCGGCGGCCTCAAGGGAGGTTATGAAGGCAGGGGGAGCGATCAAGAATTCAGCCAGGCCCTTACCTTTTCTGTTTCTCAAATGCTGTACGATTTTGGCAAAGTGCGCCATGAAGTCACCGCAGAGCAAGCACTGGTGCTAAAACAGCAAGCCGAACTTTTTATGGCTATTGAAGACACCATTCATAATACGGCGCAAGCTGTTTTAGAAAGTTGGCGTTATCAAGAGCTCGAGGCCATGGCTTTAGCGCAACACCGCGCGCTACAAAAACTTACCGATTTAGTAGCTGAACGCCACCAAAAAGGTGCCGCATCGCGATCAGACCTCGCACAAAGCAAAACCCGTGTGGAAGGCGCCTATACGCAAGTACTGCAATATCGAAACCAAAAACAATTGTGGCACAACCGCTTAGCCAGCTTACTGGGCAAGCAACAACCGCATTCTGTTAGAAGCCAACCTGGCCCCATTGCTGCCACTAGCTGTGCCTTCACGCATGAATCCGTGGAAGAGGCGCCCGCCCTAAAGGTGGCTTTCGCCCTACGCGATTCCGCCGATGCGGTGGCAAAACAAGCCAACGCACGCTCCTTGCCCACTATTAGTTTGGACCCTACGCTCACGCATTATTTAAAGGACCCGAACTGGGGCAACCAAAGCAATCCAGATAAAACCGAGTACGGTATTTATTTAAACGTAAACATGCCGCTGTACCAAGGCGGTGCCCTAAGTGCCGAACGCAAATTAGCGCAAGCCACGAAAATGGCCGCTGAAGCGGATATCATGGCCGAGCGCCAACATATTTTAGAATCCTTATTTACGTCGTCATCGCAACGTGAAGTGTTAACGCACCACCTCGGCGTTTTATCGCAACGGGAGGCGCTAAGCCAAGAAACCCGCCGTCTTTATCAGCAGCAATATATGGAGCTAGGCACCCGCCCTCTCATTGATTTGCTCAACGCCGAACAAGAAATTTTCCAAACCCGTTTTGAACGCATCAACATCCATCATGAAATGCAGCTCGCCGCCCTCACCTGCGCCCATGCGCTAGGCCAGCTAAGGCCTTTGTTTGCACTTGAAGACGCTGTTATTCAGGGAGTTAACCTCGCACCATGAGCCAAGATTTAGCACGCATGCAGCAATGGACAGCACACTTGTTGCTTATCGCGAACCATTATTCGTTAAGCGTTTCTCCGCATAGCGCCGCGCTGCGCAGCCATCATATTACGCCCACTAACAAAGATTTATCCCGCTTTGCGCAGCAGCTTGGCCTGCACTTGGAATTCACTGCTCTGCCCACGGCGGAACAAATAAACTGGCGTAGCCCTTTTATTGTGGAAATGCATGACCACAGCCTCGCCATCGTAGAAAAAGCAGACCAAGAAAACGTGTGGCTGCGGTTTGCTGATGAAAGCCATGCCAATTCTGTAAGCCTTCAAACGTTTACCGAGCAGGTAAAACGCGCTGCCATGGCACGCCCTATTAAAGGCCGTAAAGATAAGCGCGTTGATGATTTCATGGCGCCTTATAAAGAAAATTGGCTGAAGAAAATCATTTTCATGGATATGCGCCCCTACTTTCACGTGATGGTGGCGGCGCTTATCGCCAACGTACTGGGCCTAGCAGGTATTTTGTTCTCCATGCAGGTGTACGACCGAGTGGTGCCAGGGCAATCTATGCCTACTTTATACGTGCTATTCACAGGCGTAGTAGTGGCCACTTTGATTACACTCATGATGCGCATTCTACGAGGCAACGTTACCAATATTTTAGGCAAACGCGCCGACCTGCGTATTTCAGACGCAGTTTTTGGACATTCTTTACACATCAAACCCACAGCGAAACCAGCTTCAACCGGTACTTTTATTGCCCAATTGCGTGAGCTAGAGCAATTACGTGAGCTGATTACCTCAAGCACCGTCGGCGCTGCTACAGATATGCCCTTTTTTGTGCTGTTCCTAGGTGTATTCACGATTATCGCCGGCCCCTTAGTGTGGGTGCCTGT
Organism: Alcanivoracaceae bacterium; assembly: GCA_035301485.1. Taxonomy (GTDB): domain Bacteria; phylum Pseudomonadota; class Gammaproteobacteria; order Pseudomonadales; family Alcanivoracaceae; genus CALEAR01. The sequence continues at coordinate 14,346 of DATGUF010000009.1, forward strand.
GGTTGCGGTGGTTATTATGTTATTGCCCTCACTGGTGATGCAGAAAAAGTTAGGAGTACTGGCCCGTGAAGCCACGCGCGAATCTTCACTACGTAATGCCTTGCTAGTAGAAACCATCCAAGGCTTAGAAGATGTTAAAAGCCTGCAAGCTGAGCCGCAGTTTCTGCAGCAGTGGAACGAATACACACACAGCACTGCGAGCGCTTCGCTAGCTTTGCGTAACCTTACAAATGCTCTGCTTTCGTGGAGCCAAGTGGTGCAAATGGGCGTATTTGCGGTAGTGGTATTCTTTGGTGCCCCCATGGTTATCGACGGCGACCTCACCACAGGTGCACTGGTGGCCGCTTCTATTCTATCCTCGCGGATGCTCGCTCCTATGGGGCAAATTTCGCAAGTGCTCACTCGTTGGCAGCATGCCAAAGTGGCCATTGAAGCAGCAGACTCCTTGATGCAGCTACCCACCGAAGGGCAAGGCGAAGAGGAATTGTTTCATCGCCCCCACCTGCAGGGCCACTACGAGTTAAAGCAGAGCGTGTTCAGCTATGGTGAAGAGCAAGACCCTGTGTTGCAGATCCCACAGCTCACCATTAAGGCTGGCGAGCGAGTGGCACTGCTAGGCCGTAATGGCGCCGGGAAATCGAGCTTATTAAACGCACTGGCCGGCAACATGCTCCTTAACAAAGGCGCCATTCATTTAGATGGCACCCAACTGAGCCAAATCGACCCAGCCGATATTCGTCGCGATGTGGTGCTGCTTAGCCAACACGCTCGCCTCTTCCATGGCACACTGCGTTATAACCTTACCCTCGGCAATCCTGGTGCCAGTGATGAAGCTTTAGAGGAGGCGCTGATACTTTCCGGTGCCATGCCTTTTGTGCAGCAACTTTCCGATGGCCTTGATCATTTAATTTTAGAAGGCGGCTTGGGGCTTTCTGGCGGCCAGCGGCAAGCGTTTTTACTGGCTCGCTTAATGCTGCGCAACCCTAATGTGGTGCTGCTCGATGAGCCCACTGCCGCCCTTGATGACAGCGCCGAACAAGCCTTCCTTACCGCTTTAAAAGGTTGGCTAGGTGAGGACAAAACCCTTGTGGTGGCTACCCATCGGCTAGGCGTGTTGTCGTTAATTGATCGAGTGCTCGTCTTAAACCAAGGCCGCGTTGTGCTTGATGCACCCAAAGATGAAGCACTGAAAAAGCTAACTGGTAAATAATAGAGGCGCCAACATGGATTACGTCACCACCCAAGAAAATGAAGTACAGCTAAGCCGCTCGCACTTTATTATTTACCTCACGTTTGCCTCTTTTATTGCATTTTTTGTTTGGGCTGCTTGGGCGGAGCTCGTGGAGGTGTCCACCGGCATGGGCAAGGTAATACCAAGCTCTCGCGAGCAAACCATTCAATCTTTAGAGGGCGGTATTCTCACTGAGCTGCTAGTACGTGAAGGCGATATCGTAGAGGCTGGCGAGGTACTGGCACGGCTCGACCCCACGCAATCAGAATCGTTACTCGATGAAAGTGCCGCTAAATACCGGGCTGCTCTTGCCAAAAGCATTCGTCTTACGGCAGAACTTGAAGACAAGCCGCTCGTATTCCCAGAAAAATTGCAGGCTTTCCCCGAGCTAGTGCGCGAAGAAACCCAGCTGTACAACAGCCGCCGCAAACGCATTAAAGATATCGTTGGCTCTATCGATGAGGCCATGGCGTTACTCAAACGCGAAGTGGCCATCAGTAAAGACCTGCTTAAATCTGGCGCTGCCAGTAACGTGGAAGTTATTCGCTTAGAACGGCAGCTAGCGGATTTATCCTTACGCCGTATTGAGAACCACTCACAATACCTCGTGCAAGCACGGGAAGAATTGGCCCAAGCCAATGCAGACGTTGCTGCTTATTCATCGGTGCTGCGTGGCAGAACCGACACCCTTGATCGTATGACCTTTCACTCCCCCGTACGTGGCATTGTGAAAGATATTATGGTTACCACTTTAGGGGGCGTCATTCCTGCCAACGGCCAACTCATGCAAATTGTGCCCCTCGACGACCAGTTGCTGGTTGAAGCACGCATTTCACCGCGCGACATTGCTTTTATTCGCCCTGGCCTTGATGCGTCGGTAAAAATTACTGCTTATGACTACTCTATTTTTGGTGATTTAAAAGGTAAGGTGGTCACCATTTCACCCGACACCATACGCGACGAAGCAAACCCTGAGGTGTTTTATTACCGCGTGAATATATTGACTGAACGAGACTACTTACAAAACAAGGAAGGCGCTACTTTCCCCATTGTACCGGGCATGATCGCTTCAGTGGATATTAAAACGGGCAGCAAAACGGTGCTTGATTATCTTATTAAGCCGCTGAACAAAGCGCGTGAAGCCATGCGCGAAAGATAGGCGCCATACACTGACCATAGGTACCTTCATGACAGCATCCTTTATTACTGAACTACTGGGCTGGGCTAGCCTTCTGAACCTAGGTTTCTTAGTGTTCGCCACGCTTCTTCTTACCGTACTGAAAAAGCCCATTACCGCTTTACATAGCCAATGGTTTGGCGTGGCAGAACCTGAGCTTACGCTTATTTACTTCCGTTTTTTAGCAGGTTACAAGCTGCTCACTTTTGTGTTTATTCTAGCGCCCTACCTAGCGTTAAAAATAATGGGTTACTAATGAGCCCCATAAAAAAACCCTTCCTCAAATTAAGGAAGGGTTTTTTGTTTGCTACCAGAACCTGTTTAGAGGTTCATGTTGATGAGTTATGGGGTTGGCCCTCCTAAGCCCACAACTCCACCAAGAGTGTACATTTAGAGGCTTTCGATTTTCTCCCACATTTGTAGGTATTTTTCAGCCGACTGGAACAAGATATCAAGTGCTTCTTTGTCGCCAGAGAGGCTTAGGCTCTCTACCCAGTCTGCGTACATGCCGTAATGCGCCACGCCCTCTGTATTAATATCAAAGTAACGATCGCCTTGAGGTGCCGCAGATTGTTCGAACGTAATCGGTTCAATTCCTGCGAATAAGTCACTGCTCCACGCTTCACCCTCAAACAGAGTAAACGGGTACTGTACCTGTGGATATTGCTCAGAAGCAGGGCCTGGCTGTGACGCCATACCGTTCACATCAGAGCTAATACTCATTGCAATCATTTCACTTGTTGGGTGCACTTCTTTCAGCTCTGCTAATTTATGAATAAAACCAGT
>DATGUF010000010.1:0-40925 GCA_035301485.1 Alcanivoracaceae bacterium
GCACTGCTAATACCCACCAGCACCCAAATAAGCCCTGCGCCTAGCAACATAGGCTTGGATTTACGCATTTGCAGCCTTTCCTCACCTACTACTAACAAGTAAGCTACAGCAAAGACGGCCACTGCTAAGTAACCCACCACCGAGCTAGTGAGCCCAAGTGTGGTTAATGGCTCCATCACTTCTTCTGCTGCCAATGCAGAAGTCGATGCTAATAAGGTTGTTACCAACACAAGTAGATTTCGTAACATGACAACATCACTAATTTTAATGAAGGGAATATAGCGCCTAGAGGCGGCACTACGGACAGCTGCGGAGTGTAGCATATAGCTCACAAAAGCGCATGATTTAGAACGGCGATTTTATGCTTCAAAATGATTCTCGACAATATGTGGGATGCTTTTTTTGAATCCAAGCAAACGCCTTTGCTCAACCTTGTTTACTTCATTAGGCTTACCTACAAATGCACTTCTGCAGCGAAACATCTCTAATACAGCTATACTGTTGTGCAATAAAAATTAAGTACTTTTTCACACTCCCATCCATTACTTTCGAGAGTGCATAAATTTATGGATATTACGCAATATTTTAATGCTGTTGGCCAACAAGCACGCGCGGCAGCAAGGCGTATGGCACAAGCCACCACAGGCGAAAAAAACAACGCCTTGGCTAACATTGCTGCTGCATTACGCGCTAACAAAGCCACTATTTTAGCGGCCAACGAGAAAGACCTAGCCGCAGGTAAAGAAAACGGATTAGATGCCGCCTTACTCGATCGCCTAGCCCTTACCCCTGAGCGCTTTAACGACATGGTGGAAGGCTTAGAGCAAATTCAAGCACTTGCAGACCCAGTGGGCGAAATCACAAATCTAAACTATCGCCCAAGCGGCATCCAAGTAGGCCACATGCGTGTTCCGCTCGGCGTTATTGGCATCATTTACGAATCGCGCCCCAACGTTACTATCGACGCCGCGGCCCTGTGCCTAAAATCAGGCAATGCCACTATTTTACGTGGAGGCTCCGAAGCTTTTGCCAGCAACCAAGCCATTGCAGCTTGCGTGCAGCAAGGCCTAAAAGAAGCCGGCTTACCTGTAGCTGCTGTACAAGTACTTGAAACCACCGACCGCGCAGCAGTAGGTGCTTTAATTACTTCACCAGAATACGTGGATGTGATTGTACCGCGTGGCGGCAAAAGCCTTATCGAGCGCATTAGCCGAGACGCCACTGTTCCTGTCATCAAGCATCTCGACGGCAACTGCCACACCTTCATCGATGAAGATGCTGACCTCGACAAAGCCTTCAATGTGGCGCTGAATGCGAAAACGCATCGCTACGGCACCTGTAACACCCTTGAAACCTTGCTTGTAGCAGAAGCCGTGGCGGCGGATATCTTGCCCCGCTTAGCTGAAGCCTACCAACAAGAAGGTGTGGAGCTACGAGGCTGTGAAAAAACACGTGCTTTATTAGGCGACATCACCGCAGCTACTGAAACAGATTGGGAAGAAGAGTTTTTAGCACCCATTCTAGCCATTCGTATTGTGGCTAACTTTGAAGAAGCCCTCGATCATATTCATCAGTACAGCTCTGGGCACAGCGAAAGCATTATTACCGAAAACTACACCACTGCCCGTCGCTTCCTAAGAGAAGTAGACTCCAGCTCCGTTATGATCAACGCATCCACACGCTTTGCTGACGGCTTTGAATATGGCCTTGGTGCAGAAATAGGTATTTCCACCGACAAACTACACGCTCGTGGCCCCGTAGGCTTACACGGCTTAACAAGCCAAAAATGGGTAGTACTCGGAGACGGGCATATTCGCCAATGATCACATCTTCACGCCCCCAGTTAACGCCGCTGGCATTATTTGGGGGCACGTTTGACCCAGTTCACAAGGCCCACCTACAGGTGGCCCTTACTGTGGCAGACACCTTGCACTGCCCAGTAACGCTGCTGCCCAATGCCGCGCCACCTCACAAAGACAGCCCGAACACCAGTGCCGCCCACCGTTTAGCCATGCTTGAGCTTGCTTGCGCTCCTTTCCCGCAACTTAACGTTAGCGATTGGGAGCTGCAACAACCTGGACCCTCGTGGACGCTAAACACCTTGCGCCATTGGCGCGAGAAACACCCACAGGCTGCTTTAATTTGGGTTATTGGTGGCGATAGCTTCGCGCAGCTTCATCGTTGGCATGAGTGGGAGCAATACGCCTCCCTATGCCATCTTGCTATTTTGCCGCGCCCCCAAGGCGCCACCGCACACCCAAATGTGTTGGCTGCTTTCCCTAGTGCCACAGCAGATGTTGTTATGCGTGAACAAAGCGGCCGTCGCATTCATCTTGCTATGCCTAGCATGGATATTTCTTCCACGCGCATACGGGAAGAACTAGCAACACAACAATACAGCGAACTGTTGCCCAACAGCGTAATGGCTTACATCACCTCTCATGGTTTATATGGTGTGGCCAAGCAATAAATTCGTTACTATAAGCCCGTTAATTTTTATTCAGGATGACTATGACAATATCGGATGATTTACTGCAGGTGGCCACCACCGCGTTAGATGATTTAAAAGCGCAAAATGTTACGGTTTTAAACATACAAGCGCTAACCAGCATGGCTGACTATATGGTGGTGGCTTCAGGCACCTCCTCCACCCATGTGCGCGCCCTTGCACACAACGTTTCTGAAAAAGCCAAAGCGGCCGGCTGCAGCACAGTAAGAATAGAGGGTGAACGCGATGGGGATTGGCTACTCGTAGACTTAGGCGACATTATTGTTCACGTTATGCTTCCAGCCATGCGTGAATTCTATGACCTCGAGAAGCTCTGGCAAGATCCAAACCAAAAGCCCATACCGAAAGAGTCGTAAGCTTTGTATATCCGGCTGATCACACTGGGCACTAAAATGCCCGCCTGGGTGAACGATGGCGTTAAGGCGTACCAAAAGCGCTTGGCAGGCGATATACGCTTAGACATCGTTGAGTTGCCCCTTCCGAAGCGTGGCAGCGCTAGCATCGACGTGCTCATTAAGAAAGAAGCCGAGCTTATTACGAAGCAATTACAGCGTTGGCCACAAGCATTACGGGTAGCGCTAGAAGTGAAAGGCAAACGCCATGACACACACAGCCTCAGCCGCTCCGTTAGCGCGGCACGAGAGATAGGCCAAGATATGGTGATCTTAGTGGGCGGCCCAGATGGTCTTTGCCCCAGTTTATCAGCCTCATGCCATGAACAGTGGTCACTCTCAGATTTAACCTTGCCACATCCTTTGGTGCGTTTAATTATTGCAGAGCAGGTTTATCGTGTATGGAGCCTCTTACAAGGGCATCCATACCATCGATAAAACACCCACACTCAGTTTGAAAGAGATGCCGTGAGTAACCAGCAAAAGAAAACGCCTTTTATGCGTTCTCCTATTACGCTTAAAAACCACCATCAAGAGCAACGTATAGTGGCTTTTCGCCTCTTGTGGGCTACGATTGCTGTGGTGTTATGCAGCACCTTACTGGTGGGCCGTCTTTTTTGGTTGCAAAGTATTGAACACGAAAAATACACCACACTTTCCAACAAAAACCGCGTACAAACTATAGCCATCGCCCCACCCCGTGGCCTCATTTACGACCGCAAAGGGCGCTTACTTGCAGAAAACCAAGCCGACTTTTCCTTATCAGTGGTGCCCGAACAAGCGGAAGATCTGCTTTCTTTACTCCATGAAATTGACCAATGGGTGGAACTTCAAGATAGCGACATCGAACGTTTTCATCGTCGCTTAAATAGCCCGCGCCGCCCTTGGGAGCCCGTTCCGCTGAAATCTCGGCTGAATGAAGAGCAAGTGGCGCAAATTGCAGCGCGCCAGCACGTATTACAAGGCGTTCGTATTGATGCCACCCCCACGCGACACTATCCCTATAGCGAGCTATTCGCCCATGTTTTAGGTTATGTAAACCGTATTAACACCACCGACCTTGAAAACATGACCGCAGAAGAAAAAAGCAATTATAGCGGCACCCACTTTCACGGCCGCACGGGGGTTGAACGTTTTTACGAACGTTATTTACATGGGCAAGCCGGCTATCAAAAAGTAGAAACCAATGCACGCGGCCGCATATTACGCGTGTTGCAAGAAGAACCTCCGCTACCGGGCTCTGACCTCCACCTGCATCTCGATTTAGATATTCAGCAAGCCGCTTGGGATGCTTTAGAAGATCGCCGCGGCGCCATTGTGGCCATCGACCCACGCAACGGCGGCGTCATTGCTTTTGTTAGCCGCCCAGCTTACGACCCAAACCTCTTCGTCACTGGGATCTCACACGCGGATTATGCTCGCTATCGTGACGACCGCGACCAACCTCTGTTTAACCGTGCACTTCAAGGCCAATACGCCCCTGGCTCCACCATCAAACCCATGGCTGGCCTAGCAGGCTTAGATGCTGGTGTTACTAATTGGTCGCGCACGATTTGGGATCCAGGTTACTACCGTTTAGAAGGTGAAAAGCGTGTGTTCCGAGATTGGCTAAGAGGCGGCCACGGCCATGTGGACATGCGCCGCGCCGTGGTGGAATCTTGCGATACTTATTTTTACGATATGACCTTCACCTTGGGCATCAACAAATACCATGAGTTCATGGATCAATTCGGCCTCGGCAAACAAACAGGCATCGACCTTCCCGGCGAATACCGCGGCATACTTCCCTCGCGTGAATGGAAGCGCGCCACGCTAAACCAAGCTTGGTATCACGGCGACACCGTTAATGCGAGTATCGGCCAAGGCTATATGCTAGCAACCCCCTTACAACTTTCTGCTGCCACGGCTATTTTGGCGCGTAAGGGCCAACAGATGGTTCCTCGCGTGGCACAATTTTTTACGCCTCCCACGGTTCCAAATATTGAGCTAAAGGACAGCAAAGATTGGGACTACATGCATGAAGCCATGGCCGCTGTGGTTACAGATGCAAGGGGAACCGCGCGCCGCATTCGCACGCCGGAATATAACATTGCCGCCAAAACTGGAACCTCTCAAGTCTTCTCGCTGTCGAACGAGGAAGAGTACAATGCCCAAGAAATCGAAGAGCGTTTACGAGACCACGCTTTATTTATCGGCTTTGCTCCGTTAGAAAACCCTGCTATTGCAGTGGTGGCTCTTGTGGAAAACGGCGGCGGCGGAGGCTCAACAGCAGCCCCCATAGCTAGGCAAGTAATGGATGCATGGCTATTAAATGAGGAAGGCGAGCTTGATCCTCCCTCAGCAATCATCACCCACGAACCCTTTATTACTGCAAACTAGAGCACAATAACACTATGGCTGAGCAACATTTTTATCGTCAATTACCAGGGGAGTCGCTCGATACCACCCCGCCCAGCCTATTATCGCGCCTGCATTTAGACCCGCCCCTGCTGATTACATTATTGCTCCTGTCTGGCTTTGGCTTATGGGTGCTCTATAGCGCCGCTAACGCTGATATGGCAGTGACGAACAAACAAAGCATTCGCATCGGCATTGGTTTGGGCGCGTTGGTGTTGTTAGCGCAAGTGCCACCACGGGTACTGCGCTTTTGGACGCCCATAATTTATGCTGGCGGCCTCATCCTTTTACTGCTGGTGCTCGTAGCAGGCACTGAAATAAAAGGTGCTCAACGTTGGTTAAGCATTCCTGGCTTAGGCCGCTTTCAACCCGCCGAACTGCTTAAACTAGCAGCTCCTGCCATGGTGGCGTGGTATTTTCATGAGCGCCACCTGCCAGCCCGCCTTAAAGACGTATTTATAGCGCTGTCGATTGTGGCGCTTCCCTCCCTACTTATTGCCTTGCAACCCGACCTTGGCACCGCGTTATTAGTGGCCGCAGGCGGCCTTATTGCCTTATTCATCGCAGGGCTTTCTTGGCGCTTGATTTTGTTAACTGCTAGCTTAATCGCTGTTGCAGCCCCACTTGCCTATTATTTTGTTTTGCATGATTATCAAAGGCGCAGGGTCGATACATTTATAAATCCTGAAGCCGACCCACTGGGTGCCGGCTGGAATATTATCCAATCTAAAACAGCTATCGGCTCAGGCGGATTAACAGGAAAAGGTTGGTTTGAAGGCACTCAATCTCGGCTAGATTTTCTCCCAGAATCTTCCACCGACTTTATTTTCGCTGTACTAGGAGAAGAATTTGGATTTTTAGGTTTTCTAGTGCTTTTGGCCTGCTATTTAACAATTGTTCTGCGTAGCTTGTTGATTAGTTACCAAGCACAAGATACTTTTGGACGTTTGCTCAGCGCCTCCATCGGCCTGACTTTCTTTGTTTATGTGATCGTCAACATTGGTATGGTCACTGGTTTGCTGCCCGTGGTGGGAGTTCCGCTCCCTCTTGTTAGTTATGGCGGCACCTCTATTATCACTTTATTAGCAGGATTCGGTGTACTCATGTCTATCCATACTCACCGAAAACTACACATACATTCGCGTTAGGGTTCATTATGAAATTAACAAAAACTAGCCTACTAATCGCTGCAACCTCTCTTTTTGTTGCTCCTTTCACCGCCTCAGCTTCTTACGTCAACAGTGCTGACGGCCAGGCTTTTATTGAAGAGTTACGCCAGGAAGGCATCAGCCCGCAACACGTACGCAATGTGCTTGGCCAAGCCAAGCGCCAGCAAAAAATCCTCGATGCTATTTCTCGCCCTGCAGAAGGCACCATGACATGGGGCCGATACCGCAACATTTTCATGCAAGATCAACGCATCAACCAAGGCATTCAGTTTTGGCAAGAAAATAAAGAAACACTTGATGCAGCCGAAGCTAAATACGGCGTACCACCAGAAATCATTACCGCTATTGTGGGCGTAGAAACAAGTTATGGCCGCAACACGGGCAGTTGGAAAGCCATCGATGCCTTAGCAACACTTGGCTTTGATTACCCTCCTCGTGCTAAGTTTTTCCGCAGCGAACTCAAACACTTATTTTTGTTAGAGCGCGACGCTGGCATTGATATTAGCCAAGTAAAAGGCTCTTACGCAGGTGCGTTGGGAATGCCGCAGTTTATTCCCTCTAGCTATCGCGCTTACGCCGTAGACGGTGATAACGACGGCAGAGTCGACCTCATTAGCAGCAAAGCCGACATTATTCACAGCGTGGCGAATTACTTCGCTAAACATAAATGGCAAGCTGATTTACCTGTGGCAGCGCGAGCAAACCTTAGCAACAATGCTAACGTAAGCATTTTCAGCACAGACTATAAGCCAAGCACCACACTCGCCGCAGCGGCCAAAGCCGGCGCCACGCCCGTTTCGTGCCAGCAGGCACCCGATGCGTTCTGCTTTAATTTACCTGGCAACACAGCAGTAGCGCCTCTCGTTTTAGACGGAGCGCAAGGCAATGAATACTGGCTAGTCACTGATAACTTCTACACCATTACGCGCTATAATCACAGCCGTTTATATGCCATGGCGGTATTTCAACTGAGCCAGGCCATTAAAGAAAAGATGGAGGATTAATCCTTGCGCTGGTCTTTATTAGCTCCTATCGCAGCCGCTTTACTTTTAAGCGCCTGCGCCACCACCATGCAAACTCCTTCACCAACAGAAGGAGAGAGCACAGCTGCGCCAGCAGAAACTCCGGACCCATCCAAAACTGCGCCCGGCAGCGATCGCTATACGCAGAAGCATGACAGTGGCCCACCTCCTACAAAAGTAGTTGATGTGGCGAAAATCCCACAACCAAAGCCTAAGCCAGAAAACCCTAGTAAGTATGGCAACCACTCACCCTACACTGTGTTTGGTGAAACCTACCATGTGCTGCCAAGCTCTGAGGGCTATGTCGCCGAAGGCATTGCTTCCTGGTATGGAAGCAAATTTCATGGCCACCGCACCTCAAGCGGCGAGCCTTATGATATGTACCAGTTCACCGCGGCACATAGAAGCTTACCTTTGCCAACATTCGCACGTGTTACCAACCTCGATAACAACAAATCTGTTATCGTGCGCATCAACGATAGAGGCCCTTTTCATCCAGATAGAGAAATCGACCTCTCTTGGGCCGCTGCTAAAGCGTTAGATATCGATCAAAATGGCACCGGCCGCGTACGTGTAGAAGTAATGAGCACCACGCAACGCAATGTTGCCAGCGCCACGGGTGGCACCGCCAAGAAAGAGATGCAAAGTGGCATACACGCTGCGGCAGACAGCCCACCGCCTCCCGGCGAGATGTACTTGCAGCTAGGCGCTTACGCACAAGCTGATCGAGCGCAGTGGCTACAAAAGGAATTACTGCAAAAAATGACTTACCCAGTGGCCATTCGTCCTCTAAACCGAGACGGGCAACGTTTATATCGTCTCTGGGTAGGGCCTTTCAATTCCGAAAGCAGTTTAAAACGTGCCGAGCAAGAACTAAAAGGCATGGGGTACCGCAATACTGTGAGAGTAACCCCTTAACAAAGCAAAGCCGCAAGCGCTATTTTTAATCTTGCTTTTCTTTCAGATTTATCGTGGGTGCCTTAGGATATGCAGCATACCTAAGGCCCACACAACAGGAACCAACATCGATGATTTCCGTATTTAAACAACACTGCAAAACGTTACTGTTCACGTCATTCCTCAGCCTTCCTCTCACCGCCATGGCGGCTTTACCCAGTGCCCCCACTATTAATGCCAAGGGCCACATTCTCATAGAGGCTGCCACTGGGCACGTCATCACAGAAGAAAATGCCGATGAACAGCTACCACCCGCCAGCTTAACGAAAATAATGACCGACTACATCGCTGCCTACGAGGTGGAAACCGGCCGTTTACAGCTCGACGAGCCTGTTAACGTGAGCGTCAAAGCTTGGCGTATGGGCGGCTCACGCATGTTTATCAAGGAAGGCACACAAGTGCCCTTGGAAGACATCCTCCGAGGCATTGTTATTCAATCTGGTAACGATGCTGCGGTGGCGTTAGCCGAACACATTGCCGGAAGCGAAGGTGCGTTCGCTGACATTATGAATGAACATGCCCGTCGCCTAGGCATGAAAAACAGTAACTTTGAAAACGCCACAGGTTGGCCAGACGAAGCGCAGTACAGTAGCCCACGAGACATGGCTATTCTCGCGCGCGCGCTCATTCAGGAATACCCTGATAACTACAAACTCTACAGCGAGAAATACTTTACTTATGGCGGCATTCGTCAGCCCAACCGCAACCTTCTTTTGTGGCAAGACAGCAGTGTTGATGGCGTAAAAACAGGCCATACAGATGCAGCCGGCTATAGCTTAGTGGCTTCCGCGGAACGCGATGGTTTACGTTTAATTTCTGTGGTGATGGGAGCCAGTTCAGAGCAAGCACGAGCCAATGAATCGCAAAAACTACTGCGCTATGGTTTCCGTAACTTTGACAGCTACTCCCCATTTACCACAGAAGACACTGTGACCACAGTTAAAGTGTGGTTAGGCAACCAAGACACCGCAACACTTGGGATCGCGGAACCTTTTTCTATTATTATTCCTAAAGGCAGTGAAGAATCCCTTAGCATAGACATCAACATAGACAAGCACCTGCGCGCACCCTTCAACAAAGGGGATGTGTTGGGCGAGTTAAACATTAAATTAGAAGATAAAGTTTTGGCTACTACAGCCCTAGTGGCACAACAAGATGTGGAAAAAGGCGGTATCTTCAAGCGCCTATGGCACCATCTAGTGCTACTGGTTACAGGTTTCTTCTAGTGACCATTGCCTACCTCAATGGGCAATTTTTGCCCTTGGCAGAGGCGCGGATTTCACCTTTAGACCGTGGTTTCCTTTTTGCCGACGGTGTTTACGAAGTCATCCCTGTGTATGCCGGCCAACCTTTTAGGTTGGCCGAACACTTAAGGCGCCTCGATTACTCCCTTGATGCTATCGCACTACCCTCGCCCCACACTCACGCACAGTGGGAGCAGATATGCAGCGAGTTAATTCAGCGCAACACAGCGCAACATTTAAGCATTTACTTGCAAATCACACGCGGTGTCCCCATTAAACGAGAACACGCATTCCCAACGGCCACCACGGCGCCCACGGTGTTTGCCATGGTACACCCCATGGCCATCCCTGAAAGTGACCAACCCAGTACCGCCACGGGAATCAAAGCTATCACAGCTAAAGATTTACGTTGGAAACGTTGCGACATAAAATCCATAGGCTTATTGCCCAATTTGTTGATGAGCCAACTAGCTGCAAGCCAAGGTGCTGCGGAAGCCATCCTGATCAACGAGGGATTTGCCATGGAAGGTGCGTCTAGCAACCTTTTCATTGTAAAAGACGGCATGGTGATAACACCGCCTAAGAGCCACAAAATTCTTGGCGGCGTAACGCGTAATGTTATTATCGAGCTTTGCCTCGCTAATAATGTGGCAGTGCGTGAGGAAAATATTCCGCTGAGCCTATTACAGGAAGCAGATGAAATATGGGCTACCAGTTCTACCCGCGCTATTCTTCCTGTGGTAATGCTTGATGACAAACCTGTGGGCGATGGTGCACCGGGGCCGGTTTGGTTAAAAATGGCCCACCACTACACCCATTTCAAACGCCGCTTGTGTGGCTTGGAGTAAACCATGACATCCTTAGTAAATGAACACCTGTGGGAATTCCCGCACACCATGACGTTAAAAGTGCTAGGTGCCACTGGGAGCCCACTTGAAGCAGTGGTTACAGCGGTGATTACAGAGCAAATTCCTGCCTTTGATCCAAATGAGCATATGCACGTGGTGCCTAGCTCTAAAGGGAATTTTATTTCTGTAAACGCCCGCTTCACGGTCGATAACGCAGACCAAGTGCGCGCCATTTATGCAGCACTAAACGCTTCGCCGCACGTTAAGGTGGTGTTTTAAGCTACTTTTATTGAGTTCTTAAAAATAATATGACCGAGCAAATACTCCACCTGCGTTACTTAACGCAGGTTCCCTATGAGGACAGCTGGCAAGCCATGCGTGCTTTTACCTCCCAGCGAGATAACAACACGCCAGACGAACTTTGGATTTTAGAACACCCTCCTGTTTACACGCTTGGCCAAGCTGGCGTAAAAGAACACATTCTTAACACCAACAATATTCCAGTGGTGCAATGCGACCGCGGCGGCCAAGTAACGTACCATGGCCCCGGGCAAACCGTCATTTACTTGCTGATCGACTTGGCACGCAAAGGCATGGGGGCTCGTGCTCTGGTTTCAGGTATTGAAAACGCCATTGTTGCTGCCTTAGCCCCTTTTGGCATCAACGCCAACCCAAGGCCTAATGCTCCTGGTGTTTATGTGGATGATGAACGCAAAATAGCCTCGCTCGGATTGCGCATTAGCAGGGGCCGCAGCTACCACGGGCTTGCCTTAAACCGACACATGGATATGTCACCATTTTTAGGCATTAATCCCTGCGGTTACGCAGAGCAGCCCATGACGAGCCTCCAACTTGAAGGGCTCAATCCTTCACGCAGCCAAGTAGAGCAAGCGCTCGTTCAAGCACTGCAAGAGCAACTTGCGCTTACACAAAACACATTGATATTTGAAACATTGCCCGCACATCCTCTTAATGAGGCTGCTACAATGTCCGCCTCCCCTTCACATGTAACCGAGGAATTGTCATGAGCACGCATCCATCACGCCGTAAAGTCGCCATTGGTGAAAAACTCCGTGGTGAACGCAAGGTTCGAACCATCCCTCTCATCGATGAAGACGCCCCCTTACGCAAACCCGATTGGATTCGAGTGCGCGTGCCTGCAGGCGGTAAAATTCAACAAGTTAAGGATATGCTACGCAAGCAAAAGCTACATACCGTTTGCGAAGAAGCCGCTTGCCCTAACTTGCCTGAATGCTTTAGCCACGGCACAGCAACCTTTATGGTTATGGGTGATATTTGTACACGCCGCTGTGCTTTTTGCGATGTTGCTTTTGGCCGCCCAAACCCCTTAGACCCTAACGAGCCTATCCAACTGGCAGAAAGCGTAGAAAGCATGGGCCTAAGCTTTGTGGTCATCACTTCCGTGGACAGGGATGATTTAAAAGATGGAGGCGCACAACATTTTGTCGATTGCATTAGCGCCATTCGTGCACGCACACCTGATGTGAGCATCGAAATTTTAACGCCAGATTTCCGCGGTTGCCTTGACGAAGCGGTGGATTTGCTCACTGCCACACCGCCTGATGTGTTCAACCACAACATTGAAACCGTGCCCGATTTATATAAGCGAGTACGTCCTGGCGCACGTTACGACCACTCATTAAAATTGCTACAAGTGTTCAAGCAACACAACCCACATATCCCTACAAAATCGGGCATTATGGTGGGCCTTGGCGAGACGAAGGAACAGGTATTCGCTACACTTAAAGACTTACGCGCTCACGATGTGGACCGCCTTACCATCGGCCAATATTTACAGCCTAGCCCGCACCATGCACCAGTGGAGCGCTACGTGCACCCCGATGAATTTAATGAGTACGCGCGTTTTGCCGAGGAACTAGGCTTCACCGGTATTGCCTCGGGGCCAATGGTACGCAGCTCGTACCATGCAGATTTACAAGACCAAGGAATTAACGTGGGCGTAAAAGAAAACTAACCGCCCATCGTTTATGTGCACCAACATTAGCACCAAGGAAGCATTCACTCCGTGAGACTGTCAAAGGAACATATATGGCCAATCATTGGCTTATTAGCCGTGCTGTTTTCAGCATGGCTACTCGTGCATCAATTACGCAATATTTCCATTGACGATATTTTACTGAGCCTCGATGCCATACCTTTACATCGTTGGATCCTTGCCGCCTTAGCCACTGGCGTTGCTTATTTTGCTTTGGCAGGTTACGACCGCATTGCTCTGCTACATTTAGAAAGAGACATATCTTGGCCCTATGTGGCCGCCACGTCGTTCACCACTTACGCCTTAGCACATAATATTGGTGCCTCGGTGGCATCGGGGGCAGTGGTGCGCTATCGAGCCTATACCGCTAAAGGCCTCACGGGCACCGAAGTAGGTATTCTTGTGGGGCTTTGTTCGTTCACGTTTGCCCTTGGCACCATTTTGCTCGGTGGCATCGTGATTCTTTTACAACCGGACATCCTTCAGCTAGCCTTTGACGAACCCGCTCCTTGGTTGCCTTATGCTGTTAGTGCTTCCTTACTTAGCCTAGTAGCGCTTTATGTGCTTGCTAGCCGGTTAGGCTTGCCTGCCATCCGCTTCAAGCGTTTTCAGCTTCACTACCCAGCTATGCCCATTGTTAAAAAACAGTTGATTATCGGCCCGCTAGAATTGCTCGGCGCTGCAGCTATTATTTATTTTGCTTTGCCCGCTGAAAGTAATCCGGGGTTTTTAATTGTGCTAGGCGTATTCCTTGCCTCGTTTTCTGCTGCACTTATTTCCCACGCCCCTGGTGGCTTAGGGGTGTTAGAAACCTTATTTTTATTTGCCCTACCCGAGGTAAACCCCGCCGACATCATCGCTGCTTTACTGGTGTTCCGCCTTTTTTACCTCATTATTCCCTTCGCTATTTCACTAATTATAATTGTGCTCTTTGAGCGCAAACAACTGCTACAATACTTATCGTTAAAGCGTTTCCAAAAACGCAATAACGAACCACAACACAAGGAGAACAACACACACTGTGAGTGATAACACTCTTTATATCAGCCCCAATATCCAACTTCCGTTAGCCGAAATAGAACTCACTGCCATCCGTGCCCAAGGCCCAGGTGGGCAGCACGTGAACAAAGTATCTTCTGCCATCCAGTTGCAATTTTCGATACCCAACTCATCATTACCCGAGCAAGTACAGCAGCGTTTGCTAGCAATGCCAGACCAACGCGTGGATAAAGACGGCATCATCACTATTAAAGCCCAACGCCACCGCAGCCAACCCATGAATCGGCAAGATGCGTTGGAGCGATTACAAGCCATTATTCTTCAGGCCACCCAAACGCCAAAAAAACGCCGCCCCACTAAACCTAGCAAGGCGGCCAAACGTCGTCGTTTAGACAATAAAAAACGGCGCGGTGAAATCAAAAAACTGCGCCGTTCTATTAATTACTAATCGCTTTAGCTTCTTTCTACTGCTAAGGCCACCCCTTGGCCGCCACCGATACACAAGGTGGCTAACCCTTTCTTAGCATCGCGGCGCTGCATTTCATGCAACAGCGTTACTAGAATACGGCAGCCTGATGCGCCAATGGGGTGCCCTAGAGCAATGGCGCCACCGTTCACGTTAACCTTGTCTAAATCCCATTGCAGCTCTTTAGTAACAGATAAAGCTTGCACAGCAAACGCTTCGTTGGCTTCCACTAAATCCAAATCAGCCACGCTCCAGCCAGCACGGGCCAAACACTTTTGTGTTGCAGGAACGGGGCCAATGCCCATCGTAGCCGGCTCTACACCAGCACTGCCTTGGCTAGCGATACGCGCCAACACGGGCAAGCCAAGCTCTTTAGCTTTGCTCGCGCTCATCACCATCACTGCCGCTGCCCCATCATTAAGCGTAGAGGCGTTACCCGCTGTAACGGTGCCCTCTTTTTTAAATACCGCTCTTAATTTTGCTAAGCTTTCGGCCGTGGTTCCTGCACGTGGTTGCTCATCTTTATCCACCACTATTTCGTTACCACGGCGATCCATGATGCTCACAGGTACAATTTCTGCCGCGAACTTATCGGCTTCTTGAGCAGCCACAGCACGCTGCTGAGATTCAGCTGCCAACGCATCTTGCTCTGCACGGGTAATTCCGTATTTCTCTGCTAAATTTTCAGCGGTTACACCCATGTGGTAATCATTAAATGCATCCCACAAACCATCATGGATCATGGTATCCAACATTTGTGCGTGCCCCATGCGTAAACCTTTGCGCGCTTTCGGCAACACATAAGGCGCAAGGCTCATGCTTTCTTGGCCTCCAGCAATCACCACTTCAGCATCACCGCAGGCAATAGCGCGCGCTGCCAGCTGCACTGCTGCTAGCCCAGAGCCGCATACTTTATTCAATGTCATGGCTGCAACACCCACAGGCAAGCCTGCTTTAAGTGCAGTTTGGCGCGCCGTATTTTGCCCAGCGCCAGCTGTTAATACGTGCCCCATAAGCACTTCATCAACGCTCTCTGCTGCCACTCCGGTATCCGCTAACAACTGCTTGATAACCGTCGCCCCCAAATCTACTGCGCTCACAGACGATAAACTACCCATAAAAGCACCAATGGGGGTGCGTCGTGCCGCAACAATCACTACATCTTGCATGTTTTCTCTCCCTATAATGGAACAAAACACCCGCCAACAGGCGGGTGTTCTTCATTTTCAAGATACGGTTTAGCCTAGCTGTTTGCTGGCTTTTCCTCCACCGCTTTCTCTTTATTAGCGCGGCCAAACACCTGTTCTTTCTCGATAAAGATGTATAGCACAGCACCCACAGCTAACCCCCAACCAGCACCATACACCGCTAATACCACTGCCATAGCGCCTGCTACTCCACGTTGCAGGTTATTTTGCAGTTGCTCCATGCCCACAATTAAACAAATGTAGCCCGTTAAGATTAATGTTAACGATAAGGCAATGGGCAACACAGGTTGGAAGAAGGTAACAAGCGGCAAAATGAACAGCGCAATGAAACCTGCGATCCAGAAAGTGCCCGCACCGCTATAAATGGAGTCCATCGCATCGCGGCCGTACCGATAGCGTTCAGCCATAGTGGCGGCCACCGCTGTCCAAATAGGCCCGGCTAAACCAGGATATGGCGCAAAGAAAGCGTGCAAGAAATTACGCATGGAGGTGACAATATGCACCCGATCAATATCAGTGTTGATCACTTCGTCCGAACGTATTTCATCTGCACGCTCCATGAGCGATTGCCCCACAATAATGTCACCAAACGCAATAACGTAAGCAATTACTGCGGTGGGAATGGCGTAAAGGAAGATTTTTGCGTCAGGAAAACCCACAACAAAAGGTAGGTATTGCCACATTTCTGCAAAAGCAGGCTTCGTAATGCCCCACTCAATGGCTGGCATATCGTATTCACCAATCGCAATGCCCACAAAAATAGCCACGAGCATACCTGGCACCATGCCGTAATTAACGATTTGCCGTGCAATTTTGCTTTTTTTCAGCTGTTGCTGAAAAGAATGTGAAAACATAAAGAACAAGCAAATGAGCGAACCGATGATAAGTGAAATAGGGGTTGCTGCTAAACGGCCACCACTTTGAATTTCACCGGTGAGCGCCGCAATACCTGCACCCATAATAATGCCTGCTTGCATAGATATAGGGATTAGCTGCACGAGCCGGCTACCAAGCCGCGTTACACCTAAGAAAAAGAAAATAAACGCCACAATTAATTGCAACGCAAATAAAGCCTGAATAGCCTCAGGGCCCGGCTCGAAATCACCCATGTACAACATCACCACCGGAATAGCAGGAGTGATCCACCCAGGCACAAAAGGTACGCCGAGTAAGGCAGGCAGCATAAAGCCAATACCACACACCACCACATAGGCTAGTGCGACTTCATAAGGCAAACCAAGCAAACTTTGTAATAGAGGGATCATGCCGAGGCTCACCACAAACATGATCAGCGCTTGCATCATTTCCGCTGTTTCCCAGCGGTAGTGGATAAATGGCAAACGTATTTCGAATGGACCCAATTTCCAAAACGGCTGCTCTTCACCATTTTTACGATGATATCGTTGCATTTTATTATTCCTTTATAATTATAATTTTATTTTTGGGGCACAGTGAACCAACCCCTGCTCACAGCGTGAACAAGGATTGGTACTGCAAAATAGTGGATACGGTGTTTTAAAGTGTGTTGGCTTCTAGAGCCCAATCACGTAGTACAAACTTTTGTACCTTGCCGGTAGATGTCTTCGGCAACTCGCAGAACACCACTGCCTTAGGAATCTTAAAGCCAGCCAAGTGTTCGCGGCAGAATTTCACTATGTCTTCTGCTGTGGCTTCGTGGCCGGGCTTTAAGGTAACGAATGCACAAGGCACTTCGCCCCAGCGTTCGTCGGGCTTTGCCACCACCGCTGCTTCTAAAACTGCTGGGTGACGATACAGGGTACCTTCAACTTCAATGGTGGAAATATTTTCTCCCCCTGAAATAATGATGTCTTTCAAGCGGTCTTTAATTTCCACGTAACCGTTAGGGTGCCACACTGCTAAGTCGCCCGTGTGGTACCAGCCTCCAGCAAAAGATTCTTCCGTAGCTTCAACATCTTTTAGATAACCTTTCATGATGGTATTACCACGCAAGAAGATTTCGCCCACCGTGTCGCCGTCTTTAGGTACCGGCTGCATGGTGCTAGAGTCTGCCACCATGAGATCGCCCATAGTCACGTAGGGCA
Organism: Alcanivoracaceae bacterium; assembly: GCA_035301485.1. GTDB lineage: Bacteria > Pseudomonadota > Gammaproteobacteria > Pseudomonadales > Alcanivoracaceae > CALEAR01. Next base: position 17,292 of record DATGUF010000010.1, read on the forward strand.
CACCCTGACGAGACTTCAGCACGGCACGTTCTTCATCCGGCAACTCATCCCACTCTGCATGCCAAGCACACACTACGCCTGGGCCATAGCTTTCTGTTAAGCCGTATACGTGGGTAATATTGATGCCCATTCTTTCGATGGCACCAATTACTTCTGCGGGTGGTGGCGCACCGGCTGTCATGGCTTCCACTTGATGCTCGATGGCAGCTTTAGCGGTGTCAGGCATATTAATTAAAGCGTTTAACACCACTGGAGCACCACACATATGGGTAACGGTGTGCTCACGGATGAGGTTCAAAATAACCTGTGGATCAACGCGGCGTAAACACACGTGCACACCAGCTTGCGCTGTAATGGTCCATGGGTAACACCAACCGTTGGTGTGGAACATAGGCAACGTCCACAAGTACACTGGATGCAAGCCCATAGACCAAGTGGCTTGGTTACCGATGGCGTTTAAGAATGCTCCGCGGTGGTGGTATACCACCCCTTTAGGGCGCCCCGTGGTACCAGAGGTGTAGTTTAAAGAAATCGCCTCCCACTCGTCTTCAGGCCATAACCACTCAAACTCAGGGTCGCCTTCGGCTAATAGCGTTTCGTACTCTAACTCACTAAGCAACTCGCCTTCGCCGTACTCAGGGTCATCCACTTCCACAAGCAAGGGTGGCTGCTCTAACAAACTTAAAGCTTCTTTCACCACGGCGCCGTATTCACGGTCGGCAATAAGAACTTTTGTTTCACTGTGCTCAAGCATATATGCCACAGTGTCGGCATCTAACCGCACATTCAGGCTATTAAGCACTGCGCCTAGCATAGGCACACCAAAATGCGCTTCGATCATGGCCGGTATATTAGGCAGCATAACTGCCACCGTGTCGCCCTTGCTAATACCGCGGCCACTCAGTGCAGAAGCTAAACGGCGGCAACGCGCATAAGTTTCAGCCCAGGTGTAGCGTAGCGAACCGTGTACCACCGATGGATAATTGGGGTAAATAGCAGCGGTGCGCTTAATAAAGCTTAGGGGAGTTAAAGGAATATGGTTTACTTTAGTTGGCGCCAAGCCTTCTTCATAAATTGACATTGTGAGGTTCCCATTTGTTGTTTGAGCAATTTTTATCGTTATCTTCCAGATATTCATGAACCGTTAGTCACAGTTATAATAGATATGAGACAACAATGGAAGTAAGACTATAGGCGTATAGGAATAACACTATATGAATAACAAGATTTACAGAGAACTCTCTTTGTTGCTACAGCTATGGCAGCAACAGCAAGAAGATAGCGCTGAGCCCGCTCAGAGAGCTCAGGCGCTATGCGATATTCTTACGCGCCATCCACTTATCGAACAGGCCCTATTCTTTACTTGGCACGCCGACACAAAACGTTATCGCGTTCAGATGGAGAGCCCTCAGCTACCTCCTTCTTTGCACGCTTCTGCGGGGGTCACAGACACACTTTTGCGTGCTGAACTGCGGCAAAAGGGCTACGTGGAACTGCCTAACAGCCGCTTAAATACAAGTAGATTAATCAGTAGCTTAAAGCGAAGCGAGTGGCATTATGGCCTGCTCGCCCCCTTTCGCTTACACCCAAACGATGACAGCGTTATAGCACTCGCTACTGGCGCAGCCGCAGAAAGCGCGCCGCTGCTTTACTTATTAACTGCCTTCGAACACCTTGCACTTAGCGCAACTAAACACAGTTATCATTTTGCTATGAGTAGCGCCGAGCCCCTGCCTTCCGCGCTTTGCACTCATACCAATGGCGCAATTCAGCAAGCTAACCAAGCTTTTTTCGAACTTGCCAAATTAGAGCAACTGCCGTTTGAAGCTTGTTTACCTGCCAACCATAAAGCCCTCGCGCAAGCTTGTTATCAGCAACGCAGGGCTATCGAAAATGTGGAAGCCAGTGCCGGCACCAAACTATTTCTATGGAGCTATATTCCGCTCAACAACCATGAAGTATTAGTACGTGGCACCGATGCTACCGACGCGTTAACAAAGGAAAGAGAAGCCACTAAAGCGCGGCGTTTGTACCGCCTAATTACTGAAAACACCACCGATTTAATTTCTCGACACCTCCCCGACGGCACTTTTTTAGATGCCTCTCCTGCTTCTTGGTCCTTGTTGGGCTACTGGCCGGAAGAGCTGCGCCATAATTCTGTGGCCGATTTATTTCATCCCAAAGATTTGAAACAACTCGCGCAAGGTGCAGCACTGGCGCTGCAGCAGTTGGGTTACCACACCATGACGTATCGTTTGCGCCACAAAGCAGGCCATTATTTATGGTTTGAAACTGCAAGCCGTGCCATTCGCGACACTTACACGGGCGCCGTAGTGGAAATAGTGAGTGTTTCACGCGATATCACCGAACGCGTACAAGCAGAGGAAAACCGCCGCCGCTTGGCAGAGGTGGTGGAAATTAACACCGATATTGTATTGTTTGTGAACCTACAAGGTGCAGTGACATACGCCAACAAAGCAGCACGTTCAACCCTGCGCCTACAGCCTGAATCTCTTTCTTCCCTCGCTGATGTTTTTGACGAAAACACGTTTCAAGCCATTCAACAAGAGGGGTGGAAAACCGCTGTGCGCCGTGGCTCATGGAACCGTGATGCCAACATCACCCCATTGCAAGGCAGTGCTTCCATCCCCGTTTCTTTGGTGTTACTGGCGCATAAATCTGCCGGCGGCGAGCGTTATTTTTCACTCATCATGCGTGATATGACAGAGCGTGCTTTGCGTGAGGCAGAGCAACGGCAGTACCAGGAAGACAAAGCCCACAGTGCGCGCCTTATAGCACTAGGGGAAGTAACAAGCGCTATTGCACACGAAATGAACCAACCGTTGGCAGCCATTGCCAACTTTGCCGCCGCTTGCCAACGTCATCTAAAACAAAATGCCCCTACTTCTCTGGACAAAGTAGCCCAAGGTTTAGACCATATTGGCCATCAGGCGCACCACGCTTCTGAGGTTATTAGCCGTTTACGTACTTTTTTACGCAAAGGAAAACGGCACTTAGAGCCCCTTAACCTCAGCCAAGTACTTAGTGATACAGTAGCGCTTTGCTTATGGGAACTAGAGCGTGAAAACGTGAAAGTGCGCTACATAGGTGAGCACAAGCTACCACCCGTGTATGCTGACCGCACTCTATTAGAACAGGTGCTGCTTAATTTAATCCGCAATGCTCTAGAAGCTAATGTGGAAAAACATGAGCGCCAAGGTTCTACTATTATTATCGAGCTGCAACACAACAATAAAAAAGCCACAGTGGCAATACATGACCAAGGCCCAGGCTCAGACGAACAAACCTTAGCGAAGATGTTCAACCCTTTTTTTACTAGCAAAGAGAAAGGCCTAGGTTTGGGCCTATCCATGAGCCGCACCATCATTGAAGGCTTTGGTGGCGACTTAACCGCCCAACCTTCACCCTTCGGTGGTTTAGTATTGCGCTGCACGCTGCCATTAGTACCAACACAACAGGAGACACAATGAGTAATTCCCCAGTAGTGTTCGTCGTAGATGACGATGAGGCTATGTTGGAATCAACCGTTTGGTTACTGGAATCGGTGGGCTTAGAAGTGCGCCCCTTTACCGGTGGGCAGGCGTTTCTAGATGCTTTAGAGCCACACCTAAACGCCTGCATTTTACTCGATGTACGCATGCCAGTAATGGGAGGCTTAAACGTGCAGGAAAAACTGCACGAACTAGGCATTACCTACCCAGTAATATTCGTTAGCGGGCATGCAGATGTACCCATTGTAGTGCGCGCCTTTAAAGCTGGAGCTGTGGATTTCATTGAGAAGCCTTATAACGAGCAATTGCTCTTAGACAGTGTTCAACAAGCCCTGTCGCAGCAGCAAAAACACCACGGTGTTGAGGCAAACCAAGAAGATTTAGCGCAACAATTAGAGCAATTAACACCGCGCGAATACGATGTTTTGCTACCACTTGTTAAAGGTTATACCAGCAAAGAGATCGCTGAACAGCTAAATATTAGCGTAAAAACAGTGGACTTATACCGCTCAAGAGTGATGAAACGCTTGCACGCTGAGCGCCTGCCCGACCTCGTTGGCTTAGCCATTGCGGCCGACCTAGTAGATCCACTAGATCTTAGGAAAACTTAAAAATATAACCTATGTCAAAGAAATTCTAAGGGAACTTATTCACACTGGCTGCGCCAATGGCTATGGTATAGCCCCACTGCATACTACGAACAACTCTAACTACTTAATGGAATATAACTATGCGTTCTCTTTTAACTTTAGCGGCACCCGCCTTACTGGCCACCACCCTCACTGCTAATGTGGCCGTCGCTAATGTGCAGGGCCCCACTGTGTATGGCCTCATTCACTTATCTGCCGACCAAATCAATAGTGACATTGATGGCAACGCACAATCCTTTAACGTTTCCAGCAACACCAGCAGAATTGGGGTGCGCGGTGGCTTTGATGTAGACGCCAACTTACAAGTGCTTTACCAAGCGCAAGCTTTTGTTTACATCACTGAAGGTGGTCACGACGACAACAAATTCAGGTTCGACCAAGATACTTTCGCGGGCTTCAAAGGCAACTGGGGCCTGTTGCGCATTGGTAACATGAACAGCCCCACTAAATTGCTCCGTGTGCGCACCGACCTCTTTAGCACACAAGTGGGTGCTGCGGGCAACATTACCGGGGCCGACGGCCAAGACAACTGGCGCCGTAACAGCGTTTACTACACCTCCCCGAAAATAAATGGCATTACCGCCAAAGCACAATATTCCACCAACAGTGCAGATGAAGGCCATGCCACCACCTATCGTTCCGTGGCTTACAGTGCCTCGTTAGAATTTGAAAATGGGCCTTTCTGGGCGGCCATTGCTTATGATGAAGATAAGGGGTTGCCTGTTGCAGGCGATGACACCAACGTTAAAGCCTACCGTGCAGCGGCTTCCGTTAACCTCACCGAGGACCTGCGCGTTAATGCTATTTACAACCACGCCCACAAATCTGGTTTAGATGGCAACCTAAGCCCTGCCAACAGCGATGTGTATGGCCTTGGCTTGCGCTACCAGCTTGCGCAAAAAGTGGCATTAAAAACGCAAGTGCACCATCTCGTGCGCGACGAACGTGTTACGAATGCTCATCTCGACAACAAAAAGCCCAGAGCCACTCAGTACGCCATTGGTGCTGATTACCAATACGCACCTAACCTCATGTTCTATGCGAACTACGCACAAACCGACAACGACGGCGTATACCGTGCTCCCACCAACGCGGGCCGCACAGCCATCATTAAACTTGGCCAGAGCGATACCCAAAAAGAAAACCCATGGGCGGTTTCAGTGGGTACTATTTTCCACTTCTAAACACCCAGCACCCAACAAAATCGCCAGCACTGCGCTGGCGATTTTGTTTTTACCTGCTAACACCACACATCACGCAAACGCTTTGTAGCAAAACCATTGCGCGTTAATTGAGCCTGCAACAATTCTGCCGTGGCCAATGCATCCACAAAGGCATGGTGAGCCATATACAGCGGCAGCCCATAGCGCCGACGGCTATCACTTAAACGCAACGACGCCACTTCTTGCCGACGCAAACGAGACACCAACAAAGCACTGCTTTTCTTTAAAATTTGCCGCTCCAAGTACATGGTATCAACAATGGGAAACATCAATTCCTCTTGCCAATAACGTTGGACTGCATGGCGTAAAAAGTACCGTTCTATTTGATGGTAATGGCACACCACAATGCGCCCCTGTAAATGGGTTAGCACATCATCGAGCACCTCTGTCAGCAACGGCGCGTTTTCCACATCTGCATGGGTAATATGGTGATATTTCACCGATTCCCCCGTGAGATCTCCTTCGGGCTTTACAATCCAGTGCCGTCCTTGGTTTGGGTAAATACGTTGCGCAGAAAATGGCACCAATCCCACACTAAGCACACTATTACGCCTTGGGTTTAAACCAGTGGTTTCTAGGTCTAGTGCAACAAAAGGCGCCTCCTGTAAAAGCGTATTGCCTGGCACCACACCGGCTGCATAAAAAGAACGCAGTGCGGGTTGCAAGCTTACCTCAGCTTGATCTGCGTAATACTCCAACCACGTATCTTTAGCGGCCTGCTGCGGCCTTCTTTTGGCTAACCAACTGAGTTTGATCATGTGGGTATACGGCTTGTGTTTGCGCCTGGGTAACGCACCACCAACGCTTTTTGCGCACTGCTTAAATACTGAAATGCCTCTTTCAAACCTTGCTTTTCGCTGCGGCTAATACGCTCAGGCTCCACTCGGTTACCTAATTCATTACCTGCTTTAAGGTCTGCTGCATGCTGACGAATGCGCACCATGGCGATAAATTCAAGGGCGTGATGTAGCCGCTCACATGCTTTCTCAGACAACTGCCCACCCACAGCAATATCAGCGATACGGTCGAAGGAATTTACAGACGTTGAACCACAAGCTAATGCATGCACACGAATAAGATCCACCAAGGGGGCTGTGCCTCGGTGCTTCAAGTTAATGCTGCGGTTTTCCTTACCATCTTTTTCCATTACAAAGGTGCGAAAAAAACCAAGTGGCGGTGTACGCGACACTGCATTTTTCGCCATAGCCGCCAAGAAGCGGCCGCGGCGACGAGCTTCTTCTGTTACTGTTTTCTGCAAACTCTCCACCAAACTTTCTTCACCATGGATAGGGTCCATATCAAAGAAGATACCGCTATGTAGCAAGCGCTTAGGCGTAGGCCTTTCAATCCATTGCCTAAAATACTGCTCCCACACTGCTAACGGTTGGCGCCACTTAATGTTAGTAGCCATCACATGGCCATCACAATATGGGTAGCCACAGGCATCTAAGCCGTCGCTCACAAAAGTAGCCAATTGCAAGAAGTAATCATCGTGCAAAGCGGGATCAAAACTATCATCTAGCACCAAGGCATTATCTTGGTCTGTGAGCAAGCTTTGTTCGTGCCGCGCCATAGAACCCAACGACATAAAGCAATAAGGCACGGGCGGCGGCCCTAATTTTTCTTCGCCTAACTCCAATAAACGCTGAGCAAAACTACGTGCAATAATAGATAACGCACTACCTATCATTTGCGAGCTATCACCCTTTGTCACCATATGCACAAAAGCAACACTCACCTGCTCTTTCAGCGCGGCTAGCCCTTCCACAGTGGTTTGGTTGTAAATGTTATCGACTAAATAAAGGCTGCTTTGGGTTTCGAAACGCACAATATCGGAAAGGTTCAGCAACCCCACGGGTTGGCGTTTATTCAATACAGCTAAGTGCTGCAAGTTATTGCGCAGCATAGTGAGCATAGCTTCATAAACAGACGCATCGGTTTGCACCGAAATAAGGCCTGGTGTTACCACGGTAGATACGGGCTCGCTGATGGCTACACCTTCTGCTGCTACACGGGTACGGAAATCCTTATCTGTCACAATGCCCGCAATTTGCCACGGCGCACCCTGATCATCATGGAACGTTTTACGCGCTTTCTCACTCTTCTTTAACACCAAAGCAGAGGTGACGTTTTTATCATTCATACGCTGCGCCACCGATTGGATAGAGTCGGTTTCCATCACCATCAGGGGCCTATGTGTTACCAATGAGCGTATGCGCGTTAAAATAAGATCGTGCTCGTAATAATGCTTATCCATGGCCGCCTGTAAACGCGCACCCTGTAGCTCCACAAAATCTGCAAACTCTTCGTCTTCATCACAAAGCTTGAAAAATATAGCGGCGGGGATGAAATAAATGAGCGAGTCTTCAATAGCGGTGGCGGGCAAACGGATTTTACCCTGCCGTAACAGGCCCGTTTCACCAAAAATATCCCCTTCGGAAAGACGGTTATAGAGTTCGCCATTGTAGCGGTACACTTCCACGGCGCCGCTACGAATATAGTGCAAATAGGTGACGTCTTGCCCATAAACAAGAATGTCCGTGCCCGCTTGGAAGTAACTCACTTCAACAGAAGCTGCCACCTCGTCGAGTTGTTTTTCAGACAAATGCCGAAAAGGTGCAAACTGCTCTAAATGTTGCCGAATTTCTATTAGCTCTACCGTCACTGCTGCTCTTCTTGCGCCTCTCTAAAAACCAATTTAATGCCTTCATTTTTCAGTAGGTGCCTTTTCATTGGCAACCCCCAACCAAAGCCCCCTAACTCGCCGTTTTGCCGAATAATGCGATGGCAAGGAATAAACAATGCAATGGGGTTGCGCCCACAAGCTGTACCCACTGCCCGTGAAGCGCCTTTCGGTGCACCTATAAACTCTGCCAACTGCCCGTAGCTCCATACTTCGCCCTTGGGAATTTGCAACAACCCTTGCCACACGCGTTGCTGAAACGCAGTACCCTGCGGTATTAAATTGGGCCACCAAGCAGGGGTTTCACCAGCAAACAAAGCTGTAATAGCTTGCTGATATTTCTCTTGTTCCGCCGCTGCAATATTAGGTAGTTCTATGGGTTCGCTTAAACTGCTCACTAAATCTAATGAGAGCAAGCCCGTTGCTGATACCACGCCAACAATGTCACCAAAGGGTGACGTGGCGAAAAAGCGCCCCACCGGTTTATGGCTCTCCATATTCTTCATCCACTGCATTGCCACACCCCTTGTACGTGGCGCCATTGACGGTTAATTGTGTACTGTAGTTGAAGGCCCAACCAGACATGTCATCCTCACAGGCTTCTTTTCTTACCACGAGCTCAAAGGGCTGTTCGTTCCATTCGCCCACATAGTGCCAAGCAGCCTCTTGCTGCTGTTTAGTGGCTGCAATAAAACGCCCATCTAAATACTCTGGTGTTTTATAAAACAACCCTTCCTCTTGTACAGTAACGGTCCAGAAGGGCTCATTGCCTTGAGCTCTAAAACCCACTTCAAGCTCATCTGCGCCCTTGGTTTCCGCCTCTTGAACACCGCAAGCACTCACGCCCAACGCAGCCACACACAACAACAGCCATCTTAATTGCACCATAACTACCTAACCATGATTTGTTGAGAGCTTTCCACCCTAGCGCAAAGCCCATGGTTTCGCATCTTGCCAGTACTGCCACGCCTTACTATTTCGCATAAAAATTAGCCTTTACCTTCAACAAAACGTAAAATCTCGCCGAAACTGCGGCTAACTGCAGAGAAACAACAGAAAATTACGTACATCAGGTATTTTTTATGCGCGAAAAATTTTGGGAGCGTTTCTCACTCGGTGAGTTAAACGCAAAGGAATGGGAGGCATTATGCGACGGCTGTGCGCAGTGCTGCCTTATTCGTCATGTGGAAAATAATGAAGTGACGGTATACGGCATTGCTTGCGAACTGCTAGACATTGATAACAATCGCTGCCACGACTACAAAAACAGGTTACGCAGAGTGCCCACCTGCCACAAGCTCACCCCTAACAATGTGCCACAATATAACTGGCTGCCAGATTCTTGCGCTTACCGCCGTATCCACGAAGGCCGCCCTCTTGCCGATTGGCACCCTCTTATTGCGGGCCATCACTACGACATGGAACGCAAAGGCGTAACAGTGAGCCACTTTGCGGTGCCGCAACATGAAGTACCTAAACGCCGCATGCAACAGCACATTATTGCCTCCTGGCGCCTCTAACCCTTTCACCCCTCTGCTACATTCTCTACTCTGTGTGCACGGCCTCATTAAATGCTATACATTAGGCATTTATGATATACACACTTAAGGAGATGTTATGTCGCAAAGCCTAGACACAGAAGTAGCTATTATTGGCGCAGGCACCGCAGGGTTGTACGCATTACGAGAAGTAAGAAGAGCTAAAAAATCTTTTTTACTCATCGATCAAGGCCCGCTAGGCACCACTTGCGCCCGCGTGGGTTGCATGCCCTCAAAGGTGGCTTTACATGCAGGCGCCACCTGGCAAGCACAACAACATTTCGACGCTTTTGGCATTAGTGGTGCAAACCATCTTAGCATTGATACCACCAAGGCTTGGGCCGAAGTAAAGCGCCAGCGAGATGGTTTTGCCGGTGGGGCAGCTAATAGCGCTAAGCGTGCAGCAGGCGACCATCTTCTTATGGGCCGCGCTGAGTTTATTGATGCCACCACGCTAAAAGTAACTCAAGCAGATGGCACCGAAATAACGGTGAACGCCAAACGGATTATTATTGCCTCTGGTTCACGCCCTGTGCTACCTAGTTGGCTAGAAGCCGTGGCTGATCGCACCATTACCACAGACCAGTTATTTGAGCTAGATGCACTCCCTGAGCGTATAGGCATCCTTGGCTTAGGCGCCATAGGCTTAGAAATGGGGTTAGCACTTGCTAGGCTCGGCATTAAGGTGGTGGGCGCAGATATTGCCCATACCCTTGGCGGCATTCAAGACCCTGAACTCAGCGCACTAGCCATTGAACGCTTCGGCAAGGAATTCGATTTTTATTTAGGGGAGTCTGCAGAGATTACCCCACATAAAAATGGCTTGCTCATGAAAGCAGGCGGCAAAGAACACAAGATAGATCTCTTGCTCGCCTCACTGGGCCGCCGGCCTAACCTAGACACCCTTAACATTGCTGCCGCAGGTATCCCCACCAACGAACGCGGCCAGGTTATTTACGATGCCAACACCATGCAGGTGGGCGACTTACCCATTTACATCGTGGGCGATATCAACAGCAACAGAACGCTCATGCACGAAGCAGCTGACGAAGGAGCCATGGCGGGTTACAACGCCGCACAAGACACCCCCATTGCTTTCCAACGCAAAACGAGCATTGCCATTGCCTTTACTGATCCAGACATTATTACTGTGGGCGCCGGCTGGGACACACTACAAGAAGAAGATATTTTAGTAGGTACAGCCCTAGGAAGTGCCAATGGACGCTGCCGTATTCTTGGGGACGGTAGCGAAATGCTGAAACTTTATGCCGATGCCAACACAGGCCAATTATTAGGCGCAGCCATGGTGGGCGTAAAAGCGGAGCACTTAGCAAGCCTCATTGCTTTAGCTATCGACCGTAAAGAAACCGCACATAGCCTCATGGAAATGCCTTGGTACCACCCTACTGTGGAAGAAATGCTGCAAAGTGCTTTACAAGACATAGCACGCAGAATCCCTCAAGAACACGGCCTACCGCTAGGTTTAAGAAAACTGTAAAACCAACAAGGCGCTGTTAACCCACAGCGCCTTTCGCTTTACGCCTGCTGACCCACTGGGTCCTCAAGCCTATAAATCACGAACGCCGCTATAGCTACCCACGCTATGGCAAACACGTTTAGGGCCGTCCAACCAAACCAAGCAATGCCCTGCCCTGCGAACAAGCTGCCCACCGCAGCGGCAGTGAACACCATAAACTCATTGAGCCCCTGCACTTTGCCCTGCTCTTCTTTTTTATAGGTAAAGGCGAGCAAATGCGTGGCACCGATAAAAGTAAAGTTCCAACCCACTCCAAGCAGCAGCATACTGATCAAAAAGTACCAATAGCTTACCTCTAGCATATTGATCACCGCGCTAATGAATAACAACCCACAGCCCCATAAAATAACGTTTCGCCCCGTAAATCGGCGGATTAAGTGCCCAGTGAAAAACGAAGGTGCAAACATCCCTAGTACGTGCCACTGCACCACTTGTGCAATAGCTGGGAACTGTTGGTTGTTTTCTTCCATGATAAGCGGGGTGCCCGTCATTAGAAGCACCATAATGCCGTAGCCAATCATGCCCGACACCATGGCACCTAGCAGCAAGGGCTGCTGAAAGAGCTCTCCGTACGAGCGCACTGTCACATGCTTTTCAACTTTTGGCGCTTTAGTCAGTGGCAAAAACATAATTAATACCAACGCCAATACATAAAGCATAAACAGCCCGTAAAAGGCACCGGCAAACTGGCTTTCAGTGGACCAATTTTGAAACCATACCGCTAAGTTAGGCCCTAAGATGGCAGCTAACACCCCCCCAGCCATTACCATACTAATGGCTCTCGGCCGTTGCGCTACGGAAGCTGCATCAATGGCTGCAAAACGATATTGCTGCCCCACTCCCACCGCCATACCTATCAAGAAGGTGCCGCAGGCATATAAAGACAAACTGCCTTGCAGCAACCCCTGCAGTGCCACATAAGCCCCTAAAATGCCGATGCTATTGCCTAGCATAAAACCAACTTTCCTACCAAAGCGCTGCATGATATGCGCGGCAGGCATGGTGGATAAAATAGTGCCCACAAACTGCAAAGCGATGGGCACTGTAACAAGGGCGGGATGGCTGGCCAGCTCCCTTCCTACTAAAGCGGTAACCGTTACCAGCAGGATATTTCCTGTACCTAATAGGGCTTGGGCAATAGCCAGCCCCCAAACAGTAATTGGCATGAAAAACCTTCTATGTAATGTGATGAATAAATAAGCGGCGTGCATACTAACGCATTTACATTAACACTTCCTTATGCAGATATTTTTTGCACTTTCCACAAGTGTGCTAGAGTGCTTGAGCTACCCGTTTTATTTCAGTGAGGAGTTTCGTAGTTGATGAAAGATTTATCTGTTTTTCTTGTTGGCGGCGCCGTACGAGACCAACTTCTCGGCCTGCCTGTGCATGAAAACGATTGGGTAGTGGTTGGCAGCACTGAAGCACAAATGAAAACTCTTGGTTTTCAGCAAGTAGGCAAAGATTTCCCCGTCTTCTTACACCCCAAGAGCAAAGAAGAATATGCCCTTGCCCGTACCGAGCGCAAAACAGGCCATGGCTACCATGGTTTTACTCTACATGCGCACCCTAGTGTAACCCTTGAAGAGGATTTGCTGCGCCGCGACCTCACCATCAACGCCATGGCTCAAGCGAATGACGGCCATATAATAGACCCTTACGGCGGCCGCGAAGATTTAAAAGCACGCCTATTGCGCCACGTAAGCCCTGCTTTTGCAGAAGACCCTCTGCGTGTATTAAGAGTGGCTCGTTTCGCCGCCCGTTTTCATCATTTAGGGTTTACCGTGGCCCCTGAAACCCTAGCCCTCATGCGCACTTTAAGCACAGAAGAAGAACTACTGAGCATTGCCCCTGAGCGCTTATGGCAAGAAACTCACACCGCACTAGCAGAAAATAATCCGCAGGTTTATTTTCAAACATTAGAAGCATGCGGCGCTCTTACTATTTTATTCCCTGAGCTAGCTAGCTTACGAGGGGTGCCGCAACCCAAGCTTTACCACCCTGAGGTTGACACTTTAGAGCATCAATACCTTGCTTTAAAAATAGCCGCAGACGCCCATTATGATGTGCCTACGCGCTTTGCGGTGCTAGTGCACGATTTGGGCAAAGGCCTGACGCCAGAACATGCCTGGCCACAGCACATTGCTCACGAAAGAAAAGGTTTGCCATTAGTGCGGGCGCTCTGCAAGCGGCTGCGCGTTCCCAAGCAATATCAACAACTCGGCTTATTAATGTGTGAATGGCACACACATGCACACCGCGCACTAGAACTTAGGCCCGGCACCATTTGGAAACTCTTTCACGCCACAGATGCCATTCGCAGGCCCGAGCGTTTCAAACAGTTTTTACAGGCCTGCGTTGCCGACGCACGCGGGCGCACTGGCAAAGAAAACGAGCGCTACCCACAAAAAGCATACTTACTCGACGCGCTCGAAGCGGCACATCACATTGATATGCCAACATTACAAGAACAGTTTAGCGGCGCTGCACTCGGTGAAGCTATTCAGCAAGCACGAATCATCGCTATCAAGGAGTTCAAACAACAATGGGCAACGTTGTCTTAATCACAGGAGCTGCACGCCGCATCGGCGCTGCCACTGCGGAATATTTTCACAGCCAAGGTTTTCGAGTTTTGATTCATTATCAAAATAGCGGTGGCCCCGCCGACGCTTTAATCGCAAAGCTGAATAAGCGCCGCGAAGACTCGGCACATGGCTTGCAAGCTAACTTACTCGTTAAAGAAGAGATAAAAACGCTAGCACAAGAGGCCATGGAACATTGGGGGCAGCTCGATGTGCTCATTAATAACGCCTCGCAGTTCTATGCCACCCCCTTGAGCAAAGCCAATGATGAGCAATGGCAAGAGCTCATGGGCAGTAACCTCAAGGCCCCTTTCGATTTAATTCAAGCGTTGCTGCCAGCCTTAGGAGAGAGTGAAGAGGCGAGCATTATCAATATGATCGACATTTATGCTCAGCACCCCTTGCAAGACCACCCCATTTATTGCTCTGCCAAAGCAGGGTTAGCAGCACTCACACGTAGCTTGGCACGCGATTTAGCGCCCGACATTCGTGTGAACGGCATTGCTCCTGGCGCGATTCTTTGGCCAAGCAGCGGGCAAGAAAACGAAGAGGACATTATTGCCGCCACGCCACTAAAACGCAGCGGCACACCAGATGAAATTGCTGCTGCCGCCTATTGGCTTGCTGTACATGCGAGCTTTATCACTGGCCACATTTTGCCAGTGGACGGCGGCCGCAGCTTAATTATGGCAGGCAGCTAATTAGGCCATTGCAAAGAAATCGGCCAAAGCTTTTGTGCGGAAAAATCACGTTGTTGTAATAACTCGGCGTAGGTGGCGCCCTCTACAGGGTGCCTCTCGTTCGCCGCCACATCCACCAATGGCTTCAACACGAAAGCATGGTGCAAAATTTCATCACGCGGCAACTCAACACCATCCACTACGCCCGTTACATCTCCGTACGTTAATACATCAATATCAAGCGTTCGGCTGGCAAATTTTTTCTCCTGCCGTGTACGCCCGTGATCAGCCTCAATATCATGCAGCGTATCCACCAACTCCCCCACTCCCATGGTGGTGTAGATAACAGCCACTAAGTTATAAAAAGGCGAGCCATCAAAACCCACCGATTCACTTTCATACACAGGGCTAATGCTCACTTCGCCAAACTGTTTAGCCAGTGCGTCAAGCCCTGAGGTTATATTATGCTCACGATTAATATTTGAACCTAAGCTCAAATAAACCCGTGTGGGGTCAGCCATTATGCGCTCCGCTGTCCTCGTTCAATAATTACCCCAACATCTTGCGAACCACGCAATGCGCCCGGTTTAGATAACCGTACGCGCACCCACGGCACGTCAAATTCGTTGAGGACAATGTCTGCCACTTTTTCAATCAGTGTTTCCACTAGCTCGTATTCAGATTCACGAATAAATTGAATTAAGCGTTTGCCTACCGCCTTGTAATCCAATGTTTTTTCAATGTCATCTGTAGCTGCAGCAGCGCGAATATCCGTTGCCATTTCTAAATCTAAGCTAACGGTTTGGCGAATTTTTCGTTCCCAATCAAAAATACCGATCACGGTGTCGACTTTTAAGTCACGAATGTAGACGATATCCATTTAACTGCCCTATTCTGTCACTGGAAGCTGCTACACTACCCTGCAGCATTACTCACTTGGAGGAATAACTGGTGGAGTTTACCGCATTTACAGGCCCTATTGGAGTTTTCCTTAGCCTTTTGCTTGGCGCGTATTTGCTCGGCTCAATTTCTAGCGCCGTGTTGGTGTGTAAATTGCTTGGTTTCCCTGACCCAAGAACGGAAGGCTCAAACAACCCAGGCGCCACCAATGTCATGCGCATTGCAGGCCGTGGGCCTGCAGCCATGACGCTTATAGGGGATATATTAAAAGGGATTGTTCCCATGCTGCTAGCAATCGGGCTCGGCTACAGCACAACAGCCATAGCCTGGGTTGGGCTCGCCGCATTTCTCGGCCATTTACTGCCTATTTTCTTCCGTTTTCAAGGCGGCAAAGGCGTTGCTACCGCATTTGGCGTGCTGTTTATCTTGCATCTGCCCTTAGGGCTAGCCGCAGGATTGGTGTGGCTAACAGTGTTTTTTATCAGCCGAATCTCATCATTGGCGTCAATGATCACCTTTGTTTTCGCACCATTGTGTTGCTGGATGTTACTGCCAGAAGCAGTGCTCCCCATCAGCTTACTCTCCGCCACATTGATTGCTCGCCACCACAGCAACATACGTAATTTACTAAAAGGCGAAGAACAAGGTTTTAAGAAGCAATAGGCGCCAGCTCCATGAGTGGCCAGCGAGCCCGCACACGAATGTGCAAATCCTCTTGCAGCTCACCACCTAGCAGGCGCAAACAACCTGCATAGGCAATCATGGCACCATTATCCGTGCATAAATTATGGCGTGGATAGTGCACCGCCACATCCATTTTGCCGAGCCCTTCAGCCAGGCGTTCACGCAGGCGCAAATTGGCACTCACTCCGCCAGCCATCACCAACACCTTGTGGCCAGTTTCTTGCAACGCACGACGGCACTTAATGTAAAGAGTTTCTGCCACTGCCTCTTGGAAAGCATGGGCAATATCAGCTTTATCTTGTTCGGTCATCCCTTCTTCACCCCCACAGGCTTGCACCGTGTTGAGGCAATAGGTTTTCAGCCCTGAAAAGCTCATGTCTAACCCAGGCCTATCGACCATTGGGCGCGGGAACACAAATCTGCCCACCTCACCACGCTCAGCATAAGCGGCAATATTAGGGCCACCGGGGTAGCCTAACCCCATCATTTTGGCAGCCTTATCAAAAGCCTCACCCGCAGCATCATCTAAGGATTCACCCAGCAAGCGGTAATCGCCGAGGGATTCAGCCGCCAACAACTGCGTGTGCCCGCCACTTACCAACAACGCGGTAAAGGGGAAATCGGGCGCCGTCTCTTCTAATAAAGGCGCTAATAAATGCCCCTCCATATGGTGCACGGGCACAGCGGGCACCCCCCAACTCCATGCCAACGCACGCGCAGTGCTAGCACCCACTAGCAACGCACCCGCCAAACCGGGCCCTGCCGTGTAAGCCACACCATCTATGTCACTAGGCGCACAATTTGCCTCTTGCATCACTTGGTTTATTAATGGCAACAACCGGCGCACGTGGTCGCGGCTCGCCAGCTCAGGCACCACCCCACCAAACTCAGCATGCATGGCGATTTGGCTGTGCAGCGCCTCGGCTAGCAAACCTTGCTCGCTATCATAAATAGCGACACCTGTTTCATCACAACTGGTTTCAATACCTAATACACGCATAAATTTCTCCTTGCGCGCATAATAACGAAAACAAATAAAGCTTGTTAGCTTTCTCAGTCTTTTATATGCTTACGCACTTTAGGCCCGTGGCACGTTGTTATTTGCATTCAACGCTGTTTTAAGTATAATATTGCATCCCCGTGTCATGACGGCGAAGACTAATTTCGATCTGCTATCCACAACTAAAGCGATAGCCGACATTAAAAAGGTGATTTTGCATGCCGCAAGTACGAGTTAAAGAAGGCGAACCATTTGACGTAGCACTACGTCGTTTCAAACGCTCCTGCGAAAAAGCAGGTGTTTTAGCGGAAGTTCGTCGCCGCGAATATTACGAGAAGCCTACACAAGAGCGTAAGCGCAAGCGCGCTGCTGCTGTTAAGCGTCATATGAAAAAAGTATCACGCGAACAGCTACACCGTAAGCGTCTCTACTAAGATTAGTTAAACTAATCTAGTTTATATAGCTCTGGTTAAACCAGAGCAGCAAGTGACCGGTGCTTTTTATAAGGCACCGGTTTTCTTGTCGTATACAAAAAACTGCACCCTCCGGTAACATTTACTCCATCCCCTACATGGAGCTTTCATGGCACGCATTCCAGATAATTTCATCGACGAAGTTTTACAGCGCACAGATATTGTGGAGCTAATTAACTCCCGTGTGCCATTAAAAAAATCGGGCCGCAACTACACAGCCTGCTGCCCCTTCCATGATGAAAAAACACCCTCTTTCTCTGTTTCCATGGACAAGCAGTTTTACCACTGTTTTGGCTGCCAAGCTGGCGGCAACGCCATCACTTTCCTGATGGAATACGACGGCATCCATTTCCCTGAAGCCATCGAAGTATTAGCCCAACAAGCCGGCTTACAGGTACCCAAACAAGAAGAAACACCCGCGCAAAAAGAGCGCCGCGAACAGGCAAGCACTCTCGTAGCACTCATGGAAAGGGCCGATTTATTTTATCGCCAACAATTAAAAAGCGCTGCCGAAAGACAACCCGCGGTGAATTATCTAAAAGGCCGCCACATTACAGGCGCCACAGCGCTGCGCTTTGGCGTGGGCTATGCCCCACCCGGCTACGACAATTTAATGTCGCACCTTTCTCTCAACGAACAGAGCCTCGCTAACGCTATCACTGCAGGCTTACTCGTTCGTCGTGAGGATAGCGGCCGCGTGTACGATAAATTTCGCGACCGCATCATGTTTCCTATTCGCAACGCTAAAGGCGAAACCATTGCCTTCGGCGGGCGCCTGCTTGGTGATGGCAGGCCCAAGTATTTAAACTCCCCTGAAACACCGCTCTTCAATAAAAGCCGTGAACTCTATGGGCTCTGGGAATGGCGCCAATCGCGCGATAACAGCAATCGCGTATACGTTGTAGAAGGCTACATGGATGTTATAGCCATGGCGCAGCATGATATCCCTAACGTGGTGGCCACACTAGGCACCGCTACCACAGAGCAGCACCTTGTTCGCCTGTTTCGGTTAGTGGATGAAATTGTATTTTGCTTCGACGGCGACCGAGCAGGCCGTGACGCCGCTTGGCGCGCCCTAGAAAACACACTGCCCGTACTTGAGGACGGCAAGAGCGCCAGCTTTTTGTTTTTAGCGGAAGGGGAAGACCCTGATACTACTGTGCACAAGGAAGGCCGCGAAGGTTTTTTAGCCTTAACTGACGATGCCATGCCCCTATCGCAGTTTCTTTTTCATCACCTTAGCGATGGGCATCAACTCGATACGATTGAGAAACGCTCCGCCTTTGCGCGCAAAGCCGTACAACAATTATTGCGTGTTCAACCTGGCTCTTCGTACGTTAAGCTGCTTCGCCGTGAGCTTGCTTCGCTATCGCAGCACACGGAAGATGAAATCGACCAACTGATGCAACAGCACACACCTGCAGCTCCCACGCCTCCTCCACCTTCTGCGGCGCAAGCTCCTTCATCTTTTCCAGAAGAAGAGCCTCCTTTTTATCAGCCGCCTAGCGACGATGGTTACGAGCCGCATTACGATGCGCCGCGCACCAGCACCCCAACACCTATTTCAGGCCGGGCATTAACCCTTGCAGAGCAGCTCATTTTGGCGCTAGTAACAGACCCACAACACGTGCAGCAAATGCCTTTACCCGAAGAGCTAAGCAAACTAGATTTGCCTTATCTAGGCATGCTGATCAGTGTTTATAACGAGCTAAAAAACAACCCACACATGAGCAAAGTGGCACTACAAGCACGGCTAGTAATGAAGCACCCAGGCGGCCATCTTGAACGCTTACTCAACACCACCATCGCTGAAGCCATGGACGACACCGTTGGTAAGCGTTATTGGCAAGACGCCTTACTGCAACTTCAAGCACTAGTGCTTAATAACACAATGGAAGAAATGCTTGATAATGCCAGCAACCTTGACGCTAAAAAGCTAAGCACTATCCTAAAACAACTCAGCGAAATAAAAGCTAAACTAAACGCTCCCTTGTAAAACAACCAATTAACCCCATATACAAAGCACTTAACGAATATTTTAATAATACGGCGAGAACACCTTGCTAGTGTCTAGCCGGTGGAATTTTACCCACATTTTTGCTATCATCCGTACCTTTGCCTAGCAAGCTATTTAATTACCATGGGCCAATCAAACATATGACTTCACAACAGAATGACCAGCAGTCGCAGCTGAAACAGCTGATTGCTCTAGGGAAAGAGCAAGGTTACCTTACATTCACAGAGGTGAATGACCATTTACCTGAGTCTGTTACCGAATCGGATCAAGTAGAAGACATCATTCAAATGATCAACGACATGGGTATCCATGTGGTTGAAAAAGCCGCTGATGCTGAACAACTCATGATTAGCGGTGAAGAAACAGAAACGCCTGACGAGGTAGCCGCGGAAGAAGCTGCTCAGGTGTTAGCCGCTGTAGAAGCCGAGCCTGGCCGCACCACCGACCCTGTACGTATGTATATGCGTGAAATGGGCACTGTTGATCTACTTACTCGTGAAGGCGAAATTGAAATTGCCCAGCGTATTGAGGAAGGTATTCGTGAAGTCCTTCGCTCGCTCGCTTATTGGCCTGGCACTGTCGAATACATCCTTACCGACTACGACCGCATCATTGAAGAAGAGCGCCGCCTCACCGATATTATGGCCGGTTACTTAGATCCAAACGATCACGGTGCTGCAGCCGCTACAGTGGCAGATATGGTCGAAGAGGAAGAGATTGAGGAAGAGGACATAGACGATATCGAGCTTGATGACGACGAGCTCGAAGTGGAAGAGGAAACCGACGAGTACGACGGCACCATCGACCCTGCCCTCGCTGACGAGCGCTTCAAAGAGCTCCGCGTACTGCTTGATAAAGCAGATGCAGCTATCGCCAAGCACGGCCGTGATCACAAAACGAGCCAGCAAGCACTGAGCGACTTGGCCGATCACTTTATGCTCTTTAAGTTAGTGCCACGCGTTTACGACCACATGCTCGATATGGTGCGCGACACATTAACAGAGCTACGCCGCTTTGAGCGCGATATTATGACCGCAGCCATCCGTCGCGGTGGTTTAACGCGCCAACAGTTTGTAGAAAGCTTCCCAGGCAACGAAATGGATTTAGACTGGGTAGATAACTTCATTAAGAAAAACAAATTCACCGGCGAAGCTAAAGACAAGCTACTAGAGCAAAAAGAAGATATTCAACGCGTGCAGCAACGCATTATCCAACTACAAGAAAACGTTGGTTTGCCCATTGATGAAATCAAGCTCCTCAACCGCGGTGTTTTCCTAGGCGAAGCCAAAGCAGGCCGCGCTAAGAAAGACATGGTAGAGGCTAACTTGCGTCTAGTAATTTCTATTGCCAAAAAATACACCAACCGTGGCTTACAATTCCTGGATCTCATTCAGGAAGGAAACATTGGCCTCATGAAAGCAGTAGATAAATTTGAATACCGCCGAGGTTACAAGTTCTCTACTTACGCCACATGGTGGATCCGTCAGGCAATTACCCGTTCCATTGCTGACCAAGCAAGAACTATTCGTATTCCTGTACACATGATTGAAACCATAAACAAAATCAACCGTGTACAACGCCAAATGCTCCAAGAAATGGGCCGCGAACCTACCCCTGAAGAGCTAGGCTTGCGTTTAGAAATGCCTGAAGACCGTGTACGCGCTGTGCAGAAAATTGCACGCGAACCGATTTCCATGGAAACCCCCATCGGTGACGATGAAGATTCCAACTTAGGTGATTTCATTGAAGACACCAACATGGAATCGCCACTGGATACCACTACGGTAACAGGCTTAGAAGAAGCCACCCGTAGCGTGTTGGCCAACCTAACGTCGCGCGAAGCAAAAGTACTACGCATGCGTTTTGGTATTGATATGAACAACGATCACACGCTCGAAGAAGTGGGCAAACAATTTGATGTGACCCGTGAGCGTATCCGTCAAATTGAAGCTAAAGCATTGCGCAAACTCCGCCACCCATCGCGCAGTGAGCATTTACGCAGCTTCTTGGAAGGCGACAACTAAACAAACTTGCATATTGCGAGCAAAGGCATAATAATCTGCCCTTGTTCGCAATAGCCGCCAAGGCTAGTTTTCGAAAAAGGGCCTATAGCTCAGTTGGTTAGAGCAGGGGACTCATAATCCCTTGGTCGCTGGTTCGAGTCCAGCTGGGCCCACCAAACTCCCCTCCAGAACAATCCACATCAACCCACCAAACCCTTGCAATACGCACCTCACAGCAAACTCACTATCTTAAGCAATCCAAATCAGTCTATACTGATACCAACAAAACTGTTGGTACAAGTGTTGGTACCAGCACAATATTTTAAGTTGATACCAACAAAAGGACGTAGAGGGCTGATAATGGCTAGGTTAAATGGAGATGAAAAGCGTCGATTAGCAGCGGTGGCTGTGCGCAACGTAAAACCCACAGACAAGGTGCAGCGCTTGGCAGATGGATACGGCATGTTTTTAGAGGTCAGGCCTACAGGAGCAAAATATTGGCGTTATAGCTACCGTTTTGCTGGCAAGCAAAAAACACTAGCACTAGGTGTTTACCCAGAAATATCATTAGCGCAGGCTAGGGAATTGCATCGCAAGGCATATAACCAAGTTGATGCTGGCATCGATCCCGCCCAGGTTCGACAGGCTGAAAAACTGACAAAGCATATTCAATCAAATAATAGCTTTGAGCTATTATCTAGAGAGTTCATAGACCATCAGCTAGTTGATAAATCAGAGGGGCATCGCAACAGGGCTGAACGTTTATTATTGCGCTCATTATCACCGCTTAGTCATAGACCCATTGCTGAAATCACCGCCCCAGAACTTCTAGCTGCATTGCGACGCATTGAGAGTACTGGAACCCTTGATTCAGCGCGTAGAGCTTGCCAGTTAGCGGGACAAGTATACGCCTATGCGATACAAACTGGCCGTGCCGAGCGCAATATAGCGCGCGACCTAGCTGGCGCATTAAGACCAGTAAAGCAAACCCACCGTGCCGCCATTACAGACCCCGCCATGCTAGGCAAACTGTTACGTGACATGGAGCACAGCACTAGCGGCATTATTGTAAAAACTGCCATGAAATTATCCCCCCTGCTATTCCAGCGACAAGGCGAGATCCGCGCCATGGAGTGGCAGGAAATAAGTTGGGATGAAAGCTTGTGGGAGATACCAGCCGAAAAAATGAAGATGCGAAAAGAACACAACGTTCCGCTGCCGAGGCAAGCCATAGTGCTTTTAAAAGAGCTCTACCCTCTCACAGGACATGGGAAGTACGTGTTTCCCTCAGCGCGCGGCGCTAGCCGTTGTTTGTCGGACGGTGGCGTTCGTGTTGCCTTGCGCGACATGGGTTATACAAAAGAAATGGTAACGCCACACGGCTTTAGAGCCACAGCACGCACCTTGCTGGACGAAAAATTAAAATACCGTGTAGATGTTATAGAACATCAGCTAGCGCATGCTGTTAAAGACCCAACGGGACGAGCTTATAACAGAACGTCATTTCTAGATGAACGGCGCGAAATGATGCAGGCGTGGGCTGACTATCTTGATAGCCTGAAAAACGAAGCCTCCTAACCATGCCAAACTGAATCATCTACCGACCTCCCTCGCACGCGCGAGGGTGAATCACTACGCCAAATCAATGTTGAATCATAACCAATCAAGGTTTTGAATCAGTTTTCTTAGGTGGCACATACTCTGCTATATCATTCAGAGTGCAATCAAAGTACTCGCACAGCTTACCTAAAGTCTCCACGCCCACATTGTAATCTTTATTGTTTGCCAGTTTAGACAATGTAACTCTATGAATCCCTGTGGCCTCAGCAATCTCTTTCAATGTCACTGTACGCCTTTCTAAAAATTCTTTGTTAGCAATCTGCTCTTTCAGTTTGTATTTAATATTCATACGAAGCCAATTAACTACCTTTGAAGTTGACACGCAACATAACAGCAAATAACATCAAGCCAATGTAGTCAAAAGACTACGGTGTTTTTCAAGATAGTTGTTACTATTTTTACCTCAAGCAGCCTGTTTTACCTCGGCCTCTTTTTCCGGGTTCAGTGTGACTGGGCCAACCGGCTGGCAGTTTCTAACCGGACGTGAGCCCCATCGGGTTGGGTTGGCCAGTTTGGCCTCTTCCAGTACGAC
>DATGUF010000011.1:0-162061 GCA_035301485.1 Alcanivoracaceae bacterium
CAAGCCGTGGGAGCATGATTTTACGTACCTTGTAACGTCCTACAGTAAAGCCTTCGTTATTTAGAGCTCGCATTAGCCCGCGAGATCCCAAGCTTTCTCGGCTCTCCTTAAAGAGCTGTTTGGCCTTAGCTCGTATAGCAAATTCCTCAGCACTAATGACGACTGCTGGCCGCTTTTTCCAGTCATAAAAACCAGATCGGCTTAACCCTAGCACACGGCAACTATGGCTTACTGGGATGCCTTCTTTCGCAAGAATCGCCACAAGCTTGTAGCTTATTTCATCTCCTTTGCGAAGAAGGCAGAGGCCTTTTTTAAGATGTCTTTTTCCATTTTTAGGCGCTTATTTTCAGCGCGTAAACGCTTGAGCTCGTCTCTTTCGTCGCGGGAAAGTTCGGTACCACTCACTTCTGCATCAGCCTTACGCTTCCAGCTATAAATCAAGCTGGTAGAAATCCCCAGTGCTTGAGCCGCTTCGGCTACGCTATAATTTTGCTCAGTAATGAGCGCTAACGCTTCTTTTTTGAACTCGTTGTCATAGTGACGATACGTACGTTTCTTGGTCATTTTCACTCCAATGTAGACAGTGGTTATTGTGTCTCATTAAAGTGTCCGTTTCTATTAGACCAGTACATATATTTGCACATCGCCACAGAGCAATTTTAGTGATTAGCAAACCTAAGAGTGTTGTGTAGAGGTTTGTATAGGCCGTTATATTGTATGAGCCGCGAATATTACGAACGCAATTTGCAAATACGAAAACAAAGAATGCGTTGTGCAGCACGTAAGCTGCAACCTCTTAAGTACAAATGCAAAAAACTTAGAACCAAGAATCTTGCATCTTATAGCAAATAGGATTGCCTTGTTTAAGCAAGTCTGCTTGTGGCTTGATGTGCGGTAACTCCCAAGTTAAGTAGTAGTGTGCGGCTTGAATCTTTCCTCGATAAAAGTCGGCGTCGATTTGGCTAATGTTTGTTTGCTGAAGAGCTTCAGTGGCTTTTATGGCTTGGCGTAGCCAAATCCAAGTAACAACAATACGTCCAAAAAAATCGAGATAGAGCGTTGCGTTGGCTAAACCAAGATCAACGTCTTTTGATATCTGTTTTTGTAAACTGCTGGTTACAAGATCGAGTGTTTGCAAAGCGCTTTCGAGTGGATCTACAAAAGCTTGTGTGTCGTTATATAAATTTGCTTCCACTAAGCTGCTACGTACTTCTTCTTGGAAAATGTGATAAGC
Source organism: Alcanivoracaceae bacterium (assembly GCA_035301485.1). Taxonomy (GTDB): domain Bacteria; phylum Pseudomonadota; class Gammaproteobacteria; order Pseudomonadales; family Alcanivoracaceae; genus CALEAR01. The sequence continues at coordinate 1,235 of DATGUF010000011.1, forward strand.
CGCCATATCGTGCTGCATCACTTTTCTGCCAAGCAAATCTAAACCCTGGATGCCTTCTGTTCCTTCATGTATTGGGTTTAAACGGTTGTCGCGATAGAACTGCTCAATGGGATATTCTCGGATATAGCCCGAGCCTCCTAATACTTGGATGGCTAGCTCGTTTGCTTTTAAGCAATATTTTGACGGCCAGGATTTAACGATAGGAATTAATAGGTCTAGAAGTAACCCGGCGCGTTTTTGGATTTCTGATGTTTCCCCCGTGTTTTGGTCTTCAAACAGAGAGCTCGCATACAAACATAAAGATAAGGCGCCTTCAGAGTAGCTTTTTTGGGCGAGCAGAAGACGACGTACGTCCGCATGGTCAATGATGTTTACTTGTTTGCTAAGAGGGTCTTTGTTGGAAGCTAAACGCCCTTGCGGACGTTGGCGAGCATAATCGAGAGAGTGGATATAGCCCTGGTAGCCCAACGCAGCAGCGCCTAAGGCTACGCCAATACGCGCTTCATTCATCATTTGGAACATGTATTGAAGGCCTTTGTGAGGTTCGCCAACCAGGTAACCTCTTGCACCGCCTTTTTCTCCAAAATTAAGAACAGTAGAGGTGGTGTTTCTGTACCCCATTTTATGCAGCAAACCCGCCAAAGCAACATCGTTACGAGCGCCTATGCTTCCATCTTCATTGACTAAATATTTAGGTACAACAAAAAGAGAAATGCCTTTCACTCCAGCTGGTGAGCCTTTGATTTTGGCAAGCACTAAATGGATAACGTTTTCGGTGAGTTCGTGATCACCACCAGAAATGAACATTTTGTTGCCAGTGATCTGGTAGTGGCCTTCTTTGGTGGGAATGGCCTCAGTCCTAATATCTGCAAGGGCGGACCCTTGTTCCGGCTCGGTTAAGGCCATGGTGCCGCTAAAACGTCCTTCTAGCATAGGCGGCAAAAATTTATTTTGTAGCGATTCATCTGCAAAGGAACGGATTAAATTGGCCGCACCAATAGTAAGGAAGGGGTAGGCTGCCGTAGAAACATTAGCAGCATTAAAATAAGCCATGCTTGCGCGTAAAATTACTTCAGGTAATTGCATGCCGCCGATATCAAAATCATGGTGGGCAGCTAGAAAGCCGGCTTCTGCGTAGGCGTCCCATGCCTCTTGAGTTTCAGGGATAAGATGCACTTTTTCACCATCAAAAGTGGGCTCGTTAGAGTCGCCTTTTTGGTTGTGGTTGGCAAAGTAACGTACAGCAATTTTTTGAGCGGTGTCGATGGTGGCGTCAAATACTTCAAGGCTGTGTTCTCGGTAGCGTGGACGATTTAAAAGCGATTGTGTATCTAACACCTCATAAAGTTGAAAAGTGATGTCACGTTCATTTAGCAGTTGGCTTGTCATGCAAGGTGGCTCCTTTTTTGTCGTTATTATTTACCCCTCATTCAATAACATATTTTCGTGGAGATCTCCCCTGTTGAGAGATTGTATTGTTTCAGGGTGTGTACTAGCAGATGTGTTTTTAGGGACCTTACATCATGCAAAGGCTTGTTTGTACGAGTCGATAGGACATGAAATAGGATAGTGATTTGATTGAGAGTGGTTACTACATAATTACTTATGTAGTACGACCAAAGTATCGTACTACAACACAAAACTGCTCCGTATATTGAATTCATGGCGCCAAAAGGCGTTCAACTTCTCCATATTCTAACAACAACGCTAAACATTACAGGAGAAACACATGAGCTCAAACGACGAGTTAGTAGCGCGTGTTACGCAAAATCCTAAGTACCAAGAACTATTGCGACGACGAAATCGTATTAGCCTTAGTTTTTTCATTGTCACTCTCATTATTTATGCAGGGTTCATCTTTACTTTAGCTTTCATGCCTGAGTTATTTGGTCGTTCCATGGGAGATATGACCATGAGCATAGGCGTGTTTGTGGGCACGCTCGTGTTAGTGAGCGCCAGTGTGCTGGTGTCTCTTTATGTCTATATATCCAACAAAGTGTTTGATCCTTTGTTGAGAGATATCGTTGAGGAGGCAGGCCAATGAAACGTTTTTTAACTTACGTCACCCTATTATTGGCATTGCCTTCACTGGCTTTTGCCGCCACTGGTGGTAAGACAAACACGTCCGCCATCATCATGTTCCTCATCTTTATTGCAGGCACCATGGTTATCACTTGGTGGGCTGCAAAACGCACACAAACCACGTCGGATTTCTATACGGCAGGTGGTGGTATTACTGGCTTCCAAAACGGGCTCGCTATTGCGGGTGACTACTTGTCTGCAGCCTCGTTTTTAGGGATTGCTGGCATGGTTTATGTGAGCGGCTTTGACGGTATTATTTATGCTATCGGCTTTATGTTTGGCTGGCCCACAGTGATGTTCTTGGTAGCGGAGCGGTTACGTAACCTAGGGCGCTATAACTTTGCGGATGTTACTTCGTTCCGGTTAAACCAAGTGCCCATGAGGTTATTAGCCGCTAGCGCTTCATTACTCATTATTGCGCTGTACCTGATTGCGCAGATGGTGGGTGCGGGTAAGCTGATCGTATTGCTGTTTGGTATCGATTATAAGCTGGCGGTGCTCATTGTCGGTTCATTAATGATGGTCTACGTGACGTTTGGCGGTATGACAGCGACCACTTGGGTGCAGATCATTAAAGCGGTGCTAATGTTGTTTGGTGCTAGCTTAATGACGTTCTTGGTACTGAAGAGCTTCAGCTTTAATTTGGATTCTATTTTAACAGAGGCTGTGCGCGTACACCCAGATGGCCGTGGCATCTTAGCACCTGGTTCTGCAGTGAGTGGTAACCCCTTGAACGCTTTATCACTAGGCCTTGCGTTAGCGTTTGGTACCGCTGGTTTGCCGCATATTTTAATGCGTTTCTTCACGGTTGCTGACGCTAGGGAAGCGCGTAAATCAGTAATTTGGGCAAGCAGTTTTATTGGTTACTTCTACATCTTAACGTTCATTATTGGCTTCGCCGCGATCGCATTCCTCGTGAAGCACCCCGAGTATTTCATCACTGATGCTGATGGTAATTTTGACATGATTAACAGCCTTATCGGTGGCACCAACATGGTGGCGGTGCACTTGGCGAATGCAGTGGGCGGTGATTTATTGCTAGGTTTCCTCGCAGCAGTAACTTTTGCCACCATTGTGGCGGTAGTAGCAGGTTTAGCCTTGGCGGGTGCGGCAGCTATTTCGCATGATATTTATGCGAACGTCATCACCAAAGGCAAAGCTTCTGAGAAAAACCAAATGCGCGTATCGCGGCTATCCACCGTTATGCTAGGCGTGCTCTCCATTATCCTAGGTATCGTTTTTGAAAACCAAAACGTTGCCTTCATGGTGGGGTTAGCCTTTGCTATTGCGGCGAGCTCTAACTTCCCAGTGCTTGTACTTTCCATTGCGTGGCGCGGTTGCACCACCCGTGGAGCGACCATTGGTGGTTTCTTAGGGCTAGTAACAGCCACCGTTTGGGTGGTGTTGAGCTCCACGGTGTGGGTGGATGTGTTTGGTAATGCTGCACCTATTACGCCATTCCCGAACCCAGGTATCCTCTCTATTCCGTTGGCTTTTGCTGCAATATGGTTCTTCTCAATTACCGATAAGAGCGCTAGAGCTGAAAAAGAGCGAGCAGCCTTTACCGCATTAACAGTGCGTAGCCAAACCGGTTTAGGTGCGGCGGGAGCGCAACAACATTAAAAAAAGGATTTTCGTTAAATAACACAAACCTGTGTTAGCATGAGGGAGCTTCGGCTCCCTTTTTGCTATCTGTGAATGACAATAAATGAACGAAATAATAATTGCAGACGATCATCCTCTCTTTCGTGAGGCGCTCACAGCCTCGGTGAAACGACTTTATCCCAACGTAACGATTTATGAAGCGGATACTATTGACGCTTTGATGGAGTTAGTAGAGCAAAGGCAAGATGCAGACCTTCTTTTACTAGACCTTAATATGCCCGGTGCAACGGGCTACAGTGCGTTGGTACATTTGCGCGCTCAGTATCCTATGTTGCCAGTAGTGGTGGTGTCGGCACATGAACAGCCAGAGCTTATGCGCCGTGCTTTAGACCACGGTGCTATGGGGTTTGTGCCTAAGTCAGCTGATACAGAGACACTTCGTGAGGCCTTGGCGGCCGTGTACTTGGGCAATGTGTGGGCGCCAGAGGCTGCCTATGAAGCTGCTGCTACGCCGGAAGAAGATAAGGCTGCAGCAGAACGTTTGAAAACGTTAACGCCGCAGCAGTTTCGTGTGTTGCAAATGGTGGGAACAGGGTTGCTCAACAAACAAATAGCCCATGAGTTAGGGGTAACAGAAGCCACCATTAAAACCCACATGACCGCAATTTTGCGCAAGCTAGGAGTAACGAACCGTACCCACGCGGTGTTACTCGCTAAGCAACTAAGCTTGCCGATGGATGATAGCGCCCAGTTTTAGCCTTCATAATAAGCCGTTAAAAAGGCACGTAAAGAAGCAGGGCGAACAGGCTTGGTTAATACCAAATACCCACGTTGGCGCGCTTGTTTTTTTAGCTTCTCGCTACCATCAGCAGTGAGCAAAGCGCCGGGTAAATGGCGTGCGTTTTCACGTAAAGCGTCTAAGCTGTCCAAGCCATCTAGGCGGTCATGTAAGTGGTAGTCCACTAGTAGCACTTGTGGTTGCAAGGCCATTTTTTCCAGTGCTTCATCGATGGTGGTTGCCTGAATAACCGCGACACCCCAATGGCTAAGTAAAGCCTCCATCCCCATTAAAATATCCACATCATTATCAAGGCAGAGCACCCGCAAACCAGTAAGGGTGCGCTGTTGTGTTGAAGATGTTACCACTGGCGCTTCTGCAGCAGGTTGTGCGGCGGTGGCAATGGGTACCGTGACAGAAAACATACTGCCTTTACCAACACGAGATTGTGCATCAAGAGGGTGTTCAAGCAAGGTGGCAATGCGATGGCAAATGGATAAGCCTAACCCCATGCCGCGTTCTCCCCAATCGTTGGCCTGTTCGTAGCGATGAAACTCCGTATAAATTTTTTCAATGTGATGAGGAGGAATGCCTTGGCCGGTGTCCCAAACTTGCAAGATCACCTTATCGCCACGGCGACGGCCCGCCAAAACAATGCGCCCTGTGGTGGTGTAACGCAGGGCATTGGAGATGAAATTCTGCAGAATACGGCGCAGTAAACGTTGGTCGCTATAGAGCATCGTGGGCTGCATATATAAGCGAATTTCCAATTGCCGGCGTGAGGCCATGGGCATGTATTGTTCTTGTAAGTTACGTAATAATTCACGCCCGTCGAACACCGATAACTCAGGCTCTAAAGCGCCGGCATCTAATTGTGATATATCGAGCAAACCATCGAGCAGTTCTTCAGCTGCGCGTAATGAAGTATCTACACGGTCTGCTAGGCGTTTTAATTCTTGCTCATCTTGTGCTTCGTGCATGGCAGAAGCAAAGAGGCGTGCTGCGTTAATGGGTTGCAAAACATCATGGCTAACAGCGGCCAAGAAGCGCGAGCGCGTGGCTTGGGCAAGCTCGGCAGCTTGAGTGCGTTCAGCCACCCTTTGCTCAAGATGTTCATTGATTTCACGCAGCTCGCCTTCAACGCGCTTGTATTCTGTAACATCGTTATAACTAGTGACATAACCGCCACCAGGTAAAGGTCGGCCTTTTAATTCGATGACCTGTGAATCATTTAAAGTACGTTGATAAATGTGTGAGGTGCCTGCGCGCATGAATTGAATGCGGCGTTGAATGGCGTCTTCAATATTATCGTCTTCGTGTTGTATCTTTCCTTGTTTTGCGTTGTAACGGATTAAATCAGAAATATGCCGGCCCACATAAAGCATGTCCGCAGGGTAATTAAAAAGCTGTTCGTAACGGTGATTCCACGCCACGAGACGCATTTCTGCATCTACTACGCTCACGCCTTGATCAATATTTTCTAAAGTGGCTAGTAGGATATCGCGGTTGAAACGCAGTTTTTGCCCCGCTTCATCCAACAAAGAAACGACGGTGGCCACTTCTAAGCCTGAACCACGCAAGGCACTGGTAAGTACGAGGCGCGCAGAAGCGGCACCCACCACACCAGCAAGAAGTAGCTCAGTAAACTGAAGCCAGTGGCTATCAGCACTGAGTTGGTCATGGAGTTTTTCGTGCTGTTGAAAAGCAAAGGCTTCGAACTCATGCTGTGCTTTTTGTTCACCTACAATGCGGCCGGCGAGGGTAATGAGATCTTTCACCATGATATGCCCCGAGCCTAAGCGCGCGGCTAGAGTGGGCCGTTCAGCATAAGGGTCTAAAAAAGGCTGGGCCGTGAGGCGTTCAGCCAAACTAGGTGGGCGGCGCCAAGACAATATCACCATAGTGCTGATGTTAATGGTTAGGGACCAAAAAGTGCCGTGGGTGAGGGAGTCCCAGCCGCTTAGGCCAAATAGCTGGTAGGGTTTAAGCCAACTAATGCCCCAGGGGCCGTGTTCAAGCCATTGGTAGGAAAACCAACCGGCTTCCGCCAAAGTGGGCAGCAGCAAGGTATAAAGCCAAACAAAAAAACCTAGTAGCAGCCCAACTTCCACGCCTTGGCGGCTAGCACCTTGCCAATATAGGCCACCTAGTAGGCCAGGCGCGAACTGAGCCACTGCGGCAAAAGTAATGAGGCCGTAGGCGGATAGCGCACGGTCTGTGGCGCTGCTGTAATAGTAGGCGTAAGCGGCGGTGGCAAGTAGCAGAATAGCAATGCGCCGCACCCATAGAACAGTGCCCGAAATGTTGTTGCTCGGTTGGCGTGAAGAATCGCGCCGCAACCAAAACGGCATAATTAAATCGTTACTGACCATGGTGGAGAGGGCGACGCTAGTAACAATCACCATGCCTGTGGCGGCAGAAAAGCCCCCTAAATACGCTGCCAGCGCTAGCCACATTTTGCCTTCGGATAAGGGTAGAGCCAGTACAAAACTGTCTGCTGCAACATTGCCGTTATCGCCGAACACCTGCAAACCTAGCGCTGCAATGGGCAGCACCATAATGCTGATGAGAACCAAATATGCGCCGAAAATCCAACGCGCGCGGCGTATGTCAGCAACGTTTCCGCATTCAACAATGGCAACGTGGAATTGGCGTGGTAATAATATGACGGCAGTGAAAGCCAGCAAGGTTTGGCCAACAAACCCCACCGGTGCAGAGTGTTCAATGAGGGTAGTAACGGCTTCTTGGAAGTGAAAGTTTTCTTTGTTGGTCCAAAAGAAGGCAAACAGCCCCACCGCCACGAAGGTGATGAGTTTAACGAAAGATTCAAACGCAACGGCTAACATTAAACCAGGCCGGTGCTCGGTGGCATCTACTTGGCGTGTACCAAATAAAATAGCAAATATGGCCATGATCAAGGCGATATACAGTGCAGGATCTCGAAATAACCCGCGTTGAAACTCTTGCCCAGTTAAAGCATTAAGGCTTAAGCTTACGGCTTTGTATTGCAGAGCCAAGTAAGGAATACAGGCGATAACAGACATTAAGGCCACGAGTGCAGCTAACCGCTGCGAACGCCCGTAACGGCTAGCCATAAAGTCAGCAATAGAAACCGTGTTTTGTGATTGAGCGATGAGCCCCAAGCGCTCTATTAAACGCCAACCAAATACGAGTAATAATAAAGGACCTAAATAAATAGGCAGATAACCGAGGCCATAGTGTACTGCGGAGCCCACGGCGCCGTAGAATGTCCAGGAAGAGCAGTACACTGCGAGGGCAAAGCTGTAAATAACGGGGCGCAGCCAAGAGCGGTCGGTATAGAAACGGTTTTTATCACCGATCCATGCGATGCCGAACAAAATAGCGGCGTAAAGAAAGGATACAAGCACCACCCAGGCCGGTAACATGTTTTCTCCTACTTTGGTCTTGTTTTGCTAGTTTATTGTGTTTATCACGGTATATTGATGAGCAGATAATAACGAACACCATTATAAAAATAAGCCGATAAGGCAACTATGAAAATAATAAATGGAGGGAATATGTCCAACGCCTCACTCAACTTTGATGCATATCCGCAAAAACCTCACGGTGGAGTGCTTGTTAACCAGGTGGTTCCAGAAGATAAACGCGAAGCTGAAATTGCCCGTGCACGCGAGTTGCCGAGCATTCGTGTGGACTTACAGGCTGTTATTACCATTGAAATGATTGCTACGGGTGTATTGTCACCAATCAATGGATTTATGAATGAAGCCGACTACCTGTCGGTGCTCACCGAAGGGCGCCTCAGCAACGGTGTAGTTTGGCCAGTGCCTTTAAGCTTCGCTCCTATTGGAGATCGTAACAAAGAAATTATCGCTTCCTTGTCAGTGGGCGATGACATTGCTTTAACCGATTACGATAACGAGCCTGTAGCCATTTTAAGCATTGAAGATATATTTCCTTACGATAAGGATCACCGTGCTCAGCACCTGTTTGGCACTACGGATAGAAAACACCCAGGGGTGGATTCTATTTACCAGCGTATGGGTGATACCGCTTTGGGCGGCACGCTGCATTTATTAAACCGAGTAGATTGGGGCCCCTTCGAAAAAATTCGTATGGAGCCAAAAGATACCTGGCATCTGTTTTATGAAGAAAGGAAGTTTGGTTCTGTAGCGGGCTTCATCACTGGTGCTAACCCATTGCACCGCGGCCATGAGTACATTCACCGTAACGCGTTAGAAGAGGTGGATGGCATTTTCTTGCAGCCGTTAGTGGAAATGGCTAAGCGTGAATATGTGCGCCACGAATATCGTATGCTGGCGTACCGCAACGTGATGGAGGAATACTATCCTAAAGATCGTTCTATTCTAGCGCCTTTACGTGTGACGTATATTTTTGCGGGCCCAAGGGAAGCCGTATTACATGCCTTAATCATGAAAAACTACGGGTGTACCCATGCTCTGATTGGCCGAGATCACGCAGGTATTGGTGATTATTACGATAAGTACGCGAGCCATAGCGTGTTCGACGCTTACGGCAAAGAAGAGTTGGGCATTGATGTGCGCATGTTCCATGAGGTGTATTACTGCGCCCGTTGCGGCAGCCATGCCACCACTCAAACTTGCGCCCACGATGAACGCTACCGTATTAATATTTCGGGCACGGGTATTCGTGAGATGTTGCGCCACGGAATTATGCCACCTAAAGAAGTGGTGCGTCCTGAGTCTGCATTAGCGGGTATGCAGGGGGTTCAGCCTAAGGGTGTGGATAGCAACAATGAATCTATTAGCCCTGTGAGCAAGGTGATTAACAGCTTATTCCCGTATTACAAAAAATACACGCGTCTCGGTGGGCAGTTGCGTCAACGTCCTTTAGAGGACGAAGAGTTAACCGTGTTGGATCTAGAGCGCGCCAGTATGGATGCTCGTGATCATACTACGCAGATCTATGCTGATGTTTACGACGAGTACAGCAGTGTGGTGGATCATAGCCGCAACATTCAGCCAGTATGGCGTGAAGATGCACGCGCTGCGTTGAAGGCAAAACAGGAAAACCTCATTGCCGACCTCGAAGAGAAATTACAGCAAGCTCAAGAGGAATCCTCTGATAACTTTATGTATCAAGATAAAGCGGAAGTGGAGCGTGAACTTGAGGCGGCGAAGCAGTTGTTGTGTGAAATTCCGCCCTGCTTAACCAAAGAAGGCATTGAGAAGCGTGTGTGGAACACCGTGGATTACAAGCAATACCGCAGCTAGTAGTTCACTCTTAATGTTTCTATAGCAAGAGGCCCCTCAATTGAGGGGCCTCTTTTTTTTGTGGCGTTTTAGTGTTCAACACCACCGTCGCCGTGGGCATGGCCATGGGCGAGTTCTTCTTCTGTGGCTGCACGAACTTCTTCGATGCTGATTTTAAAACGTAAGGTTTTACCGGCAAAGGGATGGTTGGCATCCACGTCTACCATTTTTAGCCCTTTTTTAACCACGGTGACCCATTGCTGGCCTTGGTCGGTGTTCACCGGCACCACATCGCCAGCCTTGTAACGGCCTAGATGGCGCAAGTATTTGGTAGAAATGCGCTGGATACGGTTCTCATCACGCTCACCATAAGCTTCGGCAGGCGTCAGTGTAACGTTAAGGCTATCGCCTGCTTTGTGGCCCGCAAAGGCTTCTTGTAGCTTTGGTAAAACGCTGTTGGTGCCGTGCAAATATAAAGTGGAGTTATCCGGCAGTGAGGTTTCTAATTGGGTTCCGCTGTCGTCGAAAATGGTGTAGTGAAAGCGAACCACTGTGTCTTTGGTTATTTCCATCTTAAATCTCGTTACTTGCGCTGCTGTTGAATGAAAAAATATTGTTGTCTGAAGAAAGGGCTTCTTCAGCCGCGGGATTATGCGCTAACGCGGTTAAATATGCAGTGTTTTGTTCGTTTAAACGACGCATACAGTCGCGGAAAGTGCGGCTAATCATGGTGGTATTGTTGATCATATCTATGCGTGGCCACGTGGTTCTTTCACCAACCTGAATGTATTCGCGTACATCTTCCACAGAAGGGTTAGATAGCACGCGTAGTATATTCAGGGGCTTGCGTGGAGGAATAATGTTGATGTCGCCGTCGTATTTCTGCATCAGCACACCACGTACTTTATCTACCCATAAGCCAAGGTCGTTAGATTCTACTCGGTTGTGTAAGAGGTCGAGCACAAAGGAGGCGTTCATGGCCATAGTTTGGCGCGCCCAAGTACGGGTAATGGGTAAAAAACCTTGTTTGAATTTCTCTGAACGCGACATGAAGGGCACTACATGAGGGTTTGTTTGGCTCACAATGGAGTGGTTGATACCGTACAAACGTGACAAGCGTCGAATGGGAAGGTCATCGCTGATGGAACCGTCCACAAATTTACGCCCTGGAATATACGGCACCACATCTCCATCCATATTTTTTGCCCACAAGCTAACGGGCGGATAAATAGCAGGAATGGCGCATGAAGCGAGCACGGCTTTGCGAACTAGTACGTTAGGAGATGTTTTGTGATTGAGGAGACGCCCATGTTGGTGACGATCGTACGGGCTTACGGGAATATTAATCTCGCGATTCGTATGCTCGTAAGCTTCACGAAACGTCATGTCGGGAATGTTTTCTTCTAAGCATTTTTCTAGGTGGTCGCCATCTAACACAGGAGTGCCTTTTAAGATGCCGCGCCAACCTACGTACTTAAAAGCTTCCAAATACAGGTTTTCGGGTTGCAGTTTGGTGGCGAGTTCATCATCGCAGTGGGTGCCAATAACACCTGCAATAATAGAGCCGGCACTCGAGCCTGAAATAACCTTGGGAAGCAAACCTTGCTCCCACAGTGCTTTACACACCCCAATGTGGAAAAGGCCTAGCGCTGCGCCGCCTGAAAGCATTAAAGCCGACTGGCCAAAAGCACGGCCTGTTTTGAAGAAAAAATCGATTTTGTCGGCAAGGCTAAAATCGTCGAATTCAGTGTCGGCAATATAATTCAGTGCTTCGCAAACCGTATTTAAATAGTTCTCGATGAGCGCTTTCGTCCCGACTTTACTGTGCGTGTATAAGGCTGGGTTGCTAATGTTGCCTAGGCTGCCGTGTAAACCCTCGTGCATATGGAAGACGAGTTTGTGCACGTCACCACGTGCCATGGTGCGCTTAATGTGCTGTATTCGTGTGCGAATGAGCTGGTAATCAAAATCCGTGGACCTGTCTGTTTGTTTCCACTCGTAGGCACCAGATAAACGATCGTGCTCAGTACAGGCGCGATGCCAAGAAGCATAGTCAGGGGCGTATTTTATATTTTTTTCTAGCCTACGCAGTACGCGTTTCATAACTACTCCTTAGTGGGAGAACCAATAATTATTCTTATCAACACTAATTACATGAATGCAGCGTGTACTGCTTCTTAAATTGTCTGGCAATGCAGCAGTTAAGCGGTTAGCACTACTAATGCTTACAATAGTACTAACTCTAATAAGGATGTAAGCAAAGGGCTAGTTTATTTGTAAAAAAAGGCACCACGGTGTGGTGCCTTGGGGGGAGGAAATTACTTTAACTGGTAAATAATGTTCACGTTTTGGTTAATAGTGATCTCACCAGGAGAGAATTGCGCTGAGCTATCGCTAGCCATTTCTTTAGCTGCCATAGCGCGAAATATGGGTTGGTGGCCACCTTGCTCGTTAATCTGTAGAGCGGGGCCAAGCTTTCGGCCGCTAGCTTTCGCTAATGTTTTCGCTTTATGTTCGGCATCAGCAACTGCTTTCTCTAGCGCTTCTTTGCTTGCGGCTTCTGGGTTGCTAAGGGTGGCTCCGCCATTAGTTATTTGCGTAAAACCAATATTGCTCAAGGCTTGCAGTATGTCAGCATAGTCGTCGACGCCATCAACAATAAATTGCATATTGCGCTGTACGCGTTGGCCAATCAGCTTTCTTTTCGGCTGATATTCCCATTCTGGTTGCACGGAAAAACCCATGGCAGTGATATTACGCTCATCAACACCCAGTTCTTTAGCTGCCTGTAAAGCTTGTGCAACTTCTTTATCAACGGCGGTTTTCATGCTGGCAATATCGCTCACTGGGCCCACACGTGAAGCAGTTGCTTGCACATGGAATTGATTGGGCGTGGCCTTTACCTCGCCATAACCTGTTACTTGTACTACTTGCTCAGTGTTGGGGGTGGGGCTTGGGCTGCACGCTGTTAGCGCAACGGCACCTAGGATGAGTGCGGCTGTGGAGACTCTTTTTAGCATGTTGTATTTCCTTGTAATAGCAATGGTTGAAGCCTATGACCACTAGAACATATAAAAGTGCCGCCTTCCATCTGCTTTACTTTACGTTAAGATAACTACCCATTCATTTACTAAATGGTAAAACCTTATGGCACCTAATACAGAACAGATAACAGAGTTGCTGCGACAGATACGGCCCGCGGCACTAGATATGGATATCGTAAGTGCTGGCGCAGTAAAAGAAGTGCAGGCCGACGAAAACAATGTGGTCATCAAGGTAGAGTTTGGTTTTCCGGCGCAATCGGTGGCCGAGGGCTTTAAACGCCGCATAGAGCAATTAGTGCAACCTGCACTAGCTGGGCGCGCGTTAACGGTGGAGGTGGGCTGGGCTATTCAAGCGCATGCTACACAAGGGCAAACACGGCCCATTGATGGCGTAAAGAATGTAGTGTTAGTGTCTTCTGGTAAGGGGGGAGTGGGTAAATCCACCACCACGGTGAATTTAGCCCTAGCTTTAGCAGCAGAAGGAGCACGCGTTGGTTTGCTCGATGCAGATATCTTTGGGCCTAGTTTGCCGCTAATGATGGGTTTGGCGCCGGGTACTGAGCCAGGGGTGGAAGAGCAAAAATATTTTGTGCCCCCGCGTGCCCACGGCATTCAAGTGATGTCTATCGGCTTCTTAGTGGATAGCACAACGCCCGTGGTGTGGCGTGGGCCAAAAGCTAGCGGCGCTATTCAACAGCTTGCGTTATCAAGCCGTTGGGATGATTTAGACTATCTGTTTGTAGATATGCCGCCAGGCACCAGTGATATTCAGCTCACGATGAGCCAGAAGATTCCTGTGGCAGGCAGTGTGGTGGTAACCACGCCACAAGAAGTGGCTTTAGCAGATGCACGCAAAGGCATTGAAATGTTCGATAAGGTGGGTATCCATGTATTAGGTGTGGTGGAAAATATGTCTGTCCATGTGTGTTCCTCCTGCGGGCATCATGATGCGATTTTTGGGCACCAAGGTGGGGCAGACCTTGCTGAACAGTACGATACTAATTTGTTGGCTAGCTTGCCTTTGGTTTCTGCCATTAGGGAAGGTGCTGATACAGGAGCACCTATCGTTTTAACGGCACCGGATAGTGCTGAGGCTGCCTTGTATCAAGTGGGAGCACGCCGCTTAGCGGGTGCCTTATCATTGCGTCCTAAAGCTAAATCAGCCGCCTTTGCGCGCATGGTTATGCAACACGATCCAAAACAACCGTAAGGCAGTTGGCCTTCAGGGCACTAAAGGCTACTATGCTGTTCATTTTCACATTAAGTATTTTAAGGCGGGAGCAATAATGAGTATTAAAGCCGACCACTGGATTCGTCGTATGGCTGCAGAGCACAAGATGATAGAGCCTTTTGCTCCGGAACTTGTGCGCGAGAAAGACGGTGAACGTATTATTTCTTATGGCACCTCAAGTTATGGCTACGATGTTCGCTGTGCGAATGAATTTAAAGTGTTTACGAATCTTCATTCTGTCACTGTGGATCCTAAAAACTTCGATGAGCGCAGTTTCGTCGATGTGGTGGGAGACCATTGTATTATCCCGCCTAACTCCTTCGCGTTAGCGCGCACGGTGGAGTATTTCCGTATTCCGCGTAGTGTACTGACTATTTGCTTAGGTAAATCCACTTACGCTCGCTGCGGCATCATCGTTAACGTAACGCCTCTTGAGCCCGAGTGGGAGGGGCACGTTACCTTAGAGTTTTCTAACACAACAAATTTGCCCGCAAAAATTTACGCCAATGAAGGCGTGGCGCAAATGTTGTTTTTTGAGTCGGACGAAGAGTGTGAAACTTCTTACGCAGACAGAGGTGGGAAATACATGGGCCAAACGGGCGTTACTTTGCCGCGCACCTAATGGGGTGATGCACCTTTTAGCCTAATAAAAACGCCGCATTCAATGCGGCGTTTTGCGTTGTAGCGCTGTGTGCTTCATTTGAACGAGCGAATGTTCATTTCGTACGAGCTGCTGTCGTCCTCTTGAATCATTTTTACTAGCGCGTAGTTATGGTCTGTTGAGAACCACATAATAGTGTTGCGTTTAGCATCCTTGCCGCGATCACGCTCTATGCGGATGGTGGAAAACTCGCCCGCCGGCGTGGTTACTTTTTGTGTGCCTTTAATAATAAAATCTAAAGTTTCATGGCGGCGTTCGCTAGCCACTTCAAAGCTCATTTTTTTGCGTGGATCTTGTTGTAGCTGGCACTGAATAGCGAGTGGCAAGGAAAGCATATCTGTGGCGTTAGCTGTAATGGCAAACTCACGGTTTTTCTCTCCACCACGATAGAGAGTAGCAGTGGGGTTGTCCGCTGTATGGTTTAAAACTAGATGCGATTCGCGCGTTTGGCCAAGGCCTTTACGAAAGTTTTTGTAATCAGAAGCAACGGGAGTGCAGCCTTGCCAACTAAAGAAGCTCGTTTCAGTAATTTCGCCGAGAATGTTTTTAGCGCCAAGCTGGGTTTGCCACTTATTGGGGCCTACCTGCTTTAGGGTGCGTGTTGCTTTGATGGTGAAGGGGATCTTGCTTCCCGTAAAACCATATTCGTAGGTAAATGGTGCAGGCGTGGAGCTAGCTACACTAATCATAGGTGTTAGCAGTAAACCGGCCGCTAGCATTGTCCACGCACGAAAACGTGCGCCCTTGTTGGGGGAGAGGTTTGCCATTTAATGTCACTCCTTCATCTGTTAAAACCAGTTGCTTCTGTGCTCGCCACTGTAAGACAGTGGGATACAAGAAATGTTCAGCCTGGTGTACACGCTCTGTTAGGGCGCTTTCCGTGTCTTCAGAGTAAATGGGTACGATAGCTTGCGCAATAATAGGGCCACCATCTAATTCGTTATTAACAAAATGGATGGTGCAGCCGTGTTGCTCGTCTTTGTTTTCTAGAGCACGGCGATGCGTGTGCAGGCCTCTATATAGCGGCAATAGTGAAGGGTGAATGTTGAGTAGCCGGCCGTGAAAGTGGTTCACAAATACGGGGGTGAGAATGCGCATGAAACCAGCGAGCACCACCGTATCTAGGGAGTAAGGCGCTAGCGCTTGAACCATGGCAGCATCGAAACTTTCTCGGCTGTCGTACTGAGTGTGATCTACCACAACGGTGGGAATGCCCGCTTTCTTTGCGCGTTCGAGGCCTTTAGCGTCGGCTCTGTTGCTGAGCACAACGCTAAATTCAACATCAAGTTGGCCGGCCGCTTGTGCATCTAGGAGCGCTTGCAGGTTGCTGCCTGTGCCGCTAATTAATACGGCGATGCGGTGGCTCATTGGAAGCTGAGCTCCGCGGGGCCATCATGTGCTTCAATGCTGCCTAGGTGCCAAGCTGTTTCGCCAGCATCATTCAAGAAGGAAAGTGCTTCTTCTAAATGCTGTGCTGGCACTACGAGCACCATGCCTACGCCACAGTTAAAGGTGCGGTACATTTCGCTCGTTTCCACTTGGCCTTGTTCTTGTAACCAACGGAAAACTTCCGGCCATTCCCAGCTTTCAGTGTTTACGATAGCGCGCGTATTGTCAGGCAGCACACGAGGCATATTTTCAATTAAGCCGCCGCCCGTAATATGGGAAAGAGCGTGTACGGGCATTTTTTCAAATAACGCTAAAATAGGCTTAACGTAGATGCGTGTGGCTGTCATCAAGGCATCCATGAGCGGCTTGCCGTCCACTTGAATATTTACATCATCGGCTTGCTCTAGAATACGGCGTACAAGGGAGTAGCCGTTAGAGTGTGGGCCAGAAGAAGCGAGGCCAATCAGCTGGTCGCCTGCTTGTACTTTGCTGCCATCGATGACTTCACTGCGTTCAACTACCCCTACACAGAAGCCCGCGAGGTCGTAGTCTTCGCCGCTGTACATGCCAGGCATTTCAGCGGTTTCACCACCAATGAGGGCGCAACCTGCTTGTTCACAGCCCGCACCAATACCACCTACCACAGCAGCAGCTGTGTCGACATCGAGCTTGCCTGTGGCGTAATAATCGAGAAAGAAGAGGGGCTCGGCGCCGCCAACGATGAGATCGTTGACGCACATAGCGACTAAATCGATGCCTACGGTATCGTGATGGCCGTGATCGATAGCAAGGCGTAATTTAGTTCCAACGCCATCAGTGCCGGCTACGAGTACAGGTTCTTTATATTTTTCTGGAATTGCACACAGTGCACCAAAACCACCGAGGCCACCCAGTGTTTCCGGACGTTGAGTACGTTTAGCAATGGGTTTAATACGTTCAACAAGTTCGTTGCCGGCATCGATATCTACACCAGCATCGCGATAGGTTAATGGGCGTTTTGTATGACTCATGATAAGGCTCCTATGTGCAAGGGCGCCTATTCTAGTGCATGGAAATGGTTTTGACAGCTTTTGGCAGTAAATTTTGCGTTGTTGTCGCCCTTAGGTGCAGAAATGTGGATAATGAGCACCGTTAGTGGCATCAATGGGAGGTGTCATGTTCGTTATCGTGCTATTTGCTGCGGCGAACTGAAATAATATTCGCAGGGCAAAAGCCTAAAGAGGTAATAGTGCAAGATCAGCTAACGTTACCGTTATATTTAGAAGATGGCCTAAACTACGCCAGCTATGTGGCGGATGAAAACTGCGCCGTGGTGCAAGCAACCCAAGCGTGGGCGAAGGGCGAAATGGAGCAAATCTTTCTTTATGGAGAGAAGGGCTCTGGCCGCTCGCACTTAATTCATGCAGCTATTAAGTTGGCAGATGAAGAAGGCTTCGCTACGTGTGTTCTACCTTGCAAAGAATTGGTGCAAATGCCGCCGGAGGTATTAGAGGGTATTGAACAGTTTACCATGGTAGCCGTGGATGATGTGGATACCTTCGCAGGGCAGCCGGAATGGGAAGAGGCCCTTTTCCACTTGTATAACCGTTGCCGCGAGCTAGGCCATAGTATGCTTTTCTCGGCAGAACGAAAGCCTCATGATTCCGGTTTTCAACTCCCCGATCTCATTAGTCGCTTAGGCGCAGGGCCCGTGTTTAAGTTACAGCCACTCACCGATGAGGGCTTAACTAAATTATTACTCAGCCGTGCTAAACAGCGCGGCATGCCGCTGCATCAAGATGTGGCGCACTACATTATTTTGCGTGGGGTGCGTGAGCCGAAAGCGTTGATCGAGTTATTAGATCGGTTAGATAAAAGCGCACTCACGCAACAGCGTAAGCTTACCATCCCTTTCGTTAAAGAAGTTTTACACTGGTAAGTGCGCTGATTGAAACGTTAATAATAGATAAACCACTACATTTTTAGTATGAGTTTGCTGCAGTGCTCATGGTCGCTTTGAGGTAATTTCTTTACCATTCACACAAATGAAATGTGTGGTGCTTTACCATGCTATAGCAAACACATCATCGAAACATTAGAGCCCGTTTGCGCAGGTCTCGCCTCAGTTAAGGAGTTTTTATGGACGCATCTACCTCTTGGGATATTGTCATTATTGGTAGTGGGCCGGCTGGTGAGGCCGCTGCCATGCGAGCTGCGAAAAGCGGCATGCGCGTTGCCATGGTGGAAGAAAGGCCGCAAGTAGGTGGTAACTGTACACACATGGGCACGATTCCCTCTAAAGCGCTGCGTCACCAAGTACGCCAATTAGTGCGCCAACATCGTAACCCTATGTTGCGCGGCTTAAACCCTAATGCGGCAGCCGGTTGGTCTGATCTTGTGGAGCGCATGAACGAAGTGGTGGGGCAGCAAAGCCAAGTGCGCACGGGTTTTTATTTCCGGAACAGAGTAAGAGTATTTAATGGCCACGGGCGCTTAGATGGCCCTAATCGCGTGCGTGTGGTGGATAAGCATGAGCGTGAGTCTCTCTTAGAAACGCGTTACGTTATTTTAGCCACAGGCTCGCGCCCTTACCGCCCAGCAGATGTTGATTTTAACCATCCGCGCATCTATGACAGCGACACCATTTTAAGTATGACGCATACACCTCGTAAGCTTATTATTTACGGTGCAGGTGTGATTGGCTGTGAGTATGCGAGTATTTTTTCTGGTTTAGCCACGCGCGTGGATTTAGTGAACAACCGTGAGCATCTACTCGATTTCCTTGATGCTGAAATTTCTGATGCCTTGGCTTACCACTTGCGTGAACAAGGTACGACGATTCGCCACATGGAAGAATATGTGGCGGTGGAGCCAGATGAAACCGGTGTCACACTGGTGCTGAAATCAGGTAAGCGTTTACGTGGTGATGCATTGTTGTGGTCTAACGGCCGTAGCGGAAACTCAAATAATCTTGGTTTAGATACGATTGGCATAGAAGCCGATAACCGAGGCCATATTAAAGTAGATGAGCGCTACCAAACGGAAGTGGAAGGCGTTTATGCGGTGGGCGACCTTATTGGTTGGCCATCACTCGCTAGTGCATCTTATGACCAAGGCCGCTTCTGCGCAGGTAATATTTGCGGTGATGAGCCGCGTATCTTAAGCCGTGTACCCACGGGTATTTATACCATCCCAGGCATCAGTTCTTTAGGGCGTACAGAGCAAGAGCTTACAGAAGCGAAAGTGCCTTACGAAGTGGGGCAAGCATTCTTTAAAAACCTAGCGCGTGCGCACATTACAGGCGAACGCACTGGTATGTTGAAGCTGCTTTTCCACCGAGAAACGCTTGAGCTGTTAGGGATTCACTGCTTTGGCTACCAAGCCACTGAAATTGTACACGTGGGGCAGGTTATTATGGCGCAACCAGCACCACACAACACCATTGAGTACTTCGCCAATACAACGTTTAACTATCCCACCATGGCGGAAGCTTACCGCGTGGCTGCCTTAAATGGCATGAACCGCTTGTCGTTGTACTAAGTGTAAGTATGAAAAAGGCGCTTATTAATTTAAGCGCCTTTCGGTGTAACGTTCACGGTTAGCGATGCGCTCTTCCGTGGATTTCTTGATTAAGACATACACACTGCCGGCACCACCATGTTTGGGTTGGCAGCTATGGTAAGCCATCACTAAAGGGTGCTCTTCTAACCAATACAGAACGTACTTCTTTAAACGCGCGGGAGTAGGGCTGTGGAAGCCTTTGCCGTGTGTCACCTGTACTGTGCGCAAACTTGCTTTATGAGCCTCTTCCAAGAAACTATTAAGTTCTTGGCGCCCTTCTTTCAACGTTTTTCGGTGTAAATCTAACCGAGCTTGGAGGGCGTAACGGCCCAAGCGCAACTTGCGGTACACACCTTCCTGTATGCCACTGTTTTTCCAGCCCATAATGTCATGTGGGCCCACATCTGGCAGCTCGTCAGGAATGGTGAGTGGGTTAGTGTCTTTGTGCCGTTGGCCGGTGGCGGATTTGCGCCGCTCTAGCTGCGCAAGGCTTGGGCTAGAGCGTGCTTTGAGGCGAACGCGGTCATCTGCACTAAGCGGCTTAACATCTCCCATGGCGTTACGAAAAATTTCAAAATCATCGTTATCCATGGTTGTTTTCCGTTGTTTACTAGAATGAATGCTTCGCTATGATAACTGATATTCAACGGGAGAGCAGGGGTGCTTAATCGTAATCCTCATACTCGTGGTGCTTGTCGCTATATTCTTTAGGTTCTTCAGTGCGGCGGCGCTGTTGATCCCGGTGGCTTTTCTTACGTTTTTGCTTTTGCTTTTCTTCTTCCCATTCGCTTGGGTCGTAGTCATCAAAACGCTGGCGTTTCATGGTGTTATTGCTCGTCATAAAATGCTAAGTGTTAGGCCGGCATCGCAGTGCCAGCTGGATAAGTTGGGAGGCCTATATTTAATCGGTTTTGAGCGAAAAGTCACCTAATAAAAGTAATATTTTACAGTAAACATTATTAACAGCTTTCATTTAGGTAAAGAATTGTTTTTGGTGCACTGTTAACATCCTGTGTTTAGGGCATAAACAGTGGTATAGCATTGGTGAAAGGGGAGTGGAGTGCAGTTTGAAACGTGGCTAACACAAGCTGGGCATTTTGCTTGGTTACAGCTTCAAACATATTGGCCAGGCTTATTGGCTTTTTTGGGGTTTGTAATAGCAGTGAGCTTGATGGTGCACGTGGTGTTGCACAAACGAGATCCACGTTCAGCGGGCGGTTGGTTAGGTATTATTTGGCTTGTGCCTTTTGTGGGTTCGGTCCTGTATTTGCTGATGGGCGTCAACCGCATTCAACGTCGGGCAAAGCAGCTAGTAGGGCACGACGAAGGGTTAGACGTGCCAGCGTATGTAAAAGCGCGCAGTGCACAGCCAGACAACGACCAGTTTTTTAGTTTGGCAGATTTAAATGAAAGGCTAACAGGAAACAAGTTGTTAGCCGGTAATCGTATTACCCCCATGTCGGCGCCGCAAGCTTATGCCAGTATTCTCAATGCGGTGGAAAAAGCTGAAGAATCCATCTTTATGACCACCTACATCTTTGGTAACGACAAAGCAGGAAAGCCTTTGGTTAAAGCACTTAGCCGTGCAGTGAAGCGAGGGGTTAAGGTACGAGTGCTGATCGATGGTATGGGTTCGCTTTATTCAATGCCGCCGGTGGTGCATCGTATGCGTTGGCGAAAAATCACAGCTGAACGCTTTCTATACTCATTAACCCCATGGCGAATGCCTTATTTGAACCTGCGTAACCACCGCAAAATCTTAGTGGTGGATCGTTCTGTAGGCTTCACAGGAGGCATGAACATTCGCGAAGGATATATCAGCACACCTCCTAGCACTTTAGATATGCATATGAAGTTGGAGGGCCCTGTGGTGGGGCACCTGTTGAATAGTTTTACTGCTGATTGGTATTTTACTTGCCGTGAAGGGCTCAACGACGATTACATGGGCCCTGCAGAGCCCGGCAATGTAGCCGCGAGGGGTATTAGTGCTGGGCCTGATGTGGATTTAGGCAAGCGTCGGTTAGTACTGTTGGCGGCCATTGGTAGTGCGCAAAAAGAAATTCGCATTATGACCCCTTATTTTGTGCCAGATGTGACGCTGCTGACGGCCTTAGAGTTGGCTGCGCTACGGGGTGTACGGGTAAAAATTATCTTGCCGCAAGAAAATAATATTAAGCTAGCGCACTGGGCAGCCATGCATTTATTGCCTTGGTTGGTGAATGATGGCTGTGAAGTGTACTTTGTGCCTCCTCCCTTTGACCACAGTAAAGTGATGACGGTGGATGGGGAGTGGGTGCTATTTGGTTCGGGCAATTGGGATGCGCGCAGCTTGCGGTTAAATTTCGAGTTTGATGTAGAGGCCTACGACAAAGAGCTGGTGCAGCAATTCAATGAATTGATGGATGAACGTTTACGCTTGGCCGAACCATTAACCCATGCAGCAATAGCAAAAACGGGTTTGCTGAAACGCATTCGTAATGGTTTAGCCTATGTATTTGAACCTTATTTATAGCAATGACGAGAAGGAAATAATATGCGCTTGGAACAAGGGCTAGGGTTACCTAAACAACTACATTTATTGGTGATAGCACATCTGTTAATCGTGGTAGCGTTAGTGATTATCAACGTGGGTATTTGGGTGCCCGCGGATGAAGGGCGTGTGATGGTGGCAAAGTTTTCAAATGCCCTTGCAGCCTTGTATATTTTAGTCATTAGCGGTGTGTATTTGTCCGCTTCAAATGCGAATAAAGTGCAAGATGGCACTAAAAAGGCACTAATACTTCCTATTTGCCTTGCTTTAGTGGCACAATTTGTCTTTATTAACACAGGAGTGGTGTTGTTATGGCTTGCCAATGGATGGTTAATGCTATTAGAAGCCACTCCAAGCCATAAAAAACGTTGGCCCGTGCCATGGGTGTCTGCACGCCGGCAACAGGGCGTATTGCTCTTAGTGGCGCTTACTAGTGGTTTCGTGGCGCTGTTAACTAAAGGGCAATATTACGGTTAGCTAACCAAAGAGAGAGCGACGTGAGCAAATGCAACGGTGAAAATAAACTCCTCGCATTAGGAGGGAGATGGAGTGTGCTGATAACCGCCGCGGCTTTTACAGCAGCCTGCGCCACGGCGCCTATGCCGCAACAGCAAACTTCTTCATTTCAACGCAATTCAATAGGCCATAATTTAGAGCCTCTGTTTGAAGATTCTTACTCTGAAATTCAGTTGGGTGGCATTGATGACGTACTGTTTCATGCCATTAGCCTGATGGGCATACCTTATAAGTGGGGTGGCACAACGCCTGACGAAGGTTTTGATTGCAGTGGTTTGATTCGTTATGTGTTTGATGAATCGGCGGGGGTAAGGTTGCCTCGCACCACTGCGCAAATGATTTCTGCTCCTGCACCAAACGTTAAGCGTAGCCGTTTACAAAGTGGTGATGTGGTATTTTTTGCCACCAATGGTGGCAGGCGGGTAAGCCACGCTGGCATTTATGTGGGAGAGGGACGCTTTATCCACGCCCCCTCCACGGGTAGTAGTGTACGAATCGACAAGCTAGAAAACCCTTATTGGAGCAGTGCCTATATCTCGGCGAAACGCTTTTTAGACTAGGCTTATAGGCCTAGTCTTTCTGCTACATAATCTGCATCTTTATCACCACGGCCAGAAAGGTTCACTAAAATTTTAGTGCTACTGTTGTGCTTTGGTGCTTCACGCATGGCCCAAGCCACGGCATGGGCACTTTCTAAGGCAGGAATAATGCCTTCCACTCTTGATAGCCCCATAAAAGCATTCAAGCATTCTTCGTCGGTGACGCTTTCGTACTGCACGCGGCCTAAATCTTTAAGGTAGCTGTGCTGAGGCCCAACGCCTGGGTAATCTAACCCTGAGGCAATGGAGTGCACTTCGGCAGGGTTGCCCTCAGCATCTGCAAGCAGATAACAGTGCATGCCATGTAGGTCGCCAGGGCTGCCCTTTGTAAGGGTGGCTGAGTGACGCTGTGAATCTAAGCCTTCGCCCGCAGGTTCTACGCCCACTAATTTAACTTCGTCATCATGTAAAAATGCAGTGAAAATGCCGATGGCATTGGAGCCACCGCCCACACACGCAGCAATATAATCAGGCAGTACATTGTGCTGTTGCTGGAATTGCTCGCGGGCTTCACGGCCAATGATAGATTGGAAATCTCGCACCATTTTAGGGAATGGGTGTGGGCCAACCACAGAACCGATGGCATAAAAGTAATTCACAGGATCTTTAAGGTATTCCTCAAAAGCGCTATCTACCGCTTCTTTTAGGGTGGCTGCACCTTGGGTGACGGGTACAATTTTAGCGCCCAAAATTTTCATTTTGGTTACATTGGGGTGCTCTTTCACAATATCGCTTTGGCCCATGTGAATTTCGCAAGGAATGCCCACTAATGCGCAGGCTGTGGCTAATGCTACACCATGCTGCCCCGCACCTGTTTCGGCCAACACTTTAGTTTTGTTCATGTACTTAGCAAGCAGTGCTTCGCCAAGGCAGTGGTTTATTTTGTGTGCGCCAGTGTGGTTAAGGTCTTCACGTTTTAAGTAGATTTGCGCGCCGCCGAGCTGTTCGCTCAACCGTTTGGCATGAAAAATAGGGCTTGGGCGGCCGACATAATGGCTGAACAAAGAGGCGAGTTCGTCCTTAAACTCATCGGTGTGACGAATGGTTTCGTAAGCATCGTTAATCTCGTCCATGATTTTTTTTAGTTCTGGTGGAACGAGTTGCCCGCCATAAGGGCCAAAGTAGCCTTCTTCGTTAGGCATGGCTGCGAATTTGTCTGATGTGCTCATTAAAGTGCCTCATGTTAAGGAATGCATACAATCTGATGGTTGTAAGGGTAACCAAGAGACGTAAAAGAGGCATTTTATACAGGGAAGAGGGGTTGGTCTAATGTGGAGTGCCCAAGCAAGGAGCCCTGTCTGCGTTTGCAGAGCAGGGCTTATTATTTACAAGGGGTATTTCTTTAGCTCACGGGCGATAACAAGTTTTTGGATCTCGCTGGTGCCTTCGTAGATTTGTGTGATACGTGCATCACGATAATGGCGTGCCACTGCGTAATCTTCGAGGAAACCATAGCCACCATGAATTTGAATGGCTTTGGAGCACACCCATTCAGCCATTTCAGAAGCAAAGAGCTTTGCTTGCGAAGCTTCGCTGATGCAGGGTAAGCCTTCTGTGCGTAATGCGGCCGCCTGCAAAATGAGGCTGCGGGCTGCGTTAATCCGCGTATGCATATCGGCTAGCATATTACCAATGCTTTGGTGCTCCATAATAGGTTTGCCGAACTGCTCACGCTCCTGTGCATAGCGCAGTGCGGCTTCAAAGGCAGCACGAGCAATGCCGAGTGACTGGGCAGCAATACCAATGCGCCCACCCTCTAAGTTGGAGAGGGCAATGGCTAATCCGCGGCCTTCATCACCGAGGATGTTTTCTTTTGGAATGCGGCAATCAGTGAGCGTTAGCGCACAGGTGTCGGAAGCTTTTAGCCCCATCTTGTCTTCCATTGCTTCAACGGTGAAGCCTGGGGTGTCTGTGGGAATTAAAAAAGCGGAGAGGCCACGTTTGCCTGCTTCAGGGTCGGTCACAGCAAACACAATAGCGAGGCCGGCGCGTTTGGCGTTGCTTGCGAATTGTTTGTTGCCGTTAAGCACCCAGTGGTCACCATCGAGCACAGCTCGGGTTTTTAAATTGTTTGCCTCTGAACCTGCTTGTGGTTCAGTGAGGGCAAAGCAGCCAATAATCTCACCGCTAGCTAAGCGTGGCAGCCAGGTTTCCTTTTGTGCTTGTGTGCCGTAATTAAGAATGGGACCACAGCCAACGGAGTTGTGAATGCTCATTAGGGCGCCAGTGGAGGCGCAACCGGCAGAAATTTCTTCTACGGCAAGGGCGTAAGCAGTGTAATCGGTGTAAGAGCCCTGCCATTCTTCAGGCACTACCATGCCTAAAAAACCGAGTTCTCCCATATTGCGCAGCATGGCATCATCTAGCCAGCTATCGCGTTCCCATTTGTCGGCATTAGGCGCTAGTTCTTGGCGGGCGAAATCACGCGCCATGTCTCGCACCATACGTTGTTCTTCTGTGAGTAAGGAGTCATGCATAAGAGTTGCCTCGGCTTAGTCCACGTTGAAATCAGCGAAGAAGGCGGCAATTTGTTCCTCGCTCACTGCTTCAATACTAGCGGGTTGCCATTGTGGGTTTTTATCTTTATCAACAATTAAAGCACGCACACCTTCAACGATGTCGCCTTTATCAAACCACTGTTTGTCGAGGTGTAGCTCTAAGGCGAAACAATCGCTCAAGGAAAGGGTGGCGCCTTTTTGCAGCATGGCTAAAGTGAGTGCCATGGCAAGTGGCGAACGGCTGCGCATAGTATCAATGGTGTTTTGCGCCCATTCTTGCGCTTCTGTTTCGCTTTCAAGTGAGGCGATGATAGCTGGGATGCTAGCAAGGCTAAAATGCTTTTCGATAAGCGCTTGCTGTTGTGCTTGTTGAGTATCAGAGGGAGCTGCTTCGGCAAAGTTAGCTACCACTTCTGCCACCACTTTCTGTGCTGGCTTGCTCCAATCTGCGGCACTTAAAGCGCTTAGAAAATCAGCAAATTTGTCTGTGCTCATGTAGTGGTCTGCAAGGCCCACAGCTAAGCTGTCAGCGGCGTTAATGTGCTGACCAGTAACGCCCATCCAAAAACCAAAGTGGTGGGGCAGGCGCGGCAAAAAGTAACTGCCGCCCACGTCTGGGAAATAACCAATGGCAACTTCTGGCATGCCGAGGCGCGCTTTCTCACTGACGATGCGGAAATCTGCACCCTGTATCAGCCCCATGCCGCCACCGAGTACATAGCCATGCATCAAGGCGATGATGGGTTTGGGGTATTCGTGAATGAATTGGTCTAGTGCATATTCTTCTTCGAAGAAGGTGACGTACATGCCGTCGTTAACGGCGTGGCTGTCGTATAAAGAACGAATATCACCGCCTGCGCAGAAAGCGCGTTCGCCATTAGCGCGCAATACAACAGCTTTAATGTTGTCGTCTGCAGCCCAAGCATCAAGGTGCTGCTGTAAATCGCGCACCATATCAAGATTCAGCGAGTTGAGGCTGTCTGCACGGTTTAAAATAAGATGGCCCACCTGCTGGTGGACCTCCGTTAAAATAAAATTACTCATGCTATCTAATCCTGTTGGTAAAGCTTCATGATGGCAGAGAAGTCTAGTTTGTCGTGGCCTAAGTTGCATAACTGTTGATACATTTGTTTTGCAATAGCACCAAGAATAACAGGCTGTTCAACTTGGTGGGCAGCTTCCATGGCAAGGCCCATGTCTTTCAGCATGAGGGCGCTACCAAACCCACCTGTATAACCGCGGCTAGCAGGAACACCTTCTAAAGCGCCGGGGTATGGGTTGTTGGTGTCAGAGCTCCAGCAACGGCCACTTGAGGTGTTGATAATACCAGCTAGCGTTTTGGCATCCATACCAAGGGCTACGCCAAGGTTCATGGCTTCTGCTACACCAATCATGGAAATGGCGAGGAGCATGTTGTTAGCTACCTTGGCTACTTGCCCATTGCCCGTGTCGCCACAGTGAACAATGTTTTTGCCCATATCAGCCAATGCTTGTTTTGCTTTGTTAAAGCCTTCTTCAGGGCCGCCTACCATAAAAGTTAGGGTGCCTTCCGTTGCACCCTTGGTGCCTCCGGATACCGGAGCATCAATTAAAGTAATGCCTTTATCTTGTGCTTGCGCTGCCACATCACGAGCCGTGTGCGGATCGATGGTGGAGCAATCTACAAATAAGGTATTAGGCGAGCCGTGGGCCAGTAATCCGTTTTCGCCAAGGTACACGCTACGTACGTGTTGGGCGGCTGGTAGCATAGTGAAGACAATGTCGAGTTCGCGTTTGGCCAGTTCCGTGGGGTCGGAGGCTAATTCTCCGCCGGCTTTTTCGATGGTAGCCATGGCTTCTGCAGAGAGGTCGAAGGCGAGCACAGAGCGCCCCGCCTTCAGTAGGTTTTGCGCCATTGGGCCGCCCATGTTGCCAAGTCCTAGAAAACCGATGTTCATGGTGCGTCTCCTTGTTTTATTTATTATTTTAGGCTGATAGTTGTGTTAAGTTCGCTCACTTGGTCGTCTTCAAACCAACGCGCAGTAATCGTTTTTGTTTGTGTGTAAAACGGAATAACTTGCTTACCGTAAGGGCCTAGGTCTCCTAATTTAGAAGCGCGCGAACCCGTGAAGGAGAAAATGGGTACGGGCACAGGAATGGGTACGTTAATGCCCACTTGGCCCACATCAATATCTTCTTGGAAGCGTCGTGCAGCGGCACCAGATTGGGTGAAGATAGCGGTACCATTACCGTTCGGGTTAGCGTTAATCAGCTCAATGGCTTCGTCAATAGTGTCAGCGTTGAGCACGCATAACACAGGCCCGAAAATTTCTTCTTGGTAAATAGACATGTCGGTGGTGACATCAGCAAAAATAGTCGGGCCAACAAAGTTGCCTTTTTCGTAACCGGGCACAGAAACGTTACGGCCGTCGAGCAGTAGCTTGGCGCCTGCTGCTTCACCTTCGCCAATTAAGCGCTCAACACGCTGCAATGCTTGTGGTGAAATTACTGGGCCGAGGTCTGCATCGGCTTCGTGGCCAGCGTTCACTTTTAAGGTTTTTGCACGCTCAACAATTTCTGGCAGCCATGCTTGCGCTTCGCCCACGAGAACCACCACAGGTAAAGCCATGCAACGTTGGCCAGCAGCGCCAAAGGCGGCGCCTGCAATGTTGTTTAATGTTTGTTCTTTATTGGCATCAGGCATGATGATGGCATGGTTTTTAGCGCCCATCATGCACTGTGCACGCTTGCCATTGAGGCTGGCGCGGTTGTAAACGTGTGTGCCTACTTTGGTGGAACCAACAAAAGAAACAGCTTTAATATCTTCGTGGTCGCAAATGGCGTTTACAGCGTCTTCGCCACCATGAATGATGTTGAGCACCCCTGCAGGAATACCTGCTTCAAGAGCAAGTTCTGCAAGGCGCATGGTAACCATTGGGTCTTGCTCAGAGGGTTTCAGTACGAAGGTGTTGCCCGTGGCAATAGCCATTGGGAACATCCATAGTGGGATCATGGCAGGGAAGTTAAAAGGGGTGATGCCTGCGCACACGCCGAGAGGCTGAAGAATAGTGTAAGTGTCTACATCAGAGGCCACATTGTTGGCAAATTCGCTCATTTGTAAGTTGCCAATAGCACTTGCATGCTCTACTACTTCTAAGCCGCGGAATACATCGCCGGCAGCATCAGGTAACGTTTTACCTTGTTCAGCAGTTAAAATAGCTGCCAATTCGTCCATGTTTTCACGAATGAGCTGCTGGTACTTTAAGAAAATGCGCGCACGTGCACTAAGGGGCGTTTTGCGCCAGGTTTTAAAGGCTTCTTTGGCACTAGCTACGGCACGGTTAATTTCTTCTTGTGTAGCAAAAGGGACCATGGCGATAGTTTCTTGGGTAGCAGGGTTTACAACCGGCTCCCAACGGTCGGTTTGTGATTCAATAAACTCGCCATTAATGAGTAATTTAACGGTGGGGACAGATGAGTTAGACATGGTGCTATGCTCCAGGCAACGTTCGTTTATAGTTGTTTTTTATTTTTGTTGAATAAAAAGATACTAACAGTGCGTTTTTGTTGTGCCTAGCAGTTGTTTTGCACATGGGTTGTGTAAAAATACACAGTGTGCCGAATGAAGAAAAAATAAAAGAAGGAGCAGCAGAACAGTGGATTGGGATCATTTGCGCTATTTTCTTGAGCTCGCAAGGGCGGGGCGCTTAATCATTGCAGCTCGACGGCTAGGGGTGGATCACACTACCGTATCGCGGCGTGTACAAGCTTTGGAAAAACAAGTGGGCCAGGCTTTGTTTTTACGTACTACCGATGGTTATGCCTTAACAGAGGCGGGACGACATTTATTGCCCGCTGCAGAATCCATGGAAAGTGCTTATACAGCTATTCAAGACTTGCAGCCGAGTGCTTCTGGCCAACTCACAGGGCAAGTACGTGTGGGGGCTACGGAAGCCTACGGCAGTTTGCTGTTGGCGCGTCATCTCACCAAATTGGCGCAGCAATATCCCCATTTAAAAGTGGATTTACTGGCGTTGCCAAGGGCTTTACAGTTGTCGCGAAATGAAGCTGATATTGTAATTACCTTAGAGCGCCCCGAAAAAGGCCCTTTTATTATTACTCGTCTAACAGATTACGAATTACGCTTATACGCCTCGCCGAGCTATCTGGCGCAACATGCACCCATTCGCACAAAAGAAGATTTAAAAAATCATCGTTTTGTAACGTATGTGGATGATTTACTGTTTAGCAAGGAGTTGGATTTTTTAGCTGAATTGGTGCCGGCTAGTCATGGCAGTTGGCGCAGTACCAGTGTGTTGGCGCAGCAAGAGGCTGTGGCGGCAGGCGCAGGTATCGCAATATTACCCGCCTTTGCGGCAGAACGTGATGCTCGTTTAGTGAGTGTGTTGGCAACGGAAGTCTCGTTCACTCGTACGTTTTGGATGTTAATGCCAACGGAATTAAGAGGGTTAGCCAGAATGCGGGCAACGTGGGAGTTTTTACGCGAGCAGGCCGATTTAGATCAAGCGCTGCTAGCAGGAGTGGCAGTATGAAAAAGAAAATATTCCCTCCAGTGGAAAAAGGCACGATTAGCGTAGTAATGGTGCGAGAGGCTTTGCAGGGAGCAGTTGAGTTGGGGCTTAGTGCCTCAGAGCTTTTGCAAGGCGCCAACTTACCCAGCAATTTACTTGATGACAACAGTGCTCGCGTTAGCGTGGATGAATACGCCTGCTTTTGGCGCAATATGGCTTTGCAGTTAGATGATGAATTTTTTGCCATGGATCCACGGCGAATGCGCTCAGGTAGCTTTAACTTTCTATGCCGCACAGCAATGATGCAACCCACGGTGGGGGAAGGCGTTGAGCTTGGGTTGGAGTTTTTAAATTTAATTTTTGAGCATAAAAAGGGAAGGTTGGTGCGCCAGGATAGCGTGGCAGAAATAGTGCTTGTGGATGAGCCTGTGGCTTCCGCTCGTGCTTTTAGTTATTTCACTTATTGGCTGCTGATTCATGGGTTGGCGTGCTGGTTAGCAAGCCGCCGCATTCCTATTATCGCCGCAGAATTGCGCTGTGAACCACCCGATTACACCGATGACTATCGTGTGATGTTCACTGAGAGCTTGCATTTTAATAAGAAAAGCACGCGCATTTTGTTTGCTGCAGATTGTTTAGATTTACCCATTAAGCGTACGGATGAAGAGTTAAGACGTTTCTTGCGTTTAGCGCCCGCTAATATTTTAGTGCGCTACCGTGATCCTAATAGTTTAACAGGCCGCATCCGTCGGCTGTTTACGGATATAGCCCCTGAAAAATGGCCAGATCTAAATCAGCTTGCGCATCAGCTGCATATGTCGAGTTCTACTTTGCGCCGCCGTTTGCAAGAAGAAGGGCAAAGTTTTCAGATGATTAAAGATAACCTGCGCAAAGAATGGGCAGTGGAATGGTTGGCGCAAGAACAGGTGAGCTTTGAGGATATTGCCGAGCATTTGGGGTTTTCAGACGTGAGTTCTTTTTATAAAGCGTTTAGAAAATGGACAGGGACGCAGCCAGGGCACTATCGTGGTTTGATTTTGAAGGGGCAGCATTAAACTGCATATGGCTTATAAATATACGCTTATTCTTTATGGTATTATGCAAGCCAAATAGTAGCTTAACGAGGTGATCTGTGTCTCCACATGTACATGCTTTTTTCGATCCTGTGACGTTCACCTACAGTTATGTGGTGGTGGATGAGGAAACTCAGTGCTGCGCGATCATCGATTCTGTTTTAGATTACGATCCTGCTGCAGGGCACACTAGTACCGCCGGTGCACAGCGCTTGGTGGATTTCGTACGCCAGCATCAGTTAACGGTAGAGTGGGTGCTAGAAACACATGTGCATGCCGATCATTTATCCGCAGCCCCTTTTGTGCAGCAAGAAGTGGGTGGCTTGTTAGCCATAGGCGCCGAGATAATTCAGGTGCAAGATATTTTTGGTGAAATGTTTAACGCAGGCACTGAGTTTGCTCGCGATGGCAGCCAGTTTGATCGCTTATTTCAAGATGGTGACCGTTTTCAGTTAGGTAATATTGAAGCTCGAGCTATACACACTCCAGGGCACACGCCAGCCTGCATGACCTATGTGATCGGTGATGCTGTGTTTGTGGGAGATACGTTGTTTATGCCAGATTACGGCACAGCAAGGTGTGATTTTCCAGGGGGTGATGCTGCTACTTTATATCACTCCATTCAGAAAATTTTCGCGTTACCAGACCATTACCGCGTATTCATGTGCCATGATTACAAAGCCCCAGGCCGTAAAGATTACCGCTATGAAACCACAATAAAAGAAGAGCGAGAGACCAATATTCACGTTCGTGAAGGCATTAGCGAAGCTGAATTTGTGGCGATGCGCACTAAACGCGATGAAACGTTGTCGATGCCGCGTCTTATCCTACCTTCTGTGCAAGTTAATATGCGTGCGGGAAATATGCCGCCGGCGGCAGAAAACGGTATTACTTATTTGAAGATACCACTGAATACGATTGAGTAGTTTATGAGACGGAGCAAGGCGTGAAGCTAGCGGGTTGGTTGCCTATTTTAACGTGGAGTAAGGGCTACGATAGTAAAACTGCAGGGAGCGATTTATTAGCGGCAGTTATTGTTACGTTAATGCTTATCCCGCAAAGCCTTGCCTATGCCATGTTGGCAGGGCTGCCACCGGTAACTGGGC
This sequence comes from Alcanivoracaceae bacterium, assembly GCA_035301485.1. Taxonomy (GTDB): domain Bacteria; phylum Pseudomonadota; class Gammaproteobacteria; order Pseudomonadales; family Alcanivoracaceae; genus CALEAR01. Next base: position 33,614 of record DATGUF010000011.1, read on the forward strand.
TATACGCCAGTATTGCGCCTCTCATTCTCTATGCCATTTTCGGAACTAGCCGCACGCTAGCTGTGGGCCCTGTAGCAGTTATTTCGTTAATGACTGCCGCTGCACTAGAGCAACACTTTGTAGTGGGGTCTGCCGCTTATATACAGGGTGCCATGGTGCTAGCAGCTTTATCGGGGGTAGTGCTGCTGCTAATGGCCGTGTTTAGATTAGGTTTTTTAGCAAACTTCCTCAGCCATCCAGTTATTTCGGGTTTTATTAGCGCCTCGGCTGTACTAATCGCCTTAAGCCAGTTGAAGCACATTTTAGGTGTTTCTGCGAGTGGGCAAACAATGGTGGCATTGGTGGCATCACTATGGGCGGAAATGGGCAATATCCATTGGGTTACCTTTGCTATTGGTATAACCAGTTTGCTGTTTTTACAGTGGGTGCGTAAGGGTTTAAAACCACTCCTAGTTGCATTGAGGGTACCGCTAAGCGCTGCCAATGTACTCGCGAAAGTGGGGCCCGTTTTAGCCATTATAGTAGCGGTACTAGTGGTGTGGGGTTGGCGGCTCGATGCCCATGGTGTGCAAGTGGTGGGTGAAGTGCCTAAGGGTTTGCCGAGCTTGGCTGTGCCAACAATTGAAATAAACATGGTTCTGGCCTTATTGCCCGCCGCGCTGTTAATTAGCTTGGTGGGGTTTGTGGAATCTATTTCCGTGGCGCAAACCTTGGCGGCGAAGCGGCGTCAGCATATTTATCCAGACCAAGAACTAGTAGGGCTAGGCACTTCAAATTTGGCGGCTGCTTTTAGCGGGGGCTTTCCTGTAACGGGTGGTTTTTCGCGTTCTGTAGTGAATTTTGATGCTGGCGCAAAAACGCAAATGGCGGGCGTTTTTACTGCCATCGGCATTGCTTTAACAGCTTTGTTTTTTACCCCAATATTTTTCTATTTACCTCATGCGGTGTTAGCTGCCACCATTATTGTGGCGGTGTTGTCGTTGGTGGATCTGCGTTCATTGAAGACAACCTGGCAGTATTCTTACCAAGATTTTAGCGCCCAAGTAGCCACTATTTTAGGTGTGCTATTTATGGGGGTGGAGGTAGGCATTGTCATGGGCGTGGTATTGTCAGTGCTGTTATTTTTGTGGCGCACCAGCCGGCCGCATATGGCGGTGGTAGGGCAATTGCCGGGTACTGAGCATTTTCGGAATATTGAACGTCATGCGGTGGTGCAAAGCCCCACGGTATTGTCTTTGCGCGTGGATGAAAGCCTTTATTTTCCAAATGCCCGTTATTTGGAAGAGCGCGTGGCTGCACTTGTGGCCGAAGCGCCAGAAGTGCGCCATTTAGTACTTATGTGTTCAGGGGTTAATCATATTGATGCTAGCGCGCTCACCAGCTTGAACGCCATTGTTGAGCGTTTGCATACCGCAGGCGTGCAGCTGCATCTTTCCGAAGTGAAAGGGCCTGTGATGGATCGCCTCTTGCGTACCGATTTCTTGCAAAATTTTGGTGGGCAAGTGTTCATGAGCCAGTATTTGGCCTTACGAGAGTTAGATGCAGAACGTGCGCTGAAGACGGTGTCTATGAAAGTAAAATAGCCGCCAGCAGATGTTGGCGGCTAGTTATGTTTAGTCAATATATTCGATTATTTTAACGATTTTCTGCGCGCCGTATACTTTTTGTAGGCGTGTCACTATGGCGTCGGCTTCATCATGGGTTAATAAGCCCATCACGTAGATGATACCGCGCCGCGTTACCAACTTAGTGCGGCGGCCAGGTGTTTCTGAGCTTAGCAAAAGCCGAGTTTTAGCTTTGCCCGTTATCCAGGTGTCGGCAAAGCGAGAGAAAAATGAACTTGGTGCCTGCACTCCAAGCTCGTTGTGCACAGACAGCACATGGCGAACATTGCCTACCACTTCCTCGGCTTGCTGCTTGAGTGCTCTATTGGGCACTTCACCAGCAAGCAACACGTTGCCGTTAATGCTCACTACTTTTACTTTGCTTTGTTCGCGGAAGTCAGGATTGGTGCGGTATAAGTTAACTTTCGCTTTACGTTCAATGCTGTTGTCTTCGATTTTCGCTCCCATGGTGCGTTTGCCATGGTTGCTGTCAAGCGGCGCCTCACCGGTTGCCGCTACCATACTAGCGCAGCCAGATAAAATGAGCATTGCTGCGCTAAGCAGAACAGCAAGAAGGTGCTGTTGTGTTACTGGCACGTTATACACCTCCAAATAGCTGGTTATCAATGTGGTCGCACAGTGCGTGAATCACGACCAAATGCACTTCTTGGATGCGTGCTGTGGAAGTGGAGGGAACGCGGATCTCTACATCGGCACCGCTATAGAGTGGCGCCATTTTGCCACCGTCGTTACCGGTTAATGCCACCACCACCATTTCTTTGTCATGGGCAGCTTGAATGGCTTGTACCACGTTAGCTGAGTTTCCGCTGGTGGAGACAGCCATGAGCACATCGCCTGGGTTGCCGAGCGCTCGAATTTGCTTAGAGAACACTTCGTTATAGTTGTAATCATTAGCAATAGAGGTGAGCGTCGAGGAATCTGTGGTGAGGGCTAAAGCTGGTAAAGCAGGACGTTCGCGTTCAAAGCGGTTTAGTAATTCAGAGGAAAAGTGCTGCGCATCTCCTGCCGAGCCGCCATTGCCACAGGTAAGAATTTTGCCGCCGTTTAAGAGGCTTTCTACCATGCGTTGGCCCGCTTCTACGATGGCGGAAGGTAAAGCTTCTGCAGCTTGCATTTTGGTTTCAATACTATCGACAAACATCTGTCGAACGCGGTCTGTGCTCATGAATGCGCACTCCTTAATTTGTTATAGGGCTTAAGTACTGTAGAGAAAGTGTTAGGCACCTTCAAAAGCGTCTTGGATCCATTGGCAGTGCCAAGTACTAGCGGTGTCTTTATAAACGCCCACCACATCGAAGCGACACCGCGTGTTTTCAGAAACTTGGTAAGCATGTAGATAATGTAGTGCAGTATGCACGAGGCGCTGCTGTTTTGCGTAAGTAACAGATTCTAGCGCCGTGCCATGTGAAGCGCTATGACGAAAGCGTACTTCTACAAATACGAGGCTTTCTCCATGCTGCGCCACGATATCCACTTCACCATACTGGCAATGGTAGTTGCGCTGCAAGATGGTTAGCCCTTGCTGGGCTAACCAATGCGCCACATGAGCCTCAGCGGCTTGGCCAGTTGTTTTCTGCGGGCGCTGCGTCATAACTATAGCTCGGCACAGTGGTAGTGGGCTGCTCCATAGGTATAGCGTGGCCACGTTGGAACTGAGCGGGTTGCAGAACTCGTGTGATGCGGTTGTTATTTAAGCGAAGCTCGCCCGTTTGGCCGACGATTTTACTGTCAGGTGTTTCCGACATGAACACGAGCTCACGGGATAAAGTGAAAGCGTCTATACCTAAAGCGAACACGGCTTCAAATTTACCATGGGAATGAGGCGATATATTCCGTGCTTCTGCTAATAGTTCTTTATTTGGCTTAAGCATCCACGGTAACTCTACAAACTGAATGCGGTTTAAATCAGTATCTAAGTGAATGTCTACTTGGCCGCTATGCACCTGTGAGTTGGCATAGATGGGCAGCCTGTTGCCCTGGAAAAAATCAATGGCTGGCTTTAGCTGGCGTGCTTGCTCGGGGTTGCCCACTAGGAAAATCATATCAAGCCCAGCGCGGTGACGGCTGCCTTTTGCACGTGCAGCTTGGCTGCTTAGGCCCATCAGACGGCTTACAGAATTGGAGTAATCAGCACCGTAAACTTCTTGCGCTACAACTTCTCCGCCGAGCTCGTGCCATGTTTCAGTAAAAGCTTCAGCTAAACGTTGCCCTAGTGAAGAAGCAGGGATAAGTAGGCCTGCGCCACGTAAACCCGCTTGATGAGCAAGGTGCGCAATTTGCTTTGCTTCGTCCTCAGGCGCTAAACCAAACTGATAAAAGTTGGGCGCATACGCATCGTTATTAGCGTAGTTGAGCACAAGTGTTGTAACAGGAGAGGAAAAGCTTTCTGCTAAGCGATCTACTTTATCCTTTTCTAAGGGCCCAATAATAAAATTAGCGCCGTCTAGTGTTGCTGCGGTAATAACGTCCTCAATATCATTAACGGAGGTATCATAGAAACGAATTTCAGGTACTAATTCGCCGCGGTAGCGAGCAGTATTAGCGGCGGTGAGAATGCCATCGTGGATGGCTAAGGCCGCGCGAGCCAAGGGGCCGCTCTCGGGTAGCAAGACGGCAATTTGACTCGGCTGTTGCAAATCAGCTGAAGCAAGGTTGGCCATGGTGTCAGGTAGGTTGCTGGCAGCAGGGTGGTGGGGCCATTTGTTTTGCCATTCGGTTAAGGCATGTGCTTGCCCTGCAAGGCCAATGGATGTGTCTTGGTGAATGTGGGCCAGTTCTGCCCAACCCTTTGTATTGCTATCGCTTGCATTCAGGTAGGGCTCTAGCTCGGTGGGAGAGAGCTGCATTAGTAATGCCCAAATAAACTCATTGTTATACTGTTGGTCTGGCTGAGATAAATCGCTTGCGATGTTAAAGCGAAAGCTCAAGCTGTTGTCATACTCGTCATTGAGCGCGTAGGCATCGGCTTGAAGTAGTAAATATTCGGCTGCCGTTTGCGCGCTCTGAGTGCTGAGTAGGCGAGCTAGTTCAGTGTCGTCGAGTAAAATAATGGCCTGGCGATGTTGGCCTAAACCTAAGTAGGTTTGTGCTTGTGTTTTATACCACGCAAGCTTTTGGTGGGAAGATAAGTCGTCTTTCTCCACTGTGTTGAGCACAGCTTGCGCATTGTCGGGCTGTTGCAGCTGCAGGTATTCGCGTGCCCAAGCTAAAGCAGTGTCACGGCTATGGCGAGGTGACATTTGCTCTAGCATGTCTAGCGCTTGAGTGGCCTCCACTGGAGCTTGAGAGCGTGTCTCAGTAAATGTAGTGCTAGTGGTACTACAGGCTGCTAGCAACAATGTAGAAATTAAAAAAACTAAAACAACACTAAATTGACGCATTCCTTAGGTCCATATTCTGTGAGTCAGGTGAAGTATTGTAGACGCCTAAAAAATATGCTTCCACGCTTATACCAAATTATTGCTTTCTCGAAGAAAAAGCATGATAGCTGTAATTGCTGTCGCGCATCGTTACTATGTGAGCCTTTGTTGATAACACATGGTGATGTATGGCAGGCATATTGTACGTAGTAAGCACTCCTATCGGTAATGTGGAAGACATGACGCAGCGTGCGCGCCGTATTCTGGCAGAAGTTGCGGTGGTGGCCGCGGAAGATACTAGACGTTCCGGTGCGCTGCTTGATGCCCTTAATATAGAAGCCTCTTTTGTGAGTTACCATGACCATAATGAGAAAGAGAGGACGCCACAGTTAATAAAGCGCTTACAGCAAGGTGAGAGCGTTGCTCTGGTGTCAGATGCTGGTACTCCTCTGGTGAGCGACCCAGGTTACCGTTTGGTGCGAGCCTGCCAAGAGGCGAACATTCAAGTGGTGCCGGTTCCTGGCGCGAGTGCTGTGTTGGCAGCATTGGCGGTGGCGGGGTTGCCCACGGATACGTTCGCTTTTGTGGGTTTTTTGCCAAATAAAGGGCGGCAGCGAGAGCAAGCAGTACGGGAGTGTTTGCAAAAGCGCACCACTTCTGTGCTGTTTGAGGCGCCTCATCGGGTTTTGGATTTGCTGCAAGTGTTTATAGAGCAAGGTGGCGGCGAACGAGAAATGACACTGTGCCGTGAACTGACAAAGCAGTTTGAAACTATTCATAGGGCTACAGTGGCAGAACTAGCACACTGGGTGGCACAGGATGCTAACCAACAAAAAGGTGAAATCGTGTTGGTGTTGGCGGGTGCGCCTGAGGTGCAATTCGAACAGGCAGAATGGCAGCCTTTGGCGCGACGGTTGTTGCAAGAGTTGCCTGCAGCCCGTGTGGCTAAAGTGTTGGCCGATTTTACAGGCGAAAAACGTCAGGCTTTGTATCAATGGCTTACACAACAGGAAGAGTAGAGGCTTGCCACGGAGGTGTGAACGCCATACACTGTTTTTCCCAGCCAGACAGTCGCTGGCAGTATTAGTACTGCGAGAGGAAAGTCCGGGCTCCGTAGAGCAGGGTGCCAGATAACATCTGGGCGCTGCTTGGGCAACTAAGCAGTGACGGCTAGTGCCACAGAGAAGATACCGCCTTAGCTTGCTAAGGTAAGGGTGAAAAGGTGCGGTAAGAGCGCACCGCGCGTTGGGTAACCAAGGCGGCAGGGTAAACCCCACTCGGAGCAAGACCAAATAGGAATCCAACGGTACTGCTCGTACTGGATTCGGGTAGGTCGCTTGAAGCTTTTGGTGACGAAAGCTCTAGATGAATGACTGTCCACGACAGAACCCGGCTTATCGGCTGGCACCATTTTTTAAGCCTTGCCTAAATTGTAGTTAAATAAGGGCTAAGGCTTTACAACTTAAAGTAAATTCTAGGTTATCTATCTTAGGCTGTTGATGTTTGATGTCGACAGCCTTTTTTTGTTCTTTTTTTGTGCTTTTCTTCTTAGTGGCTTGATTTGTAAAGACTATTTTTACTTTTGAATGCTCTATTTGCTTGACGGTGATGCTTTGACAGCAATAGAGTGTCACAAAGTGGAGCGAAGTGGTGTAAAGTGGTTTTTGTGAGTCAAAAGTGGGTGGAAAAACCCGCTGAATGGGAAATCACCGGAAGTGGTTTTTGTAACTGGGAGAAAGCACAATGTTTAGTGGGCGCACGGCCCTCAACGTAGACGCAAAGGGAAGGATGGCAATTCCCACCCGTTATCGCGAGCGGCTTCAAGAAGCTTGCGACGGTCGTCTTGTGCTTACTCAACACCCCTATGACCGCTGTTTAGCACTGTATCCAGAAGATGCTTGGAATCGCGTGGCCCAGTCAGTGGCTTCTTTGCCTGATTCTTCGCCCGAAGTGCGCTACTTGAAGCGTCGTTTTTTAGGGCAAGCAGTGGAAGTGGATATGGATGGCAACGGGCGATTTTTAATCCCTGCCGAACTTCGTGATCTCATTCAACTTGATAAGAAAGCCATGCTAGTGGGGCAAATCACTCGTTTTGAAGTGTGGAGCGAAGTTGGATGGCAAGCAGAACAAGAAAAATACCAAGAAATCACCCCGGAGGAGATGCCAGTGGCTGTTCAGGAGCTGGCATTTTAATGATGGATACAGCGAATCAGTACGTACATGAAGCAGTGCTGTTGCGGGAAGTGTTGGAGTTATTGCCCACTGATCCTAACGGCGTTTATGTGGATGGTACTTTTGGGCGTGGTGGGCATACGCGAGCATTGTTAGGCCAATTGGGGCCGGAGGCGCGCGTATTTGGTATTGACCGAGATCCACAGGCCGTGGCCGTGGGGCAGCAGCTAGAGAAAGAAGACGCACGATTCAAAATGATAGCGTCTCGGTTTGATTGCCTGCCTAGGGTTGTGGAGCAAGCTGGTGAAAAGCTCTCGGGTATTTTATTGGATTTAGGTGTGTCGTCGCCACAGCTTGATGATGCAGAGCGTGGCTTTAGCTTTTTACGTGACGGCCCCCTAGATATGCGTATGGACCCAAACAGTGGTGAAAGTGCTGCAGAATGGCTAGCGCATGCAGCGGAAGAAGATATTGCCAATGTGCTGTACCGCTATGGTGAAGAGCGTAAATCACGCTGGATTGCAAAGCGCATTGTGGAAACACGCAATGCTGCACCACTTACCAGAACGAGCGAATTAGCGGCTTTGATTACGAATGTGTTGGGGCGCGGAACACCAGGGAAACATCCGGCAACCCGTAGCTTTCAAGCAATACGAATTCATGTAAACCAAGAGCTAGCAGCATTAGAAAATGTATTAGAACAAAGTTTAGAAACTTTGCAGCCCGGCGGGCGTTTAGCCGTTATTAGTTTCCATTCTTTAGAAGACAGAATGGTGAAATTGTTTATGCGTGATGCAGCAGGCAGGGCGCCACAGCCCAGAAACATGCCTTATGTAGAGCAAAAACAGTATGTGGAACTAATTGGGCGAGCTATAAAAGCAAAAAAAGAAGAAGTGGCAAACAATGTGCGTGCGCGTAGCGCTGTGCTACGTGTGGCGGAGCGTATTGCTGCATGAGTTCAAAGGGTTGGTTTGTACCTACATTGTTAACGGCTTTAGTGGTGCTCAGCGCTTTCTTCGTTAGTTATAGCGTGCACAGCACGCGCCAGTTAACGCATGAGTCACAACAGTTACAGCGTAAGCAAAGCCAGCTACACACAGATTGGGGCCGTTTGATTTTAGAGCATAGCACTTGGGGCTCTTATGCCCGAGTGGAGCGCATAGCGCGCGAAGAATTAAATATGATTCAACCAACAGCAGAGCAACGAGTGGTAGAGAAACCATGAGTAATAAGCAGGTCATCATAAAACATCAGCTAAGCCGCCTAGGCTTAGTGTTGCTTGTTTTAGCTGCGCTAGCTGCTGTGCTCGTATGGCGTGCTTGGGATCTGCACGTTATTCAACATGATTTTTTAGCGGGCGAAGGCGCTAAACGAAACACCAGAATTCAGCCGCTGACGGCTTACCGTGGTGTTATCAAAGATAGGGATGGTCGTCCTTTAGCTGTTAGTACACCGGTCACCACCTTATGGGGTGAGCCCTCTGAATTGCTTGAAAATAAAGAAGCTTGGCAGCGCTTGAAAGGCAATCCCGTGTTGTCTGAAGAAGAGCTCGCTAAACGCGTCCATTTGTATCGCAACCGCAGCTACGTTTATTTGGCACGTCGTTTGGCCCCGTCGCAGGCACAGTCCGTGCTATCTAAAAATATTCCTGGTATTTACACCGAGACAGAATATCGACGTTATTACCCAGCCGGCGAAGTGGCAGGCCATTTAGTGGGCTTTACCAATATCGACGACCGCGGCCAAGAAGGTTTGGAGCTCATGCTTGATGAGCGTCTCAACGGCATTAGCGGGCGTAAAAAAGTAGTGCGCGACCTCAAAGGCCGCGTTATTCAAGATATTGAAGTACAAAAAGAAGCTCGTCCTGGTGAGGATATTGAACTAAGCATTGATTTGCGGCTTCAATACATCGCTTACCGCGAATTAAAAGCTGCGGTGGAGAAATACCAAGCCGCAGGAGGCAGCGTGGTGGTGCTAGATGCTCGCACAGGAGAAGTGCTAGCGATGGTGAACCAGCCGGGCTTTAACCCCAATAGCCGCGCTGGTGTTTCTATCAGTGCGCTGCGCAATCGAGCGCTCACTGACTTGTTCGAGCCGGGCTCTACGATTAAACCGCTAACTATTGCCGCAGGAATGGAAGCGGGCACGGTAACGCGAGACACAGTAATCGACACCACACCAGGCACCATGCGTATTGGCCGAGATACAGTGCGTGATTTCCGTAACTATGGCGTGATGGATATTCCCACGGTATTGGCGAAATCCTCCAACGTGGCCACTTCAAAAATAGCCCTAGAGCTAGACCAACAAGCGCTGCCCGCATTAATGGGGCGTTTTGGGCTAGGTATGACAACAGGTATTGGTTTTCCAGGCGAAGCAGCGGGTAATTTACCTTTTCGCCATAACTGGCGTGAAATTGAAACCGCCACGCTTTCCTACGGTTATGGTGTCTCGGTAACAGCCCTGCAATTAGCACGTGCTTACGGCGTTATCGCTAATAATGGAATGCAACTGCCCGTTACCTTATTCAAGCGGGAAAAAGCCCCAGCAGGTGAGCAAATTATTGCTGCGGAATACGCTAATGCACTGGTTACAATGCTTGAAGGTGTAGTGAGCGAAGGTACAGCGAGTGGCGCCCGAGTGCCTGGTTATCGAATCGCCGGTAAAACAGGAACGGTGCGCAAACTCATCAATGGCAGCTACGGTGCCGGTCGCTATCTCGCCATGTTTGCGGGTATCGCTCCCGTTGAAGATCCGCGCATTGTTACAGTAGTGGTGGTGGATGATCCGCGCAGTGGCGTTTATTACGGTGGTTTAGTGGCCGCACCTGTCTTTGCAAGCATCATGCAGGCAGTGTTGCCAATGTTAAATATAGAACCAGAAGAAAAGCCCCTAGTGGCGCAAAGGGGGCATTTATGAACCCCCTAACGCTACAGCAATTACTCCCGCAGTGGGAACTGCCCGCAAACGTGGCGCATATAAACGTGCAGCACTGGCACGTGGACAGCCGTGCTATCCAGCAAGGTGATGGTTTCATTGGTCTCGTTGGCACAGCGCTAGACGGGCGTCAGTATGTGGCGCAGGCCATTGCTGCAGGTGCAGTGGTGGCACTGGTGGAAGCGGACACGTTTACACTAACAGAAGAGCAGGGTGTGCCCTGTGTTCACGTACCAGCTTTACGCAAACATTTAGGTGAGCTACTGCAAGCACATTATGGTAGTGCTGCCGCATTACCCGTGGTGGCGGTAACGGGTACGAATGGCAAAACCACGGTAACAGGATTCGTGCAGCAATTGTTAGGGCATTTAGGCCAACCTTGGGGGTTGTTAGGCACTTTGGGCGCTTGTTTTGGCGGCCAGTGTGAATACCTAGGTTTAACTACGGCCGACGCAGCCAGTGTGCACCGTTATTGGGCTGCATTTAGAGCACAAGGAGCGCAAGGGCTTGTTCTAGAGGCTTCGTCTCATGCTCTAGACCAAAACCGCTTGGCAGGGCTGCCAGTTAATGTGGCCGTTTGGACAAACATCGGCCGAGATCATTTGGATTATCACGGCACTCTCGATGCCTATATAGAGGCCAAGAAGCATTTATTTAAGCGTGCTGAAATTAAAACGGCGGTGTTGCCCGCTGATGATGAGCTTTTGCGTAACTTTGCCGCAGAACTAGCGGTGCCCGTGATGGCGTTTGGGCGCCATTCAAGCAGTGATGTGCGCTATGAAACAGTGGAGTTTTTGCCCGAAGGTGTAGCTTTTACATTAGTGCATCAGCAAGAGAAGTGGGCCATCAGTTTGCCTTTATACGGTGCCTTTAATATCGATAACGTGCTCGCCGCAGTGGCAGCACTGGTGGCTGTGGGCTATCAGCTCAGCGAATTAGTGCCGCATTTGGAGAAACTTATCCCAGTGCCTGGCCGCATGGAGCAAGTGCGCAACGAGCAAGGGCCCACCGTTATTATCGATTTCGCTCATACAGCTGATGCGCTAGCAGCTACTTTAGAAGCCTTGGCTGAGCATTTCACAGGCAAGATTCATTGTGTGTTTGGCTGCGGTGGCGATCGCGATGCCGGTAAACGCCCATTAATGGCGCAGGCAGCAGAGCAAGGCGCCGATTATTTATGGCTTACCAGCGACAACCCTCGCAGTGAGAGCCCTGAAAAAATTATTGCTGATATGCAGGCAGGTTTAACGCAAGCGGCTAACGCGCAGGTGTTGATTGACCGTGCGGAGGCTATTCGTGCCGCCATAAGCGCAGCCGAACATAACGACGTAGTACTCATCGCCGGTAAAGGGCATGAAGAAGAACAGATTATAGGTAGCGAAAGAATACCTTTTAGCGACAAAGCGGTTGCAGCCAAAGTGCTCGCCACATGGAGGGCTGCATGAAAATGACACTGCAACAGATAGCTACGTGGGCCAATGGCACTTTGCTCGGCAAAGATGTACCCATTGCAGGCGTTAGCATTGATAGCCGCGCCGTGCAGCCCGGTGATGTGTTTGTAGCCATAGCCGGCGACAATTTTGATGGCCACCAGTTTTTGCCAATGGCACAAGAAAAGGGTGCCGTTGCGGCTGTGGTGGCGCAAGAGCAAACGCAGTTTGTAAATGCAGTACGTGTTGCCGATACGCGCGAAGCCTTTGGTTTGTTGGCAGCAGGTTGGGCGCAACAATGCGGTGCGCGGCATGTGGCCGTTACCGGTAATTCAGGCAAAACCACCGTAAAAGAAATGTTGGCGCATCTGTTCTCTGAATCTCAATGCCTTGCCACGGCGGGCAATTTTAATAATGAAATAGGCGTGCCTTTAACCTTGCTGCGTTTAAATGAACAGCATGAATACGGCATCTTTGAGCTCGGCGCTAATCATCAAGGCGAAATTTCTTGGACAGCCTCACTGGTGGCTCCTGAAGTAGGTGTGATTACCAATGTAACGGGTGCCCATTTAGAAGGTTTTGGCACCTTGGCAGGCATTGCCGCTGCGAAGGCAGAGATTATTACACACGTGCGCGATGTATTGGTGCTGAATAAAAACGGCGGTTTTTACGACACTTTTGCAGAAGCAGCGCAGCAGGCAGGCGTTAACACGGTCACTGTTTCTCACGATGGGCAGGCTGCTGATTTTCAGGCATTGCACATCGAGAGCCTCGATGAAAGCGTGCATTTTCAGTGCTTACATCAAGGAGAAAGTTTCAGCATTGAGTTGCCTTTACCGGGCGAACACCAAGTGGCTAATGCGTTGCAGGCTATAGCCGTAGCGCGTCATTACCAACTGTCGTGGGCGCATATTCAAAATAAACTCGCCACGTTGCCTAGTGTACCTGGGCGCTTGCAGCGTAAAACCTGTGGTGCAGGGGTGTTGTTAGATGACAGTTATAACGCCAACCCAGGTTCAGTGGCTGCTGCTATTCGTTATTTAGCGACACAGCCCGCACCCCGCATGTTTGTGTTTGGTGGCATGGGAGAGTTGGGTGCAGCCAGTGCAGAAGAGCACCAACGTATTGGTGAGCTAGCAAAAGAAAAGCAAGTGGACGAACTGGTGGTGGTTGGCGAACTAGCCAGCCCTGCCATTGCTGCTTTTGGTGAAGGCAGTACGCAATGTTCAACCAATAACGAAGCAGCGACGCAGGCGCTGCGCATTTTACAGCTTGGTGGCAGCGTTTTAGTGAAAGGCTCACGGAGCGCGCAGCTGGAAACAGTGGTCGCCGATGTATTAGCACAATATAAGGAAGCAAACTAATGTTGCTTTGGCTTGCCAATTATCTCGCCCAATATCACCAAGGTTTTGTGGTGGTGCAATACCTTACGTTGCGGGCAATTTTCAGTGTGCTGACGGCACTCATTGTTGGTTTTATGGTCGCCCCCATTATGATTCAGAAATTGCGGGAATACCAGGTAGGGCAAGCTATACGTGAAGACGGCCCCGAAAGCCATTTGAAAAAATCAGGCACACCCACCATGGGTGGCGGCCTCATGATTGTTGCGATTGTGCTCTCTACCTTGTTATGGGCAGACCTTACCAACCGCTTTGTGTGGGTCACCATGGGCGTGTTGGTGCTGTTTGGTGCTGTGGGCTGGGTTGATGATTGGCGCATTGTGGTAGAGAAAAACCCTCGTGGTTTGCCAGCTCGCTGGAAATATTTTTGGCAGTCGGGTGGCGCTTTTGCTGCTGCATTAATTTTATATTTTACGGCTCAGAGCCCAGCTGAAACCCAGCTGATCGTACCGTTCTTTAAGAATGTGGCCATTAACCTTGGTTTCTTTTACGTCATTCTTACTTACTTCGTGATTACGGGGGCGAGTAACGCAGTTAACCTCACCGATGGCTTAGATGGCCTTGCCATTATGCCAACAGTAATGGTGGCGGGGGCTTTAGGCGTGTTCGCTTACGTGAGCGGGCACGTACAGTTTGCTGAATACCTGCACATTCCACATGTGGCAGGAAGCGGTGAACTAGTAGTAATTGCTGCGGCTATTTGTGGCGCAGGGCTTGGGTTCTTATGGTTTAACGCCTATCCCGCACAAGTGTTTATGGGGGATGTGGGGTCGCTATCACTGGGCGCAGTGCTTGGTGTGATGGCGGTGATCGTACGTCAAGAAATTGTGTTTTTTATCATGAGCGGCGTGTTCGTGATGGAAACGTTATCGGTGATGATTCAAGTAGCCTCTTTTAAATTACGCGGTAAGCGTGTGTTTCGCATGGCGCCTATTCATCACCACTTTGAGTTAAAAGGCTGGCCTGAGCCGAAAATCATTGTGCGCTTTTGGTTGATCACAGTGATTTTAGTGCTCATTGGGCTAGCTACATTGAAATTACGTTAATACGGAAACGGTGCACATTACATGAGCAATAACATGTATGACTTAGTAATCGGCCTCGGGATCACAGGGCAAAGCTGTGTGCGCTACTTGCGCTCGCAGAATATGCCTGTGCGAGTGCTTGATACGCGCACCAACCCAGCTGGTTTGCAAGAGTTTAAAGAAGCTTCACCTGAAGTGCCTGTGCACTTAGGTGGTTGGAACAAAGAATGGTTGGCTGAAGCACGCCGTTTGATAGTTAGCCCAGGAGTGGCTATTGCGCAGCAGCCCATCGCAGAACAAATTGCGTTAGGTAAAGAAGTGATTGGCGATGTGGAACTATTCGCCCGCGCGGTAACAGGCTCAGTAGCGGCAATTACTGGTTCCAATGCCAAGAGCACCGTCACAGCGTTACTTGGAGCGATGTCGGTTGAAGCGCATCGTAGCACAGAGGTGGGAGGCAACTTTGGTGTGCCTGCTTTAGATATGCTCGAAGTAGGTGCAGATATTTACGTGCTCGAGCTTTCAAGCTTCCAGCTGGAAACTACTTATAGTTTGGGCGCTCAAGTGGCAGCCTTTTTGAATGTTTCTCAAGATCACTTAGACCGTTACCGCTCTTTGGCAGATTATATTGCCGCTAAGCAACGTATTTTTGATGGCTGCCAAGTGGCAGTGTGGAATCGTGATGACTTAGTAACACGCCCACAAGGCCGTGTGGCCAGAGAAATAACGTTTGGTGTGCATCAAGCAGCGGATTATCGCTTAGATGTGCGTTCGGGCTACTTGTACCGTCAGCAACAACGCCTTATTCACGTGAGCGATTTAAGCGTGCAAGGGCATCACAACGTACTAAATGTATTGTCTGCTTTAGCCATGGCTGAAGCCTTAGAGTTGCCCCTGTATAACAGCTTAAAAGCAGCGGTTGAATTTAAAGGGTTGGCGCACCGTTGCCAGCTAGTGCATGAAGCCAATGGCGTGAGCTGGTTTAACGACTCCAAAGGCACCAATGTGGGCGCTACTTTAGCAGCGCTTGAAGGTATTGGCGGCGCCACAGAAGGCAAGTTAGTGCTGATTGCTGGCGGCCAAGGGAAGGAGCAAGATTTTACTCCGCTTACTGAGCCCGTTGCCGAGCAAGTACGCCACACCCTTTTGTTGGGCGTAGATAAAGAGAAAATCGCTGCGGTATTACCGGCAGGTACCTATGAATTTGTAGAAACCATGCATGAGGCGGTAACGCGAGCGCAAGCTTTAGCGCAGCCCGGCGATGCTGTATTGCTGTCGCCAGCTTGTGCCAGCCTCGATATGTACAACAGCTACCAAGCACGTGGTGAGGCTTTTGTCGCCGCGGTTGAGGAGGTGTTGTCATGATAGCGAATTGGTGGCAACAGCTACGCAGCCGTCAAGTGGATAGTGTGTTATTAGCCACTGTTATCGGCTTGTCGTTAGTGGGCGTGGTGATGGTGATGTCTGCGTCATTGCAAATTGCCGAAACGAATTACAACAACCCTCTATATTTCTTCAAACGCCATGTGGTGTATTGGGTGCTGGCATTGGGTGTAGGGCTCTTTGCTTATGTAGCCCTACCTTTGGAGCGTTTTAAAGATATGGGGCAGCTTGCTTTCTGGCTTGCTATTGGCGTATTGGCTTTGCTCTTTATTCCTGGGTTAGGGCGCGAAGTGAATGGTTCATTACGTTGGCTCAATATTGCTGGTTTTACCATTCAGCCGTCGGAGCTAGCGAAGTTTCTCTTCATTATTTATTTAGCTGGATATATTACGCAGCGCCACGAGCTCTTGATGGAATCATGGCAAGTGTTTTTGGCACCGTTTTATTTGCTGGCAGTGATTGCTGTGTTTTTACTTAAACAACCTGACTTCGGCGCCTTGGTGGTAATAGCTAGCTGCACGCTTGGCATGTTGTTTTTAGCGGGCACGCCTTTGCGCCGATTCGTGCCATTAGCGGTGGTAATGGGAGGCTTAGCTGCTGTTATTGCTGTGTCGCAGCCGTACCGCATGGCACGTTTGATGTCTTTCTTAGACCCATGGCAAGACCAGTTCGGCAGCGGCTATCAATTAACACAAAGCCTAATAGCCTTTGGCCGTGGTGGTTGGACCGGTGTAGGGCTTGGCAATAGCGTACAGAAGCTTTTTTACTTACCCGAAGCCCATACCGATTTTGTATACGCGGTGTTGGCTGAAGAATTTGGGTTGTTCGGCAACCTCGCACTGATTGGTGGTTTCGCCTTACTAGTTAGCCGCTTGTTTCTTATAGGCCAGCGTTTAGCGAGTGCGAACTGGTGGTTCCACGGTTTATGTGTGTATGGCTTTGCCATTGTTTTTAGCATGCAAGCCTTGATTAACCTTGGCGTAAACATGGGCATGCTGCCCACCAAGGGTTTAACGCTGCCATTTGTGAGTTATGGCGGTAGTAGTTTGTTGGTGTCTGCTGTGATGGTGGCTATGGCGTTACGAGCTAATGCAGATCTGACTCTGGCGCAACAAGCGAGCGCAAAAGGAGGCAAGGCATGAAACGAACCATAGTGGTGATGGCAGGTGGCACTGGCGGGCACGTTTTTCCAGCGTTAGCAGTGGCAAAAGTATTGCACGCACGTGGCTATAACATTCAGTGGCTAGGTGGTGAGCATGGCATCGAGCAGCGTTTGGTGCCTGCAGCCGGTTATCCCTTGAAGGCTCTAACGGTAAAAGGGTTGCGCGGAGGTGGGTTGCTGCACAAAGTTTTGGCACCTTTCATGGTGTTGCGTGCGGTAAACCATGCCCGCGCATGGCTGAAAACAGTGCAGCCTAGCGTTGTTATTGGTTTTGGTGGTTATGCCAGTGGGCCGGGTGGTTTAGCGGCGCGCTTACGTGGTACGCCGTTAGTGATCCACGAGCAAAATGCAATGCCAGGTTTAACCAATAGAGTATTAAGCCGTTTTGCCACCAAAACAGTGGCTGCTTTTGAAGGGGCCTTTGGCACTGATGTTGAGGTGGTGGGCAATCCAGTTCGTGAAGATATTCTAACGCTAGCTTCACCAGCTGAGCGTTACGGGCAGCGTTCAGGCCCTTTGCGCATCCTGGTGCTTGGCGGTAGCCAAGGTGCTTTGGCGCTCAATAAAACATTGCCAAGCGCGCTCGCACCGTTGGTGGCAGATAAAGACGTAGTAATTCGTCATCAAGCAGGCCGCGGCCGCATTGAGGAAACACAAGAAGCCTATGCAAGCGCCAAACTGCATGCGCAGATTGATGAATTTATAGATGACATGGCTGAAGCCTATGCTTGGGCTGATTTAGTGATTTGCCGTGCTGGGGCGCTCACGGTGTCTGAATTGGCAGCAGCGGGCGTGGCTGCAGTATGTGTGCCTTTGCCCACTGCAGCAGACGACCACCAAACGCGTAACGCGGAATGGTTAGTGCACACAGGCGCTGCGCGGCTCATGCCACAAGCAGAGCTCACTAGCGCCGGCTTGGCACAACAACTTAACGATATTTTAGACCGAGACGTTTTACGAGAAATGGCTGAAAAAGGCCGTGCAGCGTCACACGTAAACAGCATGAAGCGCGTGGCGGATTTGTGTGAGGAATTAATTAAATGACAAATCCTATTGATACAACACCAACATGCCGCCCTGAAGAAGCACACGTAGTGCCAGGCATGCGCCGTATCCAAAAAATCCATTTTGTGGGCATTGGTGGCGTAGGCATGTGCGGTATCGCCGAGGTGCTGTGTAACCAAGGTTACAGCATTGGTGGCTCAGATTTACGCGAAAGCCCCGTGGTAGATAGGCTACGAGGCTTAGGCGTGGAAGTGAAAATAGGCCACGCCGCTGAAAATATTAGCGGTGCTGATGTGGTAGTGATCTCGAGCGCGGTGAAAGAAAGTAATCCAGAGGTGGTGGCCGCTGGCGAGCAGCGCATTCCCATTGTGCCCCGAGCGCAAATGCTTGCTGAGTTAATGCGTTTTAGGCATGGCATTGCCATTGCGGGCACACATGGTAAAACCACCACCACGTCAATGATCGCCTCGATTTTTGCGGAAGATGGTTTGGATCCCACTTTTGTGATTGGCGGTAAGTTAACCAGTGCGGGCACCAATGCGCGTTTAGGGCAAAGCCGTTACTTAGTGGCAGAGGCTGATGAGTCGGATGCGTCGTTCTTACATTTGCAGCCGCTTACAGCAGTAGTGACCAATATTGGTGCCGATCACATGCACACCTACGGCGGAGATTTCGCTCGCCTAGAAGCTACATTTGTGGATTTTCTACATAACCTGCCTTTCTATGGGGCGGCCATTATGTGCTATGACGACGAAGTGGTAAGACGTCTTATGCCACGAGTTAACCGTCACATTATTAGTTATGGCTTTCATGAAAAAGCGGACGTACGGGGTGAAATTCTGCATCAGTCAGGCATGCAATCTACCTTCCGTGTGTACCGTAAAGGGCTTGAGCCCATGGAAGTGGTGTTGCAGCTACCTGGTGATCACAACGTTTTAAATGCTTTAGCTGCAGTGGCTGTGGCCACGGATGAAGGCGTAAGTGACACCGCTATATTACGTGGTTTAGAACAATTCCGCGGTGTGGGGCGTCGTTTTGAACGGTTAGGCGAGTATCCACACAAGCAAGGTGCTGCCATGTTGGTGGATGACTATGGCCACCACCCGCGCGAAGTGGAAGTTACTATTGAGGCGTTACGTAAAGGTTGGCCTGAACGCCGCCTTGTTATGTTGTTCCAACCGCATCGATTCACGCGTACGAAAGATCTTTATGAAGACTTCGTTCGCATTTTATCGCGCGTGGACGTGCTAGTGATGCTGGATGTGTTTAGTGCGGGCGAAGAGCCTATTCCCGGTGCCGATGCGAGAGCGCTATGCCGCAGTATTCGTCAGCGGGGGCAAGTGGACCCTATCCATGTGGAAAACTCAGAACATTTAGTAGAAATATTTGACCGTATATTGCAAGACGGAGACATCTTGGTTACGCAGGGCGCCGGTAATGTGGGCGCTATAGCGGCTAATTTGGCCCGTCGTCAGGGAGAGGTGAAGTGAGCGATTCTTTACACGCAGCAAAGGCCTCTTTAGCGCATGTGGGCCGTGTCGCAGTATTAGCAGGCGGTAATTCCGCAGAGCGCGAAATATCTTTGCGTAGTGGTAAAGCTGTGCACCAAGCGCTGCGTAAGCTTGGTGTGTTGGCAGAAATGATTGATCCGGCGGAAGTGTCGATTACCACTTTACGTGGTTTTCAGCGCGCATTTATTGCGCTCCACGGCCGCGGTGGTGAAGACGGAGTGATCCAAGGGGTGCTTGAGTTTATGCAAGTGCCTTATACCGGTAGTGGTGTGATGGCATCGGCTATTGGCATGGACAAAATTCGCACTAAATTGCTATGGCGTGCCAGTGGCTTGCCCACCCCCGAATTCTATTTGGCGGGCAGTGATGAGCGCGATTTAGGTTTTCCTTTAATGGTGAAACCTGCATTAGAAGGCTCTTCCATCGGCATGTACAAGGTGAACAACGCAGAAGAATTGGCTGAAGCCATTCGTAAAGCGCGCCAGTACGACGACAACGTGCTTGTTGAGCAGTGGGTGCATGGGCCTGAGTACACGGTGGCTATTTTGAACGACCGTGCTTTGCCATCGATCCACTTAGAAACACCGAATACCTTTTATGATTTCGACGCTAAATATCGCGCCAATACAACCTCGTACCATTGTCCAAGCGGTTTGAGCGAAGAAGATGAAGCTGAATTACAAGCATTAGCGCTAGAAGCTTTTCGCCTCGTGGGTGCAAGCGGCTGGGGGCGTGTGGATGTAATGCGTGATGCGCAGGGGCAGTTTCAGTTGTTGGAAATTAATACGTCACCTGGCATGACAGCAACGTCGCTTGTACCCATGGCAGCTAAGGCTGCGGGTTTAAGCTTCGAAGAGTTTGTGGCAGAAGTGTTGCTGTCTGCAAAACGCTTGCCACAAGAAAGTAGGAGACAAGGGCATGCGCCGAAACCGTAGGCCACAACGCGGTGCCGTGCCGCTACAGCCGCAGGTGCAAAAAGCATCTGTTAAGGAACGCTTAGCAAGCGTGCCTTGGCAGCAGATGTTGTACCTCGTGAAGTTGCTGTGGCGCCATGCGGTGGCGGTGGTAGGGCTAGGGTTTTTGCTTTGGGTGTTTTTGTCGCTGCCTAACTTCTTCACTCATTACCAAGTGAAAGAAGTAACGGTGGAAGGTGTAACTGACCAGCGCCGTGTGGATATGGTGCACGAGCATCTTAAACAAGTGCTGAGCACCGAGAACTTCTTCAGTTTGGCGTTGGAAGATTTACACCAGAATTTGGAAGACTTTGGTTGGGTAGCGCAGGTGGATATACGTCGGCAGTGGCCAGGCGTGCTGCGGTTACAGTTTAAAGAAATTCAGCCAGTAGCCGTGTGGAATGACAACAGGTTAATCAGCGTAGAGGGCAAGCGCTTTGAAGGTGTTGATAAGTACAACATTACCCATTTGCCCAAGTTGTTCGGGCCAGAGCACCAATACGATGAAGTGCTCGCCATGTATCAACACATGAGCGGCATTGTGGCTAAGGCAGGTTTTAATATTACGAACATTAATGTGGATGCGCGTTTTACCACTACATTAACCCTCAATGAATACACAGAGGTGGTTGTGGATAGGCATCACAATATGAATAAATTACAACGTTTTGTTGGTTTGTATCAGCGTACGCTCGGCAACAATGAACAGCCTGTAAAGCGCGTGGATTTACGCTATGCAGACGGCATGGCAGTGACGTGGGGCGATGCCTTCACTGCGACAGAGAAAAGAGGATCTTAACATGGACAACGCAATGCAAGAACGCATGGTCGTAGGCTTAGACATTGGAACATCAAAAGTAGTGGCTATCGTTGGTCAGAGCAAAGCTGATGGTTCCATGGAAGTAATCGGTATTGGTTCGCAACCCTCTAACGGTATTAAACATGGCGTGGTGGTGGATATCGAAGCCACTGTGCGCTCCATACAGCGAGCTGTGCAAGAAGCAGAGCTGATGGCTGGTTGCCAAATACATTCCGTATATGTGGGCATTGCTGGCGGGCATGTGCGCAGCTTAAACAGCCACGGCATTGTGGGTATCCGCGACCGTGAAGTGCTGAAAAATGACGTTGAACGTGTGATCGACGCTGCGAAAGCAGTAGCAGTGCCCGCTGATCAGAAAATATTGCACGTGTTGCCACAGGAATACCTAGTGGATGAACAGAGTGGCGTACGCGAGCCGGTGGGCATGAGTGGCGTGCGTTTAGAAGCGCGCGTTCATTTAGTTAATTGTGCAGTGAATGCAGCACAAAACATCGAAAAGTGTGTGCGTCGCTGCAACCTACAGGTTGAAGCCCTCATCTTAGAGCAGTTGGCTTCTAGCTACTCGGTGCTCACGGAAGATGAGCGCGAACTAGGCGTGTGTTTAGTAGATATCGGTGGGGGTACCACGGATATCGCCATCTTCACAGAAGGCGCCATTCGTCACACCGCCAACATTGCTGTGGCCGGTGACCATGTAACCAATGATATTGCCATGGCGTTACGCACACCAAAGCAGCACGCTGACGAAATTAAAATTAAGTATGCCTGTGCACTGACGTCGCTAGTAGGCACCGAAGAAATTATTCAGGTGCCCTCAGTGGGAGATAGGCCACCACGTTCTATGAGCCGTCAAAACCTAGCACGTGTTGTAGAGCCTCGCTACGAAGAACTCTTCAGCCTTGTTTTAGCAGAAATTAGACGAAGTGGTTTCCAAGATCTGATTCCTGGCGGCATCGTGCTTACAGGCGGATCGTCGAAAATGGAAGGTGCAGTAGAGCTCGCAGAGGAAGTGTTCCACATGTCTGTACGTTTAGGCTCACCACGTGGTGTGCAGGGGCTAAAAGATGTGGTGAATAACCCTATTTACTCCACCAGCGTGGGCTTATTGCTGTATGCGCAAAAAATGGAGCAAGAAGGCCATGAGCATTTTGAAGAGCATGAAAACAAAATGCAGTGGCTAGGAAAGATTAAAGGTTGGTTTCAAAACACATTTTAAAATAACAGTGCGTCGTATAACGGCGCATAAAAAAGAGTTTGCGGTGGGGCTTCAGCCACACCGAAACAGGTAGTAAACACAGGGAAGAAAAATCGGGAGATAACCATGCAATTCACATTAGAAGAAAATGTTGTACAAGGTGCAGTGCTAAAAGTAATTGGCGTCGGTGGTGGTGGCGGTAACGCTGTTGACCACATGGTGCGCTCAAACGTGGAAGGCGTAGACTTTGTTTGCGCTAACACAGATGCTCAAGCACTTCGTAATTCATCTGCCTCAACCGTTATTCAGTTAGGCCAAAACGGTTTAGGTGCGGGCGCTAACCCAGAAGTAGGCCGTCAAGCCGCTTTGGAAGAAAGAGACCGCATCGCCGAACTGCTTGAAGGCGCGGACATGGTGTTCGTGACAGCAGGTATGGGTGGCGGAACGGGTACGGGTGCTGCCCCAATTGTGGCAGAAATCGCGAAAGAGCTCGGTATTCTAACCGTAGCAGTAGTAACGAAACCGTTTCCTTTTGAAGGCCCACGCCGTAAAAAAGCAGCCGAGCAAGGCATTGAAGAACTCCGCGAGCACGTGGATTCTTTAATCACTATTCCTAACGAAAAGTTACTAGCAGTACTCGGTAACGATGTGAGCCTGCTTGATGCCTTTAACGAAGCAAACAACGTATTGCATAACGCAGTATGCGGTATTGCAGACCTTATCGTTAAGCCAGGTATGATCAACGTGGACTTCGCCGACGTACGTACAGTAATGAGCGAAATGGGCTTAGCCATGATGGGTAGTGGTATTGCACGTGGTGAAAACCGCGCTGAAGAAGCCGCTATGATGGCAGTATCTAGCCCACTGTTAGAAGACGTAGATCTACGTGGTGCACGTGGCATTCTTATCAACGTTACAGCAAACGAAAGCTTAGGCTTAATGGAATTCAACCGTGTGGGTGAAATTATCAACGAACTAGCTGCAGAAGATGCGCAAGTGATTGTTGGTACCGCAATTAATCCAGATATGGGTGATGAGTTGTCTGTAACGGTAGTAGCAACAGGCCTCGGTTCTGATTTAGCAGGGCGCAGCGAGCTAGAAGTAGTACGTGCCCCGGTAAGCCGAGCGGTGGGTGCGAATGGTGAGTTGGATTACAACGAGCTACAACGTCCAACTATCACTCGTAACAGACAGGCTCAGGAAGCTACTCAGCATACACGCCAAGCACGTAGTGTAAGCGAGGATCTTGATCTGATTGATGTGCCTACTTTTTTACGTCGCCAAGCGGACTAATAGCTGAATAGGACAGTGATAGTGGAAATTAACCAATAGCGGCATCATAATATATTTTCCCTATGGGAATAATGTGATGCCGCAACTGGTCACTGCTTGGGTGCTTTGTTAGCATCCGCCAAAAGTTATTGTATAAATCCGCATTAGGGTGCACTTAAGAAGTGATATTAAGATGATCAAACAGCGAACAGTAAAAAATGTGATCCGCGCCACGGGCGTAGGCTTGCATTCGGGTGAGAAAATATACCTAACCGTTCGCCCAGCACCGGTTAATACAGGGATTGTTTTTCGTCGAACGGACTTAGACCCGCCTGTGGATATACCCGCCACAGCAGAAAGCGTGGGCGAAACTACGTTGTCTTCCACCTTGGTGAATGGCGCTGCGAAAGTGAGCACAGTGGAGCATTTAATGTCTGCCTTGGCGGGGTTAGGCATTGATAATGCTTATATTGAGCTCTCCGCTGCAGAAGTGCCTATTATGGATGGCAGCGCTGGTCCTTTTGTGTTCTTGCTGCAATCTGCAGGCATTGCAGAACAGGAAGAAGCAAAACGGTTTATTCGCATTAAAGCACCTGTGCGAGTGGAAGAGGGTGATAAATCAGCAGAGTTTTTGCCATTTAACGGTTTTAAAATTACGTTTAGCATCGAGTTTGACCACCCTGTATTTGTGGACCAAGTACAAAAAGCAACGGTTGATTTTTCATCAACGTCGTTTGTAAAAGAAGTGGCTCGGGCAAGAACCTTTGGGTTTATGCGCGATATTGAATATTTGCGCTCACAAAACCTAGCCCTAGGCGGCAGCATAGATAATGCCATTGTGGTGGACGAGCACCGCATCTTAAATGAAGGTGGTTTGCGCTACGAAGATGAGTTTGTAAAACACAAAATACTAGATGCCATTGGCGATTTGTATTTAGTGGGGCATAGCTTGATAGGTGAGTTTATAGCACATAAATCAGGGCATGCTTTGAATAACCAGCTTATTCGTAAATTGCTTGAACAACCGGACACTTGGGAATACGTCACGGTAAAAGATGATGAGCATGCTCCGATTTCATACATGAAAACAAAATAAAATTTGTGTCATGAACCTGTGTGAAAACCCAGCTATCCCAGCTGGGTTTTCTTTTTTAGTTTTCCTCAGCGCGGCTTGCTAAGCGCAGCATAGCTTGCTGCAATCCCTCATGGTCAATGTTTTTGGCCGTTTCTCTTAATGTATCTGCAGCCTCACTAGTGAGCGTGGCGCCGGGGCGTTGGCTTTTTTGAGTTATAGGCTGTGAGGAAATTCGTGCTACTTTCACATACCACTCGTTAAGGCCTGCTTGTTTCATCAGGCGCGGCGCATGGAAGCGAAGCACTTGGGCGACGGTATTGTTAGCAGCAATGAGTACTAAAACGTGGCCATCTTGAAGGGCCTGTGCGTGTTCGGCAAGGGCGGGAGGAAAAGAAAGACGTAAAGGTTTGAGCTGTTCTGGCTCGTGTGTATCCACGGCCGCGGCAGCCTTCGCTAAGGTTTTTAGCGTTTTTACGCTGCCCAAAAGGCTACTAATATTGCGCGGACCGATTGCTTTGGTCATGAAGATCACCTAGTATGAACGCCTATTTTTTAAACACAATCGAAAAATCAATATCTTAGCTGTTTGTTTTCCGATTCTATTTGTGAGCCACGGATATATGCAACTTATTGTACAGAAAGATAAAGATAGTTCTTTACGCACCATACAAATAACAACCCCTTTTATAGCTGCAGTAGTGGGCGTTTTCATGCTATCTGCTGCCCTGTTGGGTGCAGCAGGTGTTTTTGCCATGCAGCAGTGGGGTGGTTTAATCATAGATCCACAGGGCACATCTGCTTGGCAACAGCGCCTACAAGAAACCCGCCTTCAATTTAAAGAAGCAAGAGAGCACTCGGATCAGCAATTAAGTGCGCTCACCATGCGCGTGGCAGATTTACAAAGCCAGCTTATTCGAATAAATGCTTTAGGAGAACGGCTAGTTACTGTAGCAGGAATTGACCCAGAAGAGTTTGATTTTACTGCAACAGTGGCCATAGGTGGTGCTGCATCGCTTGAAGATGAACTGTCATTATCAGTGGATGCCGCCACATTAAAACTAGAGCTTAACGAGCTTGAGGGTTTGCTAGCACGTCGCGAGCAGCAGTTGTCACTGTTAGAGCGCCTGCTTGATGGCAACGATTTTGCTGAGCGTACGTTGGTGGCTGGGCACCCTGTGGTTAAAGGTTATTTATCTTCCCACTTTGGCCAACGTCGTGATCCTTTCACCGGCCGAATACGATACCACAGAGGGGTAGACTTTGCTGCACCCACAGGTACTAGTGTGATGGCAACTGGCGGTGGCATCGTTACCTTTGCTGGCGTTAAAAACGGCTATGGCGTAACAGTAGATGTTAAACATGGTAATGGTATGACCACCCGTTATGCGCACCTTAGAAGTATTAAAACCAAGAAAGGCGAGGCAGTGGCGGCAGGAGAAGTTATTGGAACTGTGGGCAGTACGGGGCGCTCTACAGGGCCACATGTGCATTACGAAGTGTTAAAAAATGGCCAACAAGTGAATCCTGCAACATATTTAGCAAAAAAACGCGCGTAATGTGTTACCTTACCCCTCTCATTAGAGGGGTATTTTTTTGTCTCCTCATTGTGCCTTTTAGGGCAAAAACGGCTAGAATACGCTCATTTTTAAGCGTCTACGCACTTCATTCATAACGGATAGCGGATGTTCCATGCTTTCATCTATCGTTACTAGTATTTTTGGTAGTAAAAATAAGCGCGAATTAAAGCGCATGCAGAAAATTGTTAATGAAATTAATCGTTTGGGCGAATCGTTAGCCGAGTTGAGCAACGAGGAGCTGCAAGCTTACACCCCTCTCTTTAAGCAGCAGTTTGAAGAAGGTAAAAGCCTAGATGAACTGCTCCCTGAAGCGTATGCCGTGTGCCGCGAGGCCAGTGTGCGTGTGATGGGTATGCGTCATTTTGATGTGCAATTGCTCGGTGGTATCGCCTTGCACGAAGGCCGCATTGCAGAGATGAAAACGGGGGAAGGTAAAACCCTGACGGCTACGTTGCCTGTGTACTTGAACGCTTTATCCGGCAAGGGCGTGCACGTGGTCACCGTTAACGATTACCTAGCAGAGCGTGATGCGAACTGGATGCGTCCTCTTTATGAGTTTCTCGGTTTGAGCGTAGGCATTATTAAATCGCAACAGCCAACTGAAGAAAAACGCGCCGCCTATGTGGCCGATATTACCTACGGCACCAATAACGAATACGGTTTTGATTACCTTCGCGATAACATGGCCTTCCGTTTGGAAGATAAAGTTCAGCGTGGCTTAAACTTCGCCGTAGTGGATGAAGTAGACTCGATCCTCATTGACGAAGCCCGTACTCCATTGATTATTTCGGGCCCTGCGGCAGACAGTTCCGAGCTTTATATACGTATCAATAAAATGATGCCGCAGCTAAAACAAGCGTTCTTAAAAGAAGATGAAAAAGAACCTACTGACGGTGGCCATTACCTTATTGATGAGCAAAGCCGTCAAGTGGAATTAACAGAAGTAGGGCACCAACGCATCGAAGAGCTGCTAGTTGAAGCGGGATTGCTAGAAGAAGGTGATAGCCTCTATTCGGCGCAAAGCTTAAGCCTGCTACATCACGTGCATGCGGCGCTCAAAGCTTGCGTGTTGTTTGAACGCGACCGCGATTACATCGTGCAGAACGGTGAAATTGTTATTGTTGATGAGCACACCGGCCGTACTATGCCTGGCCGCCGCTGGTCTGAAGGAATACACCAAGCCGTAGAAGCAAAAGAAGGCGTTCATATTAACCAAGAGAACCAAACGCTCGCTTCCACTACCTTCCAGAATTACTTCCGCCTGTATAACAAACTTTCAGGCATGACAGGTACCGCAGATACGGAAGCACCTGAGTTTATTCAAATTTACGGCTTAGATGTAGTGGTAATTCCCACACATAAGCCCATGGCACGTGTGGATCATCAAGATTTGGTCTACCTCACCGTTCCTGAAAAGTACGATGCCATCGTAGAAGCTATTCAAGAGGCTGTGGCTAAAAAAGCGCCCGTGTTGGTGGGTACTGCAACGATTGCTTCTTCTGAATACCTATCCCAACGCCTCAATAAAGAAGGCATTGAGCATAAGGTATTGAACGCTAAATTCCACGAGCAAGAGGCACAAATTATTGCTCAAGCCGGCCGCCCTGGCCGTGTCACCATTGCTACCAACATGGCGGGCCGTGGTACAGACATCGTGTTAGGTGGTAACCCTGAGGAAATGATTAAAGGCCTCGAAAACCCCACCGACGAAGAGAAACAAGCGGTGCGTGAGCAATGTGCTAAAGACCAAGAGTTCGTTAAGGAAATTGGTGGCTTGCACATTATTGGTACAGAACGTCACGAATCTCGCCGTATTGATAATCAGCTGCGTGGGCGAGCAGGCCGTCAAGGCGACCCAGGTGACACGCGTTTCTTCTTATCCATGGATGACGATTTAATGCGTATTTTCGCCTCAGATCGCATTCGTGGCATGATGCGCTCCCTTGGTTTGGAGAAAGGTGAGGCGATTCAGCACCGTTGGATTACACGCGCTATTGAAAATGCGCAACGTAAAGTGGAAGGCCGCAACTTCGACATACGTAAAAACTTGCTTGAATATGATGACGTGGCCAACGAGCAACGAACTATCATTTATAAGCAGCGTAACGCTATTTTAGAAGCTGATGACCTTAGCAGTAGTGTAATAGCTATTCGCGAAGATGTAGCGCAAGGCGTGGTGCACAGCTTTATGCCGCCTGGTTCCATTGAAGAACAATGGGATATTGAAGGCTTGGAAAAAGCGTTAGCGCAAGATTTCCACCTAGAACTGGATATCACTACTGCCCTGCAAGAAGACCACAGCTTACATATTGAAGATGTGGTGAAGATGGTGCTTGATGGGCTTACAGAAGCTTATGCACAGAAAGAAGCCGACGTGGAAGAAATGGGTATTTCACTGCGTAAGGTTGAAAAGCATATGATGCTGCAAGTGCTTGATAAACACTGGAAAGAGCATCTGGCTAGCATGGACCATCTGCGCCAAGGTATTCATTTGCGTAGTTATGCACAACGCAACCCCAAGCAAGAATATCAAGCAGAAGCGTTTGAGTTGTTCCAAGGCATGCTTGGCGCCATTGAACACGAATTTATTCGTGTGATGAGTACGTTACAGTTGCGCGTGGACGACGAAGAGCGTTTGGAAGCAGAACGCGAGGCACAAGCGCAACGCCAAGCGGAGCAAATGCGTGCACAACAAGCAGAATTGCCCGCAGCAGAGCAAAATATTGAAGCGCCAGAACAACCAGCCCAACCGCCACAGGCACAGCAACCCGTGGTGCGCCAAGGGCGCAAAATAGGCCGTAATGAGCCCTGTCACTGTGGCTCAGGTAAAAAATATAAGCATTGTCACGGCAAGCTTAATTAGGAGGCAGCTTGATGGGATTACCTATTGCAGGGTTTAAACTATCCGCAGTGCGTGCAGGCATTAAAAAGCCTAATTGCCGCGATTTAGTGCTAATGGAAATTGAAGAAGGTAGCACCGTAGCTGCGGTGTTCACCAAAAATCGTTTCTGTGCTGCACCTGTTACCGTGGCAAAACGGCACTTAGCACAAGGCACCCCTAAGTATCTGTTGATTAATACGGGCATTGCTAATGCTGGTACAGGATCACTAGGGGAAGAACGCGCTGTGGCAACGTGCGCCTTAGTCGCTGAAGCAACAGGTTGTGCACCGCATGAAGTGCTGCCTTTTTCCACAGGGGTGATTTCAGAAGTGTTTGCACTAGCCCCCTTCGAAAACAATATTCCGGTAGCGGTAGAGCATTTAGGCTTGGATGAATGGCCAGCTGCTGCTGAAGGTATTATGACCACCGACACGCGCCCCAAGCTCGTTAGTGAGCAGGTACAAGTGAATGGTAGCACCATCACTATCACGGGTATTTCTAAAGGCGCCGGCATGATCGAGCCAAACATGGCCACGATGCTTGCTTTTATTGCCACCGATGCTGCAATTCCTCAGGCCTTATTAAACCAGTGGATTAAACAGCTCACCGATGTGTCTTTTAACCGCATCACTGTGGATGGCGACACTTCCACCAATGATGCCTGTGTTTTAGTGGCCACGGGTGCCTCCGGTGTTACGATTGCGCCTGAGCACACAGCTTTTTACCAAGCCTTAGAAAGCGTTTTCATACAGTTGGCGCAGGCTATTGTGCGTGATGGTGAAGGCGCTACTAAGTTTGTAGCCATTGAAGTGGAGGGTGCTGCTAGCGACGAAGACGCCCATGTGGTGGCGAAATCGGTGGCAAATTCTCCGCTAGTTAAAACTGCACTGTTTGCTTCAGATCCAAACTGGGGCCGTATCCTCGCTGCAGTGGGCTATGCAGATATTGAAGAGCTCGACGTGAGCAAAATTAATATGTGGCTCGGTGATGTGCAATTGTTGGAAAAGGGTGGTGCGGCACCGCAGTACACCGAAGCCGCAGGAGCAGCAGTTGTGGCAGAAAAAGAAATCACTATCCGTATCGATCTTGGCGTTGGTGAAGGACGAAGCACGGTGTGGACCTGCGACTTCAGCTACGACTACGTGAAGATCAACGCGGAATATCGCTCATAAACAATGTGTAATAAGCCTAAAGAGGGAGCCGCAGTGCTCCCTCATTTACATGTGGTAGCCGCTATTATTCATGGAACAGAGCAGCAAGTATTGCTTACTTATCGCCATGCCAAGCAACATCAAGGTGAGCGATGGGAGTTTCCTGGGGGCAAAGTGGAAGCAAATGAAAGCTTGGCTGAGGCTTTGCAGCGAGAGTTGCAAGAGGAGCTAGGCATTACGCCCACGCGCTCAGAGCCGTTTCTCGAGCTCACGCATACTTATCCTGAAATAACCGTGACGTTACATTTTTATCGTGTTTTGGCCTTCAGTGGCGAACCCGTAGCGCGTGAAGGGCAACCCATGAAATGGTGGCCCATCCAAGTGCTACACGAATTACCTTTTCCTGAGGCCAATGTGCCAGTGGTAGCAGCGCTACAAAAAACCAAGTAGAAACAGCGGTTACCAGTCACCGCTATCTTCGTTGTCGGCGGGCTCGGCGGGAATGCGATGGTTTTCTGCCGCCCAATCACCGAAATCAATCAGCTTGCAGCGTTCAGAACAAAACGGGCGAAAGGGGTTGTCGGTGCGCCATTGCACAGGTTTTTTGCATTGTGGGCAGGGGTAAATACGGGCGTTACTAGCAGTATTACTCATGTTTTTTAGCGAGTTCTAAATATTGAAGGTGATAGTGGTCCAACGCTTTATGTAGCGCTGAAAGAGAACCGTCGTTAAGGATGATGTCGTGAGCGCGTTGCTGCTTTTCAGCTCTTGGCATTTGTACTTTAATGATAGCTTTTACCTGTTCAGCCGGAACGTTATCTCGAGCAGCTGTGCGTTCTAGCTGCAAATGCTCAGGGCTATCGATAAGCAAAACACGGTGTGAAAGGGTGTGCTGAGGTGTTTCTAGCAGCAGCGGTGAAGCAAGTACCACATAAGGGCTTTGCGCACTGTGAAGCTGCTGCATAATGGCGGCGCTAATAGCAGGGTGGGTGATGCCTTCTAGCACTTTGCGTTGCGAAGGGTCAGCAAAAACAATTTCACGTAAAGCTGCACGGTTGAGCTTTCCGTCAGGCTGTAAAATAGCATTACCGAAATGCTCAACAATGCTGGCGAGGGCAGGTTGGCCGGGCTCAACCACTTCTCGAGCAACAATGTCTGCGTCCACCACAGTAATGCCTAATGTAGCGAGGTAGTCAGTAGCTGCTGTTTTGCCACTACCGATGCCGCCGGTAACACCAACAATAAAAGTCATGGTAAAGCTACACCTAAATATAGATCAATAATGCTGTTGCCCCACAGCAGCGCAATGATGCCCGCTCCTGCTAAGTAAGGGCCAAAAGGAATGCCTTGGTCGCGCTTTACTAAGCCAGAAGAAATAAGTGCCAAGCCTACCACAGCGCCCACTAAAGAAGACAGGAGCAGCACCAGAGGCAATTGCTGCCAACCGAGCAACGCCCCTAAGGCAGCAAATAATTTGAAGTCGCCATAGCCCATGCCTTCTTTGCCCGTTAGCAGTTTAAACGCCCAGTAAACGCTCCAAAGAGACAGGTAACCTAATGCAGCGCCCAACACGGCATCAGGCAGGGCAACAGGAGATACCCCTGCCCAAGCAGCTAATAATGCCAACCAAAGCAGCAGGTAGTTAAGGCGGTCTGGCAACAAGGTGGTGTCAAAATCTATCATGGCGAGGGCAATTAGCAGCCACACCGCTAGCAGCGCCACGGCTAACCACCCGCCGAAACCAAGGTGCCAGGCACAGTAAGCACTGATAAGGCCGGTAAAGAGCTCTATGAGAGGGTAGCGCACACTGATAGGTTGATGGCAACCACTGCACTTGCCGCGCAGAAAAATCCAACTTAGTACAGGAATGTTTTCATACCAACGAATGGCTTTTTTGCATTGTGGGCAAGAGGAGGCGGGTTGAGCCAGTGAAAGAGCGGGCTCTTCCTCCTCGGGCAGCTCTAAAACATTGCGTGCTTCTTGGCGCCAAGCGATGGCCATCATAGTGGGCGTGCGGTAAATCACCACATTCAAAAAACTACCCACTAATAGCCCGAGCAAAAGGCAGGTGGCAGTTAGCACAGCAGGATACTGCGCAAGCACTTCAAACAATGCCATTAGCCCACCACGTCGCCCATTTGGAAGATAGGGAGGTACATGGCAATGACTAAACCACCAATAACAATACCTAGGAAACTCATGATAATGGGCTCGAGCAGGCTCGTTAAACCATCCACGGCGTCATCCACTTCGTTTTCATAGTGTGTAGCAACACGGCCGAGCATGTCGTCTAATGCACCAGATTCTTCACCAATGGACGTCATCTGTACCGCGAGGCTAGGGAAAATACCAGCACTGCGCATGGCAAAATGCATTTGTATGCCTGAGGCCACTTCGTTGCGCACTTGGTAGATGGCGTCGCGATATACGGCGTTTCCTGTCGCCTTGGCGCAGGCCTCTAAGGCATCTATTAAAGGCACGCCCGCTGCGAAGGTGGTGGAAAGTGTACGCGCAAACCGCGCCACAGTAGCTTTTAACGTAATGTCGCCAAAAATGGGGAGCTTTAGAGAAAGCGCATCAACTTTATTGGAGAAATTTTCAGAACGTTTTTTCGCTTGAAAGAAAAGCACAAAGAGGCCGATTAACACAGCGCCAATCACTAAGCCATGTGCACGGAGTTGATCTGAAAGCATGATAACAAACCTTGTTGGAGCGGGGAGTTCCGCGCCAAAGCTTTCAAACATTTCACCAAAGGTGGGTACTACTTTAACGAGTAGAATCGTGGTAACCACTGCTGCAACAATGATAACGGCAATAGGATACTTAATGGCACTTTTAATTTTTGATTTAAGCGCTTCGGTTTTTTCTTTGTAAATAGCAACTCGGTCCAACATGGTTTCTAACGTACCGGATTGCTCACCCGCATCAATTAAGCTGCAAAATAAATCATCGAAATGCTGTGGGTGTTTGCGTAATGCATCGGCAAAAGTACCGCCGCTTTCAACATCGTCTTTTAGCTGTAAAACCACCTCTTTCATGCCAAGGTTTTCAGAACCTTCGGCCACAATATCGAAGGATTGCACTAGCGGCACGCCGGCGCGCATCATCGTGGCCAGCTGGCGTGTAAAAATAGCTACATCAGAGGGTTTAATTTTACGCTTGCCACTAATGAAAGGCAGTTCTGTTTTCTTAGTGACGCGTGTTGGTGTAAGCCCTTGTTGACGGATTGCCGTTTTTGCCAATGAGGCATTAGCAGCGCCAATCTCACCCTTTATTTTTCCGCCCTGACGGTTTTTAGCCTCGTACTTAAATAGGTGGGTTTTTGTTTGTCTTTTTTTCTTAGCCATCTTTCCTTTGTCCCAATTATCCCGAGGTCACACGGTGGATTTCATCTAAGCTCGTAATGCCTTGCATTACCTTAAGTAAAGCGGAGCGTTGTAAATCATTAAAGCCTTCTTTGCGGCACTGATCGGCAATTTCAATGGAGTTTCCTTCTTCCATAATAATGCGTGCAATAGCATCGGTTATTTTTACTACTTCGTAAATGCCGACGCGCCCTTTGTAACCATCATCACAGTTTTCACACCCTTTTGGTGCGTAAACAGTAAAGTTTTGTGCTAAGTCTTCATCAGTAAAACCAAAGCCTCGCAAAGATTGCTCAGGAACTGTAACAGGCTCTTTGCAATCGTTACAGAGGCGGCGTGCTAATCGTTGCGCAATGATTAAGATAACTGATGAGGCAATGTTATAAGACGGAACCCCCATATTAAGCAAGCGCGTGAGAGTTTCTGGGGCACTGTTAGTGTGTAAAGTAGAAAGCACCAAGTGGCCAGTTTGTGAAGCTGTGATACCAATGGTGGCGGTTTCCAGATCTCGAATTTCACCGACTAAAATAACATCAGGGTCTTGACGTAAAAATGCTCTGAGCGCAGATGCAAAAGTTAA
The DNA here is from genome assembly GCA_035301485.1 of Alcanivoracaceae bacterium. GTDB lineage: Bacteria > Pseudomonadota > Gammaproteobacteria > Pseudomonadales > Alcanivoracaceae > CALEAR01. Next base: position 67,492 of record DATGUF010000011.1, read on the forward strand.
GCCTTGGCGTGGGTTGACGTTAACTTGGTTAACGCCTTCTAGGTTAATTTCCACTGGGTCTTCAGCGGTGGAAATATTACGCTCCGGCGTATTTAAAATGTTTACACCTGTGTACAGCGATACGGTTTTCCCGGAACCCGTGGGGCCAGTAACTAGAATCATTCCTTGTGGTTGGTTCAAGGCCTCTAAATACAGCTCTTTTTGCTCTTCATCGTAGCCGAGCATGTCGATACCCAGCTTGGCACTGTCGGAATCTAAGATACGTAATACTATTTTTTCGCCAAACAGTGTTGGGCAAGTACTAACGCGGAAATCGATGCTTTTATGGCGCGACAACTGCAATTTAATACGGCCATCTTGCGGCACACGGCGTTCGGAAATATCGAGTTGCGCCATTACTTTTATTCGGGCTGCAATTTTGTTGGCGCTGCTCACCGGTGGTTTGGTGATTTCACGTAAAATGCCGTCTTGGCGGAAACGTACGCGATAAGTTCTTTCGTAAGGCTCGAAATGCAAATCAGAAGCGCCAAGCTTAATGGCATCTAGCAGGAGCTTGTTGACGAAACGTACGATAGGTGCTTCGTCAGCGCCCTTAAGTTTTTCGTCTTCTTCTGAGTCAGTGAGTACCGCTTCAATATTGTCGAGGTTTGCACCTAAATTACCGAAGGCAGTTTGTTCGGCTTCTTCCGTTATTTTTTCGATAAGCTTATCGAGTTTGTCTTCTTCAACAACGATAGGGTCGATAAGCATACCAGTGTTGAAGCGGATCTCTTCCAACGCGTTGATATTACTCGGGTCGCTTAACGCTACAGACAAACGCCCAGAGCGCTTAATAAGAGGAATGGCTCGGTGTTTTTCAATGAGATCAACACTGAGAATGTTTTGTGACATCGCTGCATAGTTAAAGGTGGAGAGATCAAAAATAGGATCACCAAATTCCTCAGACACGGCAGCGGCTACGTCTTTGGCCGAAGCTAGTTTTTCAGCCACCAAATACTGAACAAGCGATTGCCGAAGCTCGTTGGCTTTAACGACAGCTCGCTTGGCAACGTCTTCGCTGAGGATGTCATTAACTACTAAGCGCCGTGCTAGGCCTGTCAGGATGGCTGGCATGAAATGAGCTTCTCCCTTTACTCGTATGCAATTACTAAAATTAAAGTTCTGCAGCAGCTCTTGTGTGTTTGGTAAACATTACACTTAAACGTTTGGCCTCGCTAGCACCTCTCCGCATAGGTAGGCCGTTAGCAAGGTTTATGACTCTAGGCCAATTTTTCCTTCTATTTTGTGCCCATTATGAACTAAATAAAAACCAAGGGATGTGGTGAGGGCGCCAATAAAGAGTAAATACCATGCTGGTGCCATTTCATTAACAACCATTAAGCTGGTAACGGCTATGGGGGTTAAACCACCAAAAATGGCATAAGAAATATTATAGGAAAATGAAAGCCCAGAAAAACGAATGTTTGGCGGGAAAGCACGCACCATGACATAGGGCACAGCACCCACCATGCCAACGCTAGAGCCCATCACAGCGTAAAGGAAGAAAAGCATGGAAAGCGACACGCCTGCATAGGTGTAGAACGTAAAGGTGGTAGCGCAAAAAATAAGGCCTGCGTAAATGAAAAATTTACCACTGCCAAATCGGTCCACCATGGCGCCGCCAACAGTGGTGCCGACGAGTAAAAACAAAGTGCCGAAACTAGTGGCTAACAAAGCCTCTAAGGCACTGTAGCCATAATTCCGCTCCAAGAAAGTAGCCGTCATTAAGGTGGTGACGACGATGCCTGCAGACAAAATCCATGTGAGTAGGCTAGCAATTACAACGCCGTGCATATGGTCTTTGAGCACTACTTTAATGGGTAGCTTCTCTTGTAAGCGCGGATTGTTTTTCATTTCTATAAAAATAGGGGTTTCATTTAGGTGTCGGCGTAAGCGCACACCGATGAGCCCAAAAACGCCGCCCAAGAAGAAGGGAATGCGCCATGCAAAAGCAGATACTTGCTCAGGGCTAAATAGCCAGTTGATTCCGGCGGCGGTAAAAGAGCCTAATAAAATACCCAGCGACAAACCTGAACAAAGGAAGCCACAGGCCATGCCCACGCGATTGGCAGGTACGTGCTCAGCCACAAAGGTCCAAGCTCCGGGTACTTCGCCGCCAATAGCGGCGCCTTGTAGCATGCGCAGTATAATTAACAAAATGGGAGCCCATATGCCGATGGTGGCGTAAGTGGGTAAACTCGCCATGCCTAATGTGGCTAACGACATTAATAAAACGGAGAGGGCAAACATACGTTTACGGCCTACACGGTCGCCAAAGTGCGCCATAACAATGCCGCCAATGGGGCGCACCAAGTAACCCGCCGCAAAAATCCCAAATGTTTGGATAAGCACCAGCCATTCGGGCATTTCTGGTGGAAAAAATAAAGGCCCAATGACACTGGCAAAAAATACAAAAATGATGAAGTCGTAAAATTCCAGCGCGCCACCTAATGCAGATAGGCCTAATACTTTGAAATCGTGTTGGTTTAAAGGGCGTGTCTTGCTTGTCATAGGGGGTCCGTTTAATGGCTGAGCGGCTCTGTACTGTCGTGTAACGGGGCGCGGTGATGAGTAGGAGCAAACTGGAAGTGTGCTACTCGTTGTCGTAATGGCCGATGGTGTCCAACAAGGTGCGATAGTAACAACTTACGGAGAGAGCAACAATGTGGGCGGGCGATGAGTTATTTTTATAAAGAGGCAAGGTTGCCGCAGGTATTAAAAGAGTGTTTCGTTGACCTGGATCAATAGTCACCTACTTATATAGATGTTTTTAATATGCTAACGTAATAAAAAACAGTTAGATCAAGCTGTTAAAGCAGTGTTAAAGATAAAAATAATAAAAGGAGTGTTGCCTTGTCTACTCAGCCTCGAAAATGGACCCGTCTCGGCTTTGCTAGCTTGGTAGCAGTATTAGCCGTTATCTCATCTTTGTTTTCCCTCATGGCTTATGCTGAAAAAGATGTTTCTGTTGAAGTGGATGAAAAGTTACGTTCAGTAAGCCCTCTTATTGCCGAGCGTAGAGTGACGGACCTACGTTCACATATTCAATTGATGTTTGAATCACCACACGCTGTAGAGAGCGACCCGCGCACACCAGCAGGGCGAGCCAAAGAAGCAAACGGAAACTACTGCTTTGCTTGTCACGGCGAAAGTTTTGAGCATTTTTTTAGAGTTGGTGACGATGTATCGGCTACCACTGTGAACAACACCTGCTTGGGCTGCCATAGCGGTGGTGATCGCATGCATTGGAGCGGCGGGCCGCATGAAGTGAATGATATGGCATGTGTCGACTGCCATAGCATGCATAGTAAAAATGAACGCTTGCTGCGCACCAGTTCGCAACTAGACCTTTGTTCAAGTTGCCATTTAGAACGACGTTCAGATTTCAATCGTCCTTTCCACCACCCCGTGAAAGAGGGGCAAATGGTGTGTACGGATTGTCATAACCCGCACGGCACTACTTCACCCACTTTGCTGCGTGGTAGTGATGTGAATGAAACCTGTTATAGCTGCCACGCCGAGCATCGCGGCCCCTTCTTGTGGGATCACGAACCGGTGCGTGAAGCATGCATTAATTGTCATAACCCGCATGGCTCAGTAAACCCAGCCATGTTGGAAGCACGTCCTGCGCAACTGTGTCAAACCTGTCATATCACCGATTCAGGACACCCAGGTGAGCTCATGGATCATCGAGCTAGCGCGCGCCCAAGCTTTGGGGAAGCAATGCAAGTGGGTAAGGGCTGTGTGAACTGTCACTCGCAGGTGCACGGTTCAAACCACCCAGGCGGAATGTTCTTCCGTAAATAGGGGTTTGGGGTAAAGGGATGGAGTGTAGAACATGCAAAACAATAATAAGACATTCAAACAGCTCTTGGTGTTTGCATTACTAGGAGGCGCTGGCACAACAGGGGTTTGGGCATCCACCCCTTATTCCACAGCCATACCGCCAGGCCCAGAAGAGCAAAGCATTGGTTTAGATGCTTTGTACCTTAGTAAAGATGGGGCGCGAAGCGGGCGTTATAGTTGGCCGGTGGATAAAGGCGATCACTATCGTTTGAACCTGAATTTAATGTACAAAGATGCCGCGCAAGATAACCGTTATAGCCATTTTATTATTCGTGGCTTAAATTCAGATACGCAGTACTTTAAAGCGCGCGTGGGGGAACAAGGTAATTACAGTACAGCTATTGAATACCATGAACGTCCCCTCTATCAAAATTATGGATTGACGTCCCCGCTGAGAGGCTCTGGGTTAACACTGCCTAATTTGGCTGTGGGTGAGCAATACAGCGATAAACTAACCACGTGGGATATCGATCAAAAGCGTGAAACGGTTCGCATTAGCGGGCAAAAAGTATTGAACAAGCAATGGCGCATGAATGTGCTGTTAAACCGTGAGGATAAAGCTGGCCGGCGCCTCCAAGGATACGGCTCTTGGTTTAACCGTATAGGCTTTCAAATGCCGGCCCCCATTAATCAGCGCACAGATCAAGCAGGTGTAACCCTTGAATATGCAGGCCCTAAGCTACAAGGTCGCATGGGCTACAACATCTCTGAATTCAAGCAAATGGGCGATAATTACTTCCTCGCTGATGATGTGAGCGCTATTGGCTCAACACGCCACTTATCGCTGGCGCCAAGTAGCACGTATCAGCAGTTAACGGGAAGCTTGGGCTATAGCGCCTCAGATACCACGAGAATTAGCACAGAATTGGATCTTGGCCGTGCACGCCAAGATGATAGCTTTATTCATGATCCAGTTTACCTCGCGCAACTGAATGCGCTCGATACCGACGCGTTAAATGCCAAAATGGATACCATTCGCTTTGGCGTGCGTTTAACTGAGCGCTTAAGCCCTACCACTACAGTGCGGGTGAATTATCGCTTAGATGACCGCAACACACGTACTAGCCAACACCAGGATATTTTGAGCGAGTTCGGGAACCTGCGTAGTACTAGGCCGGTGGATTTACGCCGTCAAACCATGGGGTTGGATGGTAATACACGAGTGTTTGGTAATTCTACGTTGTGGTTGGGTGTGAAGCATGTGGATACCGCACGAAAATATTCGAGCCGCAGCAGCACTTACGAAACAACTGGGCATGGTCGTTTACGCACGCGCTTTACTCCTAAGCTAAGCACAGGCTTGCAAGTGAGTTATAGCGAACGTGTGGGCAGTACTTACGATGACACTTTAACTAATAACAATGAAGCACTACGAAAATACCACCAAGCCAGTGTGGATCGTACGCGTGCTAAAGGTACTGTTACTTGGAATGCCATGGAACAGTTGGCGCTTGGTTTTGAAGCCAGTTGGCGTGAAGACGATTACCGTAAATCGGAGCTTGGCCTGCAAGAAGATGAACGTATTGCAGGCACCATTACAGCAGACTATTTCCCTTCGCAGCGTTTGTCAGGCTATCTCTTTGCCACTTATGAAGATGGTGAGCGTACCCAAGCGGGTAGAGCAGAGCAGCTAACGCACAAGATGGATACCTACACCTTAGGAGTGGGCGGTAAAGGCAAGCTGACCAAAGATGGGCGTTGGAGCCTTGGTGGCGATTTGATGTATATCACCAGCGATATTGATATCAGCGCTCGCTCTGGCAACGATTACCCCACGCTAAAATCCACGTTACGCGAAGCACATATCTACGGTGATTGGGAACCAAACGACAGAACCACTCTTAGCCTTGGTTACATTGTGCATCGCTATAAAGAAGCCGATTGGGCCTTAGGATATAACTCCATTCGCCAAGGAGGAAGTGGAGACTATTGGTTAATGGGAGCAGAGGAGTTCGATCAAACAGTGCACATTATCATGGGTAGCGTAAAACACCGTTTTTAATAGAAAAGTGTACTGGTAAGAATAATTAAAAAGGAGAAAGTGCCATGTCACCAACCAGAAAAAAATTGCGCCTTTGGTGGCCGCTGGCCATTACATTGGCCACACTTTTTTTAAGTGGTTGTTTTAATTCAGATAGCGACGAACGGGGCGTTGCTGATAGTTCCAAGGGTGCACAGTTTCACGGTGCCGAATGGGCCACCATCAAAAACCTCGACCCTCGTGGTGAGCAGTGTATTGATTGTCATGGTAAAAATGCCGACATGGCACCCTTTAGTGGGGGTGTTGCGCATAATATTGGGCTGAAAAATTTGGATACCGCCGCTAGCCTCGGTGTGGAAGGTATCGAAATTACAAAGGTTGTGGTGAATGAGGAGACAGGTGATGTAACCGTTACCCTTAACCAAGCTATGCCAGTGGGCGCTAATTTTGGTTTAACGTTTGCCAAATTAGCCCCCCGTGTCATTCATAACCGTGGCCACGACTGGCAGAACTATTTCGCCAGTTCCGATCTTGCTTTTGGTGAAAGACGCAAAGCAGGCCAAGGCATCGAAATGATGCTAGAGGGCGGCGGTGCGCAGCCATTGCTAGTGCCAGACCCTGTTGTTAGCGGCAATACAATTACCTTCAATATGGGCGATGGTGCTAACAGAAGTTGGGGTGAACACAGCTTTACGGTTAAATCTGCCTATGAGGGCGATACAGATTTTTATGAGTACACGGATGTTTTGGGCACAAAGGTAGCAGATACAGATTTAGCTAGGCATATTTATTGTGATGCAGCTGCTCAAACCACCAGTGTAGGGCGCGGCGAAGATGCGGTAGCTTATAACTCTGGCGCAAACCAAATAGCGGCAAACAATGGTGAACTTCCTGTTTGTTGGTGGCCTGATGGCACACACTTACCTGCTGGTGTGTTTGTTACCGATCAGAATGAACTCGTGGTCGCGTATCAAGAAGATTACACCCATCGTCTAGCGTTAATTATCAACGGTCAACCAGGCCATAACGTTTGGTATGACTTCGTGCCTAGCGTTGCAAGTGGCAAAAAAACGGCTAGCCAATTAAACCCTACAAGTATTGACGAAGATGCAGATGGTAATCCAATCAGCCCCTCAATGAGTGTAGGTTTTAAAGCAGAAAGCTATATAAGTAGTGATGGTCGGGTGAATCCTAATGCCTACAAAGTAGCTGAAGGTAATGCGGCGCCCGACTCAGTGGGTGACGGCGCTATTACTTCTACCTTGCACCAACAACTTCCAGCTGCACGCGATGTGGTTGATGTGCAAAGCTGTAATTCCTGTCATGACTCTTTATCTATGCACGGTGGTAGCCGTTCGCAAACTCAAACCTGTGTAACCTGCCACAACCCAGGTAACTTACAAGCTAGCTCAGGCCGTAGTATGGACTTTAAAGTGTTGATTCACCGTATTCACCGTGGTGCAAATTTACCCAGTGAATTAGCAGACATTAAAGAGCACATGGGAGGTGACCAAACACTCCTCTCCACGGCTGCTACAGATTTTACTAAGGTTCGTTTCCCTCAAGGCTCTAGACCAGGCAACCCTGAAGGTATTACTAACTGTGTTAAATGCCACATGGGTACTGACACCAAAGAGCTTGTGCAAGGTCTTGCGAGCGAGTTGGGTTCTGGTGCAGACTTTAAAGTGCAAGAAGAACTCAAACTGGCAAAAGTCACCCCACAAGGCGACAACTGGTTAGCGGTGCGTAACGTGAATGCTTGCCAAGCTTGCCATGACAGTAACGTTTGGATTGCAAACGGGTCGATTAATGGTGATAACAAATATCGTACGGGTAATTCTGCTGACAAAGATCCAGCTGACCACGGCACTTATCAACTTGATAAGTACATGCCCTTCTACGGAGAGAGTTACTTAGATATTGGGTACAAGTGGTTAGGTAAAAAACATACTAAAAACCAAGACGCTGGCTGGGTGCATAACACGCAAGTTCCTAGCGATGGTGGGAGATTTACCTGCGGCTCTGGCGGTGGTTGTCATGGCAATAACTCCATTGATGGATTGAACGTAGTAAATGTGGGTAACCCCTTCGTTGATACAGGGCGCGGGTTCACCAATGCGATTCAAGATGTTCACCTACGCCTTACACGTGACTTCATCATCGCTGAGCGCTTCGGTATTAAAGTCAATAATGTGAGCGTTGATGCAGCGGGCTTCCATGTGAAAGCCGGGCTTATTGATAAGAAACACGGTACGCCTATTGTGGATCCAAACAATTACTCGGATCCTAGTCTAGGTAACTTATCTTTCACAGCAAACGCCATGTTTGGCTGGATGGCTAATGGCTCACCGGATTACAATCAATCTGCCGGTGGTGGTTTTGGTTCAAGTATTGATGGAGTAAACAGTACTAGTGGTGGTCAACCCGGTGCTCCTGCAGGCCTTAAAGCACTAACATTTGATTCATCTGGTGAAGGATCGTTAACCATTACTTGGGATGAAATTAATGCCGCTAGTGGCAATAGCTACGACTTCAACAAGGATTTCGATAAAGCCACTAGCTTTGGTACGGTAGCCATTAACGCAAGTTTGACGGCGGACGGGAAAGCATACCGCCTTCGCTCAGTCAACCGAGACTTTAGTTTTGCTACTGGCATGCTAGCTGAGGGTGAAGTAGCACGCCGCCAGGTAGTTGATTTCAGTGCGGGCTCTGGCATAGATGAAAACCGCGACCGCTATGCAGGCTGGGATAAAGAGCATGGTGCTAACACCCAATCTTGCTCTAGCTGTCACTTGAAGTTCGATATGCATGGGCCAACGGTGTCGAATAACACTCAGATGTGTGTCATGTGCCACAACCCGAACCTTACCGATATACGTGCACGCAACGATGAAGGTACGGTGGCACTTGGTAATGATGGCCAATATGAAGAGTCTGAAGACTTTAAACGCCTCATTCATGCAGCTCACGCATCGGGCGCTGGCTTCCGTATCGATCCATTACAGACGCGTGCAAATGAACGCCCTAGCCCTGAAGGCGAGAGTGTTGCTGGCCACAGCTTCCCTGGCGTATTAAGCAACTGTAAGGCGTGCCATATTGAAACCGAGCCTGGCAGCAATAAATGGACCTTTGAACTAGATCAACTGCCCGAAGGCCTGATTGGTTCAACCGCCATTACTGGCGATTGGGCAGTGGCGGGGTTCAATCCAAAAGGCGGCCAACACAATCTCGATAACCACCTAAAAATGAGCCCCATCGCTTCGGTATGTAGTTCGTGCCACGATGCGGGTTACAAAACTGGCGATGGCCGTATGAATGAAAACATTATTGACGGCGGCCCGTATGTCGGTTCGCACTGGTGGGTAATGGGAGGTATCGCTCCAGGTGTTGTGCCTGAAGGCGCGGCGCCGAAGAGCACCAAACATCAATCAGGTAAATAGAAAGTAGTATTAAGCCACCCTGTGAGCAATAGCTTGCAGGGTGGCTTTTTTGTGCCTTTCATTCACGTAACCCTAATTTATTAACTTAGATTAAGGCATCACCACCTTGCCGTTGAGCTTTACTAATGGCCTCTACACAATGGCGCAATGAAACTGGCTTGTAGCATTAGAGTGATACAAGCATGCACAAAAAAGCTAAATATAGAGGCAAGCATGAGCTATATAGCACTGAAGCACGCCCATATGGGGTTGGCTTATTTAACGGTAATTTTATTTATTTTTCGTGGCCTGCATCGTTTAGTGCCTACTTCTAGTACAGCAAGCCTAAGCCAGCGAGTGTTTGATTATGTGAGCTATGCGGTGGATATCCCGCTGCTTGTATTGGGTTTAATGCTGTTGAGTACCTTGCAGATTAATCCTGCCATTACTCCTTGGATAGGAACAAAGTTAGTGTGGCTGGTGGTTTATATTGTATTAGGGGTGTTCGCCTATCGGCCTGTGCTGTCCAAGCGTGCTCGCTGGTTGTGTTTTGGTTTAGCTATACTTTGCTGGGTGATGATGTTCACCACGGCCAAAACTCATCTACCATTTTGGCAGTGGTTAACATAAATGAGGAATAAATATGATAGCAAACAGTGAATACTCTTATTTGGAACGCTGCATTGAATTAGCAGAAGAAGCGCTAGAGGCAGGGGATGAGCCTTTTGGTTCTGTGTTGGTGGGCGCAGATGGAAAGGTGCTAGCAGAAGACCGTAATCGCATTGCAGGCGGCGACAGCACTCGGCATCCGGAGTTTGAACTAGCGCGCTGGGCGGCCGCACATTTAACAGAGGAAGAGCGCGCAGCAGCCACCGTTTATACTTCTGGTGAACACTGCCCTATGTGCGCAGCGGCCCACGGCTGGGTGGGGCTAGGGCGCATTGTTTATATTAGCTCAGCCGAACAGTTAGCGGCGTGGCATAAAGAATTAGGGGTACCAGAAGGGCCAGTGGCCATGCTGCCTATTGCGTCTGTTGCACCTAAGGTAACAGTAGTGGGGCCAGTCGCTTCGTTAAGCGAAAAGGTAAAAGCATTACATTACCGCCGACATCAAAATCGCTAACTTCTGGCGTATTTGGCCTTACTGGTGCATGCTGAAGGAGCAGAACAGCAAAAATAAAAGAGAGGTACACGATGACGAACAGATCCTCAATACGAATGACAAACTTGTTCCGGCAGCTGGGGCTAGATGCTAGCCCAGAAGGCATTGAAAAGTTCATTGCCGAGAACAAATTAAAATGCGGCGAGAGCTTAGCGAAAGCAGAGTTTTGGAATGATTCACAACGCCAATTATTGGACGAGTGGCTCCATTCCGACGGTGAATGGTCGCTCATTGTAGACCAACTCAGTGAAGCTCTACGCGAAGAATAAGCCTTTCCTTATGGAGCCAATCAGGTGAGCGAAGGTTTTTTAGGCTTGCCTAGTTGGCTCGCGCTTACCTTGAGCCTTGTTTTTACGCCCAGTATCTGTCTTCATTCCAGCGCAATACGGTAAAATATTTTATCTAGGTTTCTTGACTTGATACCTCATTGTGCTACTTTACGCACATGAGAATCATTTTCATTAACCAAGTTAGACCACAGTTTTACTGTGGTTGAAAAGGATAAGTACGTGTCTAATACCAAACCAACATCCTCGAAATTAAAAACTACCCTCCTTCTTGCCGCAGTGGTGGCAGTGGCAGTGGGTGTGTACTCATTTTTACAACCCAGCAGCACGAGCGACGCTAACCAAGAGCTGGTGATTTACAGTGGCCAACATAAAAGTGCCACCTTGGCGATGTTCGATGCCTTCACAGAAAAAACCGGCATAAAAATTAATGCCCGCGAAGGGGCCAGTAACGAATTGGCACATCAAATTGTTGAAGAAGGGCAGCGTTCTCCCGCCGATATTATCTATACGGAAGAATCCACGCCTTTAATCATGCTGTCGCAAAGAGGGTTGTTGGCAAAGATCAACGACGAGGCGTTAGCTAATATTCCTGCCGAGCATCAAGGTGAACATGGAGATTGGGTGGGCTTGTTGGCACGCTCCAGAGTGTTGGCGTATAACCAAAACATGATCACTGAGGACGAATTGCCCACCTCCATCATGGACTTAACTAAGCCAGAATGGGCCGGTAAGTTTGCTTTTGTAAAAACCAGCGGTGCTTTTCAAACACAATTGTCAGCCATGATTAAACTAGAAGGGCGTGAGGTGGCAAAGGCGTGGTTAGAAGGCTTGAAAGCCAACGGTAGAGAATACCGCCACAACAAGGCTGCCTTAGATGCTGTAGAACGTGGCGATATCGCTTTTGCCATGATTAATAATTACTACTGGGATAAAATGGCGAAAGAAGTGGGTGAAGATGCGCTGCAATCCCGTTTATATTTCATGGGCACTTATGATCTTGGCGATCTCATCACTGTTTCCGGCGCCGCTATTCTGAAAAGCAGCAAGAACATGGAAGCAGCGCAAGCATTTATGGAGTATGCTACCGGCCTTGAAGGGCAGAAGATTTTAACTGTGCACAGTGCTCAGTACCCCATGAATCCAAATGTGGACTCAGAAGGGTTGAAACCATTTTCAGAGCTAACTCCCCCCAATGGTACGCTAGACTTAGGTGAGTATAGCGATGGCAAAGCAGCGATCGAATTGCTGCAAGAAGTAGGCTTACTATAAAAAGTGTTAACTAGCAGTAAAAATAGAACAACGTATCGCACCAAGCCAAGAATCCCTCTTGGCTTGGTGCTTTCTGTTGTCTTGTTAATGGTGCTCAGTGCTTTACCTATTATGTACGTGTTATTGCGTGCACAAGAAGCGGGCTGGGCGCACTCTGCTAGTTTAATTTTTCGGCCACGCATCCTTGAGCTATTACTTAATACCTTACGCCTTGCCGGCGCGGTAACGCTGTTGAGTATTTTCATTGGTGTTACTACCGCTTGGCTCATAGAACGCAGTAATTTGCCCCGAAAAAAAATATGGAACGCAATAGTAACACTGCCTTTTGCTGTGCCTTCTTTCATCAGTGCTTATAGTTGGATCTCGGTTTTTCCAAGCCTAGAAGGCTTTTATGGCTCGGTATTAGTGTTAACGTTATGTAATTATCCGCTAGTGCATTTGCCGGTGGCTGCCGCATTAAGAGGAATGGATCCCGCCTTAGAAGAAACTTCACGTTCTTTAGGTTACAGCCGCTTTAAAACCTTCTTCAAAGTGATGCTGCCACAACTTCGTATTGCCATCATGGGGGGCGCTATTTTAATTGCCTTACACATGCTGGCAGAGTTTGGTGCCTTAGCTTTCCTAAATTATGAAACCTTTACCACCGCAATTTTCGATCAATATTACATAGCGTTTGATGGTGCTTCTGCCGCCATGATGACACTAGTACTGCTGCTTCTGTGTTTGGGGGTGATGGGGTTAGAAATGTTGATCCGTGGCCAGGAAAACTATGCCACTGATCGTAAAGGCTCGCCGGGTGTGGCTGAAGAAGTAGAGCTTGGTGCGTTTAAACCAGTAGCTTTGTTAGGGCTGGTACTGTTAGCTATCGTGTCTACCGGTGCGCCATTAGGTATTATTGGTTACTGGCTCATGGTCGGTAGCTCAGCAGCGGTGGATATGGCAGAACTAAGTTCTACGTTAGTGGTGACGCTTTCGCTGGGAATGGGCGGCGCCGTATTGGCGGCTGTGTTTGCTTTGCCATTGGTGTTTTTGGCGGTGCGATACCGAGGGCCTTTAGCCACTATCGCCGACCGGCTTCCGTACTTTATTCACAGTTTGCCCGGCCTAGTGATTGGCTTAACGTTGGTGTTTTTTGCCATTCGCTACGCGTTTGCTTTTTACCAAACCATACCCTTGTTGTTAATTGGTTACGCCATGTTGTTTTTGCCGATGGCGCAATCAGCTACCCGAGCGGCCCTTGTGCAAGTATCGAGGCAATTAGAAGAAGTAGCATTATCTTTAGGGCGTGATGCGTTGAGTGTGTTTATGCGTATTACCTTGCCGCTTATTGCGCCTGGAGTGGGGGCGGGGCTAGCGCTGGTTTTCCTACAAATTATGAAAGAGCTCACGGCTACTTTATTATTGCGGCCTACGGGTGTGAGCACGCTTGCTACCAAAGTATGGGAGCACACGGATAGCGCCGAGTACGCTGCTTCCGCACCTTATGCGGCCTTGTTAATTATTGTGTCTGGTTTGCCCGTTTATTTACTGACGATGCGCTCGCTAACTCGAAATAGCAGCGAGCAGCTGATTGAAAAAGGTAGTGCATGAAAAAGTTAGTGGTGAAAAACCTTGCAAAGCGTTTCGCTGAAGTGCGTGCTCTGCAAGACGTAACCTTGGAGCTAGAGGAGGGTAAAATCCTCGCAGTACTCGGGCCTTCAGGTTGCGGTAAAACCACCTTGTTACGTGTAATAGCGGGGTTTGAAACACCCGATGAGGGCTCTGTACAAGTAGATAAAAAAGTGTTGTTCGATGGCCGCACCAATATCAAGCCCGAGCAGCGTAAAATAGGTTATGTGCCACAACACGGTGTGTTATTCCCCCATTTAAATGTGGCTAAGAACATATCCTTTGGGCTGCATGCCACAGCGTTAAGCCGTGCAGAAAAGCGTATGCGTGTGGCAGAAATGCTTGAGTTAGTAGGCATGCCAGGCTTAGAAGAGCGCATGCCACATGAGCTCTCTGGCGGCCAACAACAGCGCATTGCTTTGGCGCGAGCCCTCGCACCTTCGCCAACCCTTGTGTTGCTCGACGAGCCTTTTTCAGCGTTAGATGCGGGCCTGCGGCAAACACTGCGCGAAGAAGTGAAAAACACGTTAGCCAGTATTAACGCCACCGCCATTATCGTTACTCACGATCAAGAAGAGGCGTTGTCCATGGCAGATTACGTGGCGGTAATGCGCGATGGGCAGTGCGTGCAAGTAGCCGACCCAGTTACTGTGTACCAACATCCTGTGGATTTACAGGTGGCCAAGTTTGTGGGTGAAGCCACCCTTATACCCGCGAATTTAGTTGGCCAACGCAGTACGCCCACGGTGCTAGATGAAGCAGCGCAGCAAGTGCTGAAAGAGAGTAAGAATCTACTGGAAAAAACACCAGAGATAACCGAGCCAATATCACACCAATTTGCCTTTTGTGCCCTAGGTGAAATGCCATTGTCATCGCGAAGCGCCGTGCAAAGCGGTGCCGCTACGATCATGATTCGCCCTGAGCAGTTTTTATTATGCGAACCGGAAAAGGCGCAGATGACGGGTATAGTGCTGCGAACGATTTATTGTGGCCATAGCACTTTGCTGCAAGTGCAAACTAGCCCGCATTGTGGCGATCATGAAATACAAGTGCGCTTAAACGGCGCACAAAGTTTGCAGCCTGGTGATCTCGTGCATTTGTGTGTGCGCGGCGAAGTGATGGCTTACCCAACCCACCCATAACCCCTTCTTTTTCTTTCCTGTTGTTTAAAACGCTCAGCGAGCTTGATAGCTTTTGCCATTGCTTGGCGGTGTGTCTATGCGCATTATTTAGCTATATCTATAGATAAAGCACTTTTTTATCTAGTAAGAGTGCTAATAATAACAATAGGAGACCAAGCATGTACGTTGCTCAGGACTACGCCGAGCGTTACGCCGATTTCGATTACAACACTCTCGTTAAAAATAATATAAGCGGTAGCCCAACAGCTTTGAATGCGAGTGTGGAGTGCTGTGATAGGCATGCTTTACCTGGCAAAGTAGCGCTGTTTTGTGAAGATGTAAGCGGCCAACAGAGCATGCATACCTTTGCTGAACTGAAAGAACAAGCGTCACAGTTTGCAAATTTTTTGCAGCAGCAAGGAGTGCAAAAGGGGCAAGTGGTGGCCGGGCTATTGCCTAAAACGCATGAGCTATTAATTACTATTTTAGCTACTTGGCGCCTTGGTGCTGTGTACCAACCTTTGTTTACGGCGTTTGGGCCAGGTGCTATCGAGCAGCGTATTGGCAATTCTAAACCTGCTTTTGTAGTTACCGATGCTGTTAACCGCGATAAGTTGCTGAAAGTGGCCGAGTGCCCAGCCGTAATTACTGTTGCCGGCGAAAAGGGAGTAGGGCTGCACCAGGGTGATTTCAGTTTCTGGGCTGAAATGCAGCGCCAAAGCACCCATTTTGAGCCTGTCATGCTAACCCTTGAAGATCCTTTCTTGTTGATGTTCACCTCTGGCACCACAGGTTCGCCAAAACCTATTGACGTGCCGTTAAAAGCCGTCGTGGCTTTCCAAGAGTACATGCGTAATGCGGTGGGTTTGCGCCACACTGATAATTACTGGTGTATGGCGGATCCTGGTTGGGCTTATGGTTTGTACTTTGGCATTACCGGCCCTTTAGCGCTTGGCCATCCTACCTTGTTTCTAAATGCCCCCTTCACTGTGCAGCGCACGGTGAGCACAGTGGCAAAATACAATATCAACAACTTAACCGGATCCCCAACGGTGTACCGCATGCTAATTGCAGGCGGTGAAGAAGTGGTGCCAGCGTTGAAGAACAGCTTGCGCGTGGTGAGTAGTGCTGGTGAGCCACTAAACCCAGAAGTTATTCGTTGGTTTGAGCAAAATCTTGATGTGGTGGTGCACGACCATTACGGCCAAACAGAATTAGGCATGGTGCTCTGTAACCATCATGCGTTGGAACACACCATCCATCTAGGCTCAGCTGGTTATGCCTCGCCTGGGCATCGCGTGGTGGTGCTCGACGAGCAACTGAACGAGTTAGCACCCGGCTTTCCAGGTGAATTAGCAGTGGACCTCGAGGCTTCCCCCTTGTGCTGGTTCCAAGGCTATAAAGATATGCCTACTGATGCTTTTCAGGGCAAATATTACCTCACCGGCGACACCGTTGAGCTGAATGAAGATGGCAGCATCAGCTTTGTTGGTCGTGCAGATGACGTGATTGTTACTTCTGGTTATCGCGTGGGGCCCTTTGAAGTGGAAAGCGCTTTGGTAGAACACGAAGCAGTACTTGAGGCGGCGGTGGTAGGAAAGCCAGATGCACAGCGTGGTGAAATTATTAAAGCAGTTGTGGTGTTGAACACCGAATACAAAGCCTGTGAAGAACTGCAGACGGATCTGCAAGAGCACGTGAAAGTACGTTTGGCTGCTCATGCTTACCCACGTGAAGTGGAGTTTGTTGAGAGCTTGCCAAAAACACCAAGCGGAAAAGTACAGCGTTTTATTTTGCGCTACGAAGCCGCCAATCAAGTGGCATAAGCCGTTTTTAATGCAGTAATAGGATTAACGATGCAATTAGAAAATAACACCTTTGTTATCACAGGTGGAGCTTCTGGTTTAGGAGCCGCCGCCGCAGAACATTTCGTGCGCGAAGGCGCCAATGTGGTGCTCGTGGATGTTCACGAAACAGTTCAAGAAAAAGCTAAAGAGCTTGGCCAACAGGCACTTGGCGTGCAGTGTGATATTACCTCAGAAGCTTCTGCGCAAGCCGCGCTGGATGAGGCACTACAACATTTTGGGCGCATTGATGGTTTGGTGAATTGTGCGGGCATTGGTGGCGCGGCGCGTATTGTTGGTCGCAATGGGCCTTACAACTTAGATGATTTTAGCCGTGTTATTCAAGTAAATCTTATTGGTTCATTTAATATGCTGCGTTTGGTGTCAGCGATAATGGTAAACAATGAGCCTAACGAAGGAGGCGAGCGTGGTGTGATCATCAACACGGCCTCAGTGGCTGCTTATGATGGGCAAATAGGGCAGGCTGCTTATGCGGCTTCTAAAGGCGGCGTGGTGTCATTAACACTGCCGGCTGCTCGTGATCTTGCTCAACACGGTATTCGTGTGATGACCATTGCGCCTGGCATTTTCCGCACGCCAATGATGGCGGGGATGCCGCAGGAAGTACAAGATTCTTTGGGGGCTAGTGTGCCGTTTCCATCACGGTTAGGTGAGCCCAGAGAGTTTGCAGAGTTAGCGGCGCATATCGTGCACAACCCAATGTTAAATGGCGAAGTAATTCGCTTAGACGGGGCCATTAGGATGGCACCGCGTTAATAGATAAAAGGCGCTCCATCTTTTTTGATGCAGCGCCTTTTTTATGCCTGAAAAAGCTGTAATAGAGGAAAAAAGGAGCGTTTATAAAAGGAAACTGAACTCTAGTAAAAATAAAAACAAAGTAAATATTGCCTTTACTCAATAAAAATTAAAAAAAATGAGGTTCATGATGGGTAAACAATCGTTGGATTATATAACAAATCATCCGAAGTTTAAGGAATTGGTGGCTAAGCGAACACGTTTGGCTATTACGCTTACTGTTATCGTGGCGGGTTTATTTTACGCCTTGATCTTAATGGTAGCGTTTACACCAGAAATGATCGGTAAACCAATAGGTTTCGGTGGTTTGACGCTTGGTGTAGCGCTGGTTTTGTCTTTCTTTATTTTGTTTTGGTTGTTAACAGCCTTTTATGTATTCCGAGCGAATAATACTTTCGACAGCATTACAGAAGCGCTTATTCACGACATTAATAAAAATAATAAGGAATAAACATGAAAACCTTTAGCCGTTTTTATAAGCAGTTGCCACTGCTAGCTATTTTGTTGTTAACGTCGCCTGTTGCCATGGCAGCCACGCCGGGCAGTAAAACAAACATGTCTGCCATCAGCATGTTTGTGGCGTTTGTAGTTCTTACACTTTTCATTACCTATTGGGCCTCGAAAAAAACACAGTCAACTTCGGATTTTTATACCGCAGGGGGCGAAATCACAGGGTTTCAAAATGGGTTGGCCATTGCTGGCGATTACATGTCGGCAGCCACGTTGCTAGGCTTAACTGCCATGTTGTTTATGTCGGGCGTTGATGCCTACATTTATATGCTTGCCTTCTTTGTTGGCTGGCCAATTATCCTTTTTTTGATGGCTGAACGGCTGCGAAACTTAGGCCGTTATACGTTTGTTGACATCACCTCTTACCGTTTAAACCAATCCAAAGTGAGAACTATGTCTGCAATTAGTTCGCTCACTGTGGTGTGCTTTTACTTGGTGGCGCAAATGGTGGGGGCAGGGCAGCTGATCAAGCTGCTGTTTGGATTAAATTATAATACGGCGCTCTTTATAGTAGGCGCCCTTATGATGATCTACGTGACATTTGGCGGCATGGTAGCCACCACTTGGGTGCAAATTATTAAAGCTTGTTTGTTGCTTGGTGGTGGAACGGTGGTGATGGTGCTAGCGTTTAAACAATTTGGTTTTAGCTACAGCAACCTGCTGCAAGAAGCCATGTCGGTGCATAGTTTAAAAGAGCGCTTGGTGTTTCCAGGCAGTTTGCTATCTAATCCTGTAACAGCGGTTTCTATGGGGCTAGGGTTAATGTTTGGTACTGCAGGTTTGCCACACATCTTGATGCGTTTCTTTACTGTGGGTAATGCCAAGGAAGCACGTAAATCAGTGCTCTATGCTTCCGGCTTTACGGCCTATTTTTTCAACGTAATTGCCATTATGGGGTTAGCATCAATTATTATTGTGGGCCAAAATCCTGCGTTTTTTGAGCAGGGCGACACCAGCCAGACGGTGCTTGGTGGTGGCAACATGGTGGTGATGCATTTGGCGCAAGCAGTAGGCGGCAACATGCTTATGGGCTTCTTATCTGCAGTTGCCTTTGCCACTATTTTGGCTGTGGTGGCTGGATTAGCACTGGCGGGTGCTTCTGCCATTGCGCATGATTTATATGCACAGGTATTTCGTAAAGGGCAGGCGACAGAAAAAGAAGAGTTACGTGTGAGCCGTATCGCTACAATTGCTTTAGGTTTTGTGGCCATTTTGCTCGGTATTGCTTTCGAAAAAATGAACACGGCTTTTATGGCAGCTTTAGCTTTCTCTGTGGCCGCTTCAGCAAATTTCCCAGTTTTAATCCTGTCTATGTACTGGAAGCGTCTCACTACACGTGGTGCTTTAGCCGCCGGTTATGCGGGTTTGTTTACAGCAGTAACGTTGGTGGTGCTGTCGCAATCTGTGTGGGTGGATGTGTTCGGCTTTGCGGAGCCCTTATTCCCTTATACGCAGCCTGCGTTATTCTCCATGCCAATGGCTTTTCTTTTTGCTTACGTGTTTTCTGTAACGGATAAGAGCCAGGAAGCATTAAATGAGCAAGCGAAATTCCAACAGCAATACATTCGCGCGCAAACAGGGTTGAATGTTTAGCGCTAGATAATGCAAAATGCAGTGGTAACAGCCTCCAAAGCGGTTTTTGGAGGCTGTTTTGTTTTGGTGCCCCGGAGACGACTTGAACGTCCGACCTAGCGCTTAGGAGGCACTTGCTCTATCCAACTGAGCTACCAGGGCAAAAGAAAAGCGAATTTTAACGTTTTAAAAAGAGAGACTTCAATACTTTTTTATTGTTGTGTAAGCCTTCTCTTACATTGGCGTAGGATTTGTTAGTAAAAACCATACGGTTCTTAGGGTAATGTAACTACTAGATTGCGGTAACTAATTGAAACACAGTGTAAAAACCTTAAAAAACTGTAAAGTGAACGAGTGTTTTGTTATACGATCAAATAAATAGTTAGAGTCTGGCTATACTGTTTTCGTGCTCAAGAACAAGAGTACAAGGATCACAAGGATGTATGTGAGGGATGTATTGGTATATTTCAGGGATGGTATACATGGATGTTGCGATGAGCGCACCTGAGTAAGGATTACTCAAAGAAAAAGGCGACCAGGATGGTCGCCTTTTTTTTATGCTGAACGCAAATGAAACTAGGGAGGATCCATAATAAGCAGCTTGCGCTTATTTGGTACGCCGTCCCATTCTTTAGCATCTTCTGGTTCAGGTTTCATTTCTGTAATATTAGGCCACTTATCTGCGAGTTCCGCATTTAGTTCTAGAAACTCAGCCTGGTCTGCTGGTAATTCATCTTCCGAGAAAATAGCGCTCACCGGGCACTCAGGTTCACATAGCGCGCAGTCGATACACTCGTCTGGATGGATAACTAAAAAGTTAGGGCCTTCATAAAAGCAGTCAACAGGACATACTTCCACACAGTCTGTGTGCTTACAGTTAATACAGTTTTCGCCTACTACGAAAGTCATTGGATTTACCTCGCCTAGGGGGCTTCATTAAGCGGCGCTAGTGTAGCGCTTGCAAAGGAAACTGGCAAACTAACCCTTATCTTTCAAAGAGTATAAAAACGCCAGTGCTTCTCGGGGTGTTAAATCGTCCACATCCACCTCTTTAATTGCTAGCTCCACTGCAGAGGGCTGTGCTGCAAATAAATCTGGTTGTTGTGGTGTTGCTGTTACCGTTGTGCTCGCCGTTGGTTGGGCGTCACTTTGTTGCTCTAGCTCAGCTAGTTTTTGCTGCGCCTGCTGTACCACTTGGTTAGGCACACCAGCTAAGGCTGCTACTTGTAAGCCGTAACTGCGGCTAGCCGGGCCCTCTTGCACCTTGTGTAAGAACACAATGCGTTGCTCATGCTCAGTGGCGGCGAGGTGTGCGTTACTCACGCCGTCTAATTCTGTGGCTAGCTGTGTGAGCTCAAAATAGTGTGTGGCAAATAAAGTATAGGCTTTTATCTCGGTCGCTAAGTAGTGAGCGGCCGCCCACGCTAAAGAGAGGCCATCAAAGGTACTGGTGCCGCGACCAATTTCATCGAGTAAAACCAGGCTTTCAGAAGTGGCGTGGTTAAGAATATTCGCTGTTTCTGCCATTTCCACCATAAAAGTAGAACGGCCGCCTGCGAGATCATCAGAGGAACCTATACGCGTAAAAATACGATCAATGGGCCCTAAGGTGGCGCTAGAAGCGGGTACGCCGCAGCCAATGTGGGCCATGAGGGTAATTAAGGCCACTTGGCGCATGTAGGTAGATTTACCCCCCATGTTAGGGCCCGTGATAATAAGCATGGATTGCTCTTTGCTTAAATCAAGGTCATTGGGCACAAAGGGGTTTTCAAGTACCTGCTCCACAACTGGGTGGCGGCCGTTTTCAATATGAATCATGGGCTCGCTCACCAACTTTGGTTGGCAATAATTTAAGCTAAGGCTGCGTTCGGCAAAGCAACATAGTACATCAAGCTCAGCAACCGATTGTGCGGTATCTTGAAGTGGCCCAATGTGCGTTTGTAATGTTTCAAGTAACTCGTCGTACAGTGTTTTTTCGAGTGCGAGTGAACGGCTATTCGCAGAAAGTGCTTTATCTTCAAATTCTTTGAGCTCTGGAATAATAAAGCGCTCGGTGTTTTTCATGGTTTGGCGGCGAATATATTCAACGGGAGCCTGTTCAGCCTCGCGTCGGGATAATTCAATATAGTAGCCATGCACGCGGTTGTATTTTACGCGTAAGGTACTAAGGCCAGTGCGTTCACGTTCACGGGTTTCGATATCCATCAGCACATCGCCGGCTTTTTCACTGATAGTTCTCAGTTCATCAAGCTCAGCATTGTACCCCTCGGCAATAACCCCACCATCACGAATAATCATCGGCGGGTTATCGATGAGCGCGCGCTGCAATAAGTCTAGTTCTGTTGGGAAGAGCGTAATGCTGTTCTTTAACTCTGTGAGAGGCGATGCGCCTTCTTCTGTAAGCAGAGAATGCAAAGTGGGAAGCACGTGCAAACTGTCTTTTAGACGCACTAAGTCGCGTGGGCGAGCAGTGCCTAGGGCAACGCGTCCGAGAATGCGCTCCATGTCACCGATATCTTTTAAGGCATCTCGTAAAGATTCAAACAGATAGTCTTGTTGGAAGCGCGCCACCAATGCTTGGCGGCGTAATAGCGGTTCGCGTTCACGTAAAGGTTGATTGATCCAGCGGCGCAACAGCCTAGCGCCCATGGCAGTGCTAGTGGTGTCGAGCACCCAAGCTAAGCTGTGTTGCTCTTTTCCTTGTAGGGTTTGCACTAGCTCTAAGTTGCGCCGAGTGGCAGCATCCATCTGCACACCTGTACTAGCCTCTTCGCGGCGCAAGCTACGCAAGTGGGGCAAATCTGTGCGCTGAGTATCTTTAGCATAGTGCAAAAGGCCGCCTGCAGCGGCAATTTCAGCTGAGCTGGGGTTGCCAAAGCCTGCTAAATCGTGGGTGCCTAGCTGCTGACACAGCTGGCGTTCAGCTGCTTCGCTATCAAACTCCCACGGTGGGCGTGCTTGGGCTCCTTGGCGTTTTAAAATGGGATGAGGCAGTTGAGCATCTTCACCATAAAGTAGCTCTGCTGGTTGCCAGCGTTCGATAAGCCCATATAAAGCCTCTTCATTGGCAACGCTAGTTACCACGAAGCGGCCAGCAGCCACGTCGAGGCTGGCTGCGGCAAACCCTTCCTTGGCGCGCACAATGGCACACAGCAAGCTGTCGCGGCGCTCCTCCAGAAAAGCCTCGTCGGTAACTGTGCCAGGCGTAACAATGCGTACCACTTTGCGCTCCATGGGCCCCTTGGTGGCCCCTGGTTCGCCGATTTGCTCGCAAATAACAACTGATTCACCCAAGCGAATAAGGCGGCTGATATAGCCCTCGGCGGCATGGTAAGGAATGCCTGCCATGGGAATAGGATTGCCGCTAGATTGCCCACGAGCAGTAAGAGTGATGTCGAGCAGCTGGGCTGCTTTTTCTGCATCTTGGAAAAATAGCTCGTAGAAATCTCCCATGCGGTAAAACATAAGCTGATGGGGGTGCTCTGCCTTCAGACGAAGGTATTGCTGCATCATCGGGGTATAACTGCTGTAATCCGCTTTACTCATTAGTATCCGTAAGTTATGTGAAGAATAAGGTAGAGCTGTATTCTGCCTGTGTCTGTTGCACTCTGCCACCAACTGTTTTGGTGCAGGAAGATAAGGCTAGAGGGTTAGGGGTTAGGTGCATACAATATGGCTGGTTATTTAAGTATGAAACATTGAGGAGAAGTTGTGGAAGCGCTGGTACTGATTGTTTTATGTGTAGTGGCAGGCATGATCACTGCGCGCGTGCCGCATCCTGAAGGGCTAGCACCTTCATTGAATTGGTGGGTTGTGTATATCGCGCTGCCGGCGTTAGTGCTTGGGCAAATTGTTCGTTTAGAGCCAAGCCTAGAACTGATTCTACCCGCACTAGGTATGTGGTTGGTTTTCTTTGGTGCTTGGGCGCTGATGGCGGCTTTAGGCGCCGTATTAGGATGGTCGCGGCAACTAGTGGGGTGTTTAGTACTAACCGCTGGGCTCGGCAACACAGCGTTTGTTGGATACCCGCTCATTGAAGCACTTATGGGTAAAGAAGCGCTTGGGCTAGCGGTGGTGACGGATCAGTTTGGTTCCTTTTTAATGTTGGCGGTAATGGGCGCGGTTATTACCGCTTTATATTCAGGGCAACAGTTGAAGTGGAGTGCGGTGGGGCTGCGCTTAATCACGTTTCCAGCTTTTATAGCGTTGCTAACAGCTATTGTCTTAGGGCGATTGCCAGAATTACCCCCTGTTTTCTTTTTTATCACCGACAATCTCGGCTCTACTTTAACGCCTTTGGCGTTGTTTTCTGTAGGCTTACAGCTAAAAATGAGGAGCGCAGGCGGAGATGGTGTGCCGCTACTGGCCGGCTTGAGTTGGAAAATTATATTGGCGCCTTTGCTAGTGTGGGGGCTTATGCTGTGGGGAGGCACTGATGCCACCATCACGGAAGTGGTGGTGTTACAGGCAGCCATGGCACCTATGGTAACTGGCGGTATTTTGGCACAGCAATATGGTTTCCAACCCATGCTAGCTAACCGCATGGTGGGTTTTGGATTGGTGATATCCCTATTTACTGTGCCGCTTTGGCAACAACTACTGTTATTGTTTTAGGAGCAAGCATGGCTAAGGTGGAACAATTGGTGCAACAGCTGAGCGATGCATTACGCCAGCATAGCTGGAGAATCAGCACGGCTGAATCTTGTACAGGCGGCAAAATTGCCGCGGCAATTACCGACTTAGCTGGCAGTTCCGATGTGTTCGACGTGGGTTGGGTGACTTACTCAAATGCGGCAAAGCAGCAGCAATTGCATGTGCCAGCAGCGTTGTTGGCGCAGTATGGCGCAGTGAGTGAAGAAGTGGCTCGAGCCATGGCCGAAGGCGCTGCAGCAGGCTCTGGTGCAGAGATGGCTGTGGCGGTCACCGGTGTTGCTGGGCCAGGAGGTGGTTCAGCAGAAAAGCCGGTGGGCACGGTTTGGCTTGCTTGGCATTGCCAGGGAAGGACGTATGCTGAAAAGCAAGTGTTTCCTGGCAATAGAAAAGAAATTAGAGAGGCCACAGTAGTACGTAGTTTGGAAAAAGCCCTCACGTTATTGCGTTAACGCAAGCTTATAAATAGGGTTGCGCTACCGGAAACAAGTGGCCATAATACTGTCCTTATAAACAGTATCTATTATTTTGCTGTCACATTAGGAGTGATTCATGGCGAAGAACGACGACAGAAGTAAGGCGTTGGGTGCTGCGTTAGCGCAGATCGAGCGTCAATTTGGTAAAGGTTCCGTAATGCGCATGGGCGACCAAAAGCGCGAACGTATGCCCGCCATCTCCACCGGTTCTTTAGGTTTAGACGTTGCGCTAGGCATTGGTGGTTTACCCAAGGGCCGTATTGTAGAAATTTACGGTCCAGAGTCCTCGGGTAAAACCACACTCACTTTATCCGTGATTGCCCAGGCGCAAAAGCAAGGTGCTACCTGTGCTTTCGTAGATGCGGAGCACGCGCTAGACCCTAACTATGCTGAAAAACTAGGGGTTAACGTAGACGATTTGCTCGTCTCTCAGCCCGATACCGGTGAGCAAGCACTAGAAATCACCGATATGCTGGTGCGTTCAAATGCTGTGGATGTGGTGGTAGTAGACTCCGTAGCGGCCTTAGTACCTAAATCAGAAATTGAAGGCGAAATGGGTGATCACCACGTAGGTGTGCAAGCCCGCCTAATGAGCCAAGCTTTGCGTAAAATTACAGGCTCGGTAAAAAATGCTAATTGCTTAGTTATCTTTATTAACCAAATTCGTATGAAGATTGGGGTGATGTTTGGTAACCCTGAAACAACTACTGGTGGTAACGCCTTGAAGTTCTACTCATCAGTGCGTTTAGATATTCGCCGCATTGGTGCAGTAAAGCAGGGCGATGAAATCGTTGGTAACGAAACGCGCGTTAAGGTAGTAAAAAACAAGGTGGCGCCGCCGTTTAAGCAAGCCGAATTCCAGATTTTATACGGTAGTGGTATTAACAACTACGGTGAAATTGTGGACATGGGCGTACAGCTAGGCCTTATTGATAAAGCGGGCTCTTGGTACTCCTACCAGAGCGATCGTATTGGGCAAGGAAAGCAAAATGCTTGTGATTACTTGCGCGATAATGAAGAAATTCGCAACACCATTGAAGCGCAAATACGCGAACAGTTGTTGCCGCCACTAAGTAGTGAAAGCAGTGAAGCAGTGGTGGAAGAAGTAGCAGAAGAAGCGCCCGCAGCAGAATAATGTCATCTTCTTCGCCAGAAGCAACCCTAGGCAATTTAAAGCGTAGCGCTTTAGGTTGGCTAGGGCGGCGTGAGTTTTCGCGCCATGGTATGCAACAACGTATCTACCGGCGTTTCCCCGATGCCGATGCTGCTGATGTGGAAGAAGTGTTGCAATGGCTAGAGGCGCAAAACTATTTAAATGACGCACGGTTTGGTGCGATGCTCATTCGCTATAGAGTGGGGCGCGGCCAAGGGCCACTGCGTGTGCGTCAAGCACTTCAAGCTGAAAAAATAACCTCAGAGCTTATGGATAACCTCTTGGCAGAAGCCGATATAGATTGGTTTGCCCAAGCCGTGGATACTCATCAACGACGCTTTGAAAACAGGCCAGCGGAAGATCAAAGAGAAAAAGCGCGGCAATTGCGCTTTTTACAGTATCGAGGTTTTACCGCTGAACAGTGTTATGCCGCCTTAGAAGAGCATAAACGAAGAATGCAAAATGACGAATAAAGGCTGTTAGCCTTTGCGCTTGGTTAATACCTGATAACAATGTGCAGGCGCTTCTCCGTCAGCCTCCATAAAGCGCTCACTGGTAACTTCCCATTCTTTGCTATCCAATTCAGGAAAGTACGTATCTCCTTCCACGTCTAGCTCAATAAGTGTGCGATACACTTTGTGTGCTATAGGCAGTGCTTGGCGATATATTTCCCCACCACCAATCACCATAATTTCCCCGTTTGTAACGCCTTCCTTTGTTAACCACTCTTTAGCTGCCGTAAGTGCTTCATTAAAGCTAGATACAACGGTGGCACCTTCTATCTGTAAATGTTGCTGGCGCGTAATGACGAAGTGCGGACGCCCCGGTAAAGGGCGGCCACCAATGGAGTCCCAAGTTTTGCGACCAAGTATTAAGGGCTTTCCCATGGTGGTGGCTTTAAAGTATTGTAAGTCCGCAGGAAGGTGCCAAGGCATGCGATTATTTAGCCCTACCACATTGTTGTGAGCAGTGGCCACAATTAAACTGATAGTATTGCTCATGTTGTTCTACCCTCTAGCGAAAATCGCTATTGTAAGCCGTTCCATCTTTTTTTGTATCTATTGAAGCGAATATTTCATGGGATCGTTAAAACAGTTTTTATGTTTCTTTACTCTGCCGGAAGGAAGCCAGTGGCGGAAGTATTGGCTAGCGGAAACCATCCGCCTACAAGAAGAACTAAGCGGCCGTTTTGATGATCAAGCCGCAAACAGTGAAGTGCGGGCGAAACAGCTGCCTTTTGCACAAGCCCTTGTGGAGCGTGCTTATTTGGTGGCACAACAGCAACAGATAGAAGCTGTGCAACAACGCTGGATCGCCTCCTGGCGTTTACTGCTCACCATCGGTTTGGTGGTGTGTGCAGTGGTGGGCTTCTCATCTCCCATTGCTTTTTTAAGCAACAACAAAGAGCCCGTTAATTTGTTGTATGCAAATTTATTGCTACTTGGGCCGGTTAGCGCCGCATTAGTTTTGTGGTTGGTGCTTAACCTATGGCGTGGTAGCCAGCATTCAGTGATGGCTGAAACCATGGCACGCCTGGTTGAGCGCTGGCATGGCACCAAAAGCGTGGCACCTTTGGGGCCTGGTTTACTAAGTTTTCTACAGCATCAACATGCAACTAAATGGTTGTTTGGTGCCATTACTCACGCAGCATGGTTAGTGGTAATGACGGCGGCATGGTTAGCGTTGTTGCTAATGCTTATTGTGCAAGATTACGGTTTTTATTGGGGTTCCACCTTGCTCACAGGTGAACAAATTGCACCATTTGTGATGGGGGTAGGGGCGCCAGCTGAATGGCTAGGTTTACCGATGCCAACGCTTGATCTTATTGTGGCCACAGGCGAAGGCGCACAATGGGGGCCAGAAGCTAAATTTAGGTGGGGAACTTGGCTATTGTGGGTGGTGTGGTTGGTGGGTTGGTGCCCACGTTTATTATTGTTTTTCTATGCTTTGGTGCGCTTGTGGCTAATGCGACAGCCCAAACCCCTGCCAGTAGGAGCGAGATGGACGGCGTTAGAAAAAATGATCACGGCTGGCGCCCAGCACGCTATTTCAGTTCAGGCTACTGATGGTAGTAACGACACTGTGGTGGCCACTGCACAAAACAATAGCAGCCAGACGGGGCGTAATGCTTGGGTGGGTTATGAACTAGGCAGCGAAGCGATTTCGCCAGAGGCTGATGCAACAACAATGAGTTGGCATGATGTGGGCACACTACGAGAACAAAGAGAAGTGGTGAGTGCGCTGACTTTGGAGCCCCAAGGCGTACGCCGCGTGTTATTAGTTTGCCATGGGCAAAGAACCCCTGAAAAAGCATTAAGGCGGTTTATCGAGCAGCTATCTATTATTAGTTATGAGCTCGGAGTGATGCTTGTACCAGAAAATGAACTAAGCGAAGAGCAGCTGCAAATGTGGCGCACAGCATTGGCGCAACATGCTGTTACCTGGGTGGATGAGTTCGCTTGGTTAGAAGGAGAGCTAAACAATGCCTAAACCTTTGCACTTAACCGTGGCAGGGCATACCAACGTGGGTAAAACCTCTTTGCTGCGAACGTTAGGGCGGGATGCTAATTTTGGCCGTGTGGAAAACGCGCCGAATATCACGCGTAATGTGGAGGCACTCGCATTAAAAGCGGGTGACGAAGAACTCATAGTGCTTTACGACACTCCAGGCCTTGAAGACGCCATGGCGTTACGTGAATTTATTGACGATTTGGCAGAAGAGCAGCAGCTGCCGCATTGGGACGGCCCGGCAAAAGTGGCAGCTTTCATTAATACTACCCGTGCGAAAACCGATTTTGAGCAAGAAGCGAAAGTATTAGGGCAGTTATTGCAGTCGGATGCAGTACTCTTTGTGCTTGATGTGCGGCAAGATGTGCTGACGAAGTACCTCGATGAATTAGCCCTATTACAATTATGTGGTAAGCCTGTATTGCCTGTGCTTAATTTTACGGCTAGCAGCGAAAGCCAAGAAGAAGTATGGCGCGAAGAATTGCGTAAAGCCGGCTTGCATCTCATTATTTCTTTTGATTCTGTGACGCCACCATTTGCGGGTGAAGCCAAACTGTATGATTTTTTAGGCAATTTATTAAATGGTTACCAAGAAGTTTTGCAGCGCTGGCAGGAGCAGCTGCTTTTGTTGCAGAAAGAGCGTTGGAAAACCGCCAGTGAATGTGTTGCTGATTTAATTATTAGTGCCGCAGCTTATCGCAACGTTATTGATGCCTCAGAGCAAGAAAAAGGGCTGAAAACATTGCGGGCGGCAGTGTTTAAGGCCGAGCAGAAAACGAAAAAGGATTTGCTGGCGCTGTTTGAATTCGAGAAAACGGAAGTGCTAGGTTACGAGGAGTTTCCAGCTGAAGCTAGTTGGGAGCGCGACCTATTTCATCCCGCCACAATTAAGCGCTTAGGCATTACTGCTTCGCAAGGTGTGGCAGCGGGTGCCGCTGCAGGGGCAAGTTTTGACTTAATTACGGGTGGCTTGTCTTTAGGCATGGGCACGGTGGTAGGAGCAGGTGTGGCGGGTGGCGCTCAAATTTGGCGCAAATTAGGCTACCGCATTAAAGAACGCACTAGCGGGCAGCGTGCCTTAGTGGTGGATGATGCTTTGCTGCGTGCATTAATTCTGCGCCAATATGAGCTCATTACTTTGTTAAGCCGCCGAGGGCATGGCGCGCAAGGGCCGCTAACGCTACCCAAAAGCGCTGAGCAAGCGTGGCAAAAAGCTTCCATGCCTAAACCAATTAAAGAAGCTCGCAACCATCCAAACTGGTGTGCGTGGGGTAAGCTATACAACCCTTATTCGGCCAAACGGCAACAGAAAAAAATGGCTTTGGCAGCAATATTGCAAGAACAATTTGCTGAAGTAGCCTTGTTTATCGCGGGATAACACGAGAGTGGGCCAATATGGCACTGTGTTATCGAATCTATGCGCAGAGACGGTTATACTTCTGCCATTCCAAAATTCAATGTTAAACAGTGAGACTTATGAAAAGCGCTGAGTTACGACAACGATTTCTTGATTTTTTTGCTCGCCAAGGCCACCAAGTGGTGCCATCGAGCTCTTTAATACCCGACAACGACCCCACTTTGTTGTTTACCAACGCGGGTATGAACCAGTTTAAAGATGTGTTCTTGGGGCGTGAAAAACGCGATTATCAACGCGCCACCACTACGCAGCGTTGTGTGCGGGCAGGCGGTAAACACAACGACCTCGAAAACGTAGGCTACACAGCGCGCCACCACACCTTCTTTGAAATGCTCGGCAACTTTAGCTTTGGTGATTATTTTAAGCGAGAAGCGATTAAGTTTGCCTGGGAATTTTTAACGGTTGAGCTAGGCCTGTCGGAAGAAAAACTCTGGGTTACTGTGCACGTATCTGACGATGAAGCAGCAGATATTTGGCTTAAAGAAATGGGCGTTAGTGCAGAGCGTTTTTCTCGTTTAGATGAAGACAACTTCTGGCAAATGGGCGATACCGGTCCTTGTGGGCCTTCGTCAGAAATTTTTTATGATCACGGCGACCATATTCCAGGTGGCCCTCCTGGTTCAGAAGGCGATGAGCTAGATCGCTACATTGAAATTTGGAACTTGGTGTTCATGCAGTACGACCGCCAAGAAGATGGCACTTTAGAGCCGCTACCAAAACCTTCGGTAGATACCGGTATGGGGCTAGAGCGTATAGCTGCCGTAGTGCAAGGTGTGCACTCAAACTATGAAATTGATTTATTCCAAGCATTGTTAAAAGCCGCAGCAACAGCGACAGGCACCACAGACTTGGAAGAGAAATCTTTGCGAGTGATTGCAGACCATATTCGTTCTTCAGCGTTTTTAATTGCCGACGGCGTATTACCTTCCAACGAAGGGCGTGGCTATGTGCTACGTCGTATTATTCGTCGTGCTTTACGCCACGGCCACCAGCTCGGCCGTCACGAGCCTTTCTTCCACACGCTTGTGCAACCGCTCGTGGAACAAATGGGTGAAGCATTCCCCATTTTAACAGAGCAGCAGGCTCGTATTGAACGTGCGTTATTGAACGAAGAAGAGCAATTTGGCCGTACTTTGGCGCAAGGAATGCGGGTGTTGGAGCAAGCCATTGCCAATTTAGACGGCACAGTATTAGACGGCGAAGTGGTATTCACCCTGTACGACACCCATGGCTTTCCGCCTGACTTAACCGCAGATGTGTGCCGTGAACATGCTTTAGAAGTGGACATGGAAGGGTTTGAAAAAGCCATGGAGCAGCAGCGCGAGCGTGCGCGTGGTGCAGATGCTTTTGCCGCTGATTACAGTGATCGCTTAGCCATTGATGCGAGCAGTGAATTTACGGGTTATGAAGGTACTTCATTGCCTGAAGCCACTGTTGTGGCGTTGTACAAAGATGGCGAAACAGTACAGAAACTGGCAGCTGGTGAAGAAGGCCTCGTGGTGTTAAATCGCACCCCATTCTATGCCGAGGCGGGTGGTCAAAGCAGCGATACGGGATTGCTCGTGGCAAATGATGCCACCTTTGAGGTCACCGACACTCGCCAGCGCCAAGCGGCCATTGTGCACATGGGTAAAGTAGCCAATGGCGAGCTAGAAGTGGGGCAGGGCTTAAGCCCGCAAGTAAACAAACAGCGTCGGCGCGGCATTATGCGCCACCACTCCGCCACCCACCTTATGCACGCAGCGTTACAAAAAATTCTAGGCAGCCATGTGCAGCAAAAAGGTTCGCTCGTTGCGCCGAATTATTTACGTTTTGATTTTGCCCACGATAAAGCCATGACAGCAGAAGAGCTCGTGGCTGTGGAAAATGCGGTGAACGAACAAGTGTTTGCTAATGCCCCTGTCACCACGGAGCTGATGGATATGGAAGCTGCTAAAAAAGCAGGTGCCATGGCTTTGTTTGGGGAGAAATACGACGATGAAGTACGTGTTCTCACCATGGGCGAAAACGGCTTTTCCAAAGAGTTGTGTGGTGGTACCCACGTGAGCAGTACGGGCGAAATTGGGCTGTTCAAGATTACGAGCGAAGGAGCTTCCTCTTCTGGAGTGCGCCGTATCGAAGCCGTGTGTGGCCCAGACGCTTTAGCGTACATTCAAAAGCGTGAAAGTTGGCTGGCACATATTGCTAGCACTTTGCGTGTGTCGCCAGAACAAGCCGCTGGCCGTGTTGAACAGTTAGTGCAAAGAGGGCGCGACCAAGAACGCGAAATGGAGCGCTTGAAACAACAGCTAGCTACTGGCAAAGGCACGGACCTCACCGCCAACGCTCAAGAAGTGAATGGCGTTAAAGTAGTGGCCACCGAATTGAACGGTGCCGACACCAAAGCACTGCGCATGGCAATGGATAAATTGAAAGACCAACTAGGCACCGCAGTGGTAATTCTTGCCGCCACAGAAGGAGAGAAAATTACCTTGGTGGCCGGCAGCACCAAAGATATATGTGAGCGCTATCCTGCGGGCGATTTAATCCGCCACGTTGCTACGCAAGTAGGTGGTAAAGGTGGTGGCCGAGTAGATATGGCTCAGGGCGGTGGTAATAACCCAAGTGCTTTGCCAGCAGCACTGGCGAGCGTCGCACAGTGGGTAGCAGACCGCTAAGTGCTGTTTCATGAAGAGGAGCAACATGTTAGAGTGTTGCCCTCTTAATTACATTAACTAACGACACAGTGAGTTATGGCCCTAATCGTACAGAAATACGGCGGAACTTCCGTCGCTAATCCTGAAAGAATTAAAGCAGTGGCAGACAAGGTGGCGCAGTTTCACGCAAACGGCGACCAAGTAGTAGTAGTGGTGTCTGCCATGAGCGGTGAAACAAACCGCCTGCTTGCGTTGGCGGAAGAAGTGTCTTCGCAGCGTAACGAGCGTGAACTAGATGTGTTGGTATCCACCGGTGAGCAAGTAACCATTGCGCTATTAGCCATGGCTTTGCAGAGCAAAGGCGTTAAAGCGCGCTCTTATACGGGTGGGCAAGTACGTATTTTAACCGATAATTCTTACGGTAAAGCACGTATCCAAGAAATTGATAAAAAGCCCATTCAGGCTGATTTAAATAATGGCAGTGTTGTTATTGTTGCAGGTTTCCAAGGTGTAGATCCTGATGGCAACATCACCACGCTAGGCCGCGGTGGAAGTGATACCACAGCGGTAGCATTGGCTGCCGCCATTGGCGCTGACGAATGCCAGATTTATACAGACGTGGATGGTGTGTACACCACAGATCCGCGCGTTGTAAGTAGTGCTCGCCGTTTAGACCGTATTACCTTCGAAGAAATGCTAGAAATGGCAAGCCAAGGCTCTAAAATTCTGCAAATCCGCTCCGTGGAGTTCGCAGGTAAGTACAACGTGCCCTTACGTGTTCTCTCTAGTTTCGAAGAGGGCCCTGGCACACTAATTACCGTAGACGATGAGGTAGATATGGAACAACCGGTAATCTCCGGCATTGCATTTACACGTGACGAAGCCAAAATCACTTTACGTGGTGTGCCAGATACACCAGGCATCGCGTTTAAAATTCTAGGCCCCATTGGTGAAGCGGGCGTAGAAGTGGATATGATCGTACAAAACATCGGCCTTGATGGTTCAACCGACTTTACCTTCACCGTACACCGCAATGATTTGCAAAAAGCTCAATCAGTGCTTGAAAAGCTAGCGACAGAGTTAAACGCACGTGAAGTGTTTAGCAACGATGCTATTGCAAAAATTTCGCTAGTAGGTGTGGGCATGCGTTCACACGCTGGTGTGGCCAGTAAAATGTTTGAAGCACTTGCTAATGAGGGTATTAACATCGAAATGATCTCCACTTCTGAAATTAAAATTTCAGTAGTAGTGGCTGAGAAGTACTTAGAGCTTGCTGTGCGCGCTCTTCATACCGCCTTTGAATTGGATCAAGAATAGTTAATAGCAATCTAACAAGTGCCATAGCAAGACAATGGCACTTGTATCTTGCATAATAAGCCCTTCGTTGTTTATGTTGGCATTATTTAAATACATTTGATGGAACAAGTGGAAGTAATGTCAGTCTTAACAACCAGCGCTCATCAAATATTAAAAGACCTAGGAGGGCACCATCATGCTCATACTTACTCGGAGAGTAGGTGAAACTCTAATGATCGGTGACAACATCACCGTTACTGTACTCGGCGTAAAAGGTAACCAAGTTCGGATTGGTGTCGACGCCCCTCGCGATGTTT
Organism: Alcanivoracaceae bacterium; assembly: GCA_035301485.1. Classification (GTDB taxonomy): domain Bacteria; phylum Pseudomonadota; class Gammaproteobacteria; order Pseudomonadales; family Alcanivoracaceae; genus CALEAR01. The sequence goes on from DATGUF010000011.1 coordinate 101,422, forward strand.
CTGTTCACCGCGAAGAGATTTATTTACGTATTCAGAACGAAAAACAAGCAGACGGCGAATGAGTTTAAGAAAAGCACTAGGAATTCTCTAAGAAACTGGTATCATGCGCCCCGTCTCGTTGCAAAATGGCACGGGGCAACCGTTGCACAGGCAAGTTTTGTGCACTAGGTGAGGTGGCCGAGCAGGCTGAAGGCGCTCCCCTGCTAAGGGAGTATACGTTAAGAGCGTATCGAGGGTTCGAATCCCTCCCTCACCGCCAAATTCAAAACCCTTGGGTCCCCAAGGGTTTTTTTATGCCTAATTTTTGGCTTCGCTAGGCCGCTAGGCCTGCATAAAGGACACCAAATGGGTTATCTGTGGCTGTTTGTAGCTATCGTTCTGGAAGTAATAGCCACTACCGCGCTAAAAGCCTCTGCAGGCTTCACTCGGTGGTGGCCGAGTGTGGTAGTAGTGGTTGGTTATGCGGGCGCCTTCTACTGCCTTTCTGTGGTGATGCAGAGTGTGCCGGTGGGTGTGGCTTATGCCATTTGGAGTGGTGTGGGTATTGTGTTGGTCACTGCCATTGCCATGGTGGTTTATGGCAGCAACTTGATTGGCCAGCAGTGATAGGTATCGCGTTAATTGTGGCGGGCGTTATGACGCTTACCCTATGCTCAAAGATGGCCGTGTAGCAATACAGGCACGCCTGTATTGCTTGGGTTGGTTACTCGTCGAAAATATCGGGTTCAGTGTGCTGTGAACGACGGCTGCGTAAACCGCCCTTCAAAAAAGGAATACGCTGGGTAACGGTGACGATATCGTCCATGGAGGTGCTCAGTTCTTCTACCGATTTGCTCATGCGCTCTACAGATTCTTCTAATTTATAGAAATCCCCGCTAATTTCTTCGATGGAATCACTAATACCTGCCAACGCATCTACTGTGTCGCGAATGCCCACAAGGCTATCCATGTGTTCTGCAATATGGAACATGACACGGTAAAACTCTAACAAAGCACGTAATACAGAAGCGAGCACAATAAAAGTTAGTGGTGCTGCAACAAAAGTGTAGAAAAGGCCACGCCAGATGGAGTGCATAAACGCTTCAACGCATAAGTAGCCAATGCCCACAGCACTCGCAATAAGTGCCAAGGTGTACACCACGGGCACCACTTGAATGATGACGTATTTCTCAAAATTTAAACTAAACAGTTTGCGTATATATGTGTTTACGCGTGAAGGCCAAGAATTAGCGCCACGAATAGTCGCGTCTAAATTTTTTTCGACGGGTAGGCCTGTTGTAAAAGAGTCACGATCACTGTTGTTGTCTTGAGTGTGCTCTGGCTGTTCAGTTACCATTTTGCGTACTGTTCCTCTACAAAACCATGTAAGCGGTCAATCTGAATGCGTTGGCCGTCATCCAATTCAATAGAGCCCGTGAAATAGCCGAATAACTGATGAAAATTACTGGCAAAGAGCCCTAAGTTGAGTTGTTCTTTGTGTTGGCCCAAAGGTTTAAATACTAGCTTAACCTTCTGGTTAGAGCTGGTAATGGTCCAAGGTTGTAGCAGGCGATCGCGGTCGTAATGAAAAGCCACATTACCTAAGGGAATGCACAGGTTGTTGAGCCATAAGCAATTTTCAGAGTAACTGGTTTCATTCACTCCACAGGAAATATTCAGGCCCACATGTTGGCCGTTCACATCGCCGCTAAAGCAGGCCCAGTTCCAAAAAGTTTGGCGGCGCATATAGCCAGCAGAAAAGTCGTGGTGGCCAAAAGCGTCTATTTCTTGCGTTTCGCTGCCGCGGCGCAAGGTGCCTGATACTTTAACGCCCGCTACTTTATTGGCGTAAACCCAACCATTAATGCCGGTACGTGTGCACAACGACATGGGTTCATAATTGGCTTCTTCGTGCATTACCAAGTCAAGGGTTAAATCTGGCAACGTAACAGCCAAGGTTTTTTCCAAGCCATTGGCCCGTTGGCGGTAGCCCATCTCAATGCGCACTTTCTTCTGTTTGAAGTGGCTGCATCCTTTAACGGGGGAGTCAGACATATTGATGTGCATGCCTAAAGGGCTGCGCCATGTGTAGCTTTCTAGTTCACCGGTTGAAGGTGTAAAAATATAAAAGAAAGCAATGCCAAGCCAAGAAGTATCGGCTAATGCACAGCCGATCAAATAATCATCGTGGATAACACCAAAATATTGAAACTGTTTATATTCAAAAAATTTGGCGAGCGAGTTCGCCGGTTTACCCATGGGGGTGCGATGGTCTGTCTCGCGGCCATTAATGGTTGCTACGGAATGCTTAAAAACGCCGTAACTAGGGTGGCCATCTTCATTCACGAGTTGTTTGGGTGTATCGAGCTTGTGCATTTGAAATCCAATTGTCAGGCACCACAAAACCAGGCGATAGTTCGCCGGTGGCGTGTTGCATAAGAAGCATAGTGGGGCAGTTTACTGTATGAACATGGCGAATAACAGACTCAGCCGTATGTAATATTGGTTTTAGAGCTAAAAACTGGGCCGCATTTAGCCAGTGTTTTTTGTTTAAAATCAGATAGTTGCTGCTTTTAGGTAATTGCTCTAGTGGCCACCAAGTGCCTCGTAGATGCTGCGGATGAGCACCATCAGGTGGCGGCAACGTATAGCCTGCAGGGTAATAGAGCACACCGCGGCTTAAAAGATGTTGGTGCTTGATGGGGCCAGGCAGAAATGGTTGTGCTGCAGGGTGGTGAGCTAAAGGAAACTGATGCTCAAGGCCGCGATGGTATTTTCTATGGAAGTGATCACTAGGGTTAGGGCCTGGCCAAAAATCCTCGGCAAAGCCTAAATAATGCTTAAAAGTGAGCTCCCAGTGCCAGTATTCTTGCTTTTGTTTGTGCCATAAAATGGCGTCTAGCTCACCTAAGGTGCGTGTACGGTTTCGAATGGCTAGGTTGCGTTCAACGATTTCTACTTCGGGCTGCTGTGCCACCTGTGCCATGATCATGTCCTCAAATTCCCTCCCTAGGCGCCTGTCTTTATGTGGGCCGTAAAAAGCGGGAGGGTGGGCATAGCAGGGCTGAAGCTGTTGGCCGCCATCCGAGGGTGCTGCAAATAAAGGCGGAGCAGCTAGCCAAGCCCTAGGGGTAAGAGGAAAATTCATCGCGACAGGCGTTGCTAGCTTAACGTGTGTTGTTAATCGTTTTGGTGTAACGATTCAAACTCGCGTTCTGTATATTGGCGCTTTGTTTGTAAGAGTGTTTTCCAGTTTTCGATGTAACTGGGCAAAACGGGAGGAGCAACAGTAACCCCCGCGATATCTTGCACCGTGCTGGGGCTGATAGGCTTGCCATTATGGAAGTGAATAACACGCAAAAGGGCATGGGTGTGCAGCTTATTCTGTGATTCAAATTGTTGGTCGTAATAAACGTATTTGTCGTCCCAACCGAGGATGCGCGTGTGCACTGTAAAGCGTTGATAAGGGCGCAGTTCGCGCACATAAGCCACCTCAGTGTTGGCCACCACAGCATGGCACCGAGCTTCAATGAGCTTGTTCATTAAGCCTGTAACAATGGAATGCTCTAGGCGGCATCGGTCCATAAACTTTAGGTATTTTGCATTGTTTAAATGCATGTTGTGATCTAGGTCCCATAAGCTGACTCTGAAATCCATCGACACAAGATCAAATAAGCCATGGGTGGGCGGCTTGCGGCGGCGGACGGCTGTTCTAATCAGCTCAAACATTTGTTTTTCTCCTTTGTTCGTGCCTGCCTTTAGAGCCTCTTTTCGGCGCAACTAAGTGGCTAACACAAAGTTTAAGTTCCCATTTACAACAAATAGCTTAGCAAAAGCGAAAATTTCTAATTTATTAGTGTTTTTGTCAATGGCTGTAAAACCATAACATCGCACCAATCTGTATAAGCATATATCAAAAGGAGAGAGAGCGTAATGCAGAGTGAAACAAAACCGTTTAGTGGTGATGTCTGAGCATTAAAGCCTTACGCTTTTCCTCTTCAAACATATCTTTTTGTGCTTGGCTGGCTTCGTCTCGCAGCTTTACCCCAACGCCAAGCAACCTAATAGGGTCTTGGCGTCGATCCCATAGGGCTGTTAACAAAGGTAGAAAAGTTTCTTCTGTAATGGGCCCTGCTGGGCCGTCTGCACTGCGAATAGTAAAATCATGATAGCGCACTTTAACGGTGGCGCCTTGAATAACATAGTGATGATCTAGGCGCTGTAGGCGTTGGCGCAGGCGCTCACATAAATCTAAGAGGGCATTGTGCCACTGTGTGAGGTGGGCTAAATCCTTGGGGTAAGTTTCTTCCACGCTTACAGATTTGCGCCGGCGCGTATGCATCACCGGCCGCTCATCAATGCCGCGGCTATAGTTATAAAGGCTTTCCCCAAAGCTACCAAAATGCTCGTGCAGTTCGAAGCGAGTGAGCTGTTGTAGTTGTTCGCAGGTAGTAATGCCCAAGGCTGTTAGTTTCTGTTCAGTAACATGGCCTACGCCAGGGATCTTTTTTACCGGCAAGGTGGGCATAAAAGCTTCGACCGCTTCCGGTTCAATAACAAATAAACCATCTGGCTTGCGCCAATCACTTGCTACTTTAGCCAAGAATTTATTCGATGCCACCCCTGCTGAAACAGTAATGCTGATCTTGTCTTTAACTTCGGCACGAATAGCTTCTGCCATGAGAGTGGCGCTGTTTTTGTAGTGTTCGCTATCGGTGACATCTAGGTAAGCTTCATCCAACGATAGTGGCTCAATGACATCGGTATAACGGCGATAAATGGCCATTATTTGTTGTGATACAGCGCGGTATAAGTCGAACCGTGGCGGCAGAATAACGAGTTCAGGGCATAACTTTAAAGCGTACGCAGAGGCCATGGCAGAGTGAACGCCAAAACGGCGGGCTGGGTAGTTACACGTGGCAATAACGCCACGACGGTGTGGGTCGCCGCCCACAGCCACAGGTAAATGGGCCAAGGAAGGCTGCTCTCTAATTTCAACCGCGGCATAGAAACAGTCGCAATCTAAGTGAATGATTTTGCGTACAGTGTGCACGATAGCCCTGCTAGATGAAGTGATACAAACGGTGCGCCGGCATAATAAAGCCGCCCACATAGGTTATTGTACAGATTGCTTGACGGTAATGTATTAAGCTCTGTAACGCTTTTGCGGCTGTAAAAGAACGCATATTAGGTTATGTTGTGCGCTCAGTAACGCTTAGCAACAACACTAACTCGAATAAAAAAACAGGAGAAATCAATGACGCAGGATTTGCATGCTCCGCTGCGCCAAGATGTGCGCACACTCGGGGAAATCCTCGGCTACACACTGAAAACCCAAAAAGGTGAAGACATGTTTGCGTTGATTGAACGCATTCGCCAGGTGTCGGTGGAGTCGCGCACTAAGGGTGTGGTGGATATGACAAGCCTTAGTGAGTTGTTTGCTCCGTTGAATGAACAAGAATTATTAGATGTAGCGCGTGCTTTTAACCAGTTTTTGAACTTATCTAACCTCGCGGAACAGCAACATAGAGTGCGTTTACGTCGTCAAAACCAGTTCTATGCTGCAGATGGTAAAAGTACCAACAACCTGCCCGAAATTCTCGATAAGTTGTTAGCTGCAGGCTACGAACCAGACCAAATCCATAATGTGTTGTCGTCGCTAAGCGTAGAACTTGTGCTAACAGCGCACCCCACGGAAATTAGCCGCCGGACGCTAATTCAGAAATATGATCATATTGCCGCTGCCTTGGCAGATTTAGAACGTACAGATTTGTCGGCCAGTGAAACCCACCAGCGCCGCCAACAATTGTGCCGTGGCGTACTTTCAGCATGGTGCACCGATGAAATTCGCCGCTCGAGGCCTACCCCTGTAGATGAAGCGAAGTGGGGCTTTGTTACCTTAGAACGCTCCTTATGGTATGCAGTGCCTGATTTTCTACGTGATTTAGATGGCATTGTGACCGAAAAACTGGGCAAACCCTTATCCGTGCGTTCAGCACCTGTGCATTTTGCCTCCTGGATGGGCGGTGACCGTGATGGTAACCCCAATGTTACTGCGGCGGTAACGCGAGAAGTAACGCGTTTGGCGCGTTGGAAAGCAGCCGATTTATATTTAAGCGATGTGACGCAGTTAATGGCTGAGTGCTCCATGCAAAAAGCGAGTGCCGAATTGTTAGCCGTTACAGGGCCTAGCTATGAGCCTTATCGCGTTATTTTACGTGAGTTGCGAGAAGAGTTGCGCAGCGTGCGCTCAGATATTGAAAAGCAACTAGAAGGCCAAGAGGTGCCCGTCAATGTTACCTTTGGTGCGCAAATGCGCGAGTCGCTGTTACTGATTGATCGCTCTTTACGAGATTGCGGCATGGGCGAGTTAGCGGATGGCTCTTTGCGCGATACGTTGCGCCGTTTATACACTTTTGGCACTTCTTTGTTGCGCTTGGATATTCGCCAGGAATCCACCCGTCATAGCCAAGCTTTGGATGCCATTACGCAGTATTTGGGGCTAGGCAGTTATGTGCAGTGGGACGAGAAACAGCGTCAGCAGTTTTTGTTGAAGGAGCTAGAGGGTAATCGCCCACTAGTGAATCACCGTTTCCGTGAAAGCGAATGGTGCACTCAAGAAGTGGCAGAGGTGCTAGATACCTGTGCTGTTATCGCTGAACAGCCTGCAGAAGCATTGGGGGCTTACGTTATTTCCATGGCCACTTCGCCTTCGGATGTGTTAGCGGTAATGCTGTTGCAAAAAGAAGCGGGTGTATTAAGGCCCATGCGTGTGGTGCCTTTGTTTGAAACCCTAGAGGATCTTAAAAACGCCAAGAGCACCATGGCGGCACTGCTAGAGATACCTTGGTACAAAAATCAAATTATGCTGGGCCAAGAAATTATGATTGGCTACTCGGATTCGGCCAAGGACGCAGGCTTTCTTGCCGCAGCATGGGCACAATATAACGCCCAAGAAAAGTTGGCCGATCTTTTTCAAACCCATCATATACCCCTTACTTTGTTTCATGGTCGAGGTGGGTCTGTTAGCCGTGGTGGCGGCACCTCCACGCACATGGCCGTGTTATCTCAGCCGCCAGGCTCAGTGGCGGGGCGCATCCGTGTGACCGAGCAGGGCGAAGTGATTCGTTTTAAATACGGGCATCCGCAAATTGCGATGCATAATTTAGAGCAATATGTAGCAGCAACGCTCGAAGCTACCCTAATGCCGCCTGTAAAAGCCAAACCCGAGTGGCGCGAAGAGATGGACCGCCTCACGGCCACCTCGGTAAAAAGTTATCGTAGCGTGGTGCAAGAAAATCCTGATTTAGTGCGCTACTTACGCACCGTGACACCAGAGCAAGAGCTTTCACGCTTGGCCCTTGGTAGCCGTCCAGCAAGGCGTACAGCAGTGGATAATTTGGCTTCATTGCGGGCCATTCCTTGGGTGTTTGCTTGGACGCAAGTGCGCCTTATTCTCTCTGCTTGGCTAGGAACAGGTGCTGCGCTTGAAGAAGCGTTAGCAGATCCAAAACGCCGCGCGGTATTAGAAGAAATGCAGCAAGAATGGCCTTTCTTCCAAGCCCTGTTAGATATGCTTGAAATGGTGTTAGCAAAAACAGACAGTGCTGTGGCAGCGTATTACGAACGCCGCTTAACAGACGACCCAGCTTTAAAAGCATTGGGGCAGCAGCTACGTAATGCGTTGGCGAGCACTATTCGTGTATTGCAAGAGTTAACCGGCCGCACAGATTTGCTAGAAAATAACCCAGTGATGAGTTGGTCGGTGCGTGTACGTAATCCGTACACAGATCCACTGCACCTATTACAAGCTGAATTAATGGGCCGCTTGCGCCACGCGAGTGAGTTAACGCAAGAGCAAGAGAAGCAGTTAGAAAGCGCTTTGATGGTTACCATTGCCGGTATTGCTGCAGGTATGCGCAACACGGGTTAAAAAAACCTGCCACCCTTGGGTGGCATGCACACCGCATAAATAAAGAAATTTTTTCAGAAGAAGATTATCATGTGCGCTGCAACGTCCTCATAGCGTATGTCCATTATTGTGCTGCCACGCTGTCCATACACGAAAGCCGTAAATGCGAAAGCGTTTGCTTAGTGAGTGATTACATGTTTGAAATAGCCCGATTTTCTCAACCAGAAGGTGCGCAAGCACTAGCCGATGCGTTGGAGCGAGAAGGGCATGCCGTGCAGGTGAGGCCCCTAACCAGTGGCGAAGGCTATGGCGTGTACAGTGCAACAGCTCAAGGTGCTGAAGATGCACAGCTGTATTTAGATGCCTGGCTAGAAAGTGCTTCTAAGCAACAACGTAAAAATGCGTGGGAGCAAGGCAAACCGGTGAACAAAACCTCTCAGTTTTATGTGCAAAGCAGCTTGTTGCGAGGCTGGTGGCAGCGCTTTGGATGGGTAACGAAAACCGTTTTTATTGCCACTGTGCTAGTGTTCTTCGCTCCTCTCACCTTTAAAGAATATTTGTTTTTTCCCGAAACGTTGAACGAAGTGGCGCAACAGCCCTGGCGCATGATCACGCCAATGTTGCTGCATTTTGGGGCGTTGCATATTATTTTTAACCTTATGTTTTGGATGGAGCTCGGCGGTGTAATTGAACGTTTCCAATCTAGCCAACAATTACTGTTGGTGACGGTGGTTACTGCGGCCGCTTCTGCCTTGGCGCAGTTTTTCTCCACAGGCCCTAATTTCGGTGGCTTATCAGGCGTTGTGTATGGTTTGTTGGGCTACCTGTGGTTATATGGCAAAACAAACCCACAAGCTGGATATGGACTGCGCCGTGAAATTGTCATTATGATGCTTGGTTGGCTGGTGTTCTGTTACGTTGTCTTGCCCGATATAGTGGCCAACGAAGCGCACTTGTTTGGCTTCGTCAGCGGTGCATTATTGGGCGCAGTAGTGGGCTATTACCGCCGTTTTCGTTATTTTTCTTCGTCGTAAGCAGTAGCAGTGCAGCTAGGAGTAACCATGCGCTATGTTAAAACGTTATTAATACTCGGTGTTGTGCTTTTCCTACAAGCCTGTGGGGTAATGCGGTTGGGCAGCAATCTACCCACCGGTATTGTTGGTAACAACGATCCAGTCCTTGTGGCGGAAGGGCTGCCCTCCTATTTGATGACCATTGATGGCATGATTGCCAACTGGCCAGAGAGAAGTTCTTTTCTACAAAGTGGCGCAAGCCTTTATAGTGCCTATAGCTCTATGTTTGTGAGTGAGCCCGAGCGGCAGCAGCGTTTAAGCAAAAAAGCGTTAGATTATGCTCATCGTGGCGCCTGCGCTCAGCATAAACGCTACTGTGGTTTACAAGGGCTTGCGGTGCCCGCTTTAGAGCAGCGCCTAGCTAAGGCTAAAACAAAGGATGTGCCGGCTTTGTACACCTTAGGCACCACTTGGGCTGGATATATTCAAGCGCACAGTGGCGATTGGAGTGCTGTGGCCGATTTAGCTCGTGTACAAGCTTTGCTAGAAACAGTGGTAGCCCTAGATGAAAGTTATGAATACGGGCAGGCCCATTTGTATTTAGGCGTGCTCGATAGCTTGCTACCTGCAAGTTTAGGCGGCCAGCCAGAGCGTGCACGCGAACATTTCCAACGTGCAATCTCGCTTTCTGAGGGCCATAACTTGTATGCCAAAGTGTTGTATGCAGAGCATTATGCACGCATGGCGTTTGACCAGGCATTACACGATAGCCTCTTAGAAGAAGTGTTAGCAGCTGAGGTAGATGTGTTGCCCACACTGACATTGCAAAACACCATTGCACAGCAAGAAGCAAAGCGCTTGTTGGCAGAAAGTGACCAGTATTTTTAATTGCTGTTTTAAAGGACGAAAATAGGAGCAATACAATGAAGCGTTTTTTGTATGCCATGTTGATGTTGGCATTACCGTTGAGCCTCAGTGCGTTTGAGCTGAAAATATCCACTATGTATCCAGATGGCACGGCGGCGGTGAATAGCCTGAAAGCTGCAGGCGAAAAAATTGCTAAAGAAACCGATGGCCGCGTGACATTGCGAATTTATGCAGGCGGCGTAATGGGCGATGATGCTGCCGTACAGCGCCGTATCCGTATTGGCCAGCTGCATGGTACCTTAGCGCAGGCAGGTGCATTTACTCGTTACAACAAAGATAGCCAAGTGCTGAACTTGCCGCTTATTTTCCACGATGCAAAGGAAGTGGCGCATGTACGTAAGCAGTTAGACCCAGTATTACGAAAGGGTTTTAAAGATAACGGTTGGACTGTCTTTGGCCCCATTGATGGTGGTTTTGCTTACTTTATGACAAAACAGCCGGTGGCATCGGTAGCAGATTTAAGACAACAAAAAGTGTGGTTGCCAGCCAATGATCCTGCTTCTGAAATGGCAGCTAAAGAGTTCAATGTATCGCCTGTGGTGCTCAACATCAGCGCAGTACTTACCTCGCTGCAAACGGGTGCGATTAACGCTTTTGCTGCACCACCCATTGCAGCACTTACACTCCAGTGGTTCAGCCGTGTGGAACACTTGACCGACCTACCTTTGCTATACACCTACGCGCTACTGGGCATTGAAGATCGCCACTTACAGCGGTTGAGCAAAGACGATCGTGCGGTGCTTGAGCGTGTATTAACTGACACCGTAACCGCCATGGATAAGAAAGAGATGCAGGATAATAAAAATGCCCTGCAGGCGGTATTAGGGCAAGGTTTGCAGCTGGTTAAACCCTCTGAGGATGAAAAAGAAGAATGGCGTGCCTATGCAAATCGCGCCACTAAAAAACTAGTGCAAAGCGACCAAGTGTCTCAACAGATGCTCGATAAAGTAACGGCGATTTTGAATGAATACCGTCAATAAAACAGCCGTTGTGCGTTGGGATAAAAAAATATTAGGCGCCCTCCATCGTGTGGAGGACGCCTTTCTTATATCAGTATTGCTCGGCATGGTAGGGCTAGCTGTCATGCAAATTGTGGCGCGCAATATGCTCGACACCAGTTATGTTTGGATCGATCCGTTGCTGCAAAATGCGGTGCTGTGGATTGCCATGTTGGGGGCCATGATAGCCTCGCGCAATGATGCGCATATTCGTATTGATGTAGTGAGTGAATATGCACCTGAAAGCTGGCAGCGCTGGCTCATTTTAGTTGTGGATTTATTCACAGCATTCATTACGGGTTTAATGGCGTATTACAGCTTTTATACAGTGCTCGATGAGCGCGCTTATAGCACAGGAAGTGTGGCGGGCATCCCTGATTGGGTGCTGCAGTTATTGATCCCCATTGGTTTTGGCATCATTGCGCTACGTTATGTGTTTTTGTTTGTGCTAGGGCTCTTAAATAAACGCCCCGCACCGGTGGGCACGGAGAGCGTCTCATGATTTGGTTAGCAGTCGCCGTGCTTGTACTCTTAGCACTGATCGGTGCCCCGTTATTTGCCATTATTTTGGCGGCTGCAGCACTCGGCTATTTTAGTCTGGGGCTAGATTTATCTGTGCTGCATATTGACCTATACCAAGTGAGTACGTCGGTAGTGCTCATGGCCTTGCCGTTGTTTACCTTTGCAGGTTTTTTGTTAAGCGAATCGAATACCGCCGATCGCATGCTGCGTTTATCACAAGCGGCTTTTGGTTGGATGCCAGGAGGTATGGCTTTTGTAGCCTTGATCGCTTGTGCTTTCTTTACCGCGTTAACAGGGGGCAGTGGCGTTACTATTGTGTCGCTCGGAGGCCTGTTATTACCTGCCTTGATGAAAGTAGGGTACAACGAAAAATTTAGCACAGGCTTGCTCACCACTTCGGGCAGCTTAGGGTTGTTATTGGTGCCTTCTGTGCCTTTGCTTATTTATGGCATCATCGCACAGCAAATGGCGCAGCAGTTGGCCATGCCCACGGTGGAAATTGTTGACTTGTATTTGGCCGGCATAGGGCCCGCCATCTTAATGGTGGTGTTGCTGTACTTCTATAGTCTTTGGGCGATGCGCAAAGAGCCGGTGCCACGCCAAGCTTACAATTGGCGCGAGCTGCGCGGCGCACTCTGGGATGCGCGGTGGGAGTTGCCACTGCCCTTCGTGGTGCTTGGAGGTATTTTCTCTGGTTGGCTTGTTATTAATGAAGCGGCCGCTATCACGGCGCTGTATGTGTTGGTGGCACAGGTGGGTTTATACCGTGAAATTCCACTACGCACATTACCGCGTATTATGCGTGAGTCCATGATTATGGTGGGTGGCATTCTGCTTATTCTTGGGGTGGCCATGTCGTTCACTGGCTACCTAGTGTTCGCTGGCGTACCCGAGTTGTTGTTTGCTTTCATTCAAGAGCATGTAAGCAGCAAGCTTATGTTCCTCATTTTATTAAACATTGTACTGCTAGTATTAGGTGCCGTGCTGGATATTTTTGCTGCCTTAGTGATTATGGTGCCGCTGATATTACCGGTGGCCTTAGGTTACGATATTGACCCAGTGCATCTAGGCATTATTTTTGTAGCGAATATGCAAATTGGGTATTTCACGCCTCCAGTGGGCATGAACTTGTTTATTGCTAGCTACCGCTTTAAAAAGCCTATTAGTGAACTGTATAAAGCCACTTTGCCGTTCATGTTGGTGCTCTTGGTGGCGTTAATCTTGATCACCTACGTACCGCAACTTAGCTTGTTCATGGTGCGTTAAACCAACAGGGTTTATTACAAGAAGCAAAAGGCCACCGCAAGGTGGCCTTGTTGTGGCTGTGGCGGAAGTCGTTAGTTTTGCACGGTACGAATGACTAATAAACGCTCTTCAGTCATATCGCGAATGGCCCAACGCACTCCTTCACGGCCGAGGCCAGAATCTTTAACGCCCCCGTATGGCATGCTGTCTACACGCCAAGAAGGCACGTCACCGATGATGACGCCGCCTACATCGAGACGGTCCCAAGCTTGTTGGATTTTGTATAAATCGCGCGTGAAGATACCTGCTTGCAAACCAAAGCGTGTATTATTTACAGCATCAATCACATCGTTAAAATCTTCATATGGAATCAGGACAGCCGCAGGGCCAAACACTTCTTCCTGCATCAAACGGCTATCTGCTGGCGCGTTTTCAAGTAAGGCGGGTGCAATAAGGGCACCGTTACGCTGCCCACCACAGAGGAGGGTGGCGCCTTCTGCAACAGCCTCATCAATCCAGGTTTCCACACGTTTAGCTTCCTCTTCGCGAATGAGAGGGCCAACAAACGTATCAGGATCGCGAGGGTCGCCAAGTTCTAGCCCTTTAATTTCTTCTACAAGACGCTCTTTAAGTTTCTCGTAAATGGTGCTGTGGGCATAGATGCGTTGTACGCTAATGCAGCTTTGGCCAGATTGGTAATAAGCACCAAAAGTAAGGCGCTTTACTACTTTGCTGATGTCGGCATCTCTATCTACAATGCAAGCAGCGTTGCCGCCTAGCTCAAGCACCACTTTCTTTTTGCCAGCACGTGCTTTCATGTCCCAACCCACTTCGTGGGATCCTGTGAAGCTAAGTAGCTTTAAGCGGTCATCTGTAATCAATACGTCAGAAGTGCCACGGTCGGCAGGTAAAATAGAAAAGGCCCCTTTGGGTAAATCGGTTTCAGCCAGTACCTCACCAATTAATAAAGCACCAAGCGGTGTGGCGCTAGCAGGCTTAAGCACGAAGGGGCAGCCAGCAGCAATGGCCGGTGCTACTTTGTGTGCGGTTAAGTTAAGAGGAAAGTTAAAAGGAGAAATAAAGGCGCAAGGGCCGATGGGCACGCGGCGGGTAAAACCGCGATAGCCGTGTGCGCGCTCCGTGGTGGCTAATTCCAGCACTTCGCCTTCAATGCGAGTAACTTCCGCCGCCGCTACGCGAAACGTATCGATTAAACGGGTTACCTCACCCTTTGCATCGTTAATGGGTTTGCCCGCCTCAACGCATAACAGCATCGCAAACTCATCGGCTCTTTCTTCAAAGCGCTTAATGCAGTGCTCAAGAACGGCTTTGCGCTGATACACTTGCAGTGCTGCCATGGCTGGCATGGCTTTTTCAGCTGCAGAAATGGCTTGTTCAAACGCTTTGCTATCTGCTTTGGCCACTAAAGTAGCAATGTCACCGGTGTATTTATCAGTGACTGGCAGATCGTCGTTGGCATAAACTGCCTCGTTAGCCAAATAATACGGATAAGCATCTTTAAGCATAAAAACTCCATGGCAAAATGCGCTGAAAATTGAGGGTTGGTTGTATTTAAAACCCCGTTGAATAAACGGCAGGAGTTTAAGCTATCACGAAAAACGCAGCGTGGCGAACGTCATTTCGAATGGGCTGTGCTGTGAATAAGCCTGTGGATAACATGTGGGCAGCTTGTGTCTTGGCTGTGTAGCACTGAAAGTGGAGGCAGCAGCGCCGGAAATGCTTTTGCACAGCACAGTAGCAGTTTGTAACCTAGGCAATAATTTTGATAACACGGAGTGCGTAGCGCGCTTTTAAAGGATAACAAAATGAAACAATACCTTATGGCTATCGACCAAGGCACTACGAGCAGCCGTGTCATGCTGTTTAATCGTAAGGCTGAGTGCATAGCAACTGTGCAGGAAGAATTTGCGCAATATTTCCCCAATGATGGTTGGGTTGAACACGATGCCATGGAAATTTGGCAACAGTGTTTAGCCTTATGCCAAGCAGTGTTAAAAAAAGCCGATGTTAGCGCCACGCAAATAATTGGCATTGGAATTACTAATCAGCGCGAAACGACGGTGCTGTGGGATAAAAACACGGGCGAGCCAGTGGCTAATGCCATCGTGTGGCAAGATCGGCGCACTGCTGAGTGGTGTGCTGAGCTGAAAAAAGCAGGGCATGAAACCCTTGTGCGTGAACGCACAGGGTTGTTGCTTGATCCTTATTTTTCGGCCACAAAGTTGGCTTGGCTGCTAGACCATATACCTGGCGCCCGTGCGCGTGCTAAAGCTGGCGAGTTAGCGTTCGGCACCATTGATACATGGTTGTTGTGGCAGTTAACTAAGGGGGCAGTGCACGCCACCGATGCCACCAATGCAAGCCGTACGCTTCTTTTTAATATACATACCCAGGAATGGGATGCAGATTTACTAAAACTTTTTAATATCCCCGCGAAATTGTTGCCGAGTGTAGAAGATAGCTCGCATCATTATGGTGATACAGCGCTTGAGTTGTTGGGCGCGCCGATACCTGTGCTTGGCATTGCTGGTGATCAACAAGCAGCCTTAATTGGGCAGGCTTGTTTTAAGCCAGGCATGGTGAAAAGTACATTTGGTACCGGCTGTTTTATGATCTTGAATACCGGTGATACAGCGGTGATGTCTGAAAACCGTTTGCTTTCTACCGTGGCTTATCGTCTCAACGGCACAGTCACCTATGGTTTGGAAGGTTCTATATTTGTGGCGGGCGCTGCGATTCAGTGGCTACGTGATGGGTTAAAACTTATCTCCTCCGCCAGCGAAACAGAAACCTTAGCTAGCCAAGGCGCAGGCAGCCAAGGGGTGTATTTTGTGCCGGCTTTTACAGGCCTAGGAGCGCCGTGGTGGGACCCACATGCGCGTGGGGCTTTATTGGGCCTTACCCGTGATACGGGTATCGCAGAGGTGGTGACTGCGGGCTTAGAGGCGGTGTGCTATCAAACATTAGATTTGCTAGAAGCGATGGTGGGTGATGGTGCAGTACGGCCCACTATTTTGCGCGTTGATGGTGGCATGGTGGTAAATAACTGGTTGTCGCAGCGCTTGGCCGACATTATCGGAGCGCGGGTGGCACGCCCTGAAATTACTGAAACCACGGCTTTAGGCGCGGCTTACTTGGCTGGCCTTGCTGCTGGTTGGTATAGCTCTTTGGATGAAATTGCCGAGAAATGGCGCTGTGAAAAAGAGTTTATGCCAGCGATTTCCGAAGCAGAGCGTTTAGCACAGCATCAAGGATGGCAAGAAGCAGTGTTGTGTGTGCGTCGTCAGAAAGGAAAGTGCGAAAACTAGGCACTAAAAAGCCCGCGCTGTAAAACAGTGCGGGCTTAGCCTGTTACTGCTTAAAACTAGTTCTTAGCGACCATTAAGAATTCCAGTAACGCCTTCTGCGCATGCAGGCGGTTTTCAGCCTCATCCCATACCACAGAGCGTGGGTCGTCGAGTAAATCATGGCTAATTTCTTCGCCACGGTGTGCAGGCAAGCAGTGCATGAACAATACTTCTTTGTCGGCTTGGTCGAGCAGCTCACGTGTTACTTGGTAATCGGCAAAGGCTACCGCACGTTTAGCTTGCTCTTCTTCTTGGCCCATGGAGGCCCATACGTCGGTAACCACCAAGTGGCTGCCTTTCACCGCTTTATTAAGGTCTCTTTCTAGGGTGACGTGCGAACTAAACTGTTCCACTAATTCAGCAGGTGGATCATAGTTTTCTGGGCCACTGACCACTAACTCAAAATCAAATTGAACGGCGGCTTCCATGTATGAGTTGCACATGTTGTTGCCGTCACCCACCCACAGAACTTTTTTGCCTTTAATGTTACCGCGATGCTCGGTGAAAGTTTGTATGTCAGCGAGAAGTTGGCAGGGGTGGAAATCATCGCTTAACGCGTTGATGACAGGCACTTGGGAGTATTGAGCAAAGGTTTCCACTTTGCTGTGCTCAAAGGTGCGAATCATCACCGCGTCAACAATGCGTGATAAAACGCGTGCTGAATCTTCAATGGGTTCACCACGGCCAAGCTGGGTATCGCGCGGCGAAAGAAAAATGCTGCTACCACCAAACTGAGTCATCCCGGCTTCAAAGGAAACACGGGTACGCGTAGAGGCTTTCTCAAAGATCATGCCTAAAGTTTTGCCGCGCAACGGTTCGTAGCGCTGGCCTGCTTTGAGCATAGTTTTTAGTTCAATGGCGCGCTGAATGATGTAACCAAGTTCTTCTCTGCTGAGATCTTGCATGGTTAAAAAATGACGGACGCTCATGCTTTATCTACCTGTTTTTTAAATGCTTCCATGGCCACGGCTAAGCGCTCCACGAGAGTATCAATATCTTCTTTGGTCATTACAAGGGGGGGCAGTAAACGCACTACATTGCCACCTGTAACGTTAATTAAAATGCCTTGTTCGCGGCCAAACGCTACCATTTCAGAACAAGGGAGGGTGAGTTCTATGCCCACCATGAAGCCTTTACCACGCACTTCTTTAAAGAAGGGGAAATGGCTGAGCTTATCGCGTAATTGTTCGCGTAAGTATTCGCCCCTCTCTTTCAAGGTGGGCAACACATCATTCAAAATAGTAGTGACAGTGGCAATGCCTACCGCACAGCCAAGTGGGCTGCCACCATAAGTGCTGCCGTGGTTACCAGGGCCAAATAGTTCAGTGGCTTTGCCAGCCACCAAGCAAGCACCAATGGGAAAGCCGTTACCTAAACCTTTAGCGGTGGAAATAACATCGGGTTTCACGCCATCACCCAAGCAGGCAAAATAATCGCCTGTACGGCCATTACCTGTTTGTACTTCATCGAGCATGAGTAATAAGTCTTCTTCATCACAAATGCTGCGTAGTTCGCTCAGATAATTATCGGCAGGTACATGTACGCCGCCTTCACCTTGGATAGGCTCTACTAATACAGCTACCACGTTGCTGTTTTCTTGAGCGGCTTTGCGTACAGCGTCTGTATCGTTCCAAGGCACGCGTATAAAACCTTCCACCAAGGGGCCAAAGCCCTCTTGCACAGAAGCGTTACCGGTGGCGCTAAGTGTGGCGAGTGTACGGCCGTGGAAAGCTTTCTCTAACACGATCACGGTAGGTGTTGTAATGCCTTTTTGCGAGCCATATAAACGCGCTAACTTAATCGCTGCTTCGTTTGCTTCTGCACCAGAGTTGCAGAAAAACACACGTTCCATACCACTGGCCTTGCACAACAATTCGGCCAAGCGTTGCTGATGGTCGATATGATAAAGGTTAGAAGTATGGATTAAGGTTTTTGCTTGCTCTGTGAGCGCAGCAGTAACCTTAGGGTGGTTGTGGCCTAAGCCGCACACACCAATACCTGAAACAGCGTCTAAATAAGCATTGTTGTTTTCATCGTACAACCAAATGCCTTCGCCACGTTTAAATGTTAATGGCTGCCTAGCATATGTAGGCATTAAATACGTATCGTTCATCTTAACCCGAGCGTTGTGTTTATTGGGAATATGAATGCTGCAAAAGAAAAGCGGCAGCGAAGTGGCTGCCGTGAAATCAAATCATAGCCCTCCCACCGTTTGGGTGCAATGTTAGTATTCTTGAGTTTGGACATGGCCCTTAGGCGGTAGTGTTGCTACACTGTGCAGCGTTAATCCATTTGACTAGGGTCAATTTAATATGAGCGATATTTTAGAAGTGATCCGCCAACAGGTTGAGCAAAACCCAGTGGTGCTTTACATGAAGGGTTCCCCACAGTTTCCACAGTGTGGCTTTTCTGCACGTGCGGTAGAGGTTTTATCGGAAGTGGGTAAGCCGTTTGCATACGTAAACGTGCTCGATGCCCCTGAAATTCGTACGAATTTGCCTAAATATGGTAACTGGCCCACTTTCCCACAGCTATGGGTGAAGGGCGAGTTAGTAGGCGGCAGCGATATTCTGTTAGAAATGCTGAACAACGGCGAGCTAGCTGAGTTAATGGCAGATATTCCAGATTCTGAGTAAGCACTGCGCAGCATAAAGCAAAACAAGAAAGCGGTTGAGGTAAATACCTTAGCCGCTTTTTTTATGCTGGTTTAGGCATCACCCTAAATAAACAGACAAAAAGTGTTACATAAAAAGGCCCCAAAAAGAGTGTCCAACTTTTTGGGGCCAGTTAAGGGCTCGCCTTTTTGTTGTTTAGAGCAGTGCCTTAGGAGGCGCTGCTCTGAGAAGCTTCCCGTTGCGAGTCGATTTCACGTGCAGTGGCATGCAAGTGCAACTTCGGTTTAACGGTTAGCAGCAGTGCAGGCAACACGGTGAGGTTGCAGAACAAGGCGATGAGCATGGCTGTACCTGTGAGTAAGCCAAAGTAGATAGTGGGGTTAAAGTTCGATAACACCAAAATAGAGAAGCCAGCAATAATGGTGATCGACGTGAAGTACATGGCGCGGCCAGTGCTACGGTGGCAACGGCGCATGGTGGCAATATAGTTGTTGTCACGCGATAGCTCTTCTGTAAAGCGATGCACATAGTGAATGGAGTCATCCACAGCGATCCCTACGCTAATAGCAGCTACTGTAATTGTCATTAAATCTAGCGGTAGGCCAATCCACCCCATGGTACCTAAAACAATAAAGGCACTAGAGATGCTAGGGGCCAAGGTGATCAAAGCCACCACTACACTGCGTAATTGCATCAATAGCATGAGGAATAGGGCAGCAAACACTAAGCCTAGCGTTTTGATTTGAGAATCAAACAAGCTTTGTAGCATGTTGTTGTACAGCACGAGCGCACCAGTGAGCGTCACTTGTTCAGGTTCAAAATCGAACTTCTCGATTAAATCTTTTTCAAGTTGCTGTAAAAACTCGTTGCGCTTTAGGTTTGGGTCTGAATCCACCACACGCAGTGAAATGCGCAGTTGGTTTCCGTCGTCTGATAAGTAAGGGCCCACCAGCTGGCCGTGTAGGTCAGCAGGAATAAAACTAGCCATTAACATGAGTTGTAAGTAACTCAGCGGCCCACCGTTCAACTTTACGGCGGTTTCGTAGGTGCTAGCTAGTGATAAAACTTTGCCGGTTTCAGGCAAGCTGCTGAGCCACTGCTGGATCTCAGTGACTTTCTGCAAGCGTTGCGGTGTATACCAATAAGCGTTTTCTAAATCTAGCTTTTTGCCTGGTGTAGCTTCTTCGCTTAAGTCGGCAAATGGGTCGTCAAAATCATCGGCGAAGGGGTCAGCAAAGTCGTCCGCAAAAGGGTCGTCTGCTTCTTGTTGTTGTGCCGTTTGTTTGGGTGCATCAATAATAATATCCAGCGGCGTGGTGCCACCTAATTTCTTATCAATGAGCAACATGCCTTGGTGAATTTCGGTATCGTCTTTGAAGTAATCGATAAAGCGGTTTTCCACCGTTAAGGTACGCACACCCAAGAAAGACACCACTAGTAATATGGCCATTACCACTAACAATGGCTTGTGCCGGCGTTCTGTGAAGCTTGCCAGGGTAAGGGTGATTTTTTCAGTGAGAACGTTGTCGCTCGGTAGTTTTTTGCTATTGGGAATGAGCAGCAACATGCTTGGAATAAAGAGATAACACACGATTAATGCCAAGCTAATACCAATGGTCATCATCCAACCGAAATCAATCACGGGGCGAATGTCGCTCACCACCAGTGAAGCGAAGCCCACCATGGTGGTAGTCACCATGAAGAAAGAAGGTTGGATCATGTGGCGTGTGGCTTCGCGCACTAGCCATTTGGGTGTTGCATCGGGGTTGCTCTGCTGAAATTCGCGATAACGAGTGATCAAGTAAATGGAAATAGACATGGTGATAATCAGCAATAGTGATAAATAGTTAGAGCTGATAACGGTTACTTTCCAGTCTAAAAAAGCCAAAATAGCGGTGAGCCACAGAGCTGAAAGCGTACAGGCGATAATGGAGGCAATAACCCAGCGTGGTTGGCGGAAAATAATAAATAGCACCACGATGATAAAGAGTAAAATGCCCACGCCGAAGGTTTGCAAATCGTTCTTAACAAAGCTCACCATGTCGGTGGCAATCATAGGCACGCCACCTAAGAACAAATCGGCTTTATCGCTGTTGGCTTTAATGATGGCGCGGAATTCGGCTACACGTTTAGCACTACGTTGCTGGCGCTCTTCATTGTAATCGCTAACATCGCGGCGCAGCTGGGCTAATTCTTCTTTCTCTGTAGCACTGATGGCCCCCTCTAGCTGCTTTTTGCTGAGCTCTGTGCGGCGTTCCACCATGGTGCGGTGTAAATCATCAGGGCTGAAGGTTACTAAGACAGCGGTAGTGTTGCCATCCTTGCTTACCAATAGCTCTTCATAAATAGGGCTTTCTTGAATGAACTCTTGCTTGGCCAGTGCTAAATCCACGTCGGGGTCGCGCAGTGTTTTATAGTTTTTAGCCAGCTCTGAAAAAGTGGTGGGAGGGCTAAATAGCAGCGGCACATCGAGCATGGAATAAACAGATTGCACCCCTTCTATTTGTTGCAGCTCGTGATGCATTTTATCGAGATGCTCTAAGGTATCACGCTGAAAGAGAGGGCGGTTTTTTGGGGTGTAAGTGATAACTAAAAATTCACTGCCACCGTACTGCTTAACCACTTCTCGATAGCGCTCTAATGCTTTGTCGTGCTCTAACACAAGCGCATCAGCAGATGCATCTAAACGAAAATTACTTAACTGTGTGACTGCTAACACAGAGGTGGCGAGAAGAAAAAACAACCAGAAAACGGGGTGCTTTAACACCAGGTTTTCATAAATGGAAAAAAACTGCCTTTTTTGCTGCATAAAGCACTCCTGTGCACGAGAGCTAGGTAACTGATAAGTGGTTGAGTGTAACGAATTTTTGCATAAGAAGAAGCTACACGATAAATAATTAAACAAATAATGAACTATATTGCATTGGCGCACTCTTAGTAGATGACTCTATTTGTTCAGAGTTATTCCAGTAGTAGAGCTAAAAGCTCCTTTTTGCACCGCCTCCCCAGCGGTGCTTTTTTTTGCCTAAAAATATGGAATGGCAAGAGAAACTTATAGCGGCGTCGTGAATGCCATGGGCTGCTAAGTAAAGAGATTGCCTGTTGATTCAAAAATATACGAAGATAGTGAGGAGAAGAATAACAATGATAAAAGGATAATAAATGAAACGCACCTTAAGCCATTCATATTTATTGGTGTTGCTTTTAGTGTTGGCTACGCTGCCATTAACAGCATGTAAAAGTTCAGGAAGCGATGCGACGGATATCGCTGAAGTAGTTGAGCTTGAGCCACAGCCTGAAGATGAAAATCTGAATCCAGAGGATGAAACAGATAAAGAACCAGAAGAGCCAACAGTAGAAGAACCCACGGCGGTAAATTTGCAGTGGCAACACTACGAACGCGCGGAAGATTATCCCAATACGAAAAAAGAAACCGTTTGGATTCCTGTTAAAAATAAAGATGGAAGTATTCTAGATTTTTCAGCGACGCTAACGCGCCCTGCGGATGAAAATGGCAATGTGGTGAATAAAAAACTCCCTACTATTGCTACTTTCACAGGCTACAACCAATCGTTAATGGGTATGGCGCCAGGCGAGCTTGGTAGTTTGGCTGGCAGCAGCGATTATTTAGTAAAGCGTGGTTATAACACCATTACCATCGATACGCGGGGTACTGGTTCAACAGGCGGTGCTTGGCAGGCTTTTGGTGAGCTGAGCACCCAACACGACATACCGCAATTACTTGAATATATCGGCACGCAAGATTGGTCGGACGGTAACATAGGTGCCACTGGGCCTTCTTTGATGGGTATTAATGCCTTGTTCGCTGGCGCCACTGAAAGTGAATACTTAAAAGCTATTTATGCCATCGTACCAATGGCTGATGCTTACCGAGATATTGTTTTCCAAGGAGGGCAAATTAATGTGGGTTTCATTCCATTATGGATAGGCTTAGTGGAAGGCTTGGGGCTTCCGCCAACACCCGCCGAATTTTCATCAGATAACCCTACCCGATATTTGCAAAAATTAGTGGGGCGCTTAACTAACCTTGTTACTGAGGAATTTCCTGTAGGCACCATTACTCAAGCACTGCTAAATCAAGGTGATACTGCCTATGATTCGGATTTTTGGCGCGAACGCTCAGTGATCGAATACGCGGATAAAATTAAAGTACCCACTTTTATAGTGGGTGGTTTGGACGATTTGTTTCAGCGTGGTGAGCCACTGCTATATGAGGCGTTAAAGGGCCATACAACAGCCAAACTGTTGATGGGGCCGTGGAGCCATTTTGGTGGTTCCGCAGTAAGCGGTTTAACAGATTATGGGTTGCCTTCTTCAGAAAACATTCAGCTTGCTTGGTTTGATCAATATCTAAAGGGGCTTGATGCAGGCGCTGAAGAGATGCCACCCGTCACTCAGTATTTTAAAGGGGCCGATTATTATCGAACCAGTAGTGATTGGGTTCATCCTGATACTTATGTGGAAACATTTTACTTACACGGCAAGCCTCCTATTTTTGAAGGGGTGGAGCTACCTGTACAAGATTTAGGGCAAGCCCTTGATGCTTTATTGGAGGAAACACAGCTTAACAACGTCACAGATCCTGTGTTTGATTTAGTGAAGCAACTGACCTTCGGGATTGTTGATTTGAAAAAAATCGTTGGCAGCGTTACAGGCATTTTAAACCCAGATAAAATTCCCGATATGCTAGCCACTTTAATGGATCCAGCACCTGGCGGTTTAAGCAAAGAGGCGCCTGCTGCACAGAACGCGGGAGCGCGTAGTAGTATGTTGCAGCACCCTATCGGTGGTGTGTGTTCGCGTAGCACTAGCCAATGGACGGCAGGGCTGGTAGGAATGTTGCTACCATTCTGCACTGAGAATAATAATATTAATGAAACGCTCGAAGTGGTGTTTACCACAGAGCCTTTTACAGAAGACATGATTATTAATGGGCCTATTGCTGCGGAGTTATGGGTCTCTACAACAGCTGCTAACACAGGGCTTTCAGTGACTATAGCAACAGTGGATGAAAGCTTGGGTATTCCTCTTTCCACAGCCCTAACAAACGGTATATTGCTGGCCTCTATGAGTAATCTTGATGAGGCTAAGTCGCGCTATATCGATGGTAAGCTGGTGCAACCATGGCATCCATTTACAAAAGAAAAAGAGCAAACGCTAGAAAGAAATAAAATCTTCCCCGTTCAGGTGGAAGTGTTTGCCACTTCAGCTGTGATTAAGAAAGGGCAAAGGTTACGGGTAAGTATTGGCCCTAGCGATTTTCCTCATGGGCTAAGTACAGTGCCTGATCTTCTTGATGGTCCTGTTGGCATCATGACTATTTACAGTGACGAAGAGCACCCTTCACGTATTAATATCCCAGTAATACCTGCAGAGGCATTGCATATACCCGTACAGGGGGAGTGAAGTTGTTTTTATAATACCGTTGTGCTGAATGCATAGCGGTATTTTATGCAAAATATCAATTGTTAAAATAAGGAAAATAATTATAAAAACACGGAAATCTGACTAGGGTGTCGGTAAAAGCTTACAGACATAAGAACGGTTGGACGTTATCTTATGAGCCTACGTATGGACACAGAAAGGTGGCAAGAAGATGAGCCAACAAGTAGATTTGTTTTATAAAAAATTATCAGAAGCGACAGGCATGCCAGAAACTGAAGTGGTGGGTGCCGTTAAGCGAATAGTTCATAAATTAGAAATTATTCATGATTACGATTTGGAAGAACAGATTGCTCTTCATCCCAAGGCTTTGCTCACTGTTTTTACACGGGCTTTAACTTCAGATGAGAAAAGGCTGCACTAGCCACTCTTGTATAGAATAAACCTAAATGCGATATACGTTCTTTTAGGGGCGCACTCTGGTGCGCCTTTTTTTTGTGGTCAATATTTTAAATTTTTAATAGGTTAAGGTTACGGATGGTTATGCCATTAACGCGAGAAGGCTATTTATGAACTACTACAATACCAATGCTGAGACCTTTGCACAGGCCACGTTAGGCGTTGATATGGCGCCACTGTATTCGCCATTTCTACGTCTTCTGCCGGCGCAAGCCCATTTGCTCGATGCGGGCTGTGGTGCGGGAAGAGATACTAAAGCTTTTGCCCAGCTAGGGCATAAGGTTGAAGCGTTCGATGCTTGTGAAGCGCTAGTAGCCATCGCGCGGCAGCACAGTAACGTACACGTGAAGCATAGCACTTTCACCACTTTTACTAGCGCTAATAAGTTTGATGGTATTTGGGCTTGCGCCTCATTGTTGCATGTTCCCGCTCGCAAATTGCCAGCTACATTTGCGTACTTGGCTAATTTTCTTAAGGAGCAGGGCGTTTTTTATGTGTCTTTTAAATACGGAGAAGGTGAGGAGGAGCGGGACGGGCGCCATTTTACTCACTGTAATGAGAAAGTATTAAGCCAATACATTGGTAGCAGCCCACTGCACGTTGAAAAAACATGGCGCACCACAGATCAGCGGCCGGGGCGCGAAGAGGAGCAGTGGTTTAATGCACTGTTGATAAAAAACAATGCTTAACGGATGAAATGGGCACTAAATAAAGGCCGCTTCCAACAATCCTAAGGCGATGAGCGCTTGAACCTTGGTATTAGATTGTTGGAAGCGGGAGGGAAAGTTATTGGCGCACAAAGTTCGCCATGGTTTGTACTGCATGGTCTGCTTCTTGTAGAACGCGAGTGTGCAGCGGAAACACGTGCCACATGTTTTCGTATATCCGAAGATCGGTGGGCACTTTTTCACGTTTGAGTTTCTCTGCCAAAATTCTTACATCTGTGAGTAGAATTTCTTCCGTGCCTACAATAATGAGCGCAGGCGGCATGCCTTTGAGGCTAGTAAGCGCAGGTGAAATACCAGGGTGGCTCACTGGCTGCCTTCCCGCATAGCGCTTTGCAGCACTGTTTAAGCCTACCCAACTCAGCATTGTCTCATCAGGCTGCCGGCTTGCGGCGGCATGGGTATGAGTTAGGTCCGCCCAAGGGGATATTAAAATCATTTTTTCGGGCAGAGGCATGTCTTGCTCTTTGAGATAAAGCAGCAGGCTGAGTGTGAGGCCGCCTCCTGCTGAATCTCCTGCCACGGTAATTTGATTCGGGGCAAAGCCTAGTTCGAGCAAGGCTTTGTAAGCCATGAAAGCATCCCGTCGAGCAGCAGGAAAAGGATGTTCAGGTGCCAACCGATAATTAGGAGCGAACACCACCGCATCAGCCTCTTGAGCCAGGTGAGTGGTGAGGGCTGCATGGGTGTTAGCCGAACCAGTGAGGTAAGCACCACCGTGTAAGTACAATATTGCCTTGTCGGCCGTAGGGTTGCCGAACCGTACGGAAGGCACGCCATTTAAATCAACTTTAATGCGCTTCACTCCACGTGCGTTAAAAGTACTGAGTGAAGCGATTTCTAACCCCTGACGCCGTAACCATGTGGGGGTGTTCATGGCGAATAAAGGTTTAACGGTTAGCTTTAGCGTAGTGCTAAGAATGCCACGTAAGAGCGCCGAAGACGTCGCTTTATGCTGGTTCAAAGTGGTAGTCCTCAAGAGTTACATTTTTTGTTTGTGCACGGTATGTGAACGTAAAAGTGGGCCAGTTATTGGTGTTCTTGCCGCTTTCGTTCTGATACCAACTTGTGCAACCTGACTGCCATACCGTAGCACCAATTTGCTCTTGAATGTCTAGATTATAGCGACGCATTACTTTTTGTTTCACATCAATAGAGCGCGCTTTCTTCTTTTCTACCGCTTGTATACATTTTAAAACGTAGTCGAATTGGCTCTCTAACATATAAATAATAGAGTTGTGGCCTAGGTTGGTGTTTGGGCCATACAAAATAAATAAGTTAGGAAAACCAGCCACTGAAATGCCCTTGTAAGCCTCGGCGCCCTGTTGCCAAGCCTGGGTAAGGGTTTGCCCTTGTGCACCTGTCACTTTGATAGGGCTTAAAAACTCTGTTGCTTTAAAGCCAGTACCGAAAATAACCACGTCGGCGTGATGTTCCGTGCCATCTGCAGTGCGAATACCTGTGGCGGTCATTTTTTCGATGCTTTCGGTTTCCACTGTCACGTGCGGTTGGACGAGGGCAGGGTAATAATTGTTGGACAATAACACGCGTTTACAGCCCATGGGGTAATCGGGTGTAAGTTTTTCGCGCAAAGTGGGGTCCTTAACTTGCTTACGCAGGAAGGAATGGAAGCGCATTTGGAAAAACTTCATTGTGTATTTGTGCAAAGATCCAAAACCTAATACACGGGTTTCGTAAGCACTATAGAGCCCTAATCGTTCTAGCGAACGGATAATGGGGAAGCGCTTCATAAGCCTTTTCATTCTTGGGCTGTATTCCTTGTCTGGCTTGGGGAGCACATAAGGGGCTGAGCGTTGGAAGAGTGTGACGCTTTTCGCTACCTTAACCACCTCAGGCACAAATTGAATAGCGCTGGCGCCTGTACCGATAACAGCCACTTTTTGTTGGCTGAGGTCGTAGAAGTCTGGCCAACGTGCCGAGTGGAAGACAATTCCTTTGAAATCGTCGATGCCCTTGATATTGGGTTGTGCAGGTACACTTAGTTGGCCCGTAGCGGAAATAAGAAAACGGCACTCGAATAGTTCGTCCCGCTGAGTGCGAATGACCCAACGCCCGCGTGTTTCATCATAATCAGCTTGTGCCACTTCTGTATTAAATTGGCACAATTCCATGACGTGATATTTCTCAGCCACATGTTTCTGATAGGCTAAGATTTGTGCTTGTGGTGCAAACCGGCGCGACCACGGGTAGTTTTTTTCAAACGAATATGAGTAAAGATGGGAGGGAACATCACAGGCAGCACCTGGGTAGGTGTTGTCACGCCAGCAACCGCCGACGGTATCAGCTTTTTCCAATATTTTTATATCGGTATGGCCAGCGTTTTGTAACTGGATGGCCATACCAATGCCACCAAAGCCGCTGCCAATAATAATAAACTCGTGATACTTAGGCATAAATCTATTGTCTCTAGATACATTGTTAGTCAATTCAAAGATCATAGCCGAGAGCGCGTTCTTAGGTTAGTTTGTTACAGGACAATAGCTTGTTATTTTCGGACAACGATAAAGGGTTGAATATGGATGCAGTAAATAGCCAGAGAGGGATTGTGAGTGCGCAGCTTCTGTGCCAGTTAGCACAAGAAGAAGGCATGGAACTATCTGCGGTACTACAAGGTTCTGGTATTTCCATTGCCACGCTCGGCAATGCGCATAGTCGCATTTTAGGCCATCAAGAGTTGCAGATAATGCAAAATATAACAGAGCACGTATCTGATTTAACAGGCTTAGGTATTCGTCTAGGGCAGCGCTATGGGCTAGCTAACTATGGCGTGTTTGGGTTTGGTTTAAGTAGTTGCGCTACTTTGTTTCAAGCGGCTGAGTTTGGCTTACGTTTTGTAGGGCTCACCTACGCCTTTAGCCATTTCGATGTGCATTTCGGCGTAGAAACCGTACAAGTTAAATTCCACACTAAAGGCTTGCCTAAAGCATTGCGGCCTTTAGTAGTGGAGCGTGATTTGTCTGCTTTAGTTAGCGTGGTGCACGAAATTACAGATACGCAACAAGCCTGTAAATCTGTTTATTTTAAACACGGAGAAGGAATGGGGTGTGAACGCCACCAAGAGTTTTTTGGTGTTGCCCCTCAGTTTGGCGCTAGTTTTAATATGGTGGAATTTGATCTTGCTTTATTTGCGTTGCCGCTCCCACATGCGAATGCCAAAAACAATGAAGATTGCACGCAAGAATGCGAAATGTTGTTGGCAGAATTACAACAACGCAGTGGTTGGCCAGATAAAGTGCGCCATGTGCTTGAAGGAAGCAAGAACCTAAACCTTACTATGGAAGCTATTGCAGACAAATTGTTTGTTACTAGCCGAACTTTGCGCCGCCATCTCACAGCGCAGGGCACGAGCTTTAGAGAACTTTTGGATGATATGCGCAAAAGAAAAGCGAAAGAACTGCTTGCCTCGCGCACGTATAGCATTAAAGAAGTAGCGCAGAAAGTGGGTTATGAAGAGCCTGCCAGTTTTGTGCATGCGTTTAAGCGTTGGACCAACACCACGCCTAGCCGCTGGCGTGATGAGCAATAGTTGAACAAGAGGCTTATTCGTTTTCGGCTAAACGTTGCAAATACTCTGTGGGAGACACTCCTTCCCATCGTTTAAAAGCCCGTCTAAAGTTAGCTAAATCGCTATAACCTAATAAGTAAGCTGCTTCTTTCAGCGAATGTTCTTTCAGATGTTGTAAGGCGAGCTGATGTTTTACTTCATCGGTAATAGCCCGAAAGGTAGTGTTTTCTTCTTGCAAATGACGGTGCAAGGTGCGTGGCGTTATATGAAATTGGCGGCATATTACCTCTAAACCAGGAAATTCATTGTGCCGGGCCAATAAATAACGGCGTATGCGTTGGCTTAGGCTCTCTTCCTCATTAAGTTCACTCAAAGCTTCGGCGCATAAACGTTGCGCTACCTCAAACATGGCGGGTTCGGCTACTTGTAGTGGTTTGTGCAAAAACTCAGGATTAATGTTTAATCCCGTCCACGGCTGCTCATACAGTACGGGGCAGCCGAGGATCTTTTCTGCTAATTCTGCTTGTTCTTCCACCGGGTAACGAAATGCCACAGCGGTCACCGCGCGCTTATCTTGTGTGATGAAATCAACGATTTGTTTCACCGCCATTAATACGGCTTCGCTCAAAAAACGTTCCCACAGCCCTAAAGGTGCATCCGCTAAGAGCACAAGCTGCGCGTTATTGTCGGTTTGCTGCAACGATAATTGCGCCACAGTAACGCGCACGCGAATGAATTGCTCTAGCACGGCAAGGGCTTCAGCTAAAGTACTAGCGTTTAAAGCGGCATAACCGAGCACACCATGGGTGTGTACTAACAAGCGTTCGCCAAGCAATAACCCTAAAGCTGGTTGCTGCGTTTGTGTGCAGGCAGTCAGCGCTACTTGTTTGCATTCTGCAAGGGTGAAGTGAGCTAAGGGCGCTTTGAGTACAGCTGGCTCAAGGTTTGCACTAGCAAGGCAGGTTTTAAAATCGCCGCCTAAATCCTCAACCAGCTCACCAAATTGCTGCACATAAAAACTAGGTAAAACAACAGTTATATCCATGTTTAGGGGCGTCTCTTCTGCGTCGGACGTTATTGTGAATGTCTTAAAATGACCTCAGATTGTCATGGCATGACCTCGTTATCAAGTGCTTGCCTTTTTATGCTAGTTCAGACAGTGCAACACTATGCACGCTGTTATGAAAGGAAAAATATGTTTGGCTTTTTTAAGAAAAATAAAAATTACACCGCCAACATAAATGGCACAGTGGTGGAGGTGGGCGGTAAGCAAACCTTACTTCCCGCGGGGTTGGCGCAAGGCCTGCCCATGGCGCACAGTTGCCGCGTGGGTGGTTGCGGCAGTTGTAAGTGCCGATTGGTGGAAGGAAAGGTGAAAGCACTCACGGATTTTAGCTACGTACTATCCGGGGAAGAGTTGTCACAACAATACATTCTTGCTTGCCAATCTGTGCCACAAACCAATATTACGGTGGAAGCTCAGTTAACTCAGGCGGTGGGTACTTATAAAGGCAGGGTAGTGGCACAAGAAATGTTGACGCATGACATTACCCATCTGCAAATACGTTTAGATAACACTTTTCAGTACAAAGCAGGGCAATACGCTGAACTAGCAGTACATTCATTGCCTGGTGTGTATCGTAATTTCTCTTTTGCAGACAAACCTTCCACAGATGGCCAGGTGTCGTTTTTTATCAGGCGTGTGGAAAATGGCTTATTGACGGAACACATCATGCGCCATCAGCTTGTGGGCGAGCGCGTTACCTTGCGCGCTCCTATGGGTGATTTCTGGCTGCGCCCGAGTGAGGCGCTGTTGCTGATGGTGGCAGGTGGGAGCGGCTTGGCGCCTATTCGCGCCATGTTGCAAAACATGCAAGAGCAGGGAGTAGCTCGTGAGGTGGTGCTGCTATTTGGTGCACGGCGAGAACGTGATGTTTACCTGCAGGAGGAATTAACCGAGCTAGCAGCCACATGGCCTGCTGCTTTTACATTTATACCGGTGCTGTCTGAGGCCGGTGATGACCAATGGCAGGGCGCAAGAGGGTTGGTAACAGAACATATCCAAACAGTGTTAACGCCGTTTATGCATGTTTACCTCTGTGGGCCACCGCCCATGGTGGACGCAGCCTGTGAAGTACTCGCACAACAGGGTATTGCAGCAGAACACATTCATGCAGACCGCTTCTTAGTGGAAGTGGCAAACGTGGCCAGTTAAACCATTACAAAGAATAACAATGAGGTATGAGCATGAAATTTTTCGATTATTTCAAATTCTTTTTATTCCATCTAACAGGGCTAGTGAGTGCGTTCGCTTTCTTTGCTGGCAATGTTTATATCGTTTGGGTGTTGGTGGGTATCAATGTGTTTTACCTGCTTGGGGATGCTTTTGGAGGTGAAGACACTTCTACACCCACGTATCACCATCCTTGGGTGCTCACCGCACAGCTTTGGATGGCGTTACCCATTCTTTGCTTGATTATGTTCGCAGGGGTGTGGGCAGTGTCTTCCACTGATATTTTCGGGGTAGGTGCTTGGTTGCATCACGTGACGGGCTACGATGTGCTTGCAGCTCGCGCCCAAAACACGTTTGGCCATTATGTGGCGGGCGCGTTGCTAGGTGGGTTAATGGTGGGTGTAATCGGTACTATTACTGCGCACGAGTTAACGCACCGCACTTGGGATAAAGTCTCTATGTTTGTGGGCCGTTGGTTACTAGCATTTAGCTTCGATACAGTGTTTTCCATCGAGCACGTATATGGTCATCATCGCTATGTGGCAACTCGCCAAGACCCCGCCACGGCACCACGTGGGCGCAATGTGTATCACCACATTGTGGCGTCTACCATTAAAGGTAATATTAGCGCTTGGAATATTGAAAAAGAGCGTTTACAGCGCCTAAATAAAAATGTGTGGTCGTTGTAGAATAAGTTTTTACGTGGCCATGCTATGAGCCTGTTGTTGGTGGCACTGGTGGCGTGGATGGCAGGCGCCGCGGCGACGGTGTTCTTTATTGTGTGTGCCTTGTGGGGAAAATCTCTGTTAGAAGTAGTGAACTACATGGAGCACTACGGCATTGTGCGGGTGCCCGATACACCGGTGCAACCGCGTCATTCTTGGAATACCACTAAACGCATTAGTTCTTGGAGTACGTTTAATTTAACGCGTCACTCGCATCATCATGCGCAAGGCGAGGTGCCGTATCATGAATTGCGTCCGTTTCCTGATGCGCCAGAGATGATTGGTGGCTATCTCACCACAGTGTTAGTGGTGCTGTTTCCACCGTTATGGCACAAGCTTATGGATCCTAAAGTGTTAGAGTGGGATCGTGAGTACGCCACAGAAGAAGAGCTTAAGCTCGCAGCAGAAGATAGTTTGAAGAGCGGGCGCGATTTATTGGTGCGTGCTTATTCAGGAGAAGAAGCGGTGGCTTCTTAAAGCCATGAATTGTTTAGGTTGAGAGAATAAAACGCCGAGCATTTTGCTCGGCGTTTTGCTGTATAGTGAATAGTGTTTGCTAGCCTCTAACCCCTAGCAGTAAGGGCACATAAGCCACCAGTAAGAGAGCGGTGGCCATTACTGTGAGAGGTAGCAATAGCCGCTCATGGCGGCGCCACCAGTGGGTTTCTTGTTTCGCTTCGGCTTCTGTGAGCATCATTTCTTCGTTACCAATCACTTGCCTTGTGAGCAATTGGTTTAAGGCCACAGGCGGGGTGAGATAGCCTAATTCGAATGATACCAATACCACCATCCAGAAGTGAACGGGGTCGATATTGTTGTTGTAAGCCACACTCGCGATGGTGGCAGATACCAAGATAATGGCGCCGTAAGGGTCCATAAACATACCGATGAACACGAGCACGATGATTAGAGTAGTCATCGCCAGCCACACTGAGCCAAAGTCGCTTGGGAAAAACTCCATGAGGCCTGCACGTTCTATTACACCGCCGAGTACGACAGACAGGGACATCAGCAGCAATAAAGCACCAATGTGTGCACTAGATTCAGAGGTGGCTAAGGTGGTGCGTCTCCAAAAACCATGCTGCGCCACTTCTTGTTTGCTGAGGTTTGGGTTGCTTTGCCGCGCTTCACGCTTAGACATCCAAGCGTCGTATAAGAGCAAAAACAACATGACTACGGGCAAAATAGTAGCAGCAGAAAATTCATTAAAGTGTTGGTTCACCACAACGTTGTAAAACACAATAATGATGGCTGCGATAATCGCATAGGGGAGGAGTGGCCCTAAGGCTTTTATGGTGGCTGGCAATGCTTCCCGTGCAGGAGCGTGAGAGAGAGGGTTGCGGCGTGTAATCAATACCAAGGCTGCAAATAAAGCTGCAGTAAGTAAAAATACATAGCCACCCATGTCGTATAGCTGAGTTGTTGTTACTTGCTTGTTCAAGGAGGCTATCACCACCACCATTAAACAAGGGTTAAGCACTACCCCCATGCTGCCCGACATAGCAGTAGATGCGTAAGCGAGTGTTCTGCGCGCACCACTGAGGCGAATCTCTTGGTAGACGATACCACCAACAGCAATCAAGAAAATGCCTGAGGCACCAGTAAAGGCGGTGGGGAAAGCGGTGAGGAGTACTACCACAATAACGATGAGTTCAGGCGCCAGTTTCCATGGGCGAATAGCATCGAACACGAGGCGAGCTAAGCGTGTTTGTTTGAGCAGCATACCAACCCAAACATACAGCCCCACGTTGATATAGAGATCGGAGTGGCCGACGAGTTTGAGAAGTTGAACGGCCATGCCGGCTGGGTATTTTTCTGAGAGTAGAAAATACAACCCTGCGATCAACGCCATATAGGTATAAAGCGGTACTGTGAGTAAGCTTTTTGCAAGGCTGCCGCCGCGCTCGGTTTGGTGCGCGTGGAAACACTGCCATAAGCTAGCGAGTGTTAGTACGCCAAAGCCGCCGATCCACAGGGCGTGAATCATTTCTGGGGTGGTATCTCCAGATTGGTTAGCGATGCTGCGCCAATACAGAGAACTAAAGAATAAAAGGCCGTTCGCAACGAGTTGAAGTGAAGCAGATACGCGGCTGTCGGTGCGGGTAACAATGGCCCGTAAAGAAATATGATTACGTTTAAAAGTGGCAATGATGGAGCACAGTAAAAGAATCGTAATCAGCAAATATTTGCGTGCGTCTAGGCCTATTTCGTTCAGTGCACCTACTTGTTTTTCCACTGTTGAATAGGCTCTAAGCGCAGCAGACTCGCGCTGCTCTTGGTTAAATTCATACAACTGGTGTTGGCTTTGGCAGCGCTCTAGCTGTTTGCTTAAAGAAGCACGAATGCTGTCAGGGTTGGGAGCTTGAAAACCCAACAGGCTATCTTGAGCTTGCGCCTCAGCACGGCGCAACTGTTGTACGAGCTGCTCTTCAATATCGGCATTGGCATCGCAGCTAGGTGGGCTCATATCTGCCCTGAGCATGCCGTAGTTATTCCAGGCGTGCTGGCCATAGGCCAACATTTGCGAGTGTAAGTAAGAGCTGGTACCGAAAGAGATTGCTAGCAATAAAATGATCGATACGGGCACTGCAGTTAACAACCAACCCAGACGTGTTTTAACACTAGGGGCAGTTGCTAATGGTTGTATAGATTCACTCATAACCATGTTCCAAAATAGGGATAAAAAAGGCCCTAGCTATGTACATAGGTAGGGCCATCAGAAGTTAGCCTCTTAGAAGGCGGGGCCGCCCTCGGTGTTGCTGGAACACTCAGCATTACCTGGTACTTCGCGGCAACGAATTTTCTTTAGCATTTCTTGCATTTGCGGAGAATAAACATCGCCTTTTTCATACAAGTTGTTACGTACTTGAGCGAACATGTCGTTGTAGCTTTCTGTGCGTTGTTCGTTTAGATCCACCCAGTATTTGCTAGGGATACGATCTTCCGCCTGTTTGATGATGCGCATGCCTTGATCCCACATATTCTCAAATACCCACTCACGCGATTTTTGGCCAAAGCCTTCTGGGAAGCGGTCTTGGTGAATATTGATTTGGAAAGTCAGAATGCCAAGGTTGTAGTTTAAGATGCCGCCATTTTCACCAAGGCCTTTGTATAGCTCGAGGGCTTCATAGGCAAAAGCAGGGGCGTAAACAAGGTCGGCGTTTTTGCTGTTAAACATGCCAGCAAAAGTACTCACAGTTGCAGGCATTACAGAACCGTTGGTGTAGCGAATCATTTCCACGGCCTGCTCGTCGTCCGATAAGGCGGTGACACGGCTACCTGCTAGTTTTTCCCAATCTGTGAGGTTAGTGCGATCGTGGGAGTAGAGGTAGGCCATGCCGCCAGGAATAATTCCCACTGTTTCATAGCCGTTTTCTTGCATGTATTTAGCAGCTGTAGGTGCTGTAATAGCAGCTACAGCCGTGTATAGAGCATCATAAGAGGGCAGGGCTGCCATCATATCTAGTGAGCCAGGGAACTTAAGTAAATCGCGGTTTTTCATCCCAAACAACTCTACGGCATCGCATTTGCCGCTTCGAAAATCCGCAACTACTAGGGCTTCTTCAGTATAGGGCTTCATGGTGAAGTTGATGCCCCACTCTTGTGCTGCGAGCACGTAGTTTTGCATCATTTGGTAGGTATCACCGTTTCGGCCCACAACGTCGAATACGCAGAGGCTGCGCTCTTCGTTGGCGGCCAGTGTTGGTTGCGAAAGAAGCAATGCTAGAGCGGTT
The DNA here is from genome assembly GCA_035301485.1 of Alcanivoracaceae bacterium. GTDB lineage: Bacteria > Pseudomonadota > Gammaproteobacteria > Pseudomonadales > Alcanivoracaceae > CALEAR01. The sequence continues at coordinate 136,806 of DATGUF010000011.1, forward strand.
ACACATAGTTTTTTTAACATTATTGTCACCTTGTAATTATGTTTTTTGAGTGGGTGGTTATAGCAAACCGTCTAGGTTTACTTCTCGTTGTTGCCTTTCATCTGGGAAGGTGCCCAATGCAGCAGCAGGGGTTCTTGAACCGGTGAGGCGCATCCAGATGGTGTCTGAGAGAAACTCAATTTGTGCTGCTGAAATGGTGTTCACCAGCGCATACTCTGGTGGAAACTCCACTGCGCTAGATTGTATTTTGGCTGCTAACCTTAAGGCATCGCGCATTTCTTTCTCGTTACCTTGGTTCTCGGCGCCTAAAGCATGCAATACCACAGGGTAAAGGGCTGATGATTGTTGCGCTAAATCGGTGGCCTCTTTGTAACTACGCCAGATGTTTGCTCCTTTAGGTGCGGCACCTGGCACAAAGGCCCATACGGTGGAACGAATGGCTGCTGGGGTGCCCCACCATTTTTCATTATCTAAGCAGAGCGATGCACGCATGGCTTGTACTGCTAAATCTCGTGGTACGCCCACTTGTGCGCCAGAGAGAAGGTCGCTACGCACAGCTTGTAGTGCTGTGGTTAAGCCTAATAAATAAGCCAACTCTTCGTTGGTGTTGAAGAGGCGTGGGCAGTAATCATTATCGAGCGAACCATAACGGTTGGTAAGATGTGCCACAGCTTTCATTCTTCTTTCTGCTGCAATAGCATGCCAGCGGCGTGAAGCGATTAACTCGTCTTTAGCGATAGCTACTTGGTTTTGATGGCTTGCTCTGATGTGGCGTAAATCGGCTTCATAGGCTTGCGCTTCGGCGCAAAAACCAGTGAGCAAATCAGTGTAGAACAACACATAGGAGGGGTCTTTCACCACATTGCCTAGCGACGCCACAAGTTGTGTAAGGCCTGGCCCAGTACCACAAATGGCCACATCCACATCGGGCTGTGTCAACACATAGCTGACAACTTCATCTTTAGAAAACGCTGAGATGGTCCAGCCTAACGGCTTATAAACCACCGCACAGCCACTAATCAGCGAAAGGGTTAGGGTGATAACAAGAATTTTAAGGCTTAGGTAGGCACGCCGCATGATTCGCTCCATTTGGTTTTTATTATTGTGTTAAAAGTTATAGTGCTTTTGCGATGCGATGACATAGAGAAACTAGATAAATCACCATAACCAGCGCAAGCAACACAATTTGTTATTTATTTAAAGAATGTTAAACAATTCACTAAAAATAAGCCTTGGCCCACTTTGTGGTTGTGATTGACTCATAAGCCAAATTGCTAAGAGAAAAGGCTAGTTTTTGGCTAAAATTTATCCTTAGATGCATGAATGATGTGTTTGCGCATCTTGCTGAATGCAAAAGTAGGGCAAGCCCACTTTATCTAGCCAAGCCGTACTTTCTTGTTTGCCCTTTAATATGCCAATGGGTTGGGTGCATCTTTGAGATGAGAATGTTGTGACTTTTTGGTCATTAAGCATGGGTTAGAGTTTGACAAAGCGCCATACTGCTGTAAGTTGGTGAATGAGCTTCATATAAAAAAGTAGAAAAAAACAAAAGCCAACATTACTTAGCGAACAGTGCATCATGTCGAAAGCGATCACAAAAGATGGCACAACAACACTGAACCCCACCGAATTTACCGCTGCTTTGAAAGAGTATCGCGCATATGTTCGGCAGCAGAAACGCCTGTCGGGTGAACATGTTCGTACTACCACCGTGCACAGCCGGCAATTATGTGGCAGCCAGCTAACACTCGATGCACACATAGAGCAGGGCACTGTTAAAGCTTTAGGGTTTTCCATACAAGCCTGTTCGTTAGGCCAAGCTAGCACCGCTATTGTTTTGCAAAGAGCCGCGGGGCTCACCAAAGAAGAAATACAGCAGGCAGCAGAACAGCTCGACACTTTATTAATCGGCCAATGGCCAGAGCAAGCATTAATATGGCCTGAATTAGCGATATTTATTCATGCAGCTTCTATGCCAGCACGGCACGATTCTGCGCGTCTGGTTTTTCGAGCATTACAGCAATTGTTTGAGGAGGAAGAAAAGCAGCTTAAATAAGAACAAAAACAAGTGGAACCGAACTTCATTGTTGGAGGAACGTTATGATTAAAGACATTATTGTTGTCGGTGGCGGCATAGGCGGCACCATGACAGCCAATAGCCTCGTCGCCAAGTTGTATCCAGAAATTAGCCGCGGCAAAGTGAGAATTACGCTTATCTCAAATAGCCCTTGGCATTACTATAAACCCGCTTTTATGTATGTAGCATTCGGCGCTTTTTATAAGGATGAATTACGACGCCCACAAAGCTCATTGCTACGCCCCGAAATTAACTTTGTACTTGATGAAGTAGAAGGTTTTGAATTTAAAGAAAGCCAACTAAGAATGGCGTCAGGCAAAAAATACGCTTACGACTACTTAGTGGTTTCCACAGGTTGCATTCCTTCCCCAGAACGTATTGAAGGCCTCAAAGAAGCAGGCGATCACTTCTACCAACACGACCCTGCGTTGCAGCTTTATGAAAAGCTTTCCACCATTGAAAAAGGTAGGATTTTTATTGGTGTTACCTTCCCGAAAACACCAGATGTGCCGCACCAATGTGGTATTGCACCCATGGAAACGACGCTAATGCTCGATGAGTTTTTGCGCCGCCGTGGTGTACGAGATCAAATAGAAATTGTTTATACCTACCCAACGGTGGCGCAGTTAGTGAGAAACTGTTTGTTTTTACAGGAAGATACTTGCGCGGTGTTGCCGCCCATCTTTGATTCCAAAGACATTAAATACAAACGCAGCTTCACACTAGAACGCGTGGACCCTGAAAAGAAAATTGCCTACTCAGAAGAGGGGGGTGAAGAGGATTTCGATATTCTTATGCAAACGCCTCCTATTCGTGCTGTGGATGCTGTCTTGGATTCTGGTGTATCACGCGCAGCCAACAATGAAGGCTGGCTGCCTACAGATCGCGAAACCATGCAACTAGATGGCTTTGCCAACGTTTTCGTTATGGGTGACACCGTGGATTTACCCATCAGTAAAGCTGGGGGAAGTTGCCATAACCAAGCGCCTGTTATTTGTGACAACATTGCTGGGTTGATCCGTATTGGCCGTACCGTATCGGCCTACGACGGCAGAGTGCAAGCCATCGCACAAATGGGCCTCGAGGCTGGGATGCCCCTATGGTACGACTATGATGTGGATGTGATCCCAACACCACCTACCAAGATTGGTGGGTTAATGCGTAAAGCATTTAACAGAGGGGTGTATTGGTCCGTTGCCCGTGGTTTAGTGTAAAGGAGAGAAAAATGTCTGAAGAGATGCAGAGTTATACCAGTGTGCAAGATCTAGTAAAAAACTCTCCCGAGCTAACCAATGAGGCCACACTAGAAGGTTTGGCAGAACTCATTGAAAAGTTGGCTCCGCTATTACAGGGTAGGCGGCTGCATAACATTGTAGATGTATTAGCTGCCGCTTCCGATGTGGTGGAAATGGCGGATGAGGAGATGGTGAACAAGCTGATGGCATTGTATGAAAATGCAGTGGGAACGGCTTGGTCGTTAGGCAATACGCTGCGCCATGCGAGCTTGCTAGCAGGGCAAGAGGAAGAACCGCCGAGTTTATGGCAAACACTTCGTCGCTTCAGTAAAGATGAAGAGGCACGACGTGGCCTTAGCGTGGTGGTGAATGTGTTAACACTCTTGGGTAAGCAAGCCTCAGATGCGGCACAGCCGATGCCAGAAGATTAAATATAGCCAAGGCTTAACGAATCGCCACTCATCTTAGTGATGAGTGGCGTAAGCCATTGTTAGTTTAAAGTGTAGTAATCCAATCATGTAAGTCTTTGGCAACGGTTTGCCAACCTTCCTCTAGCACAGGGCTACTGTGCGCCATGTCTTTATAAATTGTCGCAGTAACTCCATAAGCCGCAGCAGTTTGTTGCACCGTTTTAGGTGGAAACAGTAAATCTTGCTCTGCGCCCACTATCCATTTAGGCAGCGCTGGATCAACGCGCGCTGGGTTTGGCAAGTTAAGTAGCATCATATCCAAAAACGCCCTAAACGATTCGTTTTGAATCCACTGGTAATACTTGTTGAGGTCGGGCTCCTTGATGCTTGGAGTGTAGAGAAGCTCTTTAGCAAGTTGTGTGGAGTCTAAAAGCCGGTACATGTTCATAGTGAGGGTAGCTTGCAAGAGTTTAAGCGGGTGTTTGGTTAGTAAGGTAAACACCACACCCAATACTCCCTTGGGTGGCACCGAAGCTATTAAGCCAGCACCCACCAAGTTGGCAGGGCGGTGCTCCATAATTTTTTGTGTTACGTGGCCACCCATAGAATGGCCCACCACTACTACGGGGCCCTTTGGCTGTGCCACCACCTTGGCTACATGGTCCGTGTAATCGTTGATGGAATACCAAGGGATACGTTTCGTGCCAGCCGTAGTGTGGTGCCCGGGCAAATCTGGGCACACTACGTTATAGCCCTGTTCGCGCAACCACGGGGCAAAATACTCTTCCCAATATATAGCGTTATGCCAAGCACCGTGTACAAGAATAATGGTTGGCTTTGAGTGAGATTGCATTATTGCTCTCCAATTGCTGCGGGAAAATAGAGTTTATTTATAGGCTAGCTGTTGCGATTGGCACCGGTTGTTGCCGGTAAAATTGACAGAGTAAACGATACACCTCTGGTAGCTGTTCACGCATGGCATGCGGGGTTTCAAAAAAAGCCTCACTGCTCACCGCAAAAAATTCAGCAGGGCTAGTGAGCGCATAAGAGCTTAATGGGAGTGCCCGTTGGTGTGCAAAATCTTTGTGTAAGCGCTGCCAAGTGTCAGTGAAAATGGCATGCCATTCGCCAGCACGCATGTCGGGATGCATAGGCGGTGCGCCGTTAGCACCATCACGCAGCATGTCTAGCTTATGTGCCACTTCGTGAATAACCACATTGCTCGCCTTGCTGTGGGCGGTATGTTTGCTAGCCTCATGTACCGATTCCCAAGATAAAATGATGGGTCCTTTATGCCAGGCTTCGCCACTTAAAGCTGGGCCTTTGGCATGCACCACACCATCACTAGTACGATGAGGCCGGTTTGGCACAAACCCTGTTTCATACACGATGATAGTTTGCCAACGCCGATACCAACGTAAACCTAGATGTAACACTGGCACGCAAGCCATGGTAGCTATGGTAAGGCACATGTGGTCGGTAATGGGAAAACCACCGCCCGATACAAATTTTTTCTGGGCGAGAAAACGCATACTCATATGGCGCAAAGCTTCACGCTCTTCACCTTGGTAACGCTGCATCACAGGCCAGTTAGCAATGGCGGCTTCCCATTCAGCTGCGGTAAAAGCCATGGCACGAATGCGCCTGTTTTCGAGCCAGTGTCTAAAGTGTTTAAACATGCGGGAGGTTTCTCTAAAAGCCTGTATTCAGCGGTGTGTTGGGCTTAAGAGTATAGCCGATACAGCGGGCGTGCGGAGTAATAATGAGCAGCGGGGTTACGCTTGGCATAACCCCGCTGTTAGGAAGCGTTATAAAGGAGAGTCTTTCTTTTCTTGCTCGTCACGCTGCCACTCAGGTGGGGCCCAGAGGTGTTTCAAGCGTTGATGAATAGGGCCTGGCTTAGCCATATCGCGGAACAGATCAAGATACTCGTGGCACCACAACAAGAAGATGTTTTTGCTGTCTACGGGCTTGGTGATGCCGTAGGTGGGCTCTTCGTCTTCAGCTTGAAAGGTGCCAAAAAGACGATCAAAAATAATGAATACGCCGCCATAGTTGGTGTCTATATAGTGCTTGTTTGTAGCATGATGCACACGATGGTGGCTCGGCGTGTTGAATAACCATTCAATGGCAGGGTGAAGCTTATCTACCAAGGTGGTGTGGATAAAGAACTGGTAAACCAACGATAAAGCGTAAGCAACACCAATCCACACAGGGTTAAAGCCAAGAAATGCCAAGGGTAGATAAAAAGCCCAGTTTAAATTGAAAATGTTAGTGGCGTTTTGGCGCATGGCGGTGGAAAAGTTCATGCGTTCGGAAGAGTGGTGGGTAACATGGGCCGCCCAAAACCAACGTACGCGATGGCTAGCGCGATGCATCCAGTAAAAGCAAAAATCAGTGAGCACCCAGAGCAATACAGCAGTGAAAAAATTAAAGGGAATATCCCAAATACGGAAGTGCCAAACTAAGGCATAAACTGGGAAGGAGACCAAGCCAGCAAACACCAACTCAGTGGTTTGATAACCCGCGCCAAGCATGAAGTTTCGGACAGACTCCCCTTCATTTACTAATTTATCGTTGCCCCGAATTTTTAAGTATTCCCATAAAAAAACACCAATAAAAAAAGGGGTGGCCAACATAAAAATAATTTGGCGTTCATCCATGGCCATCCACTCTGGCGCTGCGTGGTAAAGCACCAGTAGGCCACTGTCTTCAAGCACAGACATAATCATCGTGAAGATATTCATTTATTGCCTCCTTTGTTTTTTCTTCTATTATGTGGGAAAGCTTTTAATATAATTGACAAAACACGACAAGGTTTAAACAAAACATGCCAAGTGTTGCTGCAAATAAAATGACGTTTAGTGGGGCTTGGGCACAGCTGTTGAGCGATTGGCTCGATCAAGAATTGCTGGTGGCGCCCAGTTTGCGTAACCAACTCGATGTATTACGGCCAACAGATCGCCTTGATGCAGAGCGTTGGAAAGCGATGCTAAGAGAAGCTGCCGCATTAAAACCTGAATTATTAGCCCCCGGCGTTGCCATTGGTAGGTTAGTACAGCCTCGCCATGTGGGCATGTTGGGCTATTTGGTATTAAGTTGCCGTACGATCGGCGAGGCGCTGATGGCGTACCATCGTTATGAGGGATTGTTTTACAGTAGCCAAGTGGCTCGTGTGTCTGGCAAGGGAGAGCTAATGCGCATTTCTTGGCCTCAGGATACGTCCATGGGGCAGTTGGCTGATACTGTATCAATCACAGCCATGATCGCTTTCTTGCGCCGCTTAACAGAGGATGACATAGCACCAGCACATTTGGGGTTTGTTTTTCCCGAACCAGATATTGCCGAACGAGATGCGCTGCAAACTTATTTTGGTTGCCCTGTTAGCTTTGCCACAGAGGAAACTTTTGTCGACATGCCTGTGAGTTTTATGCAGCTTCCTCTGTTGCATAACGATAGTGGGCTGCGCGCCTTACTCAACCGGCAAGCAGAAGCACTGTTGCAAGCTTCGCCCGACCTTGATCCTTTTGAACGAAGCTTGCAAAAAGTAATGGCGCGGTTATTACCTGAAAAGCGTTGTAGTTTAAAAGTGGTGGCCAATGAAATGCACGTTTCCGTGCGCACATTGCAACGCCGTTTATCTGTACGAAATATCAGTTGGCAGGCATTGTTAAACGATACACGCCTTGCTCTAGCAGAAGAGTATTTGGCGGATCCCACACTGAGCTTAGTGGATATAGCGTTGTTACTTGGTTTTTCAGAACAAAGCGCATTTAGCCGTGCTTACCAGCAATGGGCTGGGGTATCACCGGGTAAAGTTCGCCAAGAACACTAACCATAGGTACTTGAAAAAGTAAGCACTGAATAGCTACGACATGGCGAAATAAATTAGTGGGCTATGGCGCGCAAAGCATCAGTTGGTTACCTTCGATTTATTCCTCGAATAAAAGCGGCTTGTTAGTGTGCTAGGGCAAGAAACGTTAAAACCAAGCTCTGAACCCCACGGCTACATAAGTATGTTGTTTCTTTTCGCCTTGTGCCTGGGCATATGCAGCAGTATTGCGAAAGCTTCGTTCCCAATTAACACCGATGTAAGGGGCAAATTCACGTACTATTTCGTAGCGCAAACGTACTCCAGCGCCCATGCTAGAGAGGCCGGCACCTATACCTACCTCAGGGTCATTGCGCCCATAAAGAGTAGTTTGTACGGCTGGCGTAAGGATCAGTTTTTGTGTGATCAGCATATCGTGCTCAGCGCTAAGGTGTAGGGCGGTACGTTCTTGCTCGCCTATTAATAGCGCTGCATCAATGTCGAAGTGGTAGGGCGCCAGGCCTTGAAAACCTAATACTGCCCACTGCCGTGAAGGTGAAGGTTCAATATCTACTTTTGCCCCCAATTGCACATCCCAGTAGGCGCTGACAGCGCGGCTGTAAAGAGCTTGCACTGCTAAGGTTTGCTGGTCGCTGTTGAAATATTCCCCTTTCGCTTTAAGCCACAATTTATTGATGTCTTTCCCTATCCAAGCTTGTGCATCAAAGCTACTAGGTTTATTAGAGCCCACGCCGGTTTGCACTTCATTAAGCATTAATTTACTTAGCAAAGGGTCATCGTTAGCGGCGTGCGCAGTGCCGCCCACAAGCAGTGAAACAAGGAGGGAGGTACTGAATGTTAGAAATTGAATAGGTGTCATGATGGCCTTACTCCACAATCACTTTAATAAACATTCCTGGCATGTGGTAAAGCAAATGGCAGTGGTAAGCCCATTGCCCTTTGGCGTCGGCGGTAACTAAATAACTGATCTTGGCACCAGGCTGCACTATTACCGTGTGTTTACGTGGAATAAAATCTGGGTCGCCAGTTTCTAGCTCGCTCCACATACCATGCAAGTGCATGGGGTGAGTCATCATAGTGTCGTTGACTAAGGTTATGCGTACGCGTTCGCCATATTTAAGCCTAAGCGGCTCAGCGTCGGTAAAGGTAACGCCATTAATAGACCAGATGTATCGGTGCATGCTACCGGTTAAGTGCAGTTGAATTTCACGGCTAGGTTGGCGCTTGTCGCGGGTGGGGTGTAAAGCCTTGAGGTCGCCATAAGTAAGCACCGTTCGTTGATGGCGCGTTAAGTGTTCTCTGAGACCAATGCCTGGGTCATGTAAGCCGTTTTGTGGTGTTTCTGCTCGCATGTCCACCTGTGGGCCAAATTCTGTGTGTGCATGGTGAATGTCGGCAGTGCTGCCATAGCCCGCTAGGCCGAGTGCAGCGCCACTACTGTGGGTTGGATGATGCTCTGGCATGGCGTTGTGGTGTAGTGCTTCATCATGTTCAGTGCTGTTATGGTGCGCGCCGTGCTCCATGTGATCATGCGCCATGCCCATATCCGCATGCCCGAGAATAGGGGCTTCATCCATACTGGGAACGGTTACGGGTAAATGTGCTGCGGTGGTGAGTGCGCCGTATACAAATCCAGTGCGGTCAATGTTTTGGGCAAATAAACAGTAAGCATCCTCAATTTCAGGCGTCACGATAATATCGTAACTCTCTGCTGTGGCAATGCGAAGTTCGTCCACGGTTAACGGCTGAATGTTTTGCCCATCAGAGGCCACAACAGTCATTTTTAAACCAGGGATGCGAAAATCGAAGATGGTCATGGCAGCGGCGTTTATTAAGCGTAACCGTACTTTTTCTCCCGCTTTGAATAAGCCTTTCCAGCACTCCTCAGGCGTGTGGCCGTTCATTAAATAGGTATAAGCCGTACCTGTAACGTCGGAGATGTCGCGATCAGACATGCGCATATTGTTCCACATCGCGCGTTCGCGCCATGTTTTGATGAAACCATTTTGGGCGACGTCGGCAAAGAAATCGCCTATTGTTCTTTCATTGTATTGGTAATAAGTGGAATGTTTCTTGAGGTTGGCATAGATCTTTTCAGGCGGTGTGTCAGACCAATCTGAGAGCATTACCACAAACTCACGATCATATTGCACCGGATCCGGTTCTGCGGGGTCAATAATAATAGGACCATAAACCCCCGTTTGCTCTTGAAAACCAGAGTGGCTGTGGTACCAGTAAGTACCACTTTGCTGTACCGTAAATTGATATTCAAAGGTTTCGCCTGGCTTGATGCCGTCGAAACTAAGGCCTGGTACACCATCCATTTCGGTGGGCAAAATAATGCCGTGCCAGTGGATAGAGCTGAGGGTGTTGAGGTTGTTTTTAACGCGTAAGGTGACGGTTTCGCCTTCTTTCCAACGCAGTACAGGGGCAGGCAGCTGTTGGTTAACGACGGTTGCCAAAGCTTTTTTACCGGTGTAGTTCACTTCTTTGTAATCAATGCTGAGATCGAATACCTTGCCGGATAGTTGTTGTAACGGCTTGCTGATGGCGGCGGCTAAAGCAGTTTTAGGAAATGGTAAAGCTGCTAATGCCATGGCTGCAGAGGCGCCAAGTACAAAACGACGTCGGCTTTGATCAGGCAGCGTGTGATCAGCTTGCTGATGTACAGAAAAGCGTTTCATCGAAGTGATTCCTCGAGGCTTGTAATGTTTGCGTACACTTCGGTGCTGCCATCTTCCATAAGCAGAAGTACTTGGTAAGGATCAAACTGGTTTTGATATTCCATGCCTGGGCTTCCCATGGGCATAGCCGGAACCGAAAGGCCTATCGCTCCTTGGGGTGGATTATCCAAAAACTGATGTACAAACCGCGCAGGTACATGGCCTTCAAACACATAGCCGTCGTTTGAAATGGCGGTGTGGCACGATTGATGTTGGCCAGCAATGCCCTTTGATAATTTAAACTGATAAAGGCGGCTAATGTTGTGCCCCTGAGTGTCAAAGCCGTGCTCGTTGGCATGTTCAATCCATGCATTGCAGCAGCCGCAGTTGGCATCTTTATACACATCTAAAGCTATGGAAGGCTGAGAAGGTGTTGCAGTATCGGCCATGGCTATAGGTGTGAAGAGGCTCGCCGCAAAGAACGAAAGCAAAAGTTGGGGGCTAGTTAATTTAAAATAACGCAAGAATAACAACATAGTGATACCTAATAATCTAAAAGTTAATTTAAAATGTTTGGCGCCGTTCCCACAAAATGGACGCTGCTTATTGTTGGCTGTTTTCTTTTTGCGAAGGCCACTTCGAAAAAGCTAGGAAATACAATAACGCCACATTTAGCAAAGGGAGTAGGGCAAACAGTGCGAACCAGCCAGGGTGGCCAGTGCGTTGGCAAATGCGCCACAGGGGCACTACTAAGATGATGGCAATGATTAGCATCCAGAAAAAACCGCCTGCTCCCATGGAGTGGGCTAACATAGGGTCGTGCTGCATGGTGTACACCTCAATAGCATATTTGACGTGGATAAAGAGTATTAAGGCATACAAAACTGAACTGAAACTGAAAAATAAATTATATAAAAGTGCTCAGCAGTTCGTGTTAGTTTATTTTTAACAAGCAATTGAACAAGGCTAAAGAATCAAAACATGCGATTACTATTAGTGGAGGATGATCCCTTGTTGGCAGAGGGATTAGCGAGCCAGTTAGAGAAATCAGGATTTAGTGTAGATGCTACTGCTTCGGCACAGCAAGCGTTGGTTTTAGGCCGGCAAGAGGAATACAAAGTATGTGTGCTCGACCTTGGTTTGCCGGATGGCAATGGCTTAGAGGTGCTTAAAGCGTGGCGAGCAGAAAAACGAGATTTGCCTGTGCTAATTCTAACCGCGCGTGATGATTGGCAAGATAAAGTGAGCGGCCTGAAGGCGGGTGCGGATGATTATCTTGCTAAGCCTTTCCAAGCGGAAGAGCTAATAGCGCGATTGCATGCCATTGTGCGTAGAAGTGAGGGCAGAGTGTATTCCACCCTTCGTGTGGGACGCTTTGAGCTAGATGAAAATCGCCAATGTTTAACCGTCTCAGGCGGTGCCGAACATAGTTTAACCGGCACTGAATTTCGCTTGCTGCGCTGTTTAATGAGTCGGCCTGAGCAAATATTTTCTAAAGAGCAGTTAATGGAGCAGCTCTATAATTTGAACGACACCCCAAGCGATAATGTTATCGAAGCCTATATTCGCCGCTTGCGCAGAATGGTGGGTGCAGAAACTATCGTTACGCGGCGGGGGCAAGGGTATTTATTTCATGGCGGAGCGTAAATCTCCAAGGTCTATTAAGAGCACATTATTGCTGCTGTTGTTACCCGCTGGAATAGTTCTCATGGCGGTGGCTTGGGTGATTCATGGTTGGCTGCTTGAACAGATGTCGCGAGATTTTGTTGAAAGCCGTTTAAAAGAAGAAGCACAGTTTCTTGAGCAGCACTTGCGTGAAATGGATGGCGACCTAAATCAGCTAGCAATGGGTGATTATTTTGAGAAGGTGTTTCATCATGCTTTTGCACTGAAAACGCCACAGCAAATGGTCGCCCATCCTGAGCATTGGCAGCCCTTATTATTGCCGTTGTTGCAGCCGGCGCAGGAAGGGTTCGTGCGTGTTCAGCATAGTGACAGCTTAAACATTCCCGCGGATGTTCTGATTTATCGGCAATCTTTTACTATCAATGATCAGCCTATTCTTGTGTTGGTGGCTGAAGATATGCATGGGTTACAGCAAAGCCAAGCAAGTTTCCATATGTGGACAGCGGTTGTGTCGTTGTTGCTTATTTTGTTATTGGTAGCTGTTATTTGGCTAGGCGTTACAATGTCGTTGCGGCCAGTAATAGCGCTGAAAACGGAGCTCAAAGCACTGCAGCGCGGTACATTACGACGTATTGAAGCACAAGCACCGGCAGAGCTTCAGCCAATGGTGGTGCAGCTTAATCAGTTGCTAGACACACTTGAGCAACGCATTGAGCGTTCACGAGAAGCGTTAGCGAACCTATCGCATAGTGTAAAAACGCCTATAGCGGCATTGCGGCAAATTTTAGAAGATACCCAACGCCCCCTAGACACCCAGCTACGCCTTGATATGGCTGCACGCTTGGCTAATTTAGATAAACAATTAGAAGCCGAAATGCGGCGCAGCCGTTTTGCAGGCCCACAAATTGGCAGTAGCTCTCATCCGGTTTCTCAGGCTCGTGATCTACTGTGGATGCTGGGGCGTTTATACAGCGATAAAACTTTTGAGTTGTCCACGTCGCTTACTAACGAAGCGCTATGGCCTATTGAAGAGCATGATTTGAATGAAATATTAGGTAATCTGCTTGATAATGCGGGCAAATGGGCCTCAAAGTGCGTAGAGCTTTCTTTAGATGAAAAACATGGTAAGGCTGTTATTGTTGTGGCCGACGATGGCGAAGGTGTGCCTGAAGAAGAAAGCGTACGATTGGGCCGTAGAGGCTTGCGTTTAGATGAACAAATACCCGGCCACGGTTTGGGGCTTGCCATCGTTAATGATGTGTTAGAGCGCTATAACGGCGTGATGACGTTTAGCAGCCATCAAGGTTTAAAAGTGCGCATCGAGATACCGTTATAAAGGCTTTATCAGCGGAACTCCCAAGTTTGGTGGTGTTTACCGCTATTTCAATCTGCAACGCCACAGCGTCCGACCTACCCAAAACCCAATTGCTAATACGGCTAATGCAATAAAAACTGCAAGAATATGGGCTAGTTTTTCAGGCACCCCAAGGGCGAATGCTAAAAAGAAAGCCAATCCTTGCAAAGCTTCATAGGGCCATTGGTAGAGAGGGAAGTGTGCGCCATCGGCGAACACATAAATAAGGCCGCCAAGGGCCAAGATAGCGGTTAATACACCTGCAATGGTGGCTTTGTTCATGCTTGCTCACTCCAAAACTGTAAAATCTTGTGTGCACCCTTTTCCGCAATCATTACAGTGGGTGCGTGGATGTTGCTGCCCGTAATGGTGGGCATAATGGAAGCGTCAATAACTCTTAAGCCACTTATACCATGCACTTGCAAATCTGTGTTGACTACAGCCAGAGGGTCGTGGCCCATTTTGCAGCTGCCAGCAGTATGGTAAACGGTCTCCACATTTTGCTTGATCCACGTTTTTAACTGTTCGTCGCTCTGTATCTCAGTACCAGGGCATTCCTCGCCATTATTAAAAACAGCCATCGCAGGCTGGTTAAGAATATCACGGCAAAGGCGCACGCCTTTCACCAACGCATCTAGTTCTTTCTCTTTTTCGAAGTAGTTAGCTTCAATGCGCGGCGCTGCAAAAGGATCATTGCTAGCAAGTGTTACGCGGCCACGGCTTTCTGGGCGTAGGTGGCAAACGTGTAGTACATAGCCACTTCTCATGGAAGTGGTAAGCCCTTCGCCGTGGGGCTGCATGCGCACCGAACCAAACTGCAACTGCAAATCAGGAATTTCTTCTTCGGGGCTTGATTTAACAAAGCCGCCCGCATCGGTAGGGGTGAAAATAAAGTTTTTAGAAAGGAGCATTTTGGCAAAGAAGCCGAGGGTTTCCAAAGAGGGGGACGTGGCCAGCGAGCCACCCGCTTTGCTTAAATAACGCACTATTACATCGGGGTGGTCTTGCAGGTTTTCACCCACGCCGGGCAGTTCGTGCACCAATGGTATGTTGTGTTCGGCTAACTCCGCTGCGGGGCCTACGCCAGAGAGCTTTAGCAGTTGAGGGCTATTGATCACGCCTGCGCTGAGGATAACTTCTTTGCGTGCAGCAAGGGTTTGCCGTGGGCCGCGTTTGCCGCGTCTAACCTCCACGCCTACGGCTTGTTTGCCATCGAACAGCACTTTAGTAACGTGCGTATGTGTGAGCACGCTGAGGTTAGGGCGGTCTAACACGTCATCTAGGAACGAGTAGGCCGCGTTGGCACGGCGGCCAGTGGGGGTTTGCGTTACTTGAAAAAAACCACAGCCTTCTTGTTCGGCGCCATTGAAATCATCAGTAATAGGCAAGCCAGCTTCCGCGCAAGCTTGCACAAAGGCCTCGCTAGTGGGGAAGTGAAAGTTTGGATCCACCACATCCATGGTGCCTTGGTTGCAATGGTAGGCGTTAGCACCGCGCGCCCAACGCTGGGATTTCTTAAACCAAGGCAATACATCTTGGTAGCTCCAGCCCTCGTTACCTAACGCTGCCCAGTGATCAAAATCCCACTGGTGGCCGCGGGTGTAAATCATGGCATTCACAGAGCTGCTGCCGCCAAGCACTTTGCCTCGCGGCCAAAAGAAACGACGCTGGCCCGTGCGTGCCTCGGGTTCGCAACGATAACCCCAGTTGAACCGTTTGCTCTTCATTAGCATGAGCATGTTCAGCGGGTTGGTGTGGCGGACAAAATAGTTGCGATCGCTGCCACCGGCTTCGATTAAACACACCTTATGGGCGGGGTTGGCACTTAAACGGTTGGCTAACACACAGCCTGCGGAACCGGCACCAATAATAATGAAGTCGTACATTGCGGAAACTCTTGTGGGCGAAAAGCTTTGTTGTAATTGGGTTGTTGCAATACAAAGCGCTGAGTTTAGCACTGAAGTGCAAGGTGTAAAACTAAGCGATGGCCTCTTGCGTGTGGCAATTCGGCATCAATATAAACAGAGTGGCAAAAGAAAAGGCAAGCAAATATATATTTGCTTGCCTTTAGTGAGGGCGGGTTAACGCGGTTTAGCTATTTAGCTTTGCCGCAATTTGCGCCACATGCTGGCCTTGGTGGCGGGCAATGGCGAGTTCGCGATCATCAGGCTGGCGTGAACCATCACCGCCAGCAAAGGTAGTGGCGCCGTAAGGAGTACCACCACTTACGTTAGAAATATCAAACAGCTCAGGCGTAGTGTAGCCAATTGGCACAATCACCATGCCGTGATGGGCAAGGGTCGTCCATGTGGAAGTAATGGTCATCTCTTGGCCACCGCCAGTTCCGGTGGAAGTAAATACGCTAGCTACTTTTCCGGCGAGAGCACCTTTGGCCCATAGGCCACCAGTTTGGTCGAGGAAATTACGCATTTGGCCAGACATGTTACCAAAACGAGTAGGTGTGCCGAAGATAATGGCATCGTACTCAGCCAGTTCAGCTGGAGTGGCTACCTCGGCCGCTTGGTCGGTTTTACCGCCCGCTTGGGCAAATAATTCAGCGTCCATGGTTTCTGGTACACGCTTAATGGTGACATTTACGCCTTCAACACTGGCAGCGCCTTCTGCTACAACTTTAGCGAGGGTTTCAATATGGCCGTACATGGAGTGATAAAGTACTAATACGTTTGTCATGTTATATCCTTAGTAGTCAAAAAATCTTAGTTCTGCATAGTAAACAAGCAGGTGTTGTTCGTTGTTTGGGTGCTGCCCTATTAGTTTGCAGCGGGCAGCAAGTGGCGCTCGTGAGGCGCATCAAAATTTAATAATGGGCCTGCGGGCACTATCCCAGTGGGGTTAATGGTGCCGTGGCTGGCGTAGTAATGTTCTTTGATGTGCTGCATGTTCACGGTTTCTGCAACACCAGGCCATTGGTACAACTCACGCATGTAGCCCGATAAATGAGGATAGTCCTCTATTTGTTTCAGGTTGCACTTAAAGTGGCCGTGGTACACCGCATCAAAGCGAATAAGAGTGGTGAATAAACGCCAATCTGCTTCAGTAATGGTGTCGCCCACTAAGTAGCGTTGCGTGGCTAAGCGCTCTTCAAGCTGGTCCAACGTGGCAAATAGAGGGTGAACGGCTTCCTCATAAGCTTCCTGCGTGGTGGCAAAGCCAGATTTATACACGCCATTGTTAACATTGTGGTACACCACTTCGTTAATATCATCGATGTCTTCGCGCAGCGCTTCAGGGTAGTAATCGCCTGGTTTTGCGCCAAGGTGGTCGAAAGCTGTGTTAAACATACGAATAATTTCAGAGGATTCGTTGCTCACCATCACATTTTGTTTTTTATCCCACAGCACAGGAATCGTTACGCGGCCTGTGTATTGAGGGTCGGCCTGGGTGTACACCTGGTGCATATACTGCGCATTGAATAAAGGATCAGCTACAACGCCTTCACCTTCCTCAAAGGTCCAGCCGTGCTCTAGCATCAGCGGGTTCACCACAGATACTGAAATCATCTCTTCAAGGCCTTTCAATTTTCGCATAATTAAAGTGCGGTGCGCCCAAGGGCAGGCGAGAGAAACATATAGATGATAGCGTCCTGCTTCTGCTTCAAAGCCTGCTTCGCCGCTTGGGCCGGCACTGCCATCGGCAGTTACCCAGTTGCGAAACTGTGATTCACTGCGTGCAAATTTACCACCAGTGGATTTTGTGTCATACCACTGATCAACCCATTTACCATCTACGAGCAAGCCCATCAGAGAGCCTCCTTTTATTAATTATCAGTTGTCTTGTTTCTTGTAAGTAATATATTAGATAGGGTTGGCAATAAAAAGCGGAATAATTTGATATTAAAGATCAGGAAATTTGAACTATGCTAATAACGCTAGATGCTTTGTTAACACTAGACGCCATTGAGCGCCGTCAAAGCTTTGCAGCAGCGGCGGAAGAGCTGTATCGCGTGCCCTCCGCAGTATCATATACGGTAAACAAGTTAGAAGAAGATTTAGGGGTGGCGTTGTTTGATCGCAGCCGCCGTAAAGCCGAGCTCACCCCCATAGGCCGTTTAGTATTAGAGCAAGGGCGCCATATTCTCAAAGCCTCTGAAGCCCTTACCGACATGGTGCGCCAAGCTGCTGAAGGCTGGGAAGTAGAGCTGCGTATTTGCATTGAAAGTATTTTGCGGTGTGAGCCCGTGTATGAGCTCATTAAAACCTTTCAAGAAATTCAACCGAAAACAGAAATACATTTAAGTGAAGAAGTGTTAAGTGGGAGTTGGGATGCGCTGTTGGATGACCGTTGTGACTTAGTAGTGGGAGCAGAGGGCACGCCACCTACCTCGGGGTTTGCCTTGCATCCGCTAGGGCAAGTGGAATTTGATTTTGCCGTGGCTGCAAACCACCCATTAACACAATTGGAAGCACCGGTACCTACTAGCGCGATACAAGATTATCCGACGGTCATTGTGGCAGACAGCTCGCAGCGTTTGGCCACTCGATCGCTCGGTTTATTGGATGGCCGCAGCAGGGTGTATGTGCCCAGCATCGAACATAAAATTGCAGCGCAGCGCAATGGTCTTGGGGTAGGGTATTTACCGCGCCACCGCATTACAGAAGAACTCGCTGCCGGCACTTTGGTGGCACTCACGCTTGACACGCCTCGCACCTCAGCGCCTATTTCTGTGGCTTGGCGGCGCAATAATCAGGGTAAAGCGCTCAAATGGTTTGTGGAGCGCTTGCAGCAAATGGAGTTTAGTGCAGAGCTCGGGCGCCTTGTGCACAAGTGATGCAGCGGTGCCTTTCGTGCTTATCTAGGCCTGTTAGGGGCGGCGCGCAAGTAATTGCTTACAAAAAGAATTGGGTGCTAATAAAAGTTGAGGTATTTTATTGGCACCGATTGGCCGTAATACAACAACAAAACAATAAAGGATTATGTGCATGAGCCTCATTCATTCCACCATTTCTGAGCACGCCTCCCGTGCTTTTCGTAATACCATCGGCGATGCAGTGGCGCGTTCCGCGGCTGTTCATGGCCGGCGCACTGCACTTACTTTTGCAACACGTTCTTGGTCTTTTACAGAGCTTCACGCGGCCTCTACTCGGCTTGCACATGGCTTAATGGCCTTGGGCTTAACAAAAGGAGATCGCGTGGGCGCCTATGGTAAAAACTCAGATGCCTATTTGTTGCTGTGGTTGGCGTGTGCTAAAGCAGGTTTGATTCATGTGCCCATTAACTACGCTTTAGTGGAGCACGAGCTAAGTTATATTTTGAACCAATCTGGTTGCAAAGCCTTGTTTATGGATCTTGAATTGCAACCGCAGGTGGACGCTGTGCGCGCTAAGGTGGCGGTGGATATTTATGGCAGCCTGCACAGCGGCGAGGGCACGGATGTTTTGCAGTTAGCGTTAGCCGAAGGCAATGACGATGCCCCTGATGTGCCACTCACGGATACCGATGTGGTGCAGATCCTTTACACATCGGGCACCACCTCTGCGCCTAAGGGTGCCATGCACACCCATCGTTCTTTGCTTTCTGAATATGGTGCTTGCCAATACCACCTTAATATTCGGGCTACTGATCGTTCTCTAGCAGCGCTGCCTTTGTATCATTCTGCGCAAATGCATGTGTTTACTATGCCCCTGCTGTTGAGTGGTGGCTATAGCCGAATGATTCAGGCACCACAACCAGAGATGGTGCTAACCCTTCTTGCTAGCGAACAGCTTAATGCTTTTTTTGCTCCGCCCACCGTGTGGATTTCCTTGTTGCGCCATGCTGATTTTAATCCAGAGGCATTGCAGCATGTGGATAAGCTGTATTACGGAGCCTCTATTATGCCTGTGCAGGTGGTGAAAGAATTGGGTGAACAGTTGCCCAGCGCTGGCTTGTACAACTGTTATGGGCAAAGCGAAATTGCTCCGTTGGCCACAGTGCTCTTGCCAGAAGAGCATGCAGAGCGGCCTTCTTCTGCAGGGCGCCCTATGCAAACAGTGCTCACCCGCATTATCGACCCACAAACGGGTGAGGAATGTAAACCAGGCGAGCAAGGCGAGTTAGTGCATCGCTCACCACAGCTGATGGTGGGTTATTGGGACAAACCAGAAGACACTGCAGAAGCTTTTAAAGGAGGGTGGTTCCATTCCGGTGATTTAGGCTACAAAGATGAAGAAGGCTACGTGTTTATTGTGGATCGCATTAATGATGTGGTGAATACAGGTGGCGTATTGGTGGCTAGCCGCGATGTGGAAGAAGCGCTGTATGAGCATGAATCTGTGGCAGAAGTGGCGGTTATCGGTGTGCCCGATGAAAAATGGATTGAGGCCATTTGTGCAGTGGTGGTGGTTAAAGAAGGCTTTTCCGCTAATGCTGAGGCCTTATTGGAGCATGCGCGCCCAAGGCTAGCGAGGTTTAAACTACCAAAACATATCCATTTTGTGCAGCAGTTGCCGAAAAATACAGCGGGCAAGTTACTGAAGCGAAAATTGCGTGAAGAGTACTCTTAAGTGTGCGCGAGAAGAGTTGGTGCGGTCGTAATGTTCGCTAAAGAACGTATGATACACAGTGTTTGGTGCATAAAGGCAAACCACTCAGTGGTTGTTAAGACGAGCGCCTAGGCGCCAATAATGATGGTTAACTAAAAGGAAAACAGCGATGGCATTCGTGCATACTGGTTTGGCAGCGATTTATTTTCGGCATTGGTGGGTGATTTTATTGCGTGGGTTAGTAGCCATTGGCTTTGGCGTGTTGTTGTGGCTCCAGCCCGGCATTTCCCTTACCGCGCTCATTTTCTTGTTCGGTGCTTTTACCATGGCCGACGGCTTGCTTAACACTTGGACCGCAATAGCAGAACGCAAGGATAGAGAATATTGGTGGTTGCTTCTGTTGGGTGGCTTGCTGGGCGTGGGCGTAGGGCTGATAACGTTCTTTGCCCCCGGCATTACAGCCATGGCGTTATTGTTTTATATTGCCGTGTGGGCCATTACCTTAGGCGTGATAAAAATCGTGACGGCTATTCAGTTGCGTAAAGAAATCAAGGGCGAATGGCTGCTTATTTTAAGCGGCTTGTTGTCCGTGGTGTTTGGTATCGCCTTAATGGCCCAGCCTGGTGTGGGCGCGTTAGCCATCCTGTGGTTGATTGCCGCTTACGCCATTGTGTTTGGCATTTTGTTAGTGTTATTGGCGTTTAAAGCGCGATCGTTTCTCAAGTAATCCGCGGCGCTGTTAGCGCATTTATCTTCTTATACGGCATCGTTCATCGATGCCGTTTTTTTGCAATCTTAATATTTGTCATGGCCTTACCGCAGCAACTGTTTAGGCTTTGAGGATGGCCAAGTTGCCTTTGTGTTCAGGCCGGTAGTGGCAATGGTTGCTGGTTCGCACGGGGCGCTAAAAAAAACAGTAAAACGGAGAAGCAATGACAGTGAGGCGTTCCAATAAAGCTAAGTATTGGGTGTGGGCGGGATTATTGGGTGGCATAGCGCTGGTTGCTGTGTTTGTGCTGTTAAGCCAAAGGCCCGCCCATAACGAGCAACACAGCGCACCATTAACGCTAACCGTCATTGAAGTTCAGCCCATGCCTTTTGTGATCACGGCCCGTGGTTTTGGCATCACGCGCCCTGTGCAAACATGGCAAGCCATAGCGAATGTGGGCGGCCGAGTGGTGGAGCGCCACCCTAGCTTTAGTAGCGGTACCTTATTACCCGCTGGCACTTTGCTGATGGCCTTGGATCCAAGCCGCTATGAACTGGCTATTGCTGAGGTGGAAGCAGAGCTGGCTTCCTTAAAGGCTGAGCAAACGCAACTGGCAGCGGAAGCCAATAACACCGAACAATTACAAGATCTCGAAAAGCAACGCTTGCAGCTATCGCAAACGGAATTGAACCGTATAAGCAACCTGTTTAAAAAAGGGGCTATTTCCCAATCAAGGCTGGATGAACAGCAACGTGCTGTGCTGGCACAGCGCCAGCTAGTGCAATCATTGAATAATCAGCTCGCACTGTTACCGGCAAAAAGAGAGCAACTCAAAGCCCAGATCCAGCGTGCCAGCACACGGCTAGGGCAAAGGCGTGCAGACCTTGCCGATACGCGTTTTGTGGCACCCTATGACGTACGCGTGCGTTCTGTGGCCGTAGAACAGCATCAGTTTGTGCAGGCGGGGCAGCCGTTATTTCTGGTGGATAATATTGAACAAGCGGAAGTGGAAGCGCAGGTACCGTTAGCCATGTTAAGGCGTTTGATGACCGCCGCACTATTACCTAACAGCACCCCTGACACCACCCTAGATATTGCTCAACGCATTGATTTTACAGCCATTGGCGCCCGCGTGAATGTGACGGGCTTTCCCACTGTGAGCTGGCCTGCCACGGTGAGCCGAGTGGCAAGCGGGCTTGAGCCCGGCACGCGCAGTGGGCGTGTGGTGGTGACGGTGGACGAACCCTACAACCTCGCTAATGTCTTTGAACGCCCAGCGTTGCAGCGTGACATGCATGTGCAAGTGGTGTTTGCGGTACCCAGCCCGCAGCCTTTATTAGCTGTCCCATCGTCTGCTGTGCATCAAGGTGAGGTGTATCTTTTAGCCAGCGACAACACCTTGCAGCGCCGTGCAGTAAACGTGGCCTTTGAGCAGAACGGCTTGGCTGTAATTGCTGAAGGGTTAACAGCGGGCGAGGTGCTCATTGTAGATGATCCGGGTTTTGCCGTGACTGGCTTACCAGTGACGCCGCATCGAGATGAAAAGCGTGAGGCGCAGCTGCAACAGCAAGCCGTTAAGGGGGCGCCATGATTCGTTGGTTTGCAGCCCATCCCACGGCGGCTAATCTGCTATTAATTTTACTGTTAGCCGCCGGCGTGTTCGCCGCCCCGAGTTTAAAGCGGGAAACCTTTCCCGATTACCGCCCAGTGGAAGCCAGCATTGAAGTGGTATACCGCGGAGCTAGCGCCGCAGATGTGGAAGATGCAGTATGCCGGCGCTTATATGATGCGGTGAAAGGCATTGATTACCTCGATGAAGTGACCTGCGTGGCGCAAGATAACCTAGCGCGCGCCATGGTGAGCATGCAAGCTCAGGGCGATGCCATGCGCTTTATTAATGACATTAATACGGAAGTGGGGGCACTGAAAGATTTGCCCGCGCGCACTGAAAAGCCCGTGGTGCGCGAGCTGCACCGGAGTGATTTAGTGGCCGCAGTGGCGGTGTATGGCGATCTTGCGCAAAACCGGTTGGAAGATTACGCCATGCAGCTTGAAGAGCGGCTGATGGCACTGCCGGGGGTAGCAAATGTGGCGCCGCAAGGCTTGTCGCAACGCCAGTGGCAAGTGGAAGTGCCGCGGGCCGTGTTGGCTCAGCATGGTTTGTCGGCCAACGATTTAGCCATGCGTTTACAGCAGCAAAGCGTGGATGTGCCGCTCGGTATTTTAGAAACGCCAGAGCGCCATATTCTATTGCGCTTTACTGATCAGCGGCGCAGCTTAGAAGAATTGGCCAATGTTGTGGTGGTATCGGGCAGCGGCGGCAGCGAACTGACCTTGGGCGATATTGCCACCTTGCAAGAAAAAGGCGAGCAGGACGAAGCGCAAATTTATTTTAATCAGCAGCGCGCCATTGTGCTCGAAGTGAGCAAAACGCTGCGTGATGACTCGTTAACCGTATTGGAGCATATGCAAGCGTTACTGGCTGAGGAGCGCCAACGTACTGGCGGTGCGGTGCAGCTGAGCATCACGCAAAACATGACTAGCATTGTGCGCGATCGGCTAGAAATGCTAGTGAGCAACGGCATTTCAGGGCTGGCGCTGCTCATCGTGGTGTTGGCGTTGTTTTTCCGCCTTCGCCTTGCCGTGTGGACCATAGTGGGTTTGCCGGTGGCATTTATGGGTGCTTTTGTGGTCATGGGGCTCAGTGGTTTATCGCTCAACATGATTACCTTGGTGGCGCTGCTGATGGCCATTGGCATTGTGATGGATGATGCAGTGGTGATCGCTGATAACGTGGCGGTGCATGCTTTGCAGGGGGCCACGCCGTTGGCAGCGGTGGTGCAGGGCACGCAGCAAGTGCTGCCCAGTGTTGTCTCTTCTTTTCTCACCACTGTGTGGGTGTTTGCGCCCTTGTCATTTCTGGTGGGTGAACTTGGCGCTGTACTGAAAGTGCTGCCGGTGGTGTTAATCGCTGCCTTGGCGGCCAGTTTAGTGCAAGCACTGTGGGTGTTGCCGCATCATCTAAAAGGCAGCGTTCTAACGTTGCAATCGAGCGCCGATTCGCGTTTTCGAGTGGCCTTTAATCGCTCCTTTAATGCCTTCCAAGAAAGCGTGGGCAAGTTAGCAGACAAAGCCATTGCGTGGCGTTACGGCGTGCTCGGTGCGGTGCTGTTGATTTTGCTCGGCACGGTGGGGTTTATGGCGGGCGGGCATGTGAGCTCCGAAGCCATGCCAGCGTTAGACGGCGATACTTTAGAGGCACGTATTTTAATGCCTCAAGGCACGCCTTTAGCACGCACACAGGCTGTGGCAGCGCAAGTTGAAACAGCCATGTGGCGATTGCACGAACAGCTCACGCCCGTGCAACCTAATGAAGCGCCCTTTGTGGAAGCAGTGCAAGTGCGCTTTAACCATAACCTGAGCGCCCAAGAAGCCGGTACCCATGTGGCCACTGTGATGGTGGATCTGTTCAGCGCAGAACACAGAACCATGACCTTAGACGAGCTCACCGCCGCTTGGCGCGCCGAGATCGGAGCAGTGCCGGGTATCACGAGCCTGATCATTCAAGAGCCAGGTTTTGGCCCCGCTGGTATTCCCATAGAAGTGCGTTTGCAGGGCACGGATCTGCATGAGTTAAAACAGGCGGCGCTGGCAGTGAATTCACAGTTATCTGGCTATGCAGCGGTGTACAACATTATTGATGATTTGCGTTTGGGTAAACCGCAGCGTTCGTTCAGCTTAAAAGAGGGCGCACTGGCCTTGGGTTTAACGGCAGACATGCTTGGCTCGCAATTGCGTGCTGCGTTCTTGGGCAACATTGTGGATACGCAGCGCATTGGCCAGCGGGATGTGGAAATACGCGTTCGTTTAGCAGAGCAAGATAGGGCGAGCCTCGATGACCTCGCTGAACAAACCATCATGATGCCAGATGGCCGGCAAGTGCCCTTGGATACAGTGGCCAATAGCGAAGAAAAGCGCGACTGGGGCATGATTACTCGTGTTAATGGCCAACGTACGGTTACTGTGCAAGCCAATGTGGATGCACGCCAAGCCAGTGCGCAGGATATAGTGAGCGATATGCAGGCCCATTGGTTGGCGAGCTTGCAGCAGTTGCATCCCAGTGTTCATGTAAGTTTTGAAGGCCAAGTGGCGCGCTCTGCAGAAACAGCGGGTTCCATTCGCCGCGGTTTGCTCATTGGATTGCTCGGCGTGTTTGTGATTTTGTCTTTTCAGTTTCGCAGCTATGTGGAGCCCTTGATAGTGATGTTGGCGATACCGTTAGCACTAGTGGGTGCGGTGTGGGGGCATGTACTTTTGGGGTGGTATATTTCCATGCCCTCGTTAATCGGTGCTGCTTCCTTGGCAGGCATTGCGGTGAATAACTCCATTCTGTTAATTCAGTTTATTAAAGAGCACCGCAGTGAGGGCATGAACACCATTGCCGCCGCCCAACAGGCCACACGCGACCGCTTCCGCGCGATTTTTATTACCACTACCACCACCATTGCTGGCTTGCTCCCTTTGTTGGCAGAAACCAGTGTGCAAGCAGCAGCGGTAAAGCCCCTGGTGATTTCAGTGGTGTTTGGCTTGCTCACCACCACTGCGTTGGTGTTGATAATGATCCCAGCGCTCTATGTGTTGTTCGATGATTGGGGATGGACAACCAGTGACCAAGAGGCTGAGTAGCAAGGCCTATAAGCTTTGCTACCTAGTAAATTATGGGTAAGCGGATTATCTGGTTGATGCTTCACCTACTGCTGGTGCATGTTTCCTTCGCTAATTCCAGCAAGAACCCCACACGCCTCAACTTCCCGGTCATCGTTGCAACTCGCTCTCAGTGAAACGAGTTGTTTCTCAAGCGCTTGCAG